>CAMBSK010000024.1 GCA_945870575.1 Bordetella parapertussis | reverse complement strand
AAACTCGTTTCAAGATGAGATCTGCCGGGGCCTTGAGCCCCCTAAAGAGTCGTTCAAGACCAGGACGTTGATAGGTCAGGTGTGGAAGCGCAGTAATGCGTTAAGCTAACTGATACTAATTGCTCGTGCGGCTTGACCCTATAACTTTGATTCAGCAATGATCAAGGTTGTTATGCCAAGTGACGCATTCAAAATACAGCTGATTCGCTCTATAAATTCCTTGTCCTGACTTTGTCAAGATGAGAACAAGTTATGCCTGATGACCATAGCGACGTGGTACCACTCCTTCCCATCCCGAACAGGACAGTGAAACGCGTCAGCGCCGATGATAGTGCGGATCCCCGTGTGAAAGTAGGACATCGTCAGGCTATTACAGCCGCAAAAAGCCCGACTCGAAGGAGTCGGGCTTTTTGTCTTTGCGAATCTGTTAATGCGATTAGTAGCGTTATTGTGCAATATTGTTTTTTGAATTCATTTGAAGCAGATATGTATTAGCTTCTATCCTGTCAATCAGCATTGCCATAGAAAGTAGGTTGTATCTTCACTGCTCTATGATTTTTCTTTAGCCATTTCAAAATCTAAAGTTTCTATGAATTAAATTTCAGAAAAATACAGACATCATCCGAAAAAAAATCTAGAGCTTCACTTTTCACAACATAAATTGAACATAATGTAATCATTGAGAATAAATTGAAAAAGTGTGGATGAATTGAATAAAGTTATCAAAAACAGACGATCTCTGAGTCAGAGACTGAGGCATTCTGTAGAAAAGCTATTGCCCTCTGTGAAAACACGGCAGCACCTGCTTGATCTGATTGGTATCGCAGAACAAAGAAATCTGATTGGGACAGAAAGCCGCATCATGCTCGAGGGTGTGCTGAAAATCAGCAGAATGCATGTCGCTGAAATCATGATTCCAGCACCAAAAATGGATATGCTTGATATCGGGATGAACATAGATGAAATGATGGAAATGATCATAGACATCGGTCATTCACGCTACCCTGTCTACGAAGATGACAAGGAAAACATCATCGGCGTATTGATGACCAAGGATGTATTGAAATGGCAAAGAGCACCCGAAATAAATTTAAAGGTGTTGTTACGCACAGCTGTCTTTGTACCTGAAACAAAAAATTTGACGGATTTATTAAGAGACTTTAAAAAAAATCGCAATCATATGGCTATGGTAATCGATGAATTCGGTCGTATTTCTGGTTTAGTAACCTTTGAAGACTTGCTGGAAGAAATTGTTGGTGAAATAGAAGACGAATTTGACACTGAGACTGACGATGGTGAAATTTACAGTCTGGTTGACAAATCTTTCAGAGTCGCCGGGCATACAGATGTATCCAAAATCAATGAATCGTTTAATGTTCACTTAAATACTGATGAACAGCAAGAACAATTCGAGACTATAGGCGGTTTGATTGCACACTTAATGGGGCATGTTCCTGGCAAAGGCGAACATTACGACATACAGGGACTGCGTTTTGAGGTCATGCATTCAAAAAGCGGTGTGGTCAAGTGGTATCGCGTTAAACGCACAGGCAATTGAACTACGTGAAGGTATTGGGCATAAATAAGTGGCTGTTAGTCTTTTTAGCAGCTGTAGGTATGGCATGGGTTGGCTTAAACTTATTTAATGGCTATTTAAATAGCTTATTGCAAGTCATAGGCTTATCTTTTCTAATAACAATCATATACAAGAACCCTGAAAAAGCATTAACTTTATCTTGGGCTTTCGCAGTCACTTGGTTAAGCGTTTCAGTGTGGTGGTTGTACATAGCATTGCATGAAGTAGGAGGCATGCCATCAGTGATAAGTGTGTTGGCTATCTTACTGTTGTGCGCGGGCTTGGGGTTTTACTACGCTGCTACTTTGAAGTTATTTATATACACACATAAAAAATTGAATCCTTGGTTGATGCATGCTTTGTTTGCATCTTGTTGGATGGCGGCTGAGCTAGCACGTGCACAATGGTTTACGGGATTTCCTTGGGGTGCAATTGGGTATGCACATGTGAATGGTTTACTTTCCTTTGCGGCTCCTTGGGTGGGTGTGTATGGTGTTGGATTTTTAGCTGCTTTTGCTTCATCATGGCTAGCAATTCAAATGCTAAGTCAAGAAAAATCCATAATTTTAAGAATTAAAGTAGTGGTGGTGCTGTTGATGCTGAGTCTCCCTGCCGTCAGAGATGAAAATCGGCAAGGAATAGTTTTGAATGTCAACTTGTTGCAAGCAAATATCAGTCAAACAACAAAATTTAACAGCGGCAGGCAACAAGCATTGGATTGGTATGCAGAACAAATAGAAAACAGCCGCGCAGATTTAACTGTTCTTCCAGAAATAGCTATTCCCTATTTTCAACATGAATTACCAACTGGTTACTGGGACTCATTGACCGGAAAATTTGCGGACGAAAAACAAATTATTTTGCTAGGAATTCCAACACTGGACAAAGAAAAAGGGTACGGTAATTCAGCGGTAGGTCTGGGTTTTGGCGTTGAGAGTCAGTACGACAAATACCATCTTGTGCCATTTGGCGAGTTCACGCCTGAAAGCATGAAATGGTTTACCCGATTAATGGTTAATGACCTAGGTGACTTCAATCGAGGTTCTGTCAAACAAGCGCCATTTGTATGGCGAGGTCACAACTTAAGCATGACCATTTGTTATGAAGATTTATTTGGTGAGGAACTTGCGGTCAGATTCGTAAATACTACAAATATACCAACAGTGTTTGTCAACATAAGCAACATCGCCTGGTTTGGCGATAGCATGGTGGTGAATCAGCATCTGGATATAGCCAGAATGCGAAGCCTTGAATTTGATATACCCACAGTCAGGGCCACCAATACCGGTGGTACCGCCATCATTTCAGCTGAAGGAAAAATTATTCAGCAACTTCCAGCATTTGTGCGTGGAAAATTGCAAGGACAAGTGCTGAACAAAGACAGTGCAATCACACCGTTTGCGTACTGGGCCGGACATTGGGGATTGATGCCGCTTTGGCTCGTATGTTTATTTTTCATGAGCCTCGCTTTGTATAAAAGCAGAACAGAAAAGATCAATCAGCATCTGTAAAATAAAAAAATGCTGACATTTCAACAAATCATTCTGCAATTACAAAACTACTGGGACGCACAAGGTTGTGCTTTACTGCAACCCTACGACATGGAAGTCGGCGCTGGAACCTCGCATACAGCTACTTTTTTGCGAGCTATCGGCCCTGAGCCTTGGAAAGCTGCCTATGTACAGCCGTCGCGTCGACCAAAAGACGGGCGTTATGGCGAGAACCCAAACCGTTTGCAGCACTATTACCAATACCAGGTGGTGCTCAAACCGGCACCTTCAAATATTCTCGATTTGTACCTAGGTTCATTGAAAGCATTGGGCTTTAACCTGCAAAACAACGATATACGATTTGTTGAAGATGATTGGGAAAATCCCACTTTAGGAGCTTGGGGTTTGGGCTGGGAAGTATGGTTAAACGGTATGGAAGTTACGCAGTTCACCTATTTTCAGCAAGTGGGAGGAATAGATTGCAAACCCATCACCGGTGAAATAACTTACGGGCTTGAACGTCTGGCCATGTATCTGCAAGGTGTTGACAACGTGTACGACCTGAAATGGACAGCAGGTCTAAGTTATGGCGATGTGTACTTGCAAAATGAAAAAGAACAATCAGCGTACAACTTCGAGCACAGTGATGCGGAATTTCTTTTCACGGCATTCAGCGCATATGAAAAACAGTCGAAGTACCTGATGACACAGGAATTGGCTTTGCCGGCTTATGAGCAGGTTTTGAAAGCAGCACATTCGTTCAATTTGCTGGATGCCAGAGGCGCAATCAGTGTGACAGAACGCGTTGCCTATATAGGTCGTATACGCAATATGGCAAGAAGCGTGGCACAAAGTTATCTTGAGAGCAGAAAACGGCTTGGATTTCCGATGGCACCGGCTGCTTGGGTGGCTGAATACATGGCCAAGGATGCAACAGCATGAGCGCACATAATTTATTGGTTGAATTACTGGTTGAAGAACTGCCGCCTAAAGCATTGAAAAAAATCGGAGATGCTTTTTCATCAGAAATTTGGTTGAGCTTGCGTGATCAAAATCTAATCTCTTATGACAATATAGAAATCGGTAAAAATCTAATCGCATATGCTTCCCCTCGCCGCCTGGCAGTGTGGATTAAAAATGTAAATGCTCAAGCTGACGACAAAGAAGTAAAGCAAAAACTCATGCCAGTCAGTGTCGGCTTAGACGCACAAGGCAAGCCCACAACCGCGCTGGTCAAAAAAATGCAAGCGCAAGGCGTGGTGTGTGATGACCATGAAGATTTGTTGAAACAAATACACCGAACTGCTGACGGCAAGACTGAAGTGCTATTTTTCAACAGCACAATCAAGGGTGCCAGTTTGCAACAGGGCTTGCAAAAAGCGCTGGATGAAGCATTGCATAAATTGCCAATACCTAAAGTGATGCAATACCAGCTGCACAAAGATTGCGACATGCCCGGTTGGAGTAGCGTGAGTTTTATCCGGCCGGCACATGGCTTGATCGCTTTGCATGGCGATAAAGTGGTGAATATCACGGCTTTAGGTTTGAAAGCAGGTAACACCACATCAGGCCATCGTTTTGAAGCAGCAAAAACGCCGGTAGTAATTAGGCATGCAGATGAATACGCTCAAACCATGACCGACGACGGCGCGGTTATCGCAGGGTTTGAAGACAGAAGCCTTGTCATGCTGCGTGCGCTCAGATCAGAAGCTAAAAAACTGGGGTCACGCCTAGAGGTTGAGCCTGCGGGATTGACAGATGAAGAGGCAGAAACATTTTTGCTAAACAATGAATTGGTACAAGAAGTTACATCATTGGTTGAGCGTCCAACGGTCATGGTGTGCCGTTTTGAAGAAGCGTTTTTGCAAGTGCCGCCTGAGTGTTTGATTTTGACCATGAAGGCGAATCAAAAGTATTTCCCCTTGTTAGATAAAACCGGGAAACTGAGCAACAGCTTTTTGATTGTCAGCAATATCAATCCGGCAGACGCCAGCGCCGTGATTGGCGGCAATGAACGCGTGGTACGTCCGCGTTTATCTGACGCGAAATTCTTTTATGACCAGGACCGCAAAAAAACACTTGAATCCAGAGTATCAGGTTTGGACAAAGTGGTGTATCACAACCAGTTGGGGACACAAGGCGATCGCATGCTTCGAGTCTGCGCCATTGCCAAATCTATCGTGCAAGGCTTGGTTCAAGCAGGTTTACAGCCGTGGACTAAAGATGAACGACAGCTGGTAAATCTGACCGATCGCGCCGCACGCTTGGCAAAAACAGATTTGCTGACCGACATGGTCGGAGAATTTCCTGACTTGCAAGGCATCATGGGTCGCTACTACGCTATCAATGATGGTGAGAACATACTTGTGGCAGAAGCCATCGCAGACCATTACAAGCCCAGATTTGCAGGTGATGAATTACCGCGCAGCGACGTTGGCCGTGTTGTCGCCATGGCAGACAAACTTGAAACCTTGGTAGGAATGTTCGGCATCGGCAATTTACCGACGGGTGACAAAGACCCATTTGCGCTCAGACGTCATGCCTTGGGCGTGACGCGCATATTGGTTGAAGAGAAATTGAAAATCAGTGTCAGCAGTTTGCTCGATGTGGCATTGGCGGCATTTGTGCCGGCCGCCGTGGCAGCTTTTGATAAAAACCGATTGGAAGTGTTTTTTCAAGAGCGGCTTATTAACTTTCTAGAAGCAGATCATTACCCGGTCAACCACATCATGGCTGTGCTCGGTGCGGACAACTTGCAAGACTGGAGTCAACTCAGAGAGCGACTGGATGCGGTGGCACATTTCTCCGGATTAACCGAGAGTCAAGCGCTGGCGGCTGCCAATAAGCGAATATCGAATATCCTGAAGAAATCACAGGAGACCGTAAGCACCAAGCTTGATTCAACTTTGTTAAAAGAAAATGCCGAGCAGGCACTGTTTGAAAAACTAAATATTGTTGCTTTAGAAGCTCAATCTTTGTATGAAACACAAGATTACACAGGCTCATTGCAAGCACTGGCGGGTTTGAGGGACGCGGTTGACGCATTCTTCAACGATGTGATGGTTAACGCAGAAGACACAGCGCTCAGGTTAAACCGGTTGGGTTTGTTGAAACTGTTGCACTCACACATGAACCGGGTGGCTGATTTGTCTCGCCTGGCACAGTGAGCACGTATGAATAATAAAATTATTATCCTGGACCGCGACGGCACCATCAATCGCGACAGCGACGACTACATCAAATCTCCGGAAGAGTGGCAGCCATTACCCGGCGCGCTGGAAGCCATCGCCAGATTGAGCCAAGCCGGCTGGCATCTGGTGATTGCCAGCAACCAGTCCGGCTTGGGTCGTGGTCTGTTTGATGTGGCTACTTTGAACCAAGTGCACGACAAGATGAACAAAATGTTGTCAGCGACAGGAGGTCGCATAGACGCTATTTTTTATTGTCCGCATGTGCCCCAAGACCAGTGCGGTTGCAGAAAACCATTACCCGGTTTGTTCGAACAAATCTGCGACCGTTTCGGCGCTCAACTGGATCAGGTGAACGCTGTCGGAGACACTTTGCGTGATGCCCAGGCTGCCGCAGCTGTGGGATGCCTGACGCATCTGGTGTGCACAGGCAAAAGCGAGGGCTGGAAGGGACCGGGTTTGCCGCAAGGGTTTCCGACTGACACCTTAGTGCATGAAGACCTGGCCGCTTTTGCCGATTGGATGTTGAGCCGTCCAGTCAATACCTTGCAAGCCAATAACCATAAGAGCAAGTAATGGCACTGCTGCGCTCATTGCTGCATATGTTGTGGATGCTGCTCACAGTCATACCTTGCGCGCTGGTCTTGCTGGCAGCTGCCGGCTTGCGTTTCCGTGGTCCCCGGCTTTACCGAATTGCAGCTTTTTGGCTGGGCTTGGCCATCAGCGGCGCCAAGTACATACTGGGCTTACGCTATGTGGTTGAGGGCAGAGAAAACCTGCCTGCCAAAGATCAACCGGCGGTGTTGCTGGTCAAGCATCAATCTACCTATGAAACATTTTTAATGCCGGTGATCATGCCCAGCGATCTGGCCTATGTGTTTAAGCGCGAGTTGCTGTTTGTGCCGTTTTTCGGCTGGGCCATAGGTCGACTGGATATGGTGCATATTGACCGCAAATTGAAGTCGCAAGCCTTCAATAAAGTGGTGCAGCAAGGATGTGAATTGCTGTCGCGCGGCATCTGGGTCATCATGTTTCCGGAGGGTACGCGCATACCACGCGGGCAAGAAGGTAAATACAAATCCGGCGGCGCAAGACTGGCCATAGAAGCCGGCGTGCCGGTCATTCCGGTGGCGGTGAATTCAGGGGTGTGCTGGCCGCGCAAAGCCTTTGTCAAATACCCGGGCACTGTCACTGTGTCGATTGGACCGATGATCAGCAGCCAGGGGCGTCAGGCTGATGAACTCATGGCTGAAGTTCAGCGTTGGATAGAAACAGAAATGCAACGCTTGGACCCGACAGCTTACGCTCAGGGTATGAGCAGGGCATGAAGTCATTTGTTCAACTGGCACTCGATTGGCTGGATATACCCGCCAAGGTGCAAATTGACAACACAGAGCAATCACGTGAAACACAACTGCCGACACAAAGCTTGGCGCTTGCCAGTGGCATCGCCAGGTTTCACCATCCACGCGCCAACCGGCATATACATTTAGGCATAGGCAGTGCAGACTACCGATTGACCCGCAGCAAACGCAAGACCATAGGTATGAGTGTCGGGCCGGATGGTCTGGATGTCAGAGCACCGCGCTGGGCCAGCATCGGCGCCATTGAAACTGCTTTACATGAAAAAGGTGAATGGATTTTGCGCAAATTGCAGGAAATGCAAGAGCGGCAAAAACACATGCAAGCCAGTGTGATTGAATGGCGCGATGGGATCAGCTTGCCTTTTCTGGGCGAGCAAGTTCTATTGCAGTTAGATTCATCGCATCTTTTCAAAGGCGCGGGTGCGCGCTTAGAAGACAGCGGCACAACGGCGAATCCAGGCATAAGCCGTATCTTGAAAGTATCGGTAGCGCAGACGGCCGATGCCGCGCAAATCAGGGACGCCGTGCAAGCCTGGTTGATGCAACAGGCCAAGCAGTTGTTTGCACAAAGATTAAACCATTTCGCACCGGCGCTGGGGGTGCAGTGGAAAAAACTGTCTTTAAGCAATGCCAGCACCCGTTGGGGCAGCGCCACCTCTGATGGCTGTATTCGTTTGAACTGGCGCTTAATCCATTTCAAACTAGACATCATCGACTACGTGGTGGTGCATGAACTCAGCCACTTGCGTGTGATGGACCACAGCCCCATGTTCTGGGAGACGGTGCGTCATGTGGTTCCCGACTATGCGCAGCGTCGCGCTCAGCTCAGGGATGAGTCATTGCCGCAGTGGGCTTAAAGCGATAGATCTGCTGATCGTCCAGGTAGCGTTCAATTTCCTGCCCGAACCACAGGTAATGAAGATGTGCCAAGGCTTCGCCGATGGCAAAAGTGGTTTGATGCGCATCAAGCTGCCGCGTAAACAAAATAGACATGGCTTCTAATGCCGACAGGTTATTGGCTGCCAGCGCGGCTTTGAGCTCCTGTAAGCGGTTGTCATGGTGATCCATCAACTGAGCAATACGCTGATGCAAGCCGGTAAAAGGCTTGCCGTGAGAAGGCAAAGTCAGGCAATCTGCTGGCAGGTGAGCGTATCTGGTCAATGAAGTTAAAAACAAACGCAAGGGGTCGGCGAGCGGTTCAGAATCGTAAACACTGATGTTGCTGGAGATACGCGGTAGTACCATGTCGCCGCTTATCAATACATTCAATGCGGGGCAATGCAAGGCAATGTGTTCCGGGGCGTGGCCGTAGCCGCTGATGCAATGCCAGTCGTTGTCGCCGATACGCAAGAGCTGTGCATCCATGATCCGCACAAATTGAGTAGGCAAGGCTGGCACCATGTGGCCGAATTGCAATTTGCGGTCGCCTAAAGCTTCAAACACCACGGGATCCACCAGGCCGTGTGCCTTGAAAAAAGCCACGGCCTGATCGCTGTGGCGTTCATCCGGTGTAGCCACCAAAGTACGGGCCGTGTGGTAATCGGTGGCGCTGATGAACAAAGGCACTTGCCAGCGCTTGCACAACCAGTGCGCCAGTCCCAGGTGATCCGGGTGCATGTGTGTGGCCAGCACGCGCACCACCGGCAAGCCGTCCAGGGAGTTTGCAAAAATCTGTTCCCAATGGGCGCGGGATTCCGGGCTGTCAAGGCAGCAATCCACAATGCACCAGCCGTCAACCCCGTTGAAATGGTCGCGCAGTAACCACAGGTTGATGTGATTCAGGGCAAATGGCAAAGCCATACGTATCCAGTAAACACCGGGGCTGAGTTCCAGCTTTTTGCCCGTTTCGGGCAAGGTATCACCCAGCGGATAGGTCAATTCTTTTTCGAGCAAGTTCATGCGGTCGTATTTTGCTTGATAATTGACGTTTACGTAAACGTTAATTGATTTCCCTGTCCTCATGGCGACGCAATTCACGATCCGAGATCTGGCCAAAGAATTTGATTTGACCACCCGTGCCATTCGTTTTTACGAAGACATGGGTTTGCTGCGCCCGGAGCGGCTGGGACCGGGTGGCAGAAACCGCATTTACAGCTCGCGCGAGCGTGCCCGCTTGCGTCTGACCTTGCGCGCCAAACGGCTAGGCCTTTCTTTGATGGAGGCCAAGGACATCATTGACATGTACGACAGCCCGCGTGACACCGTGCCTCAGTTGAAAAAATTCATCGCTGTGCTGGGGGAACATCGCCAGCAACTCGAAAACCAGATGCGTGAAATCCAGGCCAACCTGGACGAAGTCAAACAACACGAAAAAGAAGCCAGACAATTGCTGAACAAACACAGTCTAAAAGCCAAGGCCTGAACTATGCAAACAAAGCTGAACTCGTTATTTGATAACAACCGCGCCTGGGCGGATCGCATGTGCCGTGAGCGCCCCGGTTTTTTTGAAAAGCTGGCTAAGCAACAGTCACCTAAGTATTTGTGGATTGGGTGTTCAGACAGTCGAGTGCCTGCCAATGAAATCATAGGTCTGGATCCCGGCGAGGTGTTCGTGCATCGCAACGTGGCCAATCTGGTGGTGCACTCGGATTTGAATGCTTTGTCAGTGATTCAATTTGCAGTCGAGCATTTGCGTGTTGAGCACATCATGGTGGTTGGGCATTACGGCTGCGGTGGCGTGATGGCTGCGGCGCGCGGTTTGCGCATAGGACTGGCGGATAACTGGTTGCGCCATGTGCAGGATGTGCATTTACGCCACCGCCAGCGTCTCAACCATTTGCCTCAAGCAGAGATGGAAAACGTGTTGTGCGAGATGAATGTGATTGAGCAAGTGGGCAACGTCGCTTTGTCCAATGTCTTGCAGGACGCCTGGACACGCGGTCAGAAAATCAGCGTACACGGCTGGGTCTACGGCCTGAACGATGGGCTGGTCAAGGATTTACAAGTCACCATGAGCAATTCAGAAGAAGTCGTCGAAGTGTTTCGCCATGGCTTTAAGCGCTACCCGCGCGAAACTTCTTGAGGACGGCGCCCTATGTTTCCGCAACGACTCGATTCCACGGTTGCTTATGGCATTGCGCAGGCCATGATGGATGGATTCAACCGGCATTACCAGTTGTTTCGTCAAGAGTCTGCCAAAGCCAAACAGCGTTTTGAAAACCAGGATTGGCACGGTCAGCAACGCGCACAACGCGAACGCATAGAGTTTTACGATTTGCGGGTCAAAGAATGTTCTGCTGTGCTTGAAAACGAATTTCAAGCCGCACTACAGCCGCCTGACATTTGGCAACAAGTGAAATTGCATTACATAGGATTGCTGGTTGACCATTTTCAGCCGGAGTTGGCCGAAACTTTTTTCAATTCGGTGACCACTAAAATCTTGGATCGAAGTTATTTTCAAAATGAATTTATCTTTGTCCGTCCGGCCGTCAGCACCGAGTACATAGAAAGCGATGAGCCTGAAGCCTTGCCGACTTACCAAGCCTGGTACCCGGACAAGAACAATCTGGTGGACATTATTGTTCGCATCGTGGAGCATTTCAATCTGGCTTGTCCGTTTGCCGATCTTGCGCGAGATGCGGAAGATATTTTGCGCAACGTTCGCGCCCGACTCGACCAATCGAAATTAAGGGCTAACTTTCAAATACAAGTACTCAACAGCCTTTTTTTCCGGAACAAGGCTGCATACATCGTCGGCAAGGTGATCAACGGTTTTGTGGAAATTCCCTTTGCCTTACCCGTATTGCACAACAGCAAAGACCAGTTGGTGATTGATGCTGCTTTGTTCGGCGAAGATGATTTTTTGATGCTTTTCAGTTTTGCCCGCGCTTATTTCCTGGTGGACATGGATATTCCTTCTGCCTATGTGCAGTTTTTGCGCAGTCTGATGCCGCGCAAACCGCGCGCTGAAATTTACAACGCGCTTGGTCTGGCTAAGCAGGGCAAGACCTTGTTTTACAGAGATCTGCTTTACCACCAGCGCCACAGCACCGACAAATTCCGCATCGCACCCGGCATCAAGGGCATGGTGATGCTGGTGTTTGATCAGCCGTCTTTTCCGTTTGTCTTCAAAGTCATCAAGGATTTTTACCCGCCGCAAAAAGACACCTCGCGCGAGCAAATCCAAGGTAAGTACATGTTGGTTAAACAGCACGACAGGGTGGGGCGCATGGCGGATACGCTGGAGTACAGCAATGTCGCATTTCCGCGAGAGCGTTTTGAAGACGAATTGATTGAAGAAATTCAAAAATTTGCACCAAGCCAAATAGAGATCAATACCCGGTCAGATAACGGCAAACAAGAGGTGGTGATCAAGCATGCCTATATTGAAAGGCGCATGATCCCGTTGAATATTTATTTGCAGGAGTCGTTTGACGCAGGTTTGGACGAGCCGCGCGCCAAAGCGCAAATGGAACGTGCCGTGATTGAATACGGCAATGCCATCAAAGATTTGGTGGCTGCCAATATTTTCCCCGGCGATATGCTGTGGAAAAATTTCGGCATCACGCGCCACGGCAAAGTCGTGTTCTACGATTACGATGAGATTGAATACATCACCGATTGCAATTTCCGCCGGGTACCCGCGCCGCGCAATGAGGAGGATGAAATGTCAGGCGAGATCTGGTATCACGTCGGCCCGCGCGATGTGTTCCCTGAAACCTTCGGACCTTTTTTGCTGGGCAACCCGTCGGTGCGCGAAGTGTTCATGAAGCACCATGCCGATTTGCTGGACGCGAGTTTCTGGCAAGGGCACAAAGAAAAAATCAGCCAAGGCCATGTCCACGATGTGTTCCCGTATGAAGCAGACAAGCGATTCGTGGTTCAGCGCGCAGCTTTGAACCAATCCATGTGAATTTTTTTTAAGGAGTTATCCATGTCAGATCCGATTGTCATTGTCAGTGCAGCCCGTACGCCTATGGGCAGTTTTCAGGGTGACTTCGCGTCCCTTGCCGCCCATGACTTAGGCGGCGCGGCAATTGCAGCCGCGGTAGCGCGCGCCGGTATTGCGCCGGACGCAGTCACCGAGGTGTTGTTCGGCAATTGCCTGATGGCCGGTCAAGGCCAGGCCCCGGCGCGTCAGGCTGCGTTCAAAGGCGGTTTGCCTAAAAGCGCTGGCGCTGTCACTTTGTCAAAAATGTGCGGCTCAGGTATGCGCGCAGCCATGTTCGCGCACGATATTTTGAGCGCAGGCTCGCAGGACGTGATGGTGGCCGGTGGCATGGAAAGCATGACCAACGCGCCTTACCTGATGTTGAAAGGCCGAGGCGGTTACCGCATGGGTCACGACAAAATTTATGACCACATGATGCTTGACGGCCTAGAAGACGCTTATGAAGCCGGACGCTCCATGGGTACTTTCGGCGAGGACTGTGCAGCCAAATTCCAGTTCACCCGCGAAGCGCAAGACCATTTCGCCATGACCAGTGTGCAGCGCGCCAAAGACGCGACGGCCAATGGCGCGTTCAGTAAAGAAATCGCTTCTGTCACAGTCAAAGACCGCAGTGGCGAGCGTGTGGTGACCTTGGACGAAGGCCCTGGCAAAGTCAAGCTCGATAAAGTCACCAGCTTAAAGCCCGCGTTCAAAAAAGACGGCACCATCACTGCTGCGTCCAGCTCGTCCATTAACGACGGCGCAGCTGCTTTGGTCATGATGCGCGAAAGCACGGCTAAAAAACTCGGTTGCACGCCGTTGGCGCGCGTGGTCAGCCACGCTACGTTTGCGCAAGAGCCGGAATGGTTCACCACAGCACCTATAGGCGCGACGCAACGCGCCTTGACCAAGGCCGGCTGGCAAGTCAGCGATGTGCAGTTATGGGAAGTCAACGAAGCATTTGCCGTGGTGCCCATGGCGTTGATGCATGAACTCAAGGTTCCGCATGAAATCGTCAATGTCAACGGTGGCGCTTGTGCGCTCGGTCACCCCATAGGTGCATCCGGCGCTCGCATCATCGTCACATTGCTGCATGCCTTGCAAGCCAGAGGTTTGAAAAAAGGCCTGGCTACCTTGTGTATTGGCGGCGGCGAAGGCACGGCCATGGCGTTTGAGTTGATCTGAGACTGAAGCAGCATGAGCGCACTCACCTCCAACCTGTCAACCCGCTCCGCCGGGTTTGTTGCCAATGCGCAGGCCATGCAGGCGGCAGTTGACGATTTGCGTGTGCAAATGGCGCTCAGCGCCCAGGGTGGCGGTGAGACTGCGCGTGCCAAGCATGTGGCGCGCGGCAAGTTGCCGCCGCGCGAACGCGTGGCTCTGCTGCTCGACCCGGGCACGCCGTTTCTCGAGTTCAGCCCATTGGCTGCGCACGGCATGTACAACGGCGATGCACCGGGCGCCGGTGTGATCGCAGGTATCGGTCGGGTCAGCGGTGTGGACTGTGTGATCGTCTGCAATGACGCGACGGTCAAGGGTGGTACTTACTATCCGATGACGGTGAAAAAACACTTGCGCGCGCAAGAGATAGCGCAGCAAAATCGTTTGCCGTGTATTTACTTGGTGGATTCAGGCGGTGCTAATTTGCCGAACCAAGACGATGTGTTCCCCGACAAAGAACATTTTGGCCGCATTTTTTACAACCAGGCCAATATGAGTGCGCAAGGCATTGCGCAAATCGCGGTCGTCATGGGCAGTTGTACGGCCGGTGGCGCGTATGTGCCTGCGATGAGTGATGAAACCATCATCGTGAAAAACCAGGGCACCATCTTTTTAGGCGGCCCGCCTTTGGTCAAAGCTGCGATCGGAGAAATCGTCAGCGCCGAAGATTTAGGCGGCGGCGACGTGCACACGCGTTTGTCCGGCGTAGCGGATCATCTGGCAGACAACGATGCGCATGCGTTGGCCTTGGCGCGTGAGGCGGTATCCCGGTTGAATCACTCCAAAACATTTGATACCGAAGTGATACCTGCACGTCCGCCTTTGTATGACGTGCAAGAAATATACGGCGTGATTCCTGTGGACACGCGCAAGCCTTACGACGTGCGCGACATCATTGCCCGCGTGGTCGATGGTTCGGAGTTTCACGAGTTCAAAGCGCGTTTCGGCAGCACTTTGGTGTGTGGTTTTGCACACATCGAAGGCATGCCGGTCGGCATAGTGGCGAACAACGGCGTGTTGTTTTCCGAGTCGGCGCAAAAGGGCGCGCACTTCATTGAGCTGTGTTGCCAGCGAAAAATACCGCTGGTGTTTTTGCAAAACATCACCGGCTTCATGGTTGGTCGCAAATATGAAAACGAAGGCATTGCCCGTCACGGTGCCAAGATGGTCACCGCTGTTGCTACCGCGCAGGTGCCTAAATTCACCCTCATCATCGGCGGCAGTTACGGCGCAGGCAATTACGGCATGTGTGGCCGCGCGTTCAATCCGCGTTTTTTGTGGATGTGGCCGAACGCACGCATTTGCGTCATGGGCGGCGAGCAGGCGGCCAGCGTGTTGGCAACCGTCAAGCGAGACGGCATTGAAGCCAAAGGCGGCAGTTGGAGCGCTGAAGAAGAAGCCACATTCAAACAACCGTTGCTCGATCAATTCGCCCACCAATCCCACCCTTATTACGCCAGCGCCCGCTTGTGGGACGACGGCGTGATCGATCCCGCAGACACGCGCCAGGTGTTGGCTTTGGCCTTATCCGCATCATTGAATGCACCGATTCCGGAAACACGCTTCGGTGTGTTTCGCATGTGATTTTTTTGAAATGACCAACATGAACCACATTTACCATTTACCTGAACACCAAACACTGCGCGACCAGATGGCGCGTTTTCTTGAACGAGAAGTAGAGCCTTACGGACTGGAGTGGGAAAAGACCGGCAAGGTGCCGCGCGAGGTGTTGCGCAAAATGGGCGAGGCTGGATTTTTCGGCTTGATGTATGACAGCGAATACGGCGGCGCCGAAGCGGATGCTTTGACCAATCTGGTGTTTGCTGAAGGCTTGTCTCAATCAACATTCGCCGGTTTTATCGTCAGCGTGCTGGTACACACAGACATGGCCAGTCCGCATATGCACCACGCCGGTACGGCTGCGCAAAAAGCCAAATATTTACCTCGCATCATCACAGGCGAGACCATCAGCGCTGTGGCCATGACCGAACCGGGTGCGGGCTCGGATTTGTCGGGCATGCGCAGCATCGCCAAACGCGATGGTGATGCTTGGGTGCTGAACGGCACCAAAATGTTCATCACCAACGGCGTGCACGCCGATGTGTATTTCGTCGCTGCCAAAACCGGCATCGGTAAACACCAGATGTCCATGTTCATTGTGGAAAAAGGCACGCCGGGTTTCAGCGTCGGTCGTTCATTGGATAAAACCGGCTGGCTGTGTTCGGATACCGCAGAGTTGGTGTTGGACAACGTGCGACTAGGTCCCGAGGCTTTGCTGGGTGAGCAGGACAAAGGCTTTTATGCATTGATGAAAAATTTGCAGACCGAGCGTATTGCCCTGGCCGCCATGGCGGTAGGTCATTGCCAGAGAGCTATTGAACTCACGCTGGACTATGTGCGTCAGCGTCAGGCATTCGGTAAGAGCTTGTGGGACATGCAGCATATCCGTCAGCGCATCGCCATGCTGGACGCCAAAACCCGCTCGGCGCGTCAGTTCATGTACCACTGCGCCTGGTCTGTCACCCAGGAACACGACATCGTGCAGGAAGTTTCTATGCTCAAGGCATTGACCGGCGAACTGGTGAACGAAGTGGTCGGTGGCTGTTTGCAGTTCTGGGGCGGTATGGGTTATATGCGCGAAGCGCCTATTGAACGCTTGTGGCGCGATGCGCGCGTGCTGGCCATTGGCGGCGGTGCCACCGAGGTCATGCTCGAAGAAGTCGCCAAGCGTTACTGATGCCATGTTTCACAAAATACTGATTGCCAACCGGGGCGAAATCGCCTGCCGCGTTGCCGCGACTGCTGCACGTTTAGGTGTGCGCACCGTGGCCGTGTATTCGGATGCGGACGCGCAGGCCGCGCATGTGCAGGCCTGTGATGAAGCGGTGCACATAGGCGGCGCTGCCGTGGCAGACAGTTATTTGCAATGGCATCGCATCTTGGATGCAGCCGTGAAAACCGGCGCTCAAGCGGTTCACCCCGGTTATGGTTTTCTGAGTGAAAACGCAGATTTTGCGAATGCGTGTGCCCGCGCCGGTCTGGTGTTCATCGGTCCCGGTGTGGCGGCCATTGAAGCCATGGGTCTGAAAGCGGCATCCAAACAGTTGATGGCCAAAGCCGGTGTGCCCTTGGTGCCGGGTTACCACGAGGCCGACCAGTCGCCTGCGTTGTTGGCCAGTGAAGCCCGGCGCATCGGTTTCCCTGTGTTGATCAAAGCCAGCGCCGGCGGCGGCGGCAAAGGCATGCGCATCGTGCACAAAGACAGCGATTTCTCAGACGCTTTGTCTTCTTGTCAGCGCGAAGCGAAAAACAGTTTTGGCGATGACGCGGTGTTGATTGAAAAGTATGTGCAACGCCCGCGGCATATTGAAATACAAGTGTTCGGTGACAGCCACGGCAACCTGATTCATTTGCATGAACGCGATTGTTCAGTGCAACGCAGACACCAAAAGGTGTTGGAAGAATCTCCTGCACCCGGTTTGTCGGCGGACATGCGCGAGCGCATGGGTGCAGCGGCCGTGGCGGCAGCCAAAGCTGTGAACTATGTGGGCGCGGGCACAGTGGAATTCATTGTCGAGCAGTCCGATAGCGGCATGGATTTTTTCTTCATGGAAATGAACACCCGCTTGCAGGTAGAGCACCCGGTCACCGAAGCGGTGACGGGCTTGGACTTGGTGGAATGGCAGTTACGCATCGCCAGCGGTGAGCCCTTGCCTTTGACGCAAGCGCAAGTGACCGTTCAGGGACACGCTATTGAAGCGCGTATCTGCGCTGAAACACCGGATCACGATTTTTTGCCGGCCATCGGCCGCTTGCACGTGATGCAAATACCGCAAGCAAGTCGCTTCTCGGTGTCTGCTGTGCGGTTCGACAGCGGAGTGCGTGAAGGCGACAGCATCAGTCCGTATTACGACTCGATGATTGCCAAGCTCATCGTGCACGGCGATACACGCGAGCAGGCGCTGGCCCGACTCGATCAGGCGCTGGCGCAATTGCATATCGTCGGTGTGCAAAACAATGTGGCATTTATTCGGCATGTGATTCGCACAGATTCATTTGCCCAAGCGCATTTGGATACCGGCTTGATTGAACGGGAAAAAGCGGTGTTGTTCCATCAGCAAAGCCTGTCTGTTCATCAAGCGATGGCTGCTGCCGTGGCGGCGCGGTTGCTGGTGGAACAAGCCGAACTTGAGGGCTGGCCCGACCCCTGGGCAGCGCGCAACAACTGGTTGATGCAAGGACTGGCTACACGAACATTCGAGTTCACGCGCAATGCCGCCACGCTGAAAGCGAGCTTGATCAGCGCCGTACGTGGTGGAATGCGTTTACGCATTGCTGACGAAGAAGCCGACTTCAGCTGGTGCGATGTTGGCGGGCAATTGCAAGTGACATGGGGTGCACAGAGTTGGCGTTGTCATGTGTATTCAAGCGGAAATGAAAGTCATGTATTTGCCGATGCAGGCGAATGCAGTCTGACGCTGATTGATCCCTTGGCGCATGCTGCCGAAGGAGCTGCCGCCAGCGGCAATCTCGCAGCGCCTATGCCGGGTAAATTGCTTTCTTTCGCGGTCGCTGTCGGCGATAAGGTTGCGGCAGGTCAGTCGCTGGCCGTGATGGAAGCTATGAAAATGGAGCATACAGTTGCCGCCCCTACTGCCGGAACCGTGGCTGAATTGTTGTATGCGCCAGGGGACCAAGTGGCAGAAGGTGCACCTTTGTTACGACTGTCGGTGGGCTGACATGACGCTGCCAATCACGCCGTGGCAGAGTTTGCGCCAATGCTGGCAGCAAGTCGAACGTGCGCCTGAGGGACAGTCACTGGCGTCGCCTTGTATGTCTGTGTGCATCATGAAAACAGACGCCGACGAATGCCATGGATGTCTGCGCAGCTTGGATGAAATCACCCGCTGGGCAATGAGTTCTCCGCAAGAGCAACGCGCCGTCTGGCAGCGGCTGGGGCAACGCATACAGCAACACTTCAAAGAGGTCTGAGATGAAGCAACTGATTTTTTATTTCGATGTGATCAGTCCTTATGCGTATTTTGCCTTTCATCAATTGCCGCAAGTATTGCAAGGCTTGAGCTACCAGGTGCGGTACCAGCCGGTGTTGTTCGGCGGGCTGTTACAACACCACGGTCAACTCGGTCCGGTAGAAGTTGTCGGCAAGCGCGCGTGGACTTACCGACAGTCTTTGTGGCTGGGACGGCAACTTGGTATAGATTTGCAATTGCCCGCCGCCCATCCTTTCAATCCATTGCCGCTGTTGCGTTTGGCCATTGCCACCGATGCGCAAGGCTATCCGAACCGTTTTGTCTGCGACACACTTTTTAAGTTCGTCTGGGCCAGCGGCAAGAATGTGTCTGACCCGGCACATTTGGCGGAGTTAAGCGCATTGCTCAAGCCGGCCCGTTCGCCGCAGGCAGATGATGTGAAAGCGCAATTGCGCTCATTCACCGAAGAAGCGATAGCAAATGGTGTCTTCGGCGTGCCTGCGATTCAGGCGGATGACCAGATTTTCTGGGGCTTTGATTCGCTTCCTATGTTGCGGCAGTATCTTGAGGGCGATGCTTGGTTCAAAGACCCTGCTTGGACAGACGCGGCCAAACTGCCGGTAGGCATTGTGCGCAAGCGTTGAGAAGTCCGCATTATGAAATGAAGCCCGAGGGTTAGCCCTAGGATTGTCAGCCCATGTTCAGTTTAGTGTCAGTCGCTGGCAAGTACTGCCTACCAAAATACTCACAGATTCCTATTTTGCGGATAAACACAAGGAGACACCATGGCCATAGTGCATGAAGACCGACCAATGACGTCGGAAGAAAAGAAAGTTATTTTTGCCTCATCACTGGGTACGGTGTTCGAGTGGTATGACTTTTATCTTTACGGCTCTTTAGCCGCCATCATTGCCAAACAATTTTTCAGCGGTTTGGACCAAGGCTCGGCCTTTATTTTCGCCTTGCTGGCCTTTGCCGCAGGCTTTATCGTGCGTCCTTTTGGTGCGATTTTCTTTGGCCGTCTGGGGGACATGATCGGTCGCAAATACACTTTCCTGGTCACTATTTTGATCATGGGTTTGTCGACTTTTATTGTGGGCATTTTGCCGACCTATGCCAGTATTGGTGTTGCTGCTCCGGTGATCTTGATTGCCTTGCGTTTGCTACAAGGTTTGGCGTTAGGCGGTGAATATGGTGGTGCTGCCACCTATGTGGCTGAACACGCGCCGCACGGCAAGCGCGGTGCTTACACCTCTTGGATTCAAACCACGGCGACGCTCGGTCTGTTTTTGTCGCTGCTGGTCATCCTGGGTACACGTACCGCTATTGGCGAAGAAGCTTTTGAAGCTTGGGGCTGGCGCATTCCTTTCCTGGTCTCCATCGCTTTGCTGGCCGTGTCGGTTTATATCCGTTTGTCTATGAACGAGTCACCTGCTTTCACCAAAATGAAAGCCGAAGGCAAAACCTCAAAGGCACCCTTGTCCGAGTCTTTCGGCCAATGGAAAAACTTGAAGATTGTGATTCTGGCCCTGGTCGGCTTGACCGCCGGCCAGGCTGTGGTCTGGTATACCGGCCAGTTCTATGCGCTGTTTTTCCTGACCCAGTCGCTCAAAGTTGACGGGCCAACCGCCAACTTGTTTGTGGCCGCATCCCTCATCATTGGCACACCTTTCTTTATTCTCTTCGGCGTTCTGTCCGACAAGATAGGTCGAAAGCCCATCATCATGATGGGTTGTTTGCTGGCGGTGGTCAGCTACTTCTTTGCGTTCGAGCAATTGACCAAGGCGGCTAACCCTGATTTGCACGCTGCCCAGCAGGCCAATAAAGTGGTGGTGGTTGCCGACCCGGGCGAATGTTCATTCCAGTTCAACCCTACTGGCACGGTGAAATTCACTTCTTCATGCGATATTGCCAAACAAAAACTGGCCAGCAACTCGGTCAGCTATTCCAATGAAATCGCACCGCCCGGCACCCCGGCCATCATCAAGGTCGGCGAAACCGTGATCTCTACGGTCGTCACGCCTGAAGACGTGGCTGCAGCCAAGCAAGCTGCTGAGAAAAAACTGGAAGACCTCAAGGCCTCCGATGTGGTCGATCCCAAGGCAGTGAAAAAAGCAGAAGATGCTTTGAAAAATCTGACGGATGAAAAGAAAAGCCGTGACGCGGTTATCACTGCCAACCTGAACGCAACCCTGAAAACGGCAGGTTATCCGACCAAGGCAGATCCGATGAAGGTCAACAAGCTGATGGTTATTCTGATTCTGACTTACCTGGTGTTGCTGGTGACCATGGTCTACGGCCCGATCGCCGCCATGCTGGTAGAGATGTTCCCTACACGTATCCGCTACACCTCCATGTCCTTGCCATACCACATCGGTAACGGCTGGTTTGGCGGCTTGTTGCCAACCACGGCGTTTGCCATCGTGGCGCAAACTGGCAATATGTATAACGGTTTGTGGTATCCCATCATCATTGCAGGTGCGACCTTTATCATCGGTACCTTGTTCATCAAGGAAACCAAGGATGTCGACATCTACGCCAATGATTGATGAATAAAGTGTGCTGAAACAGCAAGCCCTCCCTTCGTGGAGGGCTTTTTTTTACCTACAATCGCCCACCTCTGAGGAGAGTCGCCATCGATATTCTGTTGCAACAAATCATCAACGGCCTGGTGCTCGGCAGCATGTACGCCCTGGTTGCATTGGGCTACACCATGGTTTACGGCATCATCAACCTGATCAACTTTGCCCACGGCGAAGTACTGATGGTCGGTGCCTTGACCAGTTGGACGGTGATCGGTGTGTTGCAGGAATATGCACCCGGTCTGCCCGGATGGCTGATTCTCTTAATCGCTCTCATATGCGCCTGCGTGGTGGCTGCGGCTTTGAATTTTGCGATTGAAAAAATTGCCTACCGCCCTTTGCGCGGCGCGCCCAAACTGGCGCCGCTGATCACGGCCATAGGCATGTCTATTTTGTTGCAAACATTGGCTATGGTGATTTGGAAGCCAAAATACAAATCCTTTCCTACATTGCTGCCCAGTGACCCGATTCCCATTGGTGGTGCCGTGATCACGCCGACACAGATTCTGATTTTGGCGGTCACTGCGATGGCCTTGGCTGTGCTGATGTGGCTGGTCAACGGCACGCGCCTGGGTCGCGCCATGCGTGCGACTGCCGAGAACCCGCGCGTCGCTACGTTGATGGGCGTGAAGCCTGACATGGTGATCTCAGCTACTTTTATCATCGGCGCAGTGCTGGCGGCGCTGGCCGGTGTGATGTGGGCTTCTAACTACGGCACCGTGCAGCACGGCATGGGTTTTCTGCCAGGTCTTAAAGCATTCACGGCAGCAGTCTTCGGTGGCATCGGCAACCTGGCCGGTGCCGTGGTCGGCGGCATTTTGCTCGGTCTGATCGAAGCGATTGCCTCGGGTTATATCGGCGACCTGACCGGTGGCGTGTTGGGCAGCCATTACGCGGATATTTTTGCTTTCGTGGTGTTGATCATTGTGCTGACCTTGCGGCCTTCCGGGCTGTTGGGTGAACGTGTGGCGGACAGGTCATGACCGTATGAAAGACGCTCAGACAATCGCTTACAAGCGCTACATGCTGTGGGCCATCGTCTTGCTGGTCTTGCCTTTGTTGTTGCAAACCATAGGCAATGGCTGGGTGCGTATTGCCGACATGGCTTTGTTGTATGTGTTGCTGGCTTTGGGTTTGAATATTGTGGTCGGTTACGCCGGGTTGCTCGACTTGGGCTTTGTGGCCTTTTTCGCGGTCGGCGCGTACATGTTCGGCCTGCTGGCCTCGCCGCATTTGACGGATACATTTCCCGCCATTGCCGCCATGTTCCCCCATGGTTTGCACACGCCTTTGTGGGCAGTGATTCCATTGGGCGCGGGTCTTGCCGGTTTGTTTGGCGTGCTGCTGGGCGCGCCTACTTTGAAGTTGCGTGGCGACTACCTCGCCATTGTCACTTTGGGCTTTGGTGAAATCATCCGGGTGTTCATGAACAACTTGGACAACCCGGTCAACATTACCAACGGCCCCAAGGGCCTGGGGCAGATAGATGCCTTGACAGTCATGGGTCATCCTCTGTCGCGCAAACTGGATTTAGGCTTTATCGAGTTGCCCGGCGTCACCTTGTATTACTACTTGTTTTTGTCGGTTGTGATTGTCAGTGCACTCATTTGTTACCGTTTGGAGCGTTCGCGCATAGGGCGCGCCTGGATGGCGATTCGCGAAGATGAAATCGCTGCCAAGGCCATGGGCTTGAATACCCGCGATCTCAAACTCATGGCGTTCGGCATGGGCGCGGCATTCGGTGGCGTTGCCGGTGTCTTGTTTTCTTCGTTCCAGGGCTTTGTCTCACCCGAGTCATTCAGCTTGATGGAGTCCGTGATGATCGTCGCCATGGTGGTCTTGGGCGGCTTGGGTCATTTGCCCGGGGTGATTTTGGGCGCGGTGTTGTTGTCTGCGTTGCCCGAAGTGTTGCGCTATGTGGCCAGCCCCTTGCAGGAGTTAACCGGCGGCCGGTTGGACGCCGCTATCTTGCGCCAGTTGCTGATTGCATTGGCCATGATTCTCATCATGCTGTGGCGTCCGCGAGGTTTGTGGCCTGCACCTGAAAACGGTAAGGCACTGTCTGCAGATAAGAGGTCTGCATGAATACGCCTGTGTTGAATGTGCAAGGTATCTCCAAACGCTTTGGCGGCTTGCAAGCGCTCAGTGACGTCGGCATGACGATTCAGCGCGGTCAGGTGTATGGCTTGATCGGCCCCAATGGCGCGGGCAAAACCACGTTCTTCAATGTGATCACCGGTTTGTATGCGCCAGATACAGGCAGTTTCGAGTTGGCTGGCAAAGCCTATCAGCCGACTGAGGTGCATGAAGTGGCCAAGGCAGGCATTGCCCGCACATTTCAAAACATTCGCTTGTTTGCTGAAATGACGGCGTTGGAAAATGTCATGGTCGGGCGGCATGTGCGCACAAGCTCCGGCTTACTTGGAGCCATTTTCCGCAGCAAAGCTTTTGTCGCTGAAGAAGCGGCTATCGAACTGCGTGCCCACGAGTTGCTGGCCTATGTAGGCATTGCCGACTTGGCTGATTACAAAGCGCGCACTCTCAGCTACGGTGATCAGCGCCGTCTGGAAATTGCGCGTGCACTGGCGACCGATCCGCAGTTGATGGCGCTGGACGAACCGGCGGCCGGCATGAACGCCACGGAAAAAGTTCAGCTGCGTGAATTGATAGACCGCATCCGCCATGACGGCCGCACCATTTTGTTGATCGAGCATGATGTGAAACTGGTCATGGGTTTGTGCGACGCAGTCACTGTGCTGGACTACGGCAAGCAAATCGCACAAGGCACACCAGCGCAGGTGCAAGCCGATTCAAAGGTCATCGAAGCCTACCTTGGCACGGGAGAGCATTGAATGAGTGCCTTGTTGCAAGTCACCGATTTGCGGGTTGCTTATGGCGGCATTCAAGCCGTCAAAGGCGTCAGCTTTCAAGTCAACGAAGGTGAATTGGTGTCGCTGATCGGCTCGAACGGCGCAGGTAAAACCACGACCATGAAGGCCATCACCGGTTCTTTGTTGCCAACCGCTGGGCGTATCGAATACTTAGGCCGTGACATACGCGGCCAAGGCAGCTGGGACCTGGTCAAGCAAGGCTTGGTCATGGTGCCCGAGGGGCGCGGCGTATTCACCCGCATGAGTATTTTGGAAAACCTGCAAATGGGCGCGTATTTGCGCCGCGACAAAGCAGGCATACAAACAGACATAGAGCGCGTGTTCCATTTGTTTCCGCGCTTGCAAGAACGCAGTTTGCAGTTGGCCGGTACCTTGTCCGGCGGCGAGCAGCAAATGCTGGCCATGGGGCGTGCTTTGCTCAGCCGCCCGCGTTTGCTGCTGCTGGACGAACCCTCCATGGGCTTGTCCCCGCTCATGGTCGACAAAATTTTCGAGGTGATTGCCGATGTGGCAGGTTTGGGCGTGACCTTGCTGCTGGTCGAGCAAAACGCCAGCCGGGCTTTGAAAATGGCGCAGCGTGCCTACGTCATGGAATCCGGCGAAATCAGCATGCAAGGCGAGGCCAAAGCCCTGCTGCATGACCCGAAAGTACGCGCCGCCTACCTCGGTGAATAATGGCGGTATGAGCCAAGGTTTTATTCGCATTCGGGGTGCCCGTCAGCACAATCTCAAAAACATAGACATAGACATCCGCACCAACGAGTTGACGGTGTTCACCGGCCCCAGCGGTTCCGGTAAATCCAGTCTGGTGTTCGATACTTTGTACGCCGAAGGCCAGCGTCGCTATGTAGAAACATTCAGCGCTTATGCGCGCCAGTTTCTGGATCGGATGGACCGCCCGGCAGTGGATAAGGTCGAAGGCGTGCCGCCCGCTATTGCGATTGACCAGACCAACCCGGTGCGCAGTTCACGTTCCACCGTCGGCACCATGACCGAGTTGAACGACCATTTAAAGTTGTTGTTCGCCCGCGCCGGGCAGTTGTTTGACAAACAAACCGCGCAGGCGGTGGCGCATGACAGCGCGGACAGCATTTTCAAAAAGCTCATGGCTTTGAGCGACGCCGACCCGCGCTGGGTGATCACCTTCCCGGTGGAGTTACCGGCCAATACCAGTGCCGATGAATTGCAGGCATGGCTGAGTGCCAGTGGCTTCACCCGCATACACACCCAACGCGAAGTCAGCTACACCGCCGATGACATACCCGTCAAAAGCAAAAAAACGGCAGCCGCAAAAAAAACCACGGCAGCCAAAAAAACCGCCAAACTCAAGCCGGAAATAGACGGTAAACGCCAGGTTTTGGACGTGGTGGCCGATCGCTTCCGTTTGCAAAATGTCGAACACGTGCGCGCCATGGAGGCGATTGAACTGGCTTTGCAGCGCGGCAGCGGCCGCATGACGGCTTACCGCATGCCAGCAGAGGCAGATACAGACAGCTTGGGTGAGGCCTTTCGTTTTTCCACCGGCTTGCATTGCCCGGACAGCGATTTGCGCTACAGCGAACCCGCGCCGTCTATGTTTTCATTCAATTCACCAGCTGGTGCATGCCCTACCTGCAAAGGGTTTGGCCGGGTCATCGGCGTCGATTACGGTTTGGTGATTCCGAACGACAAACTCACCTTGCGCATGGGAGCCATCAAACCCATGCAAACACCGGCCTGGCAAGAGTGTCAAGACGATTTGATGCGGCACGCTGAAAGCGCAGGTATCCCGCGCGACACCGCCTGGTACAAGTTGACCACCGAACAACAACATTGGGTCGTCCATGGCTCGCCGAACTGGAACGGCAAATGGAACCAGCAGTGGTATGGCGTGAAGCGTTTCTTTGAATACCTAGAAACCAAGTCTTACAAAATGCACATCCGTGTGCTGCTCTCCAAGTACCGCTCTTACACCTTGTGCGGCGAGTGCAATGGCGCGCGTTTGCAAACCGAAAGCCTGTTGTGGCGCATAGGCAGCTTGGCCGGTGCAGACGCGGCCATGCCGGCGGGCAAACGCTTTTTGCCCAGCGGTGTGAACTGGTCTCGCCATCAACTAGAAACCTTGCCGGGCTTGTGTTTGCACGACATGATGTTGCTGCCTATAGATCGCTTGCGCTTGTTCTTTGACTATATGGCGTCGGATGCCTCCTTGACTGCGCATGCGCAAGCTGAACAACAAGCCTTGCATTTGTTGCTGGACGAAATCCGCACCCGCTTGAAATATTTGTGCGATGTCGGCATCGGCTATTTGAGCCTTGACAGACAAAGCCGTACCCTGAGTGGCGGCGAGGTGCAGCGCATCAACCTGACCACGGCCTTGGGCACATCGCTGGTCAACACCTTGTTTGTGCTGGATGAGCCCAGCATCGGTTTGCATCCGCGCGACATGCATCGCATCACCCAGGCCATGTTGCGCTTGCGGGACGCAGGCAACACCTTGGTGGTGGTTGAGCACGATCCGGCGGTGATGCTGGCAGCCGACCGGATTGTGGACATGGGTCCGGGCCCGGGCGAACGCGGTGGCCAAGTCGTGTTCGACGGCACGCCTGCAGATTTGAAACATGCAGACACCTTGACCGGCGCTTACCTGGGTGCTCGCAAACAAGTGGGTCTGGGTCTAAAGCGCATGGTCACAGACGCCACGCCGCGTTTGATTTTGGAGGGCGCGCGCGAACACAATTTGCGCGATCTGAACATTGAATTTCCTTTGCAACGCTGGGTCACCGTCACCGGTGTCAGCGGCTCGGGAAAATCCACTTTGATTCAAGACATACTGGCCCCGGCATTGCTGCGGCATTTCGGCAAAAGCACGGAAGGTGCGGGCGCCCATGACCGTTTGTTGGGTGCGGATCATTTGAGTGATGTGGTGTTTGTCGATCAGTCGCCGATTGGCAAAACTGCACGTTCGAATCCGGCGAGTTATGTCGGCGCATGGGATGCGGTGCGCGAGTTGTTTGCCAACACGGCCATGTCCAGACAACGCAGTTACACCGCGTCCAAATTCAGCTTCAACGGCGGCGACGGACGTTGCCCGACTTGCGGCGGTTCCGGTTTCGAGCATGTGGAAATGCAATTTTTGAGCGATGTGTATTTGCGTTGTCCGGATTGCGACGGCCAGCGTTACCGCCCGGAGATTTTGGAAGTCAAGATAGAGCGCAAACACCCCGGCACAGGTCAGACCTTGTATTTGAATGTGGCTGATGTGTTGAACCTGACCGTCAGTGAAGCGGTGCAAATATTTGCCAATGACCGGGACGTGATTCGCGCCCTGCAGCCCATCGTCGATGTGGGTTTGGAGTATGTGCGCTTAGGACAACCGGTGCCCACGCTCAGCGGCGGTGAAGCCCAGCGTTTGAAGCTGGCTGGTTTTCTGGCTGAGGCCGCTAAGACCGCGTCGTCGAGTCGTCAACCTGCAGCCCGCAAAGGTGTGCTGTTTTTATTTGATGAGCCGACCACGGGTTTGCATTTCGATGACATCGCCAAGCTGATGCGCGCTTTGCGTCGCTTGCTGGATGCTGGACATTCGTTGATCGTCATTGAGCACAACTTGGACGTGATCCGCGCCAGTGATTGGTTGATTGACCTTGGACCCGAAGGCGGCGAGGGTGGTGGTTTGCTGGTGGCTGAGGGTACGCCGGAGCAATTGCGCGAGCACAAGACATCGCACACCGGTTTGGCTTTGCGTGAGTATGTGGAGGCCATGGGCCAGTTGCTTGTTTCTTCCGTTTTGGGTGAGGACGAGAGTGGTGCTTCAGGTTCTGGTGTCGCCAGCGGTTCCCGCACCCAATTTGTATCTAAAGCGGACGGGTTTGCGCCGGGCGACGATTTTGGCTTGCCGCATGAGGAGCCCGGCGCAAACCCGGTCGCTAAAGGTCAAACCCATACAAAGATGGCAATTGCAGCCGAGCCCTCAGCCAAATACCTGGGCCAAGTCCTCAACAACAACATACGCATCATCAACGCCAAAGAACACAATTTGAAAAATCTGAGCGTGGACATCCCGCGCGGGCAATTCAACGTGGTTACCGGCGTCAGCGGATCGGGCAAATCCACGCTGGCGTTTGACATACTGTTCAACGAAGGCCAGCGGCGTTATTTGGAAAGCTTGAATGCCTATGCGCGCAGCATTGTGCAGCCTGCTGGTCGCCCTGAAGTGGATGCGGTGTACGGTATTCCACCGACGGTGGCGATTGAACAGCGGCTCAGCCGGGGTGGACGCAAATCGACCGTCGGCACCACCACTGAGGTCTGGCATTTCTTGCGCTTGCTCTATGTGAAATTGGGCACGCAGCATTGCATACACGACGATGCCGCATTACAACCGCAAACCCCGGACCGTTTGGCGGCTTTGTTGATGAAGCAGTTTCGCGGTCAGCACATTGGCTTGCTGAGTCCCTTGGTGATGAACCGCAAAGGTGTGTATACCGAACTCGCCGATTGGGCGCGCCCGCGCGGCTTCACGCATTTGCGGGTGGATGGTCAGTTTTTGCCGACCACCGGTTTTCCGAGATTAGACAGATTCAAAGAACACACCATTGAATTGCCCGTGGCCAGTTTGACAGTCGAGCCAGCGAAAGAAGCTGAGCTGAGACAAGCCTTGATGACGGCCTTAGAGCACGGCAAAGGCGTGTTGCATGTGTTGAGCGACCTCGATGGTTTGCACCAAGCCATGGAACAAGGCGAAGACACCACTCACATCGGTCGCTTGCAAGCCTTTTCCACACGGCGCGCCTGCCCGGTGTGCGACACCTCGTACGCCGAGCTTGACCCACGCTTGTTCTCCTACAACAGCAAACATGGTTGGTGCACTTCATGTGTCGGCACCGGCACGGCGTTGACACGCGAGCAGCGCGCTGCGCTGGACGACTCTGTGCAAGACCCGCAAGACCGCGGACGTGAAAAAAGTTTTGCCGAACCTGAACTTGAAGATGTGGCGGATCAGGCTTGCAGTGCATGTCAAGGCACCCGCTTGAACCCGACGGCGCGCGCCGTCAAATTTGCTGGTGTGTCCATCACAGAGTTGGCGCGCATGAGCGTGCAGCGTATTCGCGCATGGGCTGCGGAATTGACATTGAGTGGTCGTGAAGCCGAGATAGCGCGTGACCTGTTGCCTGAAATCCAAAGCCGTTTGGAGTTTTTGGAAAGTGTCGGCTTAGGTTATTTGACGCTAGACAGAGGCGCGCCCACACTCAGCGGCGGTGAAGCGCAACGCATTCGATTGGCGGCGCAACTCGGCAGCCATTTGCAAGGCGTGTGTTATGTGCTGGATGAGCCCACCATAGGCTTGCATGCGCGCGACAACCGCATACTGCTTGATGCATTGAAAATATTGAGCGACAAAGGCAATACGCTGGTGGTGGTGGAACATGACGAAGACACCATACGCCGCGCTGACCACATCATCGACATCGGGCCGAGTGCCGGTAAGCGCGGCGGGCATTTGGTGGCGCAAGGCTCGGTCGCCGATTTGATGGCCGCGCCCGAATCTCAAACCGGGCGTTACCTCAAGCATGCCATGCAACATCCCATGCAATTGCGGCGGCTGGTGACGCCGAAAAAAGACATGCTCAAGGTCTCAGGTGCGTTTTTGCATAACCTGAACAAAATCACCATCGATGTGCCCTTGCAGCGCCTGGTTGCTGTCACCGGCGTCAGCGGTTCGGGCAAATCGACGATTGCGCGTGATGTGTTGTTGACCAATGTGCACGCGGTGGTGGCACAACGCTCCACTCAAGCCGGACGCAAAGCGAATGAGGCAGGCAAACACCCGGCGTGGGTGGGTTGTATCGCGGTCAGCGGTTATGAAAGCATAGACCGCGTGTTGGAAGTCGATCAAACGCCCATAGGCAAAACACCGCGCAGTTGCCCGACCACTTACATCGGTTTCTGGGACACGGTACGCAAGTTGTTTGCTGAAACGCTGGAAGCCAGAGCGCGCGGCTACGGTCCCGGGCGCTTCAGTTTCAACACCGGCGAAGGCCGTTGCCCGGGTTGCGAAGGCCAGGGCATGCGCACCATTGAAATGAGTTTTCTGCCGGATGTGAAAGTGTTGTGCGAGGTTTGTAAGGGCGCACGCTTTAACCCGGAAACGCTGGCGGTGCGCTGGCGCGGCAAAAGCATAGGCGATGTGTTGCAAATGGAAGTCGATGAGGCTGTCGATTTTTTCGCTGCCATGACGCAAATCAGCCACCCTTTGCAATTGCTCAAAGATGTGGGCTTGGGTTATTTGACGCTTGGGCAGCCGTCGCCGACATTGAGCGGCGGCGAAGCCCAGCGCATCAAACTGGTGACCGAGTTGTCCAAGGTGCGCGACGACATCACCCGGCGCGGTCAGCAGGCACCGCATACTTTGTATGTGTTGGATGAACCGACGGTGGGCTTACACATGGCCGATGTGGATAAGTTAATCCGTGTGCTGCACCGTTTGGTTGACGGCGGCCACAGCGTGGTGGTGATCGAGCACGATTTGGATGTGATCGCCGAAGCTGACTGGGTGATTGACCTGGGGCCTGAAGGGGGTGACGGCGGTGGGCGCGTGGTGGCTGCTGATACGCCCGAGGCACTGGTGAAGCTGGGCACGCACACAGGCCATGCCTTGCAAGCGGTTCTGGCGCGTCAATGATTCAAGCGCGTTGTGCCGCAGCGGGCTGACTACAATCCCCGCTGCTGACTATGAATATAAATACGCAACGCCGAATCGACGCCTGGGCCGGACCTCTCTTATGTGGCATGGTGTCGCTGTGGGACAAGTGCTTTGGCCGCACGCCGAACCCGTCTGAGCCAATTCAAAAAGTACTGGTCATCATGTTGTCCGAAATGGGCAGCATGGTGCTGGCCGGCCCCATGTTTACCCAGATCCGCAAAAACCACCCGAGCGCGGAAATCCATATTTTGCAACTCAAGCGCAACCAGTCAGTGGTTCGCTTGCTGGGCCTGGCGCCTGAAACCCATTTGCACGGCATTGACGACAGCGGCTTGTTCAGCTTGTTAGGGGATTTGGGACGCGTGCTTTGGCGATTGCGCGGTTTGAAATTGGACGCAGTGATAGATTGCGAACTGTTTTCACGCATCAGCGCTTTGCTGGCCTATGGATGCGGTGCCAGATTGCGCGCCGGTTTCACGCCGCATACCCAGGAAGGTTTGTACCGAGGATCCTTTTTCAACGCAGCGATTCCCTACAACCCGTACCGGCATATCACCCTGCAATTCATGGCGCTGGTCTACGCCTTGTCCGGCGCTAGCGTGCCGCGCACCAAAGCCATGCCTTTGACCCTCAAACCGCAGGACTCGGGCTTGCAAGTGCATTTCAGCAGCGGCGACATGGCCTCTTTCACCCGCGACTTGCGCCGCGATTACCCGTTGTTCATGAAAGCAGAAAAAAGAATTTTGTTTTATGCAGGCGGCGGCCTGTTGCCCATACGCGCCTGGCCGGTGGCGTACTACACGGCGCTGGCCAAAGCCTTGTGCGAACTGGGATACGCCGTAGGCATCATTGGTTTGCCTGAAGACCAGGTGCTGGCGCACACCATTCAAGCGGAATGCGGCCATGTGCTTTGTTTGAACTTTGTAGGCTACACCAAAAATCTGGAAGCTTTGACACGCTTGTTTTTTCACAGTGATTTACTTATCACCAACGACGGCGGCCCTGGTCATTTCGCCAGCCTGACGCCGATACGCACCTTGATGTTTTTCGGTCCCGAAACCAGCGTTTTGTACGGGCCATTGACACCCCGGGCGATTGCGTTGGAAAGCCATGTTGCCTGCTCACCCTGTGTGACTGCCTACAACCACCGGGCCACGCCTTGCGATGGTGACAACCAATGCTTAAAGCAAATTCTGCCGGCACAGGTGCTTGATCTGGCTTTGACACAGCTTGAGTTGTGTGAGCCCCGGGATGCCGCCTATGTCTGACATGCCTTTGCCTGTCGTGCTGCCTGCATGGCTGCGTCGTGCCGAACCGCTGTTGCAACGTATCTTCAGATGGCGTTACCTGCGATTTGCCACTGTCGGCGCATCTGGCACCGTGGTCAATATCGCCGTTCTGTTTGCCATGCAGGAATGGGTGTTGCCGCTGTTGATTGCTGACAAGTCATGGCGTTTGTCGCTGGCGCTGGTATTTGCCATTGCCGTGGCCACGTTAAATAACTTCGCTTGGAACAGCTTGTGGACCTGGGCTGACCGTTTGCTTGACGAACCGGTTGCGCGACTGGCCATGGACCGGTCAACCGGCAAACGTTTTGTGAAATACGCGCTGTCCTGCTGGTTGGGCATGTTGATTCAATATGGTTTGACCTTGTTTTTGTCGGCTTACATCTATTACCTGCTTGCCAATGTCTTGTCCATTTTGGTAGCCAGTGTCAGCAATTACCTGACCAACGATTGGTGGACTTTCCGTCAAAAGCCAGTCACGCCCCGGGAATGAAAACTCCGGCATCCGAGCAACTGCTGCCTTCCACCCGGATACTGTGGTTGACGGTATTGCTGGTCGCTGTGCTTTATGCCTGGGGCATGGATAACTTGTACATGCCGAGTAATGGCGATGAGATGGTCTACAACCATATCGCTAGGCTGACAGCGGCCAGTGGCCAGTGGCTGCCGCTGGTCTCTGATTTGAATGACATGCGCAACACCAAGCCGCCCCTGTTGTTTTGGCAAAGCATGGTGATCACCGGCTGGGGCCAGGACTGGCAGTTGTGGTTGTTGCGTTTGCCCAGCCTGATCTACCTGACACTGGTGAGCGCAGGCATGAGCTTGTTGTTGCACCGCTGGCTGGGCGAGTGGCGAACTGCGGCCTTTGCAGTGCTGTGCCTGCTGTTGTCTTGGGGCACGTTCCGTTATGGCAGACCTTATCTCACCACGGCACCGGAAATGTTCTGGTTCAGTCTGGCGCCGGGTTTTGTGCTGTGGCGTGCTGCAGATACCAGTCAATGTCACATCAGAAATACGCCGGTCGAATGGTTGTGGTGGACATTACTCGGCTTGCTCACAGGTCTTGGGCTGGCCTATAAATCGTTTGCGCTGGTGCTGCCGGTGGCAGCCGGTGTTTGCTTGCTGCGTTTGCTGATTGAACCCCGCCGTTCCTGGCGGGCCGTGGCCGTCTGCACAGCGCAAACCGCATGGATGAGTGTGCTGGCGCTGGGCCTGTTTGCGGTTTGGTTGCTGATTGATCCGCAACCGCAGGAAGTCTGGCGTGAGTTTGTGCAGCGTGAAAACGCCGGCAAGATGAATGATGCGCAAGGTTATTGGTCATATTTGTTCAGCTGGCGCGGTTCAGGTGATTATCTGAGCGCGCCTTTGCAAAACACCGGCTTGCTGTTTCCTGTGCTGCTTGCATTGCCGGGTCTGCTCTGGCGGCAGCGCAGACTTGCTGAGCGCTCGACAAGTAAGCCGCTGAACTCAGCTTTGCTGGTGTGGATGCTGGTGTGGTGTGTGGTTTTTATTTTGCCGAGCCAGCGCTCCAGCCGTTATCTGTTGCCGCTGATGCCGGCGCTGGCCGTGCTGATGGGCTTGCATATTCAGTCGGTTTCCAAAACCACGTCGTTGGCAATAGGTGTCTTGTCGCTGCTGATGTTGTCGGTGCTTGCCTGGCTGGGCTGGCATGCCCGTCCGCTGGGTTTGCTGCCGGATGTCTGGGCAGTGTGGCTGGGCTTGTGCCTGTTTGCCACACTCATCCTTTGCTTCTCCATTTTTCTGTCTAAACACTCGCATGCCTACACCGGCTTGCTGTGCGCATTGCTGGCTTTCATGGGCTTGAACACCTTGCTGCACGGCCTGTACGGCGAACGTGTGGCTTTTCAGGGGCAGGCTTTGCCGCGACCGCTGTCAGAGACTGTCTGGGTTCCCGAAGCCTTTAATGGTGAATTCGACCGCTTCCAATTTTTACTGCCGGGCAACAACCGCTTTGTGCCTGATCAGGCCAGGGTGAATGCGTTCAGCGAAGGAAGCGAGACTTCCCCGGGCACTTGGTTCATTGTTGCGCGTACACCCGGCGCGGCTGAACTGCCTTGCGAAACTCAGCTGCGCTGTGAGCGCATCGCCATGCGCTGGGACATAGAGCAACGCTTGAAACCCGGTCAAGTGAATGCAGGCAATATCGCCAGGCCGGGCGAATGGTTATGGCGTCAGGAATGGTTGCTGCGGCTGCGTTGATGCCACCAAAGACGCAGCAGCTTGACATGGGCAAATAACCACAGCCAGGGGTCCAACCAGGCAACCCATGCATTGCCGTCTGGCGCCCGAGTGAAGACAAAGAGGCCAGTGGCCAGCAACCAGCAACCGGCCGCCTGTACATGCCATTCGCCTGTATCCAGCCAGTAAGCCAAGAACAGCCAAAGCATGGCTAAGGCCCAGGCCAACCAGACAATGCCTGGCGAAAAACCGGTGGGATAGATATTCAGCGGCAGCCAGCCGAAGTTGTCCGTCACAAGCAACCACCCTAGCGCAGCGATGATCAGCCACACCAAGGCGTTCACCGGCGTCGGCCGGGTGGTGTAAAAAAGCCTGGCCGGTGAGCTGCGCGTGTCGCGCCAAGCCGCCGACACACACAGACACAAGGTCAGCAGTCCGGGGGTTTGAAAAGCCAGACCCAGGCCTGACAAAAGCCCGTCCCAGCTCAACATCATGACTGTCCAAAACACAGTGCATACCAGCCAGCGCCAGCGCCGGTCTTGCACCGGCACAAAAGACACGCTGGCCCAGCTCAACAGCGCCAGCCAGCCAGCCGCGTGAAACAACTGCTGAACAGCCAACGCCGGCAGGGGGGAGGTGTTTGACAACCAAGGCAACCAATCGTTCATGGCTGCCCCTGTTGGCTAGCGCGTATGCGCCAGCGTTGCCAGGCTATGCCTTGGCGTAAAGAGGTATAGCTCAGCCACAAGCGGTCGTCGCTCCAGCTCATGGCCGGGTAGGAGTATTCGCTGCCTTCGCTGCCGTCTTCTAGAATTTGCGGCGCGGACCAGGTTTGCCCGTTCTGGCTCATATGCATCAGCAATTGGCTGCGGCCGCGTTCAGCAGGGTTGCGCAGCATGACAAAGTTGCCGTCAGGCAATCGCATGGCTGCCACCGCCGAGTCGTCGTTACTCAGGGGCAAAGCAGCTTGTCTTTGCCAGACCTTACCGCCGTCGCTGCTCGCAATAACACCAATCTGCCCGTCCTGGTTTCGGCTACGCAGCAAGGCCAGCCAATGGTCGCCGTCCAGCGCCAGCAAGGCCGGTTGCAATGCCTGCTTGATGCCGGTGAATTTACGCATGCCTTGAAACTCACCGTCGGCATTGAACCAGGCGAACACCGGGTACTTGGCGCCCAATTCAAAATAGACGGGCAGCACCATGCCGCCATCGGCCAGCGGCAAAGGCGCATGTCTGACCAGATGGCTGAGGTTCCATAGCCAGCCCAGCGGCAACTGACCCACAACTTCCAGGCCGGGCTGAGAAGCGTCCATGGATGTTTGCGCCTGAGATTGGCGCAAATGCAGCACGCGCGAGGCCGCCCAACCGCCCAGACCCGTCCCCACCACAAACACATGCAAACGGTGTTGACTGTCCAGCCAAGCCACCGGATTACCGATGCGCAAAATGCCCTTGCCCAAGGCCGCGCCAACTTGATGCCTGTCAACCACCCGCGCCGCCGGTGTCCAGGCGTTGAGCGAGCGCGACCACAAGGACATGGCAATGCCTACGTCAAGCGCGGCTTCTTTGCTGCCGGCAAACCAAAAGGCAGCCAAGGCGTATTCCGGGTCGTGCGGCAGGGCCAGCAGATTGCTGGCGTGGGCCGCTGGCGCATTCGGCGGTTGCGGTATCGAACCGCGAGCTTCAAATTCAAGTTCGGTTGGCGCAGCGGTCGACGCAGCCAAGCTGTTCGCGGCTTCCGGCAAGGCCGCAGGTCGGCGAACAGCCATCGGTGACGAGGTCAGCAGCAAGCCTGTCGCCACCAGTATCCCCAAGGCCAGCCACAGCAGCGGCGCAAGAGATGCTGGCAACAGTGTCTTGCGCATGCGTCGGGCTCAGCCTGCCGAACCCAGCGACAGGCCGGCGTGTTCGCGCAAAGGATGGAAATGAATCAGTGGAAAGCGTTCTTGTGCCAGTCTTACATCGTAAGGAGAGGTACACAGGTAAGCCAGAGTGTTGGCCGCGTCCAGCGCCATGCGCTGCGGGTAGGCGTTGTTGAATTCACGCAATTGCGCCGGGGTGTCGGCAGTGATCCAGCGCGCGCCGGTGTATTGGCAGGGCTCTAACCGCACATCGCAGTCGTACTCGGCTTTAAGGCGGTGTTGCACCACTTCAAATTGCAATTGACCAATGGCGCCGAGCAGCATGGGTCCGCCGATTTCGGGCTTGAACACTTGGATCGCGCCTTCTTCGCCGAGTTGCTCCAAACCGGTTTGCAGTTGCTTGGTGCGCAGCGGGTTTTTCAGCAGCACGGTCATGAACAATTCGGGCGCAAAAAAGGGCAAGCCGGTGAATTGCAAACTGCTGCCGTCGGTGATGGTGTCGCCGAGTTGCACACCACCATGAGTTGTGAAGCCGATGATGTCGCCCGCGAAGGCTTCTTCCACCGCTTCGCGCCGCTGGCTCAGGAATGTCACCACTGAAGTGGGGCGCAATTCTTTGGCGCTGCGTTGCACTTTGAGCTTCATGCCCGGCGCGTATTTGCCCGAGGCCACGCGCACAAACGCGATGCGGTCGCGGTGGTTGGCGTCCATGTTGGCCTGCACTTTGAACACCACGCCGGAGAAACCGCTGTCTTCGGGCTGCACGGTTTTTTCCACCATTTGTTTGTTGACCAGCAGCGAGCTTTGCCGTGCTTGCGGGAAAGGTGCCAAATCGACCAATGCGTCCAGCACTTCCATCACACCAAAATTGTTCACGCCTGAGCCGAAGAACACCGGCGTTTGTTTGCCTAGTAAAAAAGCTTCGCGGTCAAATGTCGGCGATGCACCGGTGGCCAGTTCCATGCTGTCCATGGCGGCGGCCCACTCCAAACCGAAGCGGCCGGACAAATCGGCTTGTTCGGTGAGTGCAATGGTTTCGAAATCCTGCGGCAAGCGTTCGCTGCCCGACTCGAACACCGTCATCGCTTGGGTGCGCAAATTGATGATGCCGCCGAAACTTTTGCCTTGACCGACTGGCCAGGTCATGGGCACGCAAGGCATGCCGAGTTCACGTTCGACCTCGTCCAAAATATCCAACGGGTCGCGCACCTCGCGGTCCATTTTGTTGACAAAGGTGATGATGGGCGTGTCACGCTGGCGGCAAACTTCAATCAAGCGGCGGGTTTGGGCTTCCACACCGTTGGCTGCGTCAATCACCATCAAGGCCGAGTCCACCGCAGTCAACACACGGTAGGTGTCTTCTGAGAAATCTTTGTGCCCCGGCGTGTCCAGCAAATTGATGACGTGGTCGCGGTAAAGCATTTGCATCACTGATGAGGCCACCGAGATGCCGCGTTGCTTTTCAATCTCCATCCAGTCGCTGGTGGCATGGCGCGAGGCTTTGCGGGCTTTGACCGAACCGGCGATTTGAATCGCGCCGGAGAACAGCAGCAACTTCTCGGTGAGCGTGGTTTTACCCGCGTCCGGGTGGGAAATGATGGCAAAAGTGCGGCGTCTGCGCACTTCCTCTAAGGCTGTGGTCATGGTGTATTTGGGGGATAAGACGGGATCATAGCCCGCTCGCCGCAGCTGCTTCTGTGGTTTTTGCCTCGCGCTAGGGGCAAAGGCAATTGCTGTTGCATCTAAAGACCCTTGACGCTATTTTGAAATAGAATATGCAGACCGAGGAGCGCTGCAGCATCTTTTGATGTGAGGCTCGGAACCCTGTCCAACTGCGCTCACCCACTGACAACGTGAGGTGAGCACCTCGGTTAATCCTGTGTTTCATCTTGCGCGTCAGTGGCCCTGAACCTTTTTGGAGCCTCACTATGAACGCATCTCTCAAACCCGCACAAACCACCGATTTTCATGTCGCCGACATGAGCTTGGCCGATTGGGGCCGCAAAGAAATCAAAATCGCCGAAACCGAAATGCCCGGCCTGATGGCGATTCGCCAGGAATTCGCCAAAGCGCAAACGCTCAAAGGCGCGCGCATTACCGGTTCACTGCACATGACCATCCAAACCGCGGTGCTGGTCGAAACCCTGCAAGCCTTGGGCGCGCAAGTGCGTTGGGCTTCATGCAATATTTTCTCCACCCAAGACCACGCTGCCGCCGCGCTGGTCGCCAACGGCACCCCTGTGTTCGCCTACAAAGGCGAGACATTGGATGACTACTGGGATTACACCCACCGCATTTTTGAATTCGGCACTAAAGGCGCTGAGGGCGAAGGCCCGAACATGATTTTGGACGACGGCGGCGACGCCACGCTGCTGATGCACTTGGGCAAGCGCGCTGAAAAAGATACATCGCTTTTGAACAACCCCGGCAGCGAAGAAGAAGTCTGTTTGTTCAATGCCATCAAGGCCAAGCTCTCCGTTGACCCGACCTGGTACAGCCGCAAATCTGCGCACATCATCGGCGTGACCGAAGAAACCACCACCGGCGTGTTGCGCTTGAACGAAATGGCTGCCAAGGGCACATTGATGTTCCGCGCTATCAATGTGAACGACTCGGTGACTAAGAGCAAATTTGACAACCTGTACGGCTGCCGCGAATCTTTGGTGGACTCCATCAAGCGCGCCACCGACGTGATGATCGCCGGCAAAGTCGCTTTGGTAGCCGGTTACGGCGACGTGGGCAAAGGTTCTGCCCAAGCCTTGCGCGCTTTGAGCGCCCAGGTGTGGGTGACAGAAATCGACCCGATCAACGCCTTGCAAGCGGCCATGGAAGGCTACAAAGTCGTGACCATGGAATACGCTGCCGACAAAGCCGATATTTTTGTGTCAGCCACAGGCAATAAAAACGTCATCCGTTACGAGCACATGGCCGCCATGAAAGACGAAGCCATTGTGTGCAACATCGGTCACTTCGACAACGAAATCGACGTGGGTTCGCTGGAAAAACTCCAGTGGGATGAGATCAAGCCGCAAGTCGACCACATCATTTTCCCTGACGGCAAAAAAATCACCTTGCTGGCCAAAGGCCGCTTAGTGAATCTGGGTTGTGCCACCGGCCACCCCAGCTTTGTCATGTCATCGAGTTTCGCCAACCAAACCATTGCGCAAATCGAATTGTTCACCCGCCAGGACCATTACGAAAACGGTAAGGTCTATGTGTTGCCCAAGCACCTGGACGAAAAAGTCGCGCGTTTGCATTTGAAGAAAGTCGGCGCCATGCTGACTGAACTCACTGATGAGCAAGCTTCTTACATTGGTGTCAGCAAAAGCGGTCCGTACAAAGCCGACACTTACCGCTATTGATCAGATGCGCGCCGACCAGTTGCTGGTCGAGCGCGGTCTGGCTGCATCGCGCTCACAAGCCCAGCGTTTGATTGCCTCGGGTGTGCAATGGCGACATCCACTGCACACTTGGCAGCGCATCGAGAAAAACGGTGTCTTGCTGGCATCTGATTGTGAATTGCAATTGCTGGATGACGCCGAGTCGAGGTTTGTGTCGCGCGGAGGTTTGAAACTGGCTGGCGCTTTGCAAGTGACCGGTGTGGCAGTTCAAGGTTTGCGTTGTCTGGACATCGGCCAATCGACCGGTGGCTTCACCGATTGTTTGTTGCAACACGGTGCGGCGCAGGTGGTGGGTGTGGATGTAGGTCATGCGCAATTACACCCGTCGTTGCAAAACGATGCGCGCGTGGTTTGCCTCGAGAAAATCAATGCTCGCACTTTGAACGCCGATGATTCACCGTTGAATCAGTACATGCCTCAAGGCGGCTTTGATTTATTGGTAGCTGACCTCAGTTTTATTTCGCTCACGCTGGTGTTGCCTGTCATGCCCGCATTGATGCAAGACAACGCCCATGCGTTGTTGCTGGTCAAGCCGCAGTTTGAATTGCAGCCCGCAGACATCGGCAAGGGCGGCTTGGTCAAAGACCCTGGCTTGTACGCGCAAGTGCAGCAGCGTTTGACCTCAGCGTGTGAGCAAGCGGGATTCGAGGTTTTGCATTGGTTAGACAGTCCGGTTGCCGGTGGTGACGGCAACCGGGAATTTTTCATACATGTACGTAGGAAATTCGAATGAATTCTTCAAGTCCTATTCCCATCAGTTTCGAATTTTTTCCGCCGAAAACACCGGAGGGTGCGGTCAAGTTGTTGACAGTGCGTCAAGAACTGTATGCGCTCAAACCGCAGTTCTTCAGTGTCACTTACGGCGCGGGCGGCTCCACCCAGGACGGCACATTGCAGCAAGTGCAAAGCATTTTGCAAGACGGCTTTGATGCAGCACCACACTTTTCGTGCATTGGCACCACGCGCGAGATTGTGCGGGAACAGTTGGCGGCATTCAAAGCGGCAGGCATTGGACGCATGGTGGCTTTGCGTGGTGATTTACCCAGCGGTCACGGCACCTTTGGAGAATTTCGTTATGCCAGCGAATTGGTGGAATGCATACGCCAGGAGTCGGGGGAGCATTTCCATATTGAAGTCGGTTGTTACCCGGAAGTGCACCCGCAGGCCAAATCGCCGCAGGCTGATGTGCAGGCCTATGTGACCAAAGTCAAAGCAGGCGCGAATTCAGCCATCACCCAGTATTTTTTCAACAGCGATGCTTACTTTCGCTTTGTCGATGAGGCTTACAAGCTCGGCGCGGATATTCCGGTCGTGCCCGGCATCATGCCGATCACCAGTTCCTCGCAATTGATGCGGTTTTCAGATGGCTGCGGGGCGGAAATTCCGCGCTGGATACGTTTGCGTTTACAAGCGTTTGGGGATGACAGCGCATCCATCAAAGCATTTGGTTTGGAGGTGGTCAGTGACTTGTGCGAGCAGTTGCGCAACGGCGGCGCACCTGGCTTGCATTTCTACACCATGAACCAGTCGACAGCAGTGACGGCGATTTGCCGCAACCTCGATATCGCTTAACTGCGCGTCAGACTGAAACCGGCGAGGTGATCCTGGCCCATCAATTGCACCATTTGCGGCAAGGCCTGTTGCAATTGCTCGTACAAAGTGAACGGCGGGTTGATGATGACCACGCCGCTGTCGACCAGGCCTATGGGCTTGGCCTTCTCCCCGAGTGTGGCGTCATTGCGCGCGCCGGAACGTATGCGCAAAGTGGCGTGCAACCAAGGCTTGTCGGCTTGTCTGGCCAGGTTGGTCAGATGGCGCGGCAGACTGTGCGCCTGCGGTCTGGGAATGATGGGATACCAGACCACGTAGGTGCCGGTGGAAAAACGTTTCATGCCTATCGAGACCGCCACCACCACGCGCTCGTAATCGAGTTTGATTTCATAACTCGGGTCAATGAACACCAGGCCGCGGCGGGTAGACGGCGGCAAAAATTTGGGCAAGCCGTTGAAGCCGTCTTCGTGCATGACCGTCACCTGACGACCGGCTTTGAGCGCATCGACATTGGTTTGCAGCGCGCGTATGTCCGTGGGGTGCATCTCAAACAATTTGAGTTTGTCTTGTTCGCGCAACAAATGATGCGCAATCATTGGCGAACCCGCGTAATTTAGCAAGCCGCCTTCGCGGTTGAAATGATCGAGCAGCTTGCGGTAGTCGAGCAAAACGTCGGCCATGGGCCCGGACAGCTTGGATTTGTTGCGCATCAGCGCCAGCAAGCCCTCCTGGGCTTCCCCGCTCTGGTTGGCGTCGGCGCTGTCGAGGCGGTACATACCCGCGCCGGCATGGGTGTCTATGGCGGTGAAACCGACTTCTTTGAGTGCTAAATGCTTCATCACGGCAACCAGAACGGTGTGTTTAAGCACATCGGCGTGGTTGCCTGCGTGGTAGGCGTGGCGGTAACTGAACATCCCCCATGGTAACCCGCGCTAAGTCGCTTGCGTAAGCGGGCATGAATTGGCATAGAATGTAAGGCTTCGCAGCGAACAAGGTCCCGCGGCGAAGTTATCACCCCCACCTAAGAGGTTCTCAGCAGAAGAACACCGACCGTGGAAAAGGACCCCACAACCCACTCTAGGAAACAGCATGTCCACTTTCAGCGCAAAACCCGCTGACGTGACGCATGAGTGGTTTGTGATTGACGCCACCGATAAGGTGCTCGGACGGATTGCCAGCGAAGCAGCCCTCCGTTTACGCGGCAAGCACAAAGCCATTTATACGCCCCACGTCGATA
>CAMBSK010000023.1 GCA_945870575.1 Bordetella parapertussis | reverse complement strand
GATCGACTGATGTGGTTAAGTCTTTGCTTGCTTTTGGCACGGTAAGTTCTCCAAAGGTTGTTGATAAGTTCACTGGTGATGGAAGTTTCTGGTTGCTCAAAACCAGAAATGTTCTCAAGTAAGTTGAATACAACTTCAATAAATTGACTCTTGGAAACGTTACAACCATGATCAGACCGGATAAGTTTGACCAGTCGTTTCTGTTGCTCTGTTGAAAGTGTCATCTGTTGAATCTGTGTTCATCTGTTGAGAACATGAACGATCAACGGTTTTCTCACCTAAGACAACGGGCAAGTTTTAAGTGGCACTAAGTTGCTATGCCGTTTTCGGTTTCTGTGCGGCAATCGGTACTGGGGTTGAACTGGGCACGCCCAAACCATCCCCAGATCGGTGGATTCCATTACGTTTGGATAAATTGGGTGTCGAGCAGATAACCAACAGAAATACAACAGTACTAAAGTAGTATTAGGAGGGGAGAGTTCTATCCATTGAACTACGGTGGCTGTGCAGGTAGTTTAAGGTGCGCCTGTGTAACGCACGGATATTGGTGTGCTTGATATTGATTTTGGAACTAAAGAGTTATTTCAGCCGGAAAATAAATATGTTAATACGAATGCGAGTCATTCTCATTTAAGATATATGCATCTTCAACCCATATGGATTAAAAATGCGTATTTTTCCCCTTACTCGTCTGGTTTTAAATCTTGCAGGACTGATTACTCTTTACTCAAGTGGAAACGCATTTGCTGATGTGGAGGTTTCAGGTGGCGTAAGTCTCTACGGTGTTTTGGATCAAGGAGTTCAAAGTCAATCTTTATTGAACCCCTACACAAATGTAAGTTCTACCTACCAAGGTCTATATGCTTCAAGCGGAACAAGTCGATTCGGATTTAAAGCTTCACGCGAAATAGGCGAAGGTATAAAGGGCATTGCCCAAGCAGAAATTGAACTTGCACCCGACTCGGCTACCCTCCTTCCAAGCAGTAATCGGCAGGCATTCGTTGGTTTTGAAAAATTGGGTGTTGGATTAATTTTGCTTGGGACCATGGAAACCACTGCCTATGAAGTGTGGGGAATGGATGCCAATGGCCGAGTCGAATATAAGCCACAAGTATGGAGAACATTGACATCAGTGGCACTACAAGATCGAGCAAACAATTCGATCAAATATATTTCTCCCGCGTATTCGGGTTTCAAGGCACATGTCATGAAAAGTTTTGCTGAAAAATCGTCAACCGCATCGGTTTCTGCGCCAACTGCAGGAAGTGCAAATTCTTTTTCCGAATTTACATCCATCGGACTTAAATACAAAGACGAAAAAATATCTGCAGCATGGGTTCATGACCGAACAACTTATATTCTTCAAGCGTCTAGGTTTGCTGGCATTACAAACGCAGGTGTATCAGCGTCTAATATTCCCAGCTACGATGGTACGACTGCTTACAACACAACGCTTGTATACGGAAGTTCAAACGTTCTTTCGGGCTATACCGAACCAACGCTACGCGATATTTTTGCATTTAGTTATAAGTTTAATAATTACTTAGTAAATTATATCTTTGGTAAGTCTTACCAAGAGGCAGGCGGAAGTAATTCAACCCATACGATAGGTATGCGCAAGACATTTGACAAACTTTCATTAGCGTTGAGTTATGGAAATGGAACAATCACCAGTCCTGCAACTGTTTCAAGTACCAGCTACAAATATGCAGCAAACGGAAAAAATTCCGACACGACCATGGGTGCCTATTATTTCTTTGATAAATCTACACAAACCTACTTAATCTTCAGCAACAGCACATCAAGTGTCGCCTTTTACGAAGGAAGAAGCAAAACTTTAGCGCTAGGAGCAAAATACAATTTTTGAGCTCAAACCTTGTAAAGGTTCTACCTACACATTGTGGCTACCCTTGTGCAAATCATTGATTTAAATTTTTCAACATGATTCCTGCACAGCAACAAGCCATTCAATGTAAATTGTCACGAATTTAAGCAGGGAGGCGACCCATGGGGATATGGATAGAACTCGGTGTATTCGGTTTGGTATTTGTGTTTGCCTGGCACCAATTGCGTGACTTGAAAAAAGAGCGGCTCAAGCGTGAAAAGCAGCAAGCACAAGCTGCTGATCAAGCCAAAGAATAGCCGCTTATTTGCTCAACATACGCATCGCATCTTCCAGCCCTTTGAGGGTGAGCGGGAACATGCGGTTGCTAATCAGTTGTTGGATGATGCTGATGCTTTGGCGGTATTGCCACACACCCAGTGGCTCGGGGTTGATCCAAGCGAACTTCGGGTAGGCGTGCGTTAAGCGCTGTATCCATTCGGCACCAGCTTCTTCGTTGTTGTATTCCACGCTGCCACCGGGCTGCAAAATTTCATACGGGCTCATGGTGGCGTCACCAACAAAAACCAGCTTGTGGTCTTTGTTGTACTTGCGGATCACGTCCCAAGTGTCAAACTTTTCAGCGAAACGGCGACGGTTGTTCTTCCACAAAAAATCATAAACACAGTTGTGGAAGTAGAAAAACTCCAGGTGTTTGAACTCGCCTTTGACCGCTGAAAACAATTCCTCTACGCGACTGACGTGTTCGTCCATGGTGCCGCCGACATCCATCAACAACAACAGCTTGACGTTGTTGTGCCGCTCGGGCCGCATCTTGATGTCTAAGTAACCGGCGTTGGCAGCTGTGCTGCGTATGGTGTTGTCCAGATCGAATTCGTCTTCCGCGCCTTCGCGCGCAAACCGGCGCAAGCGGCGCAACGCCACCTTGATATTGCGTGTGCCCAACTCAATGCTGTCGTCATAGTCTTGGTACGCACGTTGGTCCCAGACCTTGACCGCACTTTTGTTGCCGCCCTTGCCGCCAATGCGTATGCCTTGCGGGTTGTAGCCGCTGTTACCAAATGGCGAAGTGCCGCCGGTTCCTATCCATTTGCTGCCGCCTTCGTGGCGTTCTTTTTGTTCTTCGAGTCGTTTCTTTAATGTTTCCATCAACTCGTCCCAGCCCATTTTTTCAATCGCGGCTTTTTGCTCGGGCGTGAGTTCGTTTTCTAATATTTTTTTCAGCCACTCCATGGGCACATCGGCGGCGAAGTCGGTCAACATTTCCACGCCTTTGAAATACGCGCCAAAGGCTTTGTCGAACTTGTCGAAATGCTTTTCGTCTTTGATCAGCGCTGTGCGGCTGAGGTAATAAAAGTCGTCCATGCTGCACGCATCGCTTTGCGGTCCGACCACATTGGCTTGCATGGCTTCGAGCAGCATCAGGAACTCTTTGACCGACACCGGTAGTTTGGCGGCGCGCAATGTGTAGAAGAAGTCGATCAGCATGGTGGGTGCTTCAGCGGTTACGGCTTTGCATGAACACCAGTTTTTCAAACAAGGTCACGTCCTGCTCGTTTTTGAGCAAGGCGCCGACCAGCGGCGGCACGGCCACTTTGTCATCCTGGGTTTGCAATGCGGCCAACGGAATGTCTTCGGCGACCAGCAGCTTCAACCAGTCCAGCAACTCGGAGGTGGACGGTTTTTTCTTTAGGCCAGGCAAGCCGCGCACATCGTAAAAAGTTTTGAGCGCAGCGGCAAGCAAATCTTTTTTCAAATTCGGAAAATGCACATCGATGATTTGCCGCATGGTGTCGGCCTCGGGGAATTTGATGTAGTGGAAGAAACAGCGGCGTAAAAACGCATCCGGCAGTTCTTTTTCGTTGTTCGAAGTGATGAACACCAACGGACGTGTGACGGCTTTGATGAGTTCACGCGTTTCGTAACAGTAAAACTCCATGCGGTCGAGTTCACGCAGCAAGTCGTTCGGGAATTCAATGTCGGCTTTGTCTATCTCATCAATCAGCAAAGCCACCGGTTCTTTGGCGGTGAACGCCTGCCACAACACGCCTTTGATGATATAGTTTTCTATGTTTTTAACCCGCTCGCCGCCGTCCAGATCCGCCATTTGGCTGTCGCGCAAACGGCTGACTGCATCGTATTCATACAGGCCTTGCTGCGCTTTGGTGGTCGATTTCACATGCCATTGCAAAAGCGGCATGTTCAATGCCGCGGCGACTTCTTCGGCCAACATGGTTTTGCCGGTGCCAGGTTCTCCCTTGACCAACAGCGGACGTTTCAGCGTGATGGCCGCGTTGACTGCCAGCATCAAATCCTGCGTGGCAACATAATTATTTGAACCTTGGAACTTCATTTTTCAGCCTTTTCTGGTATTGACGCGGAGCTTACAAACCACGTCGATATAATCTTTAGAGTTTCAATGATTGTCTGTCCAAAATGAAAAAGTTTTATACGTCTCTTCTCGTGTTGTTTGTCGCTTCTGCGACCTCAATCGTCAACGCACAGGAAGTAGGAGACGCCAAAGCCGGTGAAACCAAAATCGCCATGTGCATAGGCTGCCACGGCATCAAAGGCTATCAAGCCAGCTTTCCCGAGGTTTACAAGGTTCCCAAGATTTCCGGACAGACCGCTGCTTACATTGTCTCTTCATTGACCGCTTACCAAAAAGGCGACCGTAAACATCCCACCATGAGAAGCATTTCTGCTTCACTGACACCCAAAGACATGGCGGACATAGCTGCTTATTACGAAGCCCATGGCAAGGACAGCGCTCCTGCTGTGCCAGAAAAAGCTGCCGAACCTTCAGGCAAAGTCGCTGAATTGCTCACCAAAGGTGCTTGCACTTCCTGCCATGGTGCCAATCTGAACAAACCCATGGTGCCCGGTTACCCCAAAATTGCCGGCCAATACAAAGACTATATGTATATGGCGCTCAAGTCCTACAAATCAGAAAACCAGGCAACCTGGGGTCGTAACAACGGCGTTATGGGCGGTATTGCCAAGCAATTCACTCTTGCAGAGTTGAAAGAACTGGCCGCTTACGTGAACCAGCAACAAGGTGAGTTGCAAACCTTGCCACAGTCTAAATTCCGCTGAAACCTCTCAAGCTTCAACAAAAAGTCCACTGTGGTGGACTTTTTTTATGGGGCTTTCAAGCTTTCAATCGCGCGTAGCACGGCGTTGCACCGCATCAATATAGGCTTGACCATCCGGTGGTCGTCCGCTGCGCTGGCTTTCCCACAACATGGTTCCTAAGCATTCCATCACCTCATGTTGAGCGTCATGCAAATCGGCTCGTTTGGCGGCGAGCAGCTCTACCGCTTGTCGAATGCCTTGGGGCTGGTCGATGGAACATTGCTCGCTGATGGACAAATGCATGGACAAATGCAAAAAAGGGTTGCCTTGGCTGTCGTCAAATTGACTCGTTAAAGCAGTTGCTTCATCAGCCAGTATGGCGTGGTACTCGGGGTGCAGGGCGATCCATTCACCCGCCAGCGTCTCCAGTGGGTCAGCCAATTGAGCTTGCGTCAGCTTGACATAGACTTGGCAGAAGAAGCGTCGGACGTCTTGTTGTGAGGGGCTGAACATGCTGTGTATTGTCAACCAGAGAATTACATGAACCAAGCTTTTATTTGTGATGCCATCCGTACGCCCTTCGGTCGCTACGGCGGCGCCTTGTCTTCCGTGCGCGCCGACGAACTGGCCGCCATTCCCTTGCGCGCGCTGATGGCTCGCAATCCAAATGTGGATTGGCAAGCCGTGACCGACGTGCTGTACGGCTGTGTGAATCAGGCGGGTGAAGACAACCGCAACGTGGCGCACATGGCCAGTTTGCTCGCCGGTTTGCCGTATCAAATACCGGGTGCCACCATCAACCGTTTATGCGGTTCAGGTATGGACGCATTAGGCACAGCTGCACGTGCTATCCGCGCTGGTGAAGCAACCCTGATGATTGCAGGCGGGGTGGAGAGCATGAGCCGCGCGCCGTTTGTCATGCCCAAGGCCGAATCGGGGTTTGCGCGCAACCCGCAAATTTTTGACACCACCATCGGCTGGCGCTTCATCAACCCAGTCATGAAAGCCCTGTACGGCGTGGACGCCATGCCCGAGACCGCCGAGAACGTCGCCACCGATTACAAGATCGAGCGCGAAGCCCAAGACCGCATGGCGCTGGCCAGCCAGTTGAAAGCCGTGGCGGCGCAAAAGTCGGGCGCATTGGCTGAGGAAATCACGCCGGTGAGCATTCCGCAGAAAAAAGGCGAGGCCATCGTCGTGGACAAAGACGAACATCCGCGCGAAACCAGTTTGGAAAAACTGGCGCAACTCAAAGGCGTGGTGCGCCCCGACGGCACGGTGACTGCCGGTAACGCCAGCGGCGTGAACGACGGCGCTTGCGCGATTTTGCTCGCCGATGAGGCCACGGCCAAAGTGCACGGCCTGACACCGCGCGCCCGAGTGGTCGGCATGGCGACCGTCGGTGTAGCGCCGCGCGTCATGGGCATAGGACCTGCACCCGCGAGCGAAAAAGTGCTGGCGCTCACCGGCTTGAAGCTCGCGCAAATGGATGTGATTGAATTGAACGAAGCCTTCGCCGCCCAAGGCATTGCCGTGTTACGCATGCTGGGTTTGCAAGACGATGACCCGCGCGTCAACCCGAATGGTGGCGCTATTGCACTGGGGCATCCGCTGGGTGCCAGCGGCGCGAGATTGGTGACAACGGCGACCAACCAGTTACACCGCAGCGGCGGGCGCTACGCCTTGTGCACCATGTGTATCGGTGTGGGGCAGGGTATTGCGGTGGTGATTGAGCGGGTTTGAATCAACTCGCTAAGTAAAAAAGGCCGCGGATGCGGCCTTTTTTATTGTTCGACGAAAGCCCGCTCCACCACAAAATCCCCTGGCGTACTGGTATTGCCTTCTGCAAAACCGCGTTCTTCCAACATGGTTTTCAATTCTTTGAGCATTTGCGGGCTGCCGCACAGCATGATGCGATCTTCTTTGGGGTTGAAAGCTGGCAGCCCCAAGTCTGCAAACAATTTGCCTGAGTTGATCAAATCGGTCATGCGGCCTTGGTTTTTAAACGGCTCGCGGGTGACGGTGGGGTAATACATAAACTGCTCGCTGACCATTTCACCCAGGAGTTCGTGAGTTGGTAATTCCTGCGTGAAATAGTCGTGGTAGGCCAGTTCTTTCACCTCACGCACGCCGTGCACGATGATGACTTTTTCGAAGCGCTCGTAGGTGTCCGGGTCTCGCACGATGCTGAGGTAAGGTGCCAGGCCGGTGCCGGTGCCCAGCAAATACAGGTTTTTGCCGGGCAGCAAATAATCAATCAGCAAGGTGCCCGTGGGTTTGCGCCCGACAATGATTTTGTCGCCGACTTGAATATGCTGCAATCGCGACGTGAGCGGGCCGTCCTGCACCTTGATGCTGAGAAATTCCAAGTGTTCTTCGTAATTCGGACTGACGATGCTGTAGGCGCGTAGCAGCGGTTTGCCGTCGACTTTCAGGCCAATCATGGTGAAATGACCGTTGGAAAAGCGCAATGCCATGTCCCGGGTGGTGGTAAAACTGAATAAGCGATCGGTCCAGTGGTGAACGGATAAGACGGTTTCTTCTAGGAAGGCACTCATGGACGATTCTGGTGAAAAGTAAAAACAGTGATTTTAGTTGACGGCAGGGCGGTGTGAGGACGTGACCAGACCGCCTAAGCAAATACAAGGATACCCAGCAACATGAAAAAACAATTCAAGACCTTTGAAGAGGTCAAAGCCTGTGTCGGTCAGGATGTGGCGATCAGCGACTGGACGACCGTGACTCAAAGCCAGATCAATATGTTTGCCGACGCCACCAACGATCACCAATGGATACATATCGACAAAGAAAAGGCGGCTGCCGGCCCTTTCGGCACCACCATTGCCCATGGTTTTCTGACGCTTTCGCTGTTGCCGAATTTTTTCGAATCAGCCTATGCCAACGACCAGACCCGCATGGGCATCAACTACGGTTTGAACAAGGTGCGATTTACTTCGCCCGTGCCGGTAGACAGCCGTTTGCGCGGGCATTTGCATTTGCTGGCCTGCGAAGACATAGAGCCCAAAGGCATACAAATGACCTGGAAAGTCACGGTGGAGCGCGATGGCAGCGACAAACCGGTGTGCGTGGCGGAATCCGTGGTGCGCCATTACGCCTGAGGGGGCGGCATGTGAAAGCCTTGCTGTCGCCAAGCCTCGTAAACCACCACGGCCACGGCATTGGATAAATTCAGGCTGCGCTGACCCGGCAGCATGGGCAGGCGCAGCAAGCGCTGCGGCTTAAAACTTTCTCTGAGTTCTGCATCCAAACCGCGTGTTTCTGAGCCGAAGACCAGCCAATCGCCGTTTGAAAAACGGGCCTCGTGCACGCTCATGCTGGCGTGGGTGCTGAGACCGAAACTGCGCAAGCCGTCGGGTTGCTCGCTTTGCAGGAAATGCGCCCAGCTTTGGTGGCGTTTGACACTGGCGTATTCGTGATAGTCCAGACCGGCGCGGCGCATGCTTTTGTCATCCATGGAGAAGCCCAGCGGCTCTATCAAATGCAATGCACAGCCGGTATTTGCAGCCAGTCGAATGATGTTGCCGGTGTTGGGCGGTATCTCAGGTTGGACCAATACGATATTGAACATGAGTAAGGCGAATTTAAAACATCATTGTGACCTTGAATCGGCATCAGCCCGCGCAAACACCAGGCAATTGACTTCTTTGGCACCGGCTTCAAGCAATGCTTCGGTGCACGCCTTCAAGGTACTGCCAGTGGTCATGACATCGTCGATCAGCAGCACATGGCTGCCGCGGATGGCCTGCGACATGGACGGATTCACCGCCATCGAATGCTGCAGATTGCGCAGGCGCAGTGCGCGGTCCAGCCCCGCCTGGGGCGCGGTATGCCGTAGACGCCATAAGGTCTGATGGCTGACACGCCCGGGCGCCAAATACTTGGCGAGCAAGGCGGACTGGTTAAAGCCTCGCTCGCGCAAACGCTCAGTTGCCAAAGGCACGGGCAGCACAAAAGCGGCATCCGTAATCAAGGCCTGTGCGGCAGGATCTGCCTTAAGCAACTCCGCGAAAAAGCGATGCAAGCCGGGGTACTCACGGAACTTGAAGTCGATGATCATGTCGCGCCAGTGCGGGGCGTAACTGACAGCCGCTGCGGCCTGTGTCCACGGCGGCGGTGAGGTCCGGCATAGGTCACAGATATCATTTCCGCATGGCAATGCGCAGCGGCGGCAACGCGTTTGACGGTTCAAATGCTTGCGCAAGCACGGGTCGCACAGCACGTCTTCACACCAGCAGTTGCAGGTCCTGCATATCCCGAAGCGGCTAAGTCTCTGAAGACCGCGCTGAACTGCCTTGAAAGCCGGCCAACTTCGGTATGCTCTGTGAACGGTGGACATGCCATCAATGTAGGAATCAACCAAACAAATGTCTGTGAGCGCTTCACCAAATAGCAGTGATGCATTGCCGCCACTGGATGCGCGTGCTGCCGAATTTGCCGCCCGCAAAACCAGTCTTGCAGGCCCGGCCTGGTTGCAGAATGAAGTGGCGTCTCGCATGGCTCAGCGTTTGCCATTGATTCGAAAAGCGCCTGCCACCTGGATGGATTGGCAACCCAGAACCGGCGGCATGACATCTTTGGCACTGGTGCAGTCGGTCTATCCCGAAGCTTCGGCCACTGTGTTGGAACCGTATCCGGCAGATTTGCAATGGGTTGTACAAGCTCAAAAAAGACCGTGGTGGCGTTTCTGGGGCAGAACCAAGGCTGCATATGCAAGTCAGCCCGACGGCAAAGCTGACATGGTCTGGAGCAATATGCTGCTGCATCAACACGCACAGCCTGGAGCATTGATGCAAGACTGGTGTCAGGCATTGAATCCGCAAGGTTTTGTGATGTTTTCCTGCCTTGGGCCGGACAGCTTGCAGGAGCTGCGCGCGCTTTACGCTGACTTGCAATGGCCGCCGCCGCACCATGCTTTCACAGATATGCACGACTGGGGAGATATGTTGTTGCAAGCAGGCTTTGGTCAGCCGGTGATGGACATGGAGCGCATCACGCTGACCTATGCGTCAGCTGATGAGGTTTTGAAAGACTTGCGGGCATGGGGGAGAAATTTAAATCCCGGACGATTTACCGCACTTCGCGGGCGGACTTGGTTTGACCAACTCCGGCAAGTGATGGATGCTGGATTGATTTCCCCCAAGCACGAGGGGCTTTTGACGCTGACTTTTGAAATTATTTACGGCCATGCTTTCAAGGCAGCACCGGTTGCACGCGTACAAGATGTGACCGTTGTCAGCCTGCAAGACATGAAAAAAATGATCACATCAGGCAAATTAGAGCCCAAGGCTTCTGAATACTAAGCATAAGTATTTGCGCAAATACTTCCTAGGTTGAGCAGCAAGCTTCGTGTCAGGCTCTAGCAGCTTGTCCGTTGCTACAATCAAGTGGTTTAGTGCATGAATTTTCCTGTCGAGTCTTTACAAACATGATGAATCACCTTCTCAAAAAACTGGATACAGCCCTCTTGGCTATTGCAGCCTATGGCGCAACTGCCGCATGGGCCGTTAACGACTTGCCGGGCGGCCCTGCTGTCAGGCAACTCAATTTGCACCCTCCTGTCACCAAAATCGCTGAGGAGCAAGTTTGGTTGCACTGGTTCATGATGATCATTTGTACGGTCATTTTTGTGGCGGTGTTCGGTGTCATGTTCTATTCCATCTGGAAACACCGCAAATCGGTCGGCCACAAGGCCGCCAACTTTCACGAATCTGTCAAGGTGGAAATTGCCTGGACAGTTATTCCCTTTGTGATCGTGATTCTGATGGCTCTGCCTGCCACCAAGGCCGTGGTTGCCAGCAAGGACACTTCTAATGCAGACCTCACCATCAAAGCCACCGGTTACCAGTGGAAATGGGGATACGACTACATCAATGGTGAGGGAGAAGGCATCGGTTTTGTTTCTACTCTGGACAACGCGCAACGCGAAATGTCTAACTCGGGCAAGCCCGAGCCCACAGACGACTATTTGTTGAAAGTGGACAACCCGTTGGTGGTGCCGGTCGGTAAAAAAATTCGCATCATCACCACTTCTAACGACGTGATCCATTCGTTTGCTGTGAACTCTTTCGGTATCAAGCAGGATGCGATTCCCGGCTTTGTGCGCGACACATGGTTCCGGGCAGAGAAAACCGGCGATTTCCATGGTCAGTGCCAGGAGCTGTGCGGCAAAGAACACGCTTACATGCCAATTCATGTCAAGGTTGTGACTGCCGAGGAATACACCGCTTGGGTGGCTGTTGAAAACAAAAAACTGGCGGCCAAACAGGATGATCCGACCAAGGTTTGGACGCTGGCTGAGTTGACCCAAAAGGGTGAAAAAATTTACACCGCTAACTGTCAGGTTTGTCACCAGGTCAGCGGCAAGGGCGCTGGCCCTATCAAGCCCTTGGATGGCGCGGCCGTGGTGCTTGATGCAGATTTCACCAAAGTAATTAAGGTTTTGCTCAATGGACAAAATAACGCCATGCCTGCTTGGAAACAACTCAGCGATTCTGAAATCGCTGCTGTGATCAGTTTCACTAAAAACAACTGGTCGAACAAAACCGGTCAGATGGTTCAGCCTGCCGATGTGCACGCAGCCCGTTAACAAATCCCCAGATTTCTAAGGAACCCACATGAGCGCAGTTCTTGATCCCCTCGGCCACGGTGCAGCTGACCACGGACACGATGACCACCACGGAGCACCCCACGGCTGGAAACGCTGGGTGTATGCCACCAACCACAAAGACATTGGTACGCTGTATTTGCTGTTTGCTTTCACCATGTTCATCATCGGCGGCATATTGGCCTTGCTGATTCGTGCCGAGTTGTTCCAACCCGGCTTGCAGTTGGTCAATCCCGAGTTGTTTAACCAATTCACCACCATGCACGGCCTGATCATGGTGTTCGGCGCCATCATGCCGGCCTTTGTCGGGTTTGCTAACTGGATGATTCCATTGCAAATCGGCGCAGCTGACATGGCATTTGCTCGCATGAACAACTTCAGCTTCTGGTTGATGATTCCTGCTGCACTCATGTTGTCTGGCTCATTCTTTATGGCTGGCGGTGCACCTGCAGCTGGTTGGACTCTTTATGCACCGTTGACATTGCAAATGGGCCCCTCCATGGACGCCGCCATTTTCGCGCTGCATATTCTGGGTGCAAGTTCCATCATGGGTTCTATCAACATCATCGTCACCATCTTGAATATGCGTGCTCCCGGCATGACGCTGATGAAGATGCCGCTGTTTGTCTGGACCTGGCTGATTACTGCTTATTTACTGATTGCTGTCATGCCTGTTCTTGCCGGCGCCATCACCATGACGCTGACCGATCGGCATTTCGGCACTACGTTCTTTAACCCCGCCGCAGGCGGTGACCCTGTGATGTACCAGCATATTTTCTGGTTCTTCGGACACCCTGAGGTCTACATCATGATTTTGCCGGCCTTCGGTATCGTCAGCCAGATAGTGCCCGCTTTCTCGCGCAAGAAATTATTCGGTTATGCCTCCATGGTTTATGCCACCTCATCGATCGCCATTTTGTCTTTCATCGTATGGGCGCACCACATGTACACAACCGGCATGCCGGTGACCGGACAGTTGTTTTTCATGTACGCAACCATGCTGATTTCGATACCAACCGGTGTCAAGGTCTTCAATTGGATCGCCACCATGTGGCGCGGTTCCATGTCTTTTGAAACCCCCATGCTTTTTGCAGTTGGATTTATTTTTGTGTTCACCATGGGTGGGTTCACTGGACTTATTTTGTCTATGGCCCCCATCGATTTGCAATTGCAGGACGGTTACTACGTGGTGGCTCATTTCCACTATGTGTTGGTGGCCGGTTCGCTGTTCGCGATGTTCGCCGGTTACTACTACTGGGCACCCAAGTGGACAGGTGTGATGTACAACGAAACACGTGGAAAAATCCATTTTTGGTGGACCCTGATTTCTTTCAACGTCACCTTTTTCCCCATGCACTTCTTGGGTCTGGCCGGCATGCCGCGCCGTTATGCCGACTACCCCATGCAGTTTGCTGACTTCAACGCATTGGCTTCAGTCGGTGGTTTTGCTTTCGGTATCGCACAGGTCTACTTCTTCTTGTTCATTGTGTTGCCCACCATGCGCGGCAAAGGTGAACCAGCACCCCAGCGCCCCTGGGAAGGAGCCGAAGGCCTTGAATGGGAAGTGCCTTCACCTGCGCCTTTCCACACTTTTGAAACCCCACCCAAGCTCAACAAAGACGCAACTCGCATCGTTGCCTGAGACTATTGACGCAAGCACTGCTCCATGACACCCGAACAGAAAAAAAGTAACCTGAAACTGGGGCTGCTACTTGCCTCAAGCGCACTGCTGTTTTTTCTAGGCTTTCTTGTCAAGATCACTTTTCTCACACAAAGCTGAAAATGTCCTTCGGTCTTCGTATTGATAACCTGCACATGCTTCGAAAGCTTGTGGTGGTGGCTATTTGTATGTTTGGTTTCGGTTATGCATTGATCCCTCTTTACAAGGCAATTTGCGAAATCACCGGCATCAATATATTGGCATTGGGTGAGAAGGAATTGCCCGGTACAGGCAATGCCAGGCTTGAGAGTGTTAAGAATACTCAGGTTGATACCAGTCGCACCATCACAGTCGAGTTTGATGCCAATTCGCGTGGCCCATGGCATTTCAAACCGATGCAAAGCTCTATGCAAGTACATCCAGGTGAATTAACCACCGTGATGTACGAGTTTCAAAATGTGCAAGATCGAATCATGTCTGCTCAAGCTATCCCCAGTTATGCGCCGCAAGAAGCTGCCGCGTATTTCAACAAAGTCGAATGTTTTTGCTTTAACCAGTACACGCTGGCGCCAGGCGAGAAAAAACAGTGGCCTGTGGCATTTGTGGTCGATCCAAAATTGTCCAAAAACGTGAATACCATCACGTTGTCCTACACCTTTTTTGAGGTGGGCAGCAAAACACCTTCTGCACCGGCGGGGACAGTTTCATTAGTCATTCCCAAGGAGTCCGGCGTATGAGTACCGAATCCGTGGCGATAGATAAACCTCTACATGTAAAGCGGCCTTTATGGCGTGCCATCGTTGCTGTGTCATGGTCATTCATAGGTATACGAAAGAACAGTGAGTTTCAAGAAGATTTGTCGCAAATCACGCCCTTGCACATTCTGGGTGTAGGTTTTGTGGGAGGTTTATTGTTTGTGATCGGATTGATTGTTGTGGTTAATCTGGTGGTTGCGAAATAAAAGGAGTCGAGATGAGCAGCACATCCCATGGCGTCAAGCCTTATTACTTTGTCCCAGAGCCATCCCGCCATCCGGCAGTGGCTGCATTAGGATTGTTTTTTGTTATTTTAGGTGCCAGCCAGTGGGTCAATGATGTCAGCTGGGGTAAGTATTCCTTGCTTCTAGGCTTAGCCATCTGGTTAACCGTGTTGTTTCAATGGTTCAGCGAATCGATTTCCGAGAGCGAATCCGGAAAGTATGGCCGCAAAATTGAACTCTCTTTTCGTTGGAGCATGAGTTGGTTCATCTTCTCTGAAGTGATGTTCTTTGGCGCATTTTTCTCAGCCCTGTGGTGGGCGAGGGTGCACTCAGTACCCATGCTGGGTGGCAGTGAAAACGCACTGTTGTGGCCAGGCTTTAAAGCGGTCTGGCCCACCATCGCGGCGGGCATGACCGCATCTCCAGCCGGCATCATTGAGCCATTCCAGACCATGACCCCTTTTTGGTTGCCGACCATCAACACTGCATTGTTATTGTCTTCAGGTGTGACACTGACCATTGCGCATCACGCCTTGTTGGAAAACCAGCGTGCCAAAACCATTCAATTCATGTGGCTGACTGTATTGTTGGGTGTCGTATTCTTGGGAGTTCAGGGCTATGAATATTTCCACGCTTACGAAGAGATGAATCTCAAATTGACATCAGGCGTCTACGGTTCCACCTTCTATATGTTGACCGGTTTTCACGGATTTCATGTGTTTATCGGCATGTTGATGCTGTTGTTCATCACATTGCGTTTGCAAAAAGGGCATTTCACTGCGGATCACCATTTTGGATTTGAAGGCGCAGCCTGGTACTGGCATTTTGTCGATGTGGTCTGGCTGGGCTTGTACATCCTGGTCTACTGGCTCTGAACCGAGTCGCATGAAAAAGGGCCGCGACAGCGGCCTTTTTCTTTGAATGGCTTTGCTGTTCAGTTCGGGGTTAATGGAATACCGGTGGGTTGCAGCCAACCCATCTTCCAAGATATCAAAATGCAAAGGAATAAGACGATGGAAATACCTACCCTGAAAGCCAGCGCCCGCATCATGCGGCTGGACTTGGGCGCGCCTTCAGCGTCACCTCGCATCATGAAAAAAAATGCGGTGGATAAGGCCGCTAGTATGCCTAGAAATGCAGCTGCAATTAATATGTTCATAACTCTGATTATCCAGTGAATTCAACCCCTGCTTTCTTATCCGGTAAACCATGGTTTCGGCAGGCTTGGCTGGTTTGTCTGGCGGCAGTATTTTTAGCTGCGTTGACTGCAAGAATGGGATTCTGGCAATTGTCCAGGGCAGAAGAAAAACGCGCTTTGCAACTAGCTGTTGAAGCGCAAACTGCGCTGACGCCGCTGCGGGAACAGGATTTATTACAGGACACAACACTGTGGCAGCACACCCATAGGCGCGCGGCGCTTGAAGGTCAATGGTTGTCTGATAAAACGGTTTATCTGGATAACCGGGTACACCACGGTCAATCCGGTTTTTGGGTGATGACGCCTTTGCGCTGGGCACCCGGTAAAGTAGTTTGGGTACAGCGCGGTTGGGTGGTGCGGGACGCCAGGGATGCGACTAAGGCTGCACCGGTGATGACTCCACAGTCCGAAACGGTCATCACTGGCAGAATTGCTACCGGGCTGTCGCACATGGTGGAGTTAAAAAAAACCGAGAGTCCGGCCGGTTCATCAGGCTTGAAGATTCAAGCAAATTTGGATTTGTCGCAAATGCAAGCCATGGTCAGTGACAAGGTCACCGGCTTGGTGATACAGACTGACGCAGACAGTGAAGGTTTGCGTCGTGACTGGTCGTTGGTAGGTGTGGGTCCGGAAAAAAACATGGCTTATGCCTTCCAATGGTTTGGCCTGAGCGCTTTAGTGACGCTGTTATATGTATGGTTTCAATGGATAGGGCCGCTGCTTCATGCAAGAAAACAATCAAGAACAACATAAACCGCAAGCGCTGGGCTTGACGGTGTACGACCTGCCCGATCCGGTCGCAGTGGCAGAAGGTGACGCCCGCCGAGCTGCAGGCGGTCGACTGCGTATGTTGCTTGTCATGCTGGTGTGCGCTGCACCAGTGATAGCTTCATACCTTACTTTTTACGTCATCAGACCGCAGTCTTCACGAAATTTCGGCGAATTGATTCAACCCGTCAAATCTATTCCGGCCATCCCGGGCACCACGCTGGACGGTAAGACCTTTGATATCCAAAGCCTCAAAGGCCAATGGCTGTTGATCAGTGTCTCCTCAGGCGCTTGCGCCACTGATTGCCAGAATACCTTGTTGTTTCAGCGGCAAATCCGAGCTTCTCTGGGGCGTGAAAAAGACCGTACCGATTGGGTTTGGTTGATCACAGACGACGAGCCAGTCGATGCCGCATTGCAATCGGGCATGGAGGGTGCTGTGATTGTCCGGGTACCGCAAAAGCAATTAGCCACTTGGTTGTATCCTGCGCCCGGACATGCCTTGAATGAGCATTTGTACTTGGTGGATCCGCGTGGTGATTGGATGATGCGTTTTCCGGCTGGATTGACCATGGATCAAGCTGCCCTGTTGAAAAAAGACTGGGAGCGTTTGCTGCGCGCTTCAGTCTCATGGGACCTGCCAGGTCGTGAACCCTTATGAATGAAGTCAGTCTGTTCAACATCGCCCCTTTGCTGCAGTTGCTTGCACTCGCAGTAATGCTAGCTATTGCTCCGCTGAGTTGGGTCTGGTTGAAAAACAGACACAGTCAGTTAACACATCGCATGCGCCACCTGACGCTGATCACCTTGTTTCTGACTTTTGATCTGGTGCTGTTCGGTGCCTTCACGCGGTTGACAGACTCCGGCCTGGGCTGCCCGGATTGGCCGGGCTGTTACGGACACGTCAGCCCTGTGGGTGCAAGCGAAGCCATTGCTACTGCGCAAACAGCCATGCCTACAGGTCCCGTCACTTTTAAAAAATCCTGGATAGAAATGATTCACAGGTACCTGGCCATGCTGGTGGGCATTTTGATACTGACGTTGGCGGCTTTCACTTGGCGCATAGAGCGCAGTTTGTGGGTGTGGCCATCGCTCACGCTGGTCTGGGTGTGCGTGCAAGGGGCATTCGGTGCGCTGACAGTGACCATGAAATTGTTTCCCTTGATCGTTACTCTGCATTTGCTAGGCGGCATGCTGTTGTTAGTGCTGTTGATGGTGCAACTTGTTCGTCAACGCCACGCCAGCAACCTCGCTACCCATCAAGCGGTGCCGATCTGGTTATATGTGCTGACTTTTATCTGTTTCATCAGCGTTTTGATTCAAACAGGTTTGGGAGCCTGGGTCAGCAGCAACTACGCGGTGCTGGCCTGTGACACCTATCCGCAGTGCCAGAACAGTTGGTGGCCTGACATGAACATGGACAAGGCCTTCGAGTTATGGCGCGGCCTGGGCCTGGATGCAGACGGTCAGGCTTTGCCTTTCCAAGCTTTGACAGCTATACACATGGTGCACCGTTGGCACGCTGTTTTGCCCGCGCTTTTATTGCTGCTGGTCGCTGCCGGTTGGTTTCAGGCAGGTTTGAAGAATCCGGCACGCCTGTTGTCAGCTTTGTTGTTCCTGCAGTTTGTCACCGGTATATCAAATGCAGTGTTGGGCTGGCCGATGTTGGCGGCCTTGTTGCATACGGGCTCAGCCGCAGCTTTGTTGTTGGTTTTGACATGGACGCTAGCATCCACCCGGGCGCGCCGTTCCGATCGCATTGCGGCTACCTTCAACAGACACATGCTATGAAAAAGCTTTCCGAGTTCATGCCCTTGCGTTGGCAGCAGTTCAATGCCTTGACCAAACCCAGGGTGATTCAGCTGATTGTGTTTTGTGCCCTCATCGGCATGGTGCTGGCTGTGCCCGGTGTGCCCGGCCTGGCTGATATCAAGCTCGCCGCGATTGCCTGCTTGGGTATCTGGCTGGTCTCTGGTGCTGCGGCAGCATTCAACTGCATCGTCGAGCAAGCGATTGACGCGCGTATGAAGCGCACCGCCTGGCGTCCGACAGCCAAAGGTGAACTCACAGACCGTGACACCTTGCTTTTTTCTGCGGTCTTGTGCCTCTTGGGTTCTGTGATTTTGTATATCTGGGTCAACCCTTTGACCATGTGGCTGACCTTTGCCACTTTTGTTGGCTACGCCGTCATTTACACCGTGATTCTCAAGCCCTTGACCCCGCAAAACATCGTCATAGGCGGCGCTTCAGGCGCGATGCCGCCGGTGCTGGGTTGGGCCGCCATGACCGGCGAGGTAGGACCTGAAGCACTGATTTTGTTCTTGATTATTTTCCTGTGGACGCCACCGCATTTCTGGGCACTGGCGCTGTACCGTGTCGAGGATTACCGCAAATCGGGCTTGCCCATGCTGCCGGTCACGCACGGTAATGAGTTCACGCGGCTGCAAATATTGCTCTACACCATTGTGTTGCTGGCCGCTTGTCTCATGCCTTTTGTTTACCGCATGAGCGGCTGGTTTTACCTGGTCAGCGCTTTGATTTTGAGTCTGATGTTCTGTTGGTACGGTTGGGCCTTGTGGCGTCAGTATTCAGACGAACTCGCACGCAATACATTCAAATTTTCATTGGTTCATCTGAGTCTTCTGTTTGCTGCATTCCTGATCGACCATTACATACCGGGAAGTTAAATATGATTGTTTGGCGCTTGTGCTTGTATTTTTTCCTGGGAGTGTTGATGGCGTGTACGCCAGATAAGCCCGTGTTCAAAGCAATTGATTTGACAGGTGCTGATTACGCCCTGGGCTTTGAGTTGCCGGACCAAAACGGACAAAAACGCACGCTGGCGGATTTCAAAGGCAAGGTGGTCGTGGTTTTTTTCGGCTACACCCAATGCCCGGATTTTTGCCCGACGACTTTGAGCGAATGGGTGCAAGTCAAGAAGGCTTTGGCTGACAAAGGCGATTTGCTGCAAGCCGTGTTCATCACGCTTGATCCTGAAAGAGACACGCCCGAATTGCTGAAGGCATACATGGCCAATTTCGATCCTTCTTTTCTGGCCTTGATTCCGCCTGTCTCAGATTTGCCCGAGCTAGCCAAAAGCTTTAAGGTCTATTACAAAAAAATACCTTTGACCGGCAGCGCCGATAGCTACACCATGGATCACAGCGCGGGTACTTATGTGTATGACACCAGTGGCCGGCTGCGCTTGTACGCCCGCTATGGTTTAGGGCCAACGGCCATGGCGGCTGACATTGCGCAGTTACTGAAATAAAAAAACCGCTTGAGGCTGTGAGACCTGCAAGCGGTGATGCCAAAGCCTGAATTCAATCAGGCGTATTCAATCAAAGCGGCTTTCATTTTTTTCATGGCAGCCACTTCAATCTGGCGTATGCGTTCTGCACTGACGCCGTATTCGGCTGCGAGTTCGTGCAGCGTCATGCCGCCTGAGTTGTCGTCATTCACCTTTAGCCAGCGCTCTTCCACAATCCGGCGGCTGCGATCGTCAAGTACCGTTAAGGCTTGTGTGATGCCGTAACTGGACAACATATCGCGCTGATGCGCTTCAATCATGGCGGTTGGTTCGTGGTGGGTATCAGCCAGATAGGCAATAGGGCCGAAAGCTTCATCGCCATCATCGCTTGAAGTCGGATCCAGCAGCACATCGCCACCGGCCATGCGTGCTTCCATTTCCTTGACTTCTTCGCGCTTGACGTTGAGTTGTTTGGCGACACTGTCAATTTGTGTTTCGCTCAAAGTGTTCTTTAAGGCGGCATCGTGGTCTTCGCCTGCATCGGCTCGGAAACCCTGCTTCATAGAGCGCAGATTGAAAAACAGTTTGCGCTGTGCCTTGGTGGTAGCGAGCTTGACCATGCGCCAGTTTTTGATGATGTATTCGTGTATTTCTGCCTTGATCCAATGCATGGCGTAACTGACCAGACGCACACCGTGTTCAGGGTCAAAGCGTTTGACTGCTTTCATCAAACCTACGTTGCCTTCTTGGATCAAATCGGCATGTGGCAAGCCATAACCGGCATATTGTCGTGAAATAGACACAACCAGTCGCAAATGCGACAAGATAAGTTTACCAGCGGCTCCCAAGTCATTGTTTTCTTTCAACTTCTTGGCGAATTCCTGCTCTTGTTCAAGCGTCAGCATGGGAAGGCGATTGACAGCAGAAATATAAGCGTCCAGGTTACCCAAAGGCGGCAAAACAGCCCATGGATTGGCGGACAAAGAGGCATTGAAAGGGACCGAAACTGCAAGAGAACTCATGTGTTTTTCCTTGTCGTACAAGCGACAAACACATTTTAGCACTCTTGCGGCATGAGTGCTAATCGACCTGCGACACCAATTTACTTAAACTTTTCATATTTAATTATGATTAATATTTAAGCTTAAATTAAATATTAAGAATTAAAAATAAATTAATTAATGACACCTAAAACACTAATTAATGCTTTAAAGTGTGAATCACCTACTTAACTTTGCAGGAGTTTGATATGCCAAAAGCTGAATCAACTGACAATCTCCTTACACGCAAACTTTCTACAAACCTAACCGGTGAGCGGATTTTCGCAGGTTCAAAGAAGACAAGAAAGACTGATAACTCACCTGTCTATCTGAAAAAGATACTGTCACTTTCCCTGGTGGCCATGGCCGCTGCCCAGGCGCTGGCTGAACCCACTGGCGGCCAAGTGGTCAAGGGGCAAGCGCAAATCAACCAGACCGGCGCTTCTGGCGCAACCACTACCACCATCAAGCAAAGCACACCTCAGGTTTCCATCAATTGGCAAAGTTTCAATGTCGGCGAGAAAGAGCGGGTGAATTTTGTTCAGCCTGATGCGTCTTCTCTGGCGATCAACAGAATTCTTGGCAGCCAGGGCAGCAGTATTCAGGGGAATATCAATGCCAACGGTCAGGTCTGGTTGATTAACCCTAACGGCATCGTTTTTGGTAAAAACGCGCAAGTGAATGTGGGCGGGCTGGTGGCAACCACACTGGACACAGCCAATCCGGGCAGTTTGACGGGGACACAAAGGTTTAGCGGCAACAGCACTGCTGACGTCACCAACTCAGGGCTATTGAGCGCCTCCGACGGCGGCTACGTGACTTTGCTGGGTCACCGGGTGAGCAACCAGGGTGAGATAAATGCGCCTGCTGGTACGGTGGCCCTGGGAGCAGGCAGCGCGGTTGATTTGCAATTCAACAATAACCAGTTACTCAGCGTGCAAGTCTATGAAAGCCTGCTGGACGCGATGGCGGATAACGGCGGCGTCATTCGCGCCGATGCCGGTCAGGTGCTGTTAAAGGCAGGTGCACAAGGCAGTTTGTTACGCAGTGCCGTGAACAATACCGGCGTCATACAAGCGCGAACCGTGCGCAAACAGGGCGGAAAAATCTTGCTGGTCAGCGGTATGAAGGCCGGCGTGACAAAGATTGACGGCAAGCTAGATGCCTCTGCGCCGGACACTGGCGATGGCGGATTTATTGAAACCAGCGGACATACGGTTCAGGTAGAAGACAAAGCAGACATCAGCACCAAAAGCGTACAAGGCAAGACTGGCGACTGGCTGATAGACCCGGATGATTTTGTGGTGGCAGCCAGCGGCGGCAATATCACGGGGGCTGATTTGGGTCGCAGGCTGGTTAGCAATAACGTCACCATTGAAACTACCAATGAACCTGCAACGATTGACTCTGCCAACTCAGGTCCTGCAATCAACGGCAAGGGGGACATACAAATCAATGATTCGGTGGCGTGGTCAAGTAACACTACGCTGAGTTTGAAAGCCTACAGAAACATCAACATCAATGCACCTATAAGCTCAAGCGGGGCATACGGCAAACTGCAACTCTTATACGGCCAGGGCAGTTCTGATGGCGTGATTAACGGCGTGACGGCTTCGTACAAAATCAATGCGCCTGTGAGCTTGCAGTCTGGCTATACCTTCAGCACTCAACTGGGCAGCGGCGGCTCCCTCGTTAACTATATGGTGATCACCAGTTTGGGCTCACAGGACGATTGGAAAAATACATCCACAGTCATGAGCAGTTTGCAAGCCATGGCGCGCAAAAATAATCTGAATACCTACTATGCGTTAGGTGCTGATATTGATGCCAATTCCACCGCCGGTTGGAACTCTGGTAACGGCTTCAACCCGATCGGAGGACCTAGCAAGAGCTTCTCTGGAAGGTTAGAAGGCCTAGGTCACCAGATCAATGGCTTGAACATTAATCGATCTTCGACTTCGAATATGGGTTTATTCGGCAAAACTTCTGCCGCGTTGATCAGTAATTTCCGAATGAATAACCTCAATGTAACAGGCGCTGTGAATACGGGCGGATTGATCGGTAATGCTTTGGCAAAAACCAGAGTTTTTAATGTCTCGCTTGCTGGTCAGGTGACAGGAAGTTATGACGTAGGAGGCATCATCGGTCAGTTTGATTCCGGATCCATTTCTGAAAGTTCATTCAAGGGGCAGGTTATTGGTAATATGACTGAACAACTTTCCTTCACAATGGTAGGTGGTTTAGTCGGTACTATGTCTGACAATACATCTATTGATAAAAGTTTTTTTGATGGACAGCTAACGGGATTATATTATATTGGGGGTTTGGCTGGCTATGTTGAAGGTGCAGTTATAACTAACAGTTATGCCAATGTCAAAGTAGTCGGTAGCTTGAAAAATGTCGGAGGCTTGGTTGGTTCAAGCTCTGGCGTTGCTATAAGTAACAGCTATGCCACCGGTTCTATTTCAGCCAATCAATACGTGGGTGGATTGATCGGCAGTAACTCTTATGGTGATGTGCAAAACAGTTTCAGTACTGTGGTGGTTTCTGGGCTTACAAATACAGGCGCTTTGATAGGGATAGATTACACACCGCAATTCAGTACCTATTCCAATAATTATTACTACGCCAGCAATTCTCATGGTGATTCCGTAGGAGCTGGTATAGGTTTGACGTCTGCCCAAATGTTGCAGGCTTCGAATTTCACGGGCTTTGATTTCACCAACACTTGGTTCAGCTATGAAGGTAAAACCACGCCCTTGCTGCGCAGTTTTCTGACTCCATTGAATGTCACTGTTGACGTAAGCGGCAGTAAAAACTACGATGGAACCACTGCCTGTGGATCCATTGCTTGTGGATACAACATTGACAATTCATCTTTGATTTCCGGCAAACACCCGTTGGGTACCGGGGTGGTTTCTCTCAGCGGAAAAAACGCTGACTCAGTGACGGGCAGTTTTTCCGGTTTGTACTCTGACCAGCAAGGCTATTTAATCAACACCATATACACCGGAGTGGCAAACATTGACAAAGCCGACCTGACGGTGACAGCGACTCAAACAACCAAGACCTATGACGGCACAACGAATGCGCCCGGTACAGGCATCGTAGGCGATATCGCCGGTGCGGGTGCTGGCGAATCAGTGAAAACAGCAGGCTCGCAGGCTTACTTGGATAAGAACGCAGGCAACAACAAAACCGTACGCGCCAGTGGCGTCACCATCCAAGACAACGACAAGGTTGACGTCAGCGCCAACTACAACATCAACTACATAGACAACACTAGCAGCAGCATTGAGAGCATATTGGTCGGCAATCAAGTACCGCAACCCAGCTTACTGGTCGCTCAGCCACTCAATACCGCATTCGATACTAAGAGTATTTTTTATGTCGAACCAACGTCAAATGCCAGCGCCATCAATCCTAGCTTAGTGGTTCCTGCCGCCTTACAAAAATCCATCATCCTGAAAAAGAAGGTGGTCACAGAATGTATTCAAACTGGCACAGCCCAAGATGCTGAACCTAATTCTTTGGTGAAAACATGCAGCGAATAAGTCTGTGGATTCAGCCACTGGTTTTGCGGCTGCCTAAAGGCGCCAAGCCTTGAGTCCCGGCAAACCCGCCTGTGAATGCGGCTGAGCTTTCGATGCGCAATGCCTCGTTCCACTTCGCCATGCGCTCAGACCGGGCAAAAGAACCCACCTTGAGTTGCCCGGTGTTCCAGCCGGTGGCCAAATGAACAATGGCTGTGTCTTCGGTTTCGCCTGAGCGCGCCGACACCACCATGCCCATGCCTGCGCCGCGCGCACTTAACATGGCCTGATAGGTTTCGGTCAAAGTACCTACCTGGTTGGGTTTAAGTAACACCGCATTGCAAGCTTTATCGCGCACAGCTGCTTCAATCAAGGCCACGCTGGTGACCAAATAATCATCACCAATCACTTGTATGCGCTCGCCCATGGCTTGGGTGAAAGCTTGCATACCGGCTGTGTCGTCTTCTGCAAACGGATCTTCAACGGAAATGATCGGGTAAGTATTCACCCAACGCAGCAGCACCGCCATCCATTCTTCTGTGCTGTACACATGCTTGTCTAAGCCTAAGGTGTATTGGCCGTTGCTGCCGAATTCGGAGGCGGCTACATCCACCGCAATACCTACCTGATCGTGCCGGTAACCGGCTGTTTCTATGGCAAGCGTCAAAGTTTGCAGGGCTTCTTCATTCGAAGAGAAATCCGGCCACCAACCGCCTTCGTCCGCCACGCCGGCGCGTTTGCCGCGCTGCTCCATAAGCCGTCCGGCCGCGTGGTAGACATTGGCCACCATCACCAGCGCTTCGTCAAAAGACTGCGCACCTAAGGGCATGACCAGAAAATCCTGTATGTCCACACGTCTGCCCGCATGCGCGCCGCCGCCGAAAATTTGTATTTGCGGCAGAGGCAGACTCACCGCTTGCCCGTTGGACAGGTAGCGCCACAAAGGCAGGGCTTGCGACACCGCAGCAGCCTGCGCTATCGCCAATGAAGTAGCAATCATGGCATTGGCGCCCAGTCGGCTTTTCAGCGGCGTGCCGTCGAGTTCAATCAAAACTTTGTCGGCACCTGCTTGGTCCAAAGCGTCGAGTCCGTGCAAAGCCTGTGCAATCTCGCTGTTGACATTGGCGACGGCTTGCGACACATCCAAGCCGCCGAGCAGCGGGCCGCCGTCGCGCAATTCGAGCGCTTCACGGCTGCCCCGCGAGGCACCGGCAGGCGCCACGCCGCGCCCCGTGCTGCCGTCTTGCAAATACACATCAACCTCTACCGTCGGCCGACCGCGCGAGTCCCAGATACGCCGGGCCTGAATGTGTTGTATGGCTATTTTCATGAATATGTCCACTGTTGGCGCATGAGGGATAAGCGCGTGACGGGTTGTTGTAACCAGGCTATGGTTTTGACTCTGATGAAGTCGTGTTGCTCAGGCTGAGTCAGGTATTCGACCGGCGACTTGCCGTCGACGCGCGCCAGCAGCATGCCGGCCAGCAGGGCGCAGGCGCGTGTCTCTAGTTTGGCAGCCGCTTCCCAGTCCACCTGTTGCAAATAGCGCTGAGACAGTGCATCAAAACAATCCAGGTACGCTGCTGTGTCAGCAGGCCGGTATACGCATTTCAACAGCATGTGGGTCAGCACAAAGGCCAGGTCAAAAGCCGGGTCACCCAGGCAGGCGCATTCGGCGTCGAGCAGCACCGGACCGCTGTTACCGTTGAGAATATTTTTCGGGCTGACATCGCCGTGAATTAACACGTGTTTGTGCGCCAATGTTTGCTGCACCAGTGCATGCAAGGCTGCAGCGCAATCCGGGTGCTTTTGCGCAGTGTGCAAAAAATACGGCGACAAGCGGATGGCGACAAAATCCTCGTCATGGTCAAAGGCTGACAACAGTTGTTGATCGCGCGCGCTGGCCGCATGCACCTTGACCAGCAACTCTGCCATGCGGGTTGCGGTCTGGCTGTTTGCCACGCCGTCGAGCAACTGCTGTTTCCAGACCGGAAATTGCGTTGACGGCAAATACGCCATGGCAAAAATGCAGTCCTGCTCGTCCTCGCCCAGCACCTGCGGTACCGAGCCGGGGATGATGCGGTTGGCATAGCGCAACCAGGCCACTTCGCCACGGTTGCGGTTGACCGGCGCTTCCCACAAAGCCGCGACTTTGAGTTGCGGCAAAGCACGTTTAACGCAAAAACTGTGTTCTTCAGTGCTGACCTTGACGATCAGCGAGGACACGCCGCCGGTCAGTGCACTTATTTCAAAAGCCTGTCCGTCTTTGAGCAATCCCATGCGCCGCAAAGCAGGCAGCAGTGCCGCGTGGTCTGCATCAGCGTTATTCAACATAGCAGATGGCAGACATACGCTTGGTCTTGAAGACTCGCTGTGTCAGCAACTTTGTACATGCATCGTTCCTGTGAACCCGTCAACTGATTAAGGCCTGGGCAAATTCATCGGCTCTGAAACTTTGCAAGTCTTCCAGTTTTTCACCTATGCCTATGAAATACACCGCCAGCGGTTTTACCCCAGGCGCCGGGCGTTGCGCTGCCCATAAAGCGATGGCCGCCAGCACGCCGCCCTTGGCCGTACCATCGAGTTTGGTGATGATCAGGCCGGTCAATCCCAGCGTGTCGTCAAACGCCTTCACCTGCGCCAGTGCGTTCTGACCGGTGTTGCCGTCGATCACCAACAGCACTTCGTGCGGCGCAGTGGGATCGGCTTTTTGCACCACGCGCTGGATTTTTTTCAATTCGTCCATCAGGTGAAGCTGGGTCGGCAAACGACCGGCGGTATCAACCAGCACCACGTCACGCCCGCGCGCTTTGCCGGCCATGACCGCATCAAAGCTGACGGCGGCCGGGTCGCCCTGGTCCTGGCTGATGATGTCGACCTGGTTGCGGTCGGCCCAGACCATCAATTGTTCTTTGGCGGCAGCGCGGAATGTGTCTGCCGCCGCCAACAGCACGCTGGCGCCGGCATCATGTAAATGCCGGGTGAGTTTGCCTATCGATGTGGTTTTGCCCGCACCATTCACACCGGCCACCATGATGACTGTCGGCTGGTGTTGGCTGATGTCAAGCTCGCGCTGCAAGGGCAGCAGCAGTTCGGTCAACACCTGAACCAGCAAGGCCTTGACCTCGGCGCCGTCTTTGCTGCCCGTCTGCTTCACTTTCAGTTTGAGGTTTTGCAAAATGAATTGGGTGGCAGGCATGCCTGCATCTGCCATCAAAAGCGCCGATTCAAGCTCTTCGTACAAATCGTCGTCGATCGGTTTGCTGGTAAATACCCCGGCAATGCTGCTGCCGGTGCGTTGCAGGCTGCTGCGCAGGCGTCCCAGCCAGCTTTGGGCGGCGACCTCGGCGGCGCTGCGCGCGCTTGTGCCGGGTTCTTTCGGGGGTTTTCGCTTGAACAGATTGAACATGGCTGCAGGTTTCTACAATGCAAGATACGTGCAACATGCACGCTCCATCTCAGGTCATTCTATGAAACCCTATTGTGTTGAAAGATTGCGCCTTCACTGGCGCTTGCTGGCCATGGTCAGCGGTTTGTTTTTGGCGGGCCTGGCTTATGCCCAGGACGTTCAGCAATTCAAATTACAAAACGGCATGACGCTGATCGTCAAAGCCGACGCCAGAGCCCCGACAGCGGTACACATGTTGTGGTTGCGCGTCGGCTCCATGGACGAAGTCGACGGCTATTCAGGCGTGGCGCACGTGCTTGAACACATGCTGTTCAAAGGCACGCCCAGCGTCAAAGCCGGCGATTTCTCCCGCAAGGTGGCTGCACTGGGCGGACGCGAAAACGCATTTACCAACAAAGACTACACCGGTTATTACCAGCAAATCCCGGCCAACCGATTGGTTGACGTGATGCGCCTAGAAGCTGACCGGTTTGCCAACAACCAGTGGCCGGACGATGAATTTGTGCGCGAAATCGAAGTGGTCAAGGAAGAACGGCGCATGCGCACTGACGATTCGCCGCGCATGATGTTGTACGAGCAACTGAATGCGGCGCAGTTTGTTGCTTCGCCTTACCGCCGCCCGGTCATAGGCTGGATGAGTGATCTTGATTCCATGACGCCGCAGGACGCCCGCGATTTTTACCAGCGTTGGTATGTGCCTGCGAATGCGGCGGTAGTCATCGTCGGCGATGTGGATATCGAGCAGGTCAAGCGTTGGGCCGAAGAGTTTTACGGCGTGATTCCAGCCCGGCCTGTGTCCGAGCGAAAACCGCGTCTTGAACCGGCGCAAAGCGGAACCCGCCGCATTCAAGTCAAAGCACCGGCTGAACAGGCTTACTTGGCCATGTCCTGGAAAGTGCCGGGCTTCTCCGCTTTTGACGATCAGGCCGATAACCAGGATGCGCTGGCCTTGACCATGCTGGCTGCCGTACTTGACGGTTACAGAGGCGCGCGTCTAGAGCGTGCGCTGGCGCAAGGCGATAACCGCCTGGCTGACAGCGTGGGCGCTTCGCACACCTTCAGCGGGCGCGGACCTCAGGTGTTCATGCTCGACGGCGTCCCTGCAAAGGGCAGAAGCGTGGAGCAACTGGAAACCGCGTTGCGCGAACAAATCGCCGAGATTGCGCGCGACGGCGTCAACGAGACCGAAATGAAGCGGGTGCGGGCTCAGTGGTTGGCGTCGACCATTTACCAGCGTGATTCGCTGTTCAACCAAGCGCGTGAACTGGGTACTTACTGGGTGGAAGGCTTGCCGCCGGACAGCCCTGACCGGTTGGTCGAAGCGCTGGTCGCCGTCACCCCGCAACAGGTGCAAGCTGTCGCGCAAAAATATTTTGTAGATGAACAACTGACGGTGGCCAATTTGCTGCCGCAGGCTGGTCCCAGACCGGCCATGCGCAAACCCATACCCGGTGCCAGACACACGGAAGGTACACGATGAAAAAATATCTGTTGGCATGTCTGTCATGCCTGTTGCTGTCTCCGGCCATGGCCGGCATACCTATTCAGTTCTGGATGCTGGACAACGGTGCCAGGGTGTATTTGATGGAAGTCCCGAATCTGCCCATGGTGGATTTTCAGCTTGAGTTTGATGCCGGTTCGCGGCGCGACGGCAAGGGCAACAGCGGGCTGGCGCAAGCCACAGCCATGATGATGAGTAAAGGCATCCAGGCGCAAGGCAATCTGGCGGCGCTGGACGAAAACCAGTTGGGCGAAGCCTGGGCAGATCTGGGTGCCATCGTCGGCGCCAATGCCACTCTGGACCGCATGAGCCTGAGTTTGCGCAGCCTGACGCGACCGGAGTTGCTGGACGCAGCGTTTGAACTAGCGGCGCGCCAGCTGGCGTTCCCTGCCTTCCCTGGCGACATCTGGCAAACCGAGCGCGAGCGCTGGATTGCCAACCTGCAGGAATCAGAGACCAAGCCCTCTGTGCTGGCCAGCAGAGCTTTCTCCCAAGCGGTTTACGCCAACCATCCTTATGGCGCTGAAACCAGCGCAGAGAGTTTGCGCAATATCGATACACAGATGATGGCCGAATTCCATGCCCGTCACTTCGTGCCTTGCCGCGCCCGCATCAGTATCGTCGGCGCCATAGGACGTGAACAGGCCAATGAGATGGTCGAGCAATTGCTGGCCTCACTGCCTTCGGGCAGCAGCTGCGAGTTGTTACCGCTGGTCGATGAGGTCAAGCCACTGGAGCAAGCCAGACGCGTTGACATTGCGTTTGAATCCGCACAAGCCCATCTCTTTATCGGCCAGCCCGGCATAGCCCGTCAGCACCCGGATTACCTGCCCTTGATCGTGGGCAACTATGTGCTCGGCGGCGGCGGTTTTGTCTCCCGGTTGACCGAGCAAGTGCGCGAAAAACGCGGCCTGAGTTACAGCGTCTACAGTTATTTTTCACCGGGTCAGCACGCCGGTGCTTTCACTGTCGGTTTGCAAACCCGGCCTGATCAGGCTGAGCAAGCCATTGAAGTGGCAACCAATGTGGTGAGCGAGTTTGTGAAAAACGGCCCGACCGAGCAGGAAGTGCAGGCGGCAAAAAACTTTCTCATCGGCGGCTTCGCGCTGCGCCTAGACAGCAACCGCAAACTCATGGACAACTTGAGCAATATCGCTTGGTTTGATCTGCCGCTGGACTACCTGGACCATTGGACCGATCTGGTCGACAAAATCACCGTTGCCGACATACAGCAGGCATTTGCCCGCAATCTGCAACCTGAGCGCATGGTCACTGTGGTGCTTGGCCCGACGCCATGAAACCCGGCGGCGAGGTTCGCATCATCGGCGGACAGTGGAAGCGCAGTAAGCTGCCGGTGGCCAATCTGCCCGGTTTGCGCCCCACGCCGGACCGCGTTCGCGAAACCTTGTTCAACTGGCTGGGGCAGGACATGAGTGGCTGGCATTGCGCCGACCCGTTCGCCGGTACCGGGGCACTGGGTTTTGAGGCGGCTTCGCGTGGCGCAGCCTCGGTGTTGCTGGGTGAGAGCAGCAGCCATTGCATAGAAGTCATGCAAAAAAATGCAGAGCGTTTGAAAGCCACCGGCATTCGGTTGCAGCGTGGTGACGGTTTGTCCATGTTGCGCCAGCAAGCGCCAAACAGTCTGCACCTGGTGTTTCTGGACCCGCCTTACGATTTCCCGCATTACGATAGCGCGCTGCAATCTGCACGTGCTTGTTTGAAATCCGGCGGTTTTGTGTATCTGGAATCAGCCAAAGCCTGGCCTGCGGACACGCTGCTGGCCGCGGGTTGGAATTTGTACCGGCATTTGAAGGCAGGTGCAGTTCATGCCCACTTATTGCAACCGGCGGCATAATCCGGCGCATCAGTACCCACAAGGACTTTTATGTCTCAGCCAGTGATTGCTTTGTACCCGGGCACTTTTGATCCTATTACTCTGGGGCACGAAGACATAGTCCGGCGCGCCGCGCGTATGTTTGACTTGGTAGTTATCGCCGTGGCACGTGCCCATCACAAAAAAACCATGTTCGACCTGGACCAGAGACTGGAGATGACGCGCCAGGCGCTGGCCGACTGCCCAAATGTGCGAGTGGAGACCTTTGACGGGCTGGTGATTGAGTTTGCCAAAACACTGCAAGCCAAAACCATGGTTCGCGGCATACGCTCCATGACCGACTTTGATTACGAGTTTCAACTCGCCGGCATGAACCGCAAACTGGCTCCCGCCATCGACACGGTTTTTCTCAACACCCTGGACGTACACCAGTGCATCTCCAGCACCTTGGTGCGAGAAATTTCGCAACTCGGCGGCGACGTGGCTCAGTTTGTTTCACCCAGCGTGCACAGTTTCATGCAAGCCAAGCTCAAAACCTGAGGTTACGCCGTGGCATTGATGATCACCGACGAATGCATTAACTGCGATGTGTGCGAGCCCGAATGCCCCAATGCAGCCATTTACATGGGGCGGCTGATTTACGAAATCGACCCGGCCAAATGCACGGAATGCGTAGGCCACCATGACGAACCCCAGTGTGTGCAAGTCTGTCCGGTGGCGTGTATTCCGCTGAACCCGCAGCATGTCGAAAGCAGCGACACGCTGTGGGCCAAATACCGCAGATTGCAGGCCGAGGCCGGACGCGTGTTGTAGGCCCCGGCTTATTCTTCAGCCGCTTTTGCGCGCTTGGATTTTTTGCTGCTGGCCTTCTTGGCTTTCTTTTTCTTGACCGGCTTGTCTGCCATGGCTTCGTCTGTTTGTGCTTTGAAACTGACTGGTTTACCGGCCTTGCCGGACAAGGGTTTGCTGTCAGGGCAGGGCTTTAGTACGCCGTCTTGTTCGCACTGAAGTGCCGGGGCTTGTTTTTGGGCCAGCGCAGGCTGCGTCAGCCCCAAGCTAAGGCTAAGAAGAAGTAGGCTCAGAGCCTGGCGCAGGGGAGTTGGATTGTTCATGCAGATCGCCTTCCTTAGGGGGAGTGGCCGCCGCCGGTCTTGGCGGTTTGGGCCTGGGCGGTTTGCTGGTGTGTACCAGTTGTGTGGCTTTCACCATGTCACCGCTCACCATCAAGGCTACGGCTTTAAGGCTTCTGTCTATGCAAGTGTCAATCACTGTTTTTTGATCCGGCGCTGGCTTTTTCAATACCCAATGCAGCACTTCAGATTTGACGCCGGGGTGGCCTATGCCTAAACGCAAGCGCCAATAAGCGTCGGTACCCAGTTGGGCATGGATATCTCGCAATCCGTTATGACCTGCGTGGCTACCGCCGAGTTTCATCTTGGCTTCACCGGGTACCACGTCAAGCTCGTCATGCACCACCAGTATTTCTTCAGCTTGAATTTTGAAAAATTTGGTTAATGCCGCCACCGATTTGCCCGACAGGTTCATGAACGTGGCGGGTTTCAGCAGCCAAATGGTCTGACCTTCGAACTGTGCGCGCACAGCCCAGCCGTGGTAATTTTTTTCCGGCTGCAAGCTGACTTTGAGTTGCGCGGCGAGTTGGTCTATCCACCAGAAACCGGCGTTGTGGCGGGTGTACTCGTATTCAGTGCCCGGGTTGCCCAGGCCGACAAACAGTTTGATCATGATTGGGATTATCAGGCGCAAAAAAACCCGCCGAAGCGGGTTCTTTGCAGAAGTGAATGTTGATTACTTCTTGCCTTTGCCCTTAGCGGGTGCGGCTGCGGGTGCAGCCGCTTCCGGGGCGACTTCTTCGGCCACAGACACGACGCTGACCAGCACCGGGTTGTTTTTGCCATGAACAACAGCTTTCACGCCTTTTGGCAAAGCAACGTCGTTGACATGCAAGGAAGTGCCTTTTTTCAAGCCGCTCAAATCGATGGCGATGAACTCGGGCAAATCGGAAGGTAAACAAGCGATTTCGAGTTCAGTCATGACCGGGTTGACCAAGCAGGCATCGGCTTTGACGGCAGGTGAATTTTCCTGGCCGCTGTAGTGCAACGGCACTTTCATGTGCAGCATGGTGTCGGCTTCGACACGCTGGAAATCGATGTGCAGTACCAGTTGTTTGAACGGGTGGTATTGCACGTCACGCAGCAGAACTTTGGAAGTTTGACCGGCCAGTTCCATTTCCAAAATGGTGGCGTGGAAAGCTTCTTTTTTCAGTGCATGCCACAAGGCGTTGTGGTCAAGTTCGATATTGACCGGCTGGTGGGCTTTACCGCCATACACGATACCGGGCGTACGACCGGTGATACGCAGACGGCGGCTCGCACCCGTTCCCTGCTTGTTGCGCTCAAAAGCGACGAATTTCATAATGATCTCCTGAAGAAGTCCACCGCGACCAGTGTGACTTCGGTTTCACAAACGAGGCAGCGAACTGCCTCACAACATTGACCCCCGACAGTTACAGCTTAGAAAAGCTGATCCTGGTCGGAGAACAAACTCATGACCGACTCTCCCTTGGCGATGCGTTGAATCGTTTCTGCGATCAGCGGCGCGACAGAGAGTTGGCGGATTTTTTGGCATTCCTGCGCTTGCGGGCTCAGCGGAATGGTGTCAGTCACCACCACTTCGTCCAGCGCTTCGCCTTTGGCGATACGGTCTATGGCAGGACCGGAAAAAATAGGATGGGTGCAATAGGCGTAAACCTTTTTGGCGCCACGTTCTTTCAACACTTCAGCCGCTTTGAGCAGCGTACCTGCGGTGTCGATCATGTCGTCCATGATGACGCAGTTGCGGCCTTCAATTTCACCGATAACGTGCATGACTTCGCTGACGTTGGCGCGCGGGCGGCGTTTGTCGATGATGGCCAGGTCGCAATTGAGTTGCTTGGCCAGCGCACGGGCGCGCACCACACCACCGACATCGGGCGACACCACGATAAGGTCGTCGTAGTTTTTCAAGCGCAAATCACCGAGCAACACCGGCGAAGCGTAAATATTGTCCACGGGAATATTGAAAAAGCCTTGGATTTGATCGGCGTGTAAATCCATGGTCAGCACGCGGGCCACGCCGACGGTTTGCAGCAAATCAGCCACCAGCTTGGCGGAAATGGGCACGCGCGAGGAGCGCGGACGGCGGTCTTGGCGCGCATAGCCGAAATAGGGGATGACGGCGCTGATGCGTTCAGCCGAGGCGCGTTTGAGCGCGTCGACCATGATCAGCAGTTCCATCAGGTTTTCATTGGTGGGGTTGCAGGTGGACTGCACCACAAAGACGTCGCGGGCGCGCACGTTTTGGTTGATTTCGACGGTGACTTCACCGTCAGAAAAGCGTCCTACGTCAGCCGCGCCGAGTGAAATTCCAAGATGTCCGGCAACCTCGGCAGCCAGGCCGGGATTGGCATTGCCGGTGAAAACCATGAAATCCGGGGTGACGGGGTGCGACATCTTGACGACCTGAGGTTAAACATTTCAAGAGCATTCAGGTGACGGTGTGACCGTCAAACCCGGTTGCTCTAGTCATACAGCAATGGAGTGGCAGGGGAAGAAGGATTCGAACCTTCGCATGCTGGAATCAAAATCCAGTGCCTTAACCAACTTGGCGACTCCCCTACGCGGGAAACCTGTATTTCAACAAGCCTCCGTCAAACGTCGCAAGAAACCCATCCGGCCAGGGGATGAATTTCCAGATTGCTGCACAACTGCAACTGCCAACCTGTCGGCGGATCGGAAAGCAATGTATCAGACGAAATGCGCGCAAACACCGCGCTGCCTGAACCTGTCATTCCGGGCCGTAATCCCTGACGGCTGAACCACTCCAAGGATTGGTCAACCTGCGGGCACAAACGCCTGGCAACTGCCTGCAAATCATTACGCCCGAAAGCATATGGCCGTGCAGCAAAGTCTGCCATTGTAGCAGGAGAACTGTCCCTGACCAGAGCCTCATCTTTGAAAATCAGCGCGGTTTCCAGACCTTGTTCAGGTTTGAGCACGGCAAACGTCGCAGCCGGTAAAAACAGGGGTTGGATTTGCTCGCCTATACCTTGTACCCAGGCGTTTCTACCGCGCAGAAAAAAAGACACATCGGCACCCAGCGATAAGCCCAGCGGTAATAGACGCGATAGCGGCCAGTTAAGCCCCCAAATTCGGTTCAAGGCCAGCAAAGTGGTAGCTGCATCGGATGAGCCGCCGCCCATACCGGCCTGGGCCGGCAGCCTTTTTTCAATGCTGATGCAAACGCCTGCATCCGTGCCGCTGACTTGCTGTAACAGGCGAGCCGCACGCAGACACAAATCATCCGGTGGCAAGGCCATTGTGAGGTCGCGGCGCTGCAGTTCGCCGTCGGGCAGAAGATCGAAATGCAAAATGTCCCACCAGTCAACCAGCATGAACACCGATTCAATCAGGTGATAGCCGTCAGGTCTGCGCCCGGTGATGTGCAAAAACAAATTCAATTTGGCCGGCGCCGGCACATTGTGCAAAGACTTTAAAACTGCCATGTGCGGCTCAGGGCGGATCTATTATCAAAGTCAACTGCAGTTGCGGCATGGGGCTGACCCGTTTGGCAAACAATCGTCTGCCGCCCGGCTGGTTTTCAGAGCGGATTTCCCAGTCTTCCAAAGGCGGGCCGTCGGTGTTGAGCCAGGACATCAGCGAAGTCAACGGCAGACTGGCGCCGGTGACATGTTTGGTAAGTGCCTCCATGGAGACAAATTTCTGCTTTTGTGAACCTTCTTCCAAGACAGCGCCTTCAGCATTCCAACTGGCCACGGCCAGCGTGGTACCTATGGGCGTGTAAATTGTCAATTCGCCAAGTGCTGCCGTGCCTTGCAGGGAGAAATTTGCGCTGAATTGTTCGGGCGGCTTGGTCAGGGTTTTTAAATTAAGCCGGCCTTCCCAATTGCCGGTTTGGGCCAGCGCCGTATGCTTGCTTTTGGTAGAAAAAAGACCGCAAGCTGAGAGCACACAGCACAACGTGGCCAGCAGCAGCCAGTTGCCGGTGATGGCAGCCAGCCGCTTGGTCAAAGTTTGACCTTTAAGCGTTTTAAAGTTTCCTGTAACAAATCATTTTTAGGGTTGGATTTCAATGCATCGCGCCAAATTTTTATGGCTTTGTCTTTCAAACCAAGGCTCCAGTGCACTTCTCCCAAGTGGGTGGCGATTTCGGGGTCGTTTTTGGTGTCATAAGCACGTTGCAGTATGGCCAGAGCGGCTTGTTTGTTGCCCATGCGGAATTCCACCCAGCCCAGGCTGTCGGTGATCATCGGATCTTCAGGCGCGAATTCCAGCGCTTTGACGATCAAGGCACGGGCTTCGGGCAAACGCATATTGCGATCGGCCAGGGCATAACCCAGGGCGTTGTAAGCGTGTTGGAATTCTGGATTGGCCTCGATGATGCTGCGCAGCAGTTTTTCCATTTCGTCGATGCGGTTGATTTTTTCGGCGGCCATGGCAACTTCGTAGCGCAAGTCCAGATCTTCAGGCTCGGCTTTGCTGGCTTTGGTTAACACCTGGTAAGCAGCTTCGTACATTTTGTAGTCGCGCAGCAATTGAAGTTCGGCTTGCAGGCGCACGCGTTTTTCCTGGGGCGTGTTCTGCGGCAAATCGGCTAACAGGGCGCGTGCCTTGGCCATCTCGCCGCGGCTGGCCAACATGTTGGCGCGTTGAATCTGCACCTGGGCCAGGGACTCGGGGTCGTCAATCTTGTTCAACCAGCTTTCAGCTTCAGCTGTTTTTTTCTGGTTGTTGGCGATTTTCGACAGCATTAAATAAGCCTGTGAAAGCCGGGCGTCTTCTTTGTTTTTTTCCAGCTCGATATAACGCAACAAGGATTGTTGGGCTTCGGTGTCTTTGCCGAGTTCAACCCACAATGCGCCTTGCACCAGCCAGGCTTCGCTGAAAACCGGATGGCTTTTATTGAGGGACTGCAGCAGCTCGCTGGCGTCCAGCAAACGTTGGGCGTCAATCAATACACGCGCATAGGTCAAGCGCATGGTCGGTGGTGAATCCGGCGTGAGGATGCGCTTTAAAATCGGCTCGGCTTCGGTCATGCCCAAAGACAAAAGTTCCAGTGCCAGAAAGCCGGGTTCTATGGCTTTGGGATCGATGGCAAATGCTTTGTCTATGGTTTCCAATGCCCCGGGCAATTTCTTGGCGGCTACCCGCATGCGCCCAATCGTTGTCCAGCTGGCTGCTCCTGTGGCGGGTTTGTCTACAAATGGCACCAGTGCCTGTTCCACCACCGCTGCGGCCAATTCCTGGTCTTTGGCCTGGGCAAAAATCTGCGGCAAACCGTTGATCAGCAGCACCTGTTCTGCTTCAGGTGCCAGTTGTACATAGCTGCGCAGAGGCATCAGGCTTTCGGCCAACTGGTTCAAAGCCACCAGAATTTGCAGCACGTAGCGGTTGGCGTCACGCGACAAGGGAAAAGCTTTTTTCCAAGCCTTAGCACCGTCAAGCGCTGCTGTGCCGTTGCGCGAGTTCAGGGCAACGTCTATTGCGCGTTTATAAAGAGACTGATCGCCGGTCTTGCGTGCTGCATCCAGCAACAAAGAATAAGCGGCACCCGGATCGCCTTGCGCGGCTTGCAATTCGCCGAGCATGATCAACAAGGCCGTATCGGCATTCAAGTTGGAGTTGCTGATCACCTCCGGCTTTGCTGCTGAAGAATCCTTGTCGGGAACTTGGGCATAAGCCGGGAGAAGGGAGATACCCGTGAGCAAGCAGCAAGCGAATCCTGCTAGAGAAGGGGGCGAAAAAATGTGGCGTTGGAAGGTATTCATTACAGAATGATAATCCCACTCACAGAAAGAGTGCCTAGCATGCCTGAATTACCCGAAGTTGAAGTCACCCGGCTGAGTTTTGCGCAGGCCATTGCCGGTGCGCAGGTTGTGGATGCGCGCCTGGGGCTGCCGTTGCGCTGGCCGCTGGGTTGCGATACGCAGTCCTTGCGCGGCAAGCAGGTTTTGCAGGTCAGGCGTCGGGGTAAATACCTGTTGATTGATTTATCCACCGGGTTGTTGCTGGTGCACTTGGGTATGTCCGGCTCCTTGCGCTTCGGGCCGCCGGGCTTACCCGTTGGTAAACATGACCATTTTGATTTACTGACCAGCCATGGCTTGTTGCGTTTACACGATCCCAGACGGTTCGGCGCTGTCGTTTATGCTGACCACGAGCAAGACGCCGTGGCGCAGAAATTACTTGGACATCTGGGGGTGGAGCCGCTGGGCGAGGGCTTTAGTGCCGCCATGTTCGCCGAAGGTATGAAGAAGAAACAGGCACCTATCAAACAGGTGTTGCTGGCAGGCGAGTTGGTGGTGGGCGTGGGCAATATTTACGCTAGCGAGGCCTTGTTTCTGGCAGGGATTCGCCCGACCACCCGGGCCTCTCGCATCAGCAAACCGCGCGCCGCCAAATTGCACCAGGCCATACGCGATGTGCTGGCGCGCGCCGTAGCGCAGGGCGGCAGCAGCTTGCGCGATTTCTCCAACGCCCAAGGGCAAAACGGTTATTTCCAACTCGAAGCCAAGGTGTACGACCGTGCAGGCGAGCCGTGCCTTGTTTGTACCGCGCCGATCAAGCGACTGGTGCAAGGCCAGCGTTCGACGTTTTACTGCCCTGTGTGCCAAAAGCCGTGAGCAGCTTTGCTCTGCGTCTGGTGGATTGGCAAAGGCTGCACGGGCGTCATGACTTGCCCTGGCAAAACACGCGCGACCCCTACCGCGTCTGGTTGTCTGAAGTCATGTTGCAGCAAACCCAGGTGGTCACCGTGCTGGGCTATTACCAGCGGTTTTTGACAGCGTTTCCTGATGTGCAGGCACTGGCCGCTGCGCACTTAGACCAAGTGCTGGGTTTGTGGAGCGGGCTGGGTTATTACAGCCGGGCGCGCAATTTGCACGCTTGTGCGCAGCAGGTGGTGAGCGAATTCGGCGGCGTGTTTCCGCAGCAAATGGAAGGATTGCAAACGCTTAAAGGCATAGGGCCTTCAACGGCTGCAGCCATTGCGTCGTTGTGTTTCGAGCAGCGTGTTGCTATTTTGGATGGCAACGTGAAACGCGTGTTGACCCGGCACCAGGGCTTTGCGCTGGATTTGTCTTCATCTGCCAATGAAAAAAAACTCCAAGCCATCGCCGATAACTGCCTGCCATTAAATGCTATTGATATGCCGTCCTACACCCAGGGCATCATGGATCTGGGCGCTACCTTGTGTACCCGTACCTCACCGGATTGCCCGCGCTGCCCGGTGTGCGCGGATTGCGTGGCAGCAGCAGGCGCCAACCCGTCGGATTACCCGGTCAAAACCCGAAAGATCAAGCGCAGCGCGCAAAGCCTGTGGCTGTTGTGTGCCTCAACCCAAGAGGGAGATGTTTGGTTGTCTCAGCGTCCGCACACCGGGGTATGGGCGGGTCTTTACACCCAGCCCTTGTTCGATTCAGAACAGCAATTGCTGGAGGCGGTGCCTGAACGCTTGCGCCATTCAGTGAGGGTGGAGCCTGCTTTGGTGCATGTGTTGACGCACAAGGATTTGCATTTGCATGCCTGTCATGTGTTGTTGCCCGAGAAGATAACCTTAGGCGCAGGCGGTTGGTTTAGCACTGCGCAATGGCCGGTCATGGGTTTGCCTGCGCCGGTGCGTAAATTGCTGGAGCCGCAGTTGCTTAAACCACGTCCAGCTCGCGGTGGCGTTTCAAGCTGACCCAGTTTTTGGCAAAGCGCTGGTGCAAGCGCTCGACCAGGTAGACCGAGCGGTGCTGACCGCCGGTGCAACCTATGGCCACGGTCACATAGCTGCGGTGATCCTCTTTCAAAGACGGTAACCACTGGTCCATGAAGCTGCTGATTTGGTTTTCCATGGCGTGTACAGACGCATGTTGGTCAAGCCAATCAGCCACCGGCGCGTCGCGCCCGGTTTGCTCTTTCAAGCCCGCTTCGTAATGCGGGTTGGGCAACATGCGCACATCAAACACAAAATCGGCATGTACCGGGATACCGCGCTTGAAGGCGAAGGATTCAAACATCAATGTCAATTGCGAGCTGGCGGCTGTGACCAAATCGTGGATATAGCTTTGCAATTTGCTGGCGCGCAATTGGCTGGTGTCAATGATGTGCGATTCTTCGCGCAAGTCAGCCAGGAACTGGCGTTCGAGTTCGATAGCGTTCATCAAATCTCTGGCGGTTTGCGTGCCGTCCGTTGATGCATGAGACAGCGGATGGTTGCGCCGTGTTTCCGAAAAACGCCGCAACAAGGTGTCTGAGCCTGCGTCCAAAAACAGCAGGCGCACATTCACGTCTTGTTTGCGCAAATCGGCCAGTTGCGCCGGCACGGTATGCAAAGCGTTGGCGCTGCGCACATCCATGGCGATGGCCACTTTGGTGGTTTGCTTGCGGTCTTCGAGTTGCACAAACGGCATCAGCAATTCGGGCGGCAAATTGTCGACACAGTAATAGCCTGCGTCCTCCAACGCGTGCAAGGCAATCGACTTGCCGGAACCGGCCATGCCAGTGATCAGCACGAGTTCGCGTTTCATGTTTTGGCGGCCCGCGTTTTGGCTTTGGCGGTGCTGGCGCTGGCCATGGTTTGCAGCATTTCACGCGCATGCGCGTGCGTGGTGTCTGACAAACGTTCGCCGCCCAGCATGCGGGCGATTTCGCTCACACGCTGTTCGCCGTTGACGGTTTCAACCGCGCTGAAACTGCCTTGCTTGTCGGATTGTTTGGACACCACCCAATGGTTGTCTGCACAGGCGGCGACTTGCGGCAAATGCGTGACGGCCATGACTTGGCGGTCGCGCCCGAGTTGTTTCATCAAGCGTCCCACAGTTTCGGCCACCGCGCCGCCGACACCTGAATCGACTTCGTCAAAGATCAACGTTTGCGCTGTACCCAATTGGCTAGTGGTGACGGCAATGGCCAGTGCAATCCGCGACAACTCGCCACCTGACGCCACTTTGCCAACCGGGCGTGGTGTGCTGGTTGCATGACCGGCGACCAGAAATTGAATGTCTTCCAGACCATGGCTGGCGGGTTCGGCCAGGTTTTCCAGCACGACCTCAAAACGCCCGCCTTGCATGCCCAGGTTTTGCATACCGGCGGTGATGCTGGCAGCCAATTTGGGCGCGGCTGCCGCGCGAGCTTTGCTGAGCAATTTGGCCTCTTTGTTGAATGCCAGGGCCGCAGCTTGCTCGGCTTTTTCAAGCGCTGCCAAATCTGCGGCGGCGTCCAGCTTTTGCAATTCAAGTTGCCAGCCCGCGTACAAATCCGGCAATTCAGCCGGGGTGCGTTTGTAGCGGCGCGACAGCGAGACCCACAAGCCCAGTCTTTCATCAAGTTCTTGCAGGCCTTGCGGATCCAGGTCGGCGCGGCGCAGCCAGGCTTGCAGGCTGTGGGCTGCGTCTTCGGCCTGTGCCAGACAGGTTGCCAGTTGGTCGGCCAGCACTTGAAACTCGGGCTCGATATGGCTTTGTGCCAGCAAAGCGTTTTGTGCATGTGTCAAACCCAAGGTGGCAGCTTCTTCTTCACCATTCAGATGTTGCAAAGCGTTTTGGGCGGCTTCTATCAAGGTCTGTGCGTTTGAAAGGCGAGAGTGTTGTGCATTTAAGTCGTCCCATTCGTCAGCGCGGGGCGCCAGTTTGTCGACTTCGCCGATTTGCCAGGCCAGGCGTTCGCGTTCTTGTTGCAACTGGTTTTGTGTCAGACGTGCGTGCTTGAGCGTTTGCTGCGCGGCGCGCCAGTCGTCCCAGACCTGCAGCAACTGGCGTGAATCCACGCCGGCATAAGCGTCCAGAAGGCCGCGCACCGCGCTGGGTTTGGTCAGGCTTTGCCAGGCGTGTTGGCCGTGTATATCAACCAGTTGGTCGCCGATGTCGCGCAACTGGGCGGCGGTGGCGGCGCTGCCGTTGATCCAAGCCCGGCTCTTGCCTTGGGCGTCCACGCTGCGTCTGAGCAGCAGTTCATCGCTTTGGTCAAAGCAGTTGTCTTGCAGCCAGTGATTGACCGCTGAGCCGGCCGCAAAGCCAGCACTGATTTCGGTGCGTGCCGCACCTTCGCGCACCACACCGGCGTCGGCGCGAGCGCCCAGCACCAATTGCAGCGCGTCTATCAAAATAGATTTACCGGCGCCGGTTTCGCCGCTGAGAACGCTGAAGCCGTTGGCTACATCAAGTTCAAGCTGGCGTACGATAACAAAGTCGCGCAGGCTGATGCGTTGCAGACTCATGAACCTCCCTCGTTCCAATGCAGTTTTTGTCTGAGTGTGTCAAAGTAACTCCAGCCCCGGGGGTGAAGAAATACCGCATGGTGTTGTGATTTACGCACCTTGACCTGATCGCCTATCACCAGCGATGCCAGCGACTGCATATCGAAATTGGCGCTGGCGTCGCGCCCGGCCACCAGTTCAATTAGGATTTGCGCCGAATCGGTCAATACCAGCGGCCGGTTGGACAAGGTGTGCGGCGCAATCGGCACCATCACCAGACCGCCAAGCGATGGTTGCAGCAAAGGCCCACCGGCTGACAAAGCATAGGCGGTGGAACCGGTCGGGGTGGCAATGATGAGGCCGTCGGCGCGTTGGTTAGCCACAAAATTGCCGTCAACGCTGACGCGCAACTCGACCATGCCGGTGGTGGCGCCGCGGTTGACCACCACGTCGTTCAAAGCCTGCGCCTCCAGCACAAGCTCTGCGCCGCGCCAGACCTGGGCGTGTAGCATGACCCGGTGGTCTTCCTCGTATTCACCGTGCAGCATGGGCTCGAGCCTGGCCTCGAGCTGGTTCAAAGCAATGTCGGTGATAAAGCCTAAGCGGCCTTGGTTAATGCCTATCAAAGGCACGCCGTGCGGGGCCAGCTGCCGCCCAAAGCCGAGCATGGTACCGTCACCCCCTACCACCAGCGCCAGATCGCATTGGTCTGCAATGCCTTGAATATCTAACGTCGGCGCAACCTCCAGCCCGATTTGCTGGGCCGAGTCCTTTTCCAGAAACACCTCCGCCCCCGATTGCCTCAGCCATTGGGTCAGAGAAGTCAATACCTGCCTGGCCTGGGCGGGCGGGGCGCTGTTGAAAGCGGAGTGGTGTTTGCCGATCAGGGCAATGTGGCGGAAAGTCAGGCTCATGGGCAAATTACATCATTAAAATGATTCGAAAGGATGACCATGCTGGATGACCGAGCCAAGTTGCTGTTGAAAACCCTGGTTGAGCGCTATATCGCGGACGGCCAACCGGTGGGTTCACGCACCTTGTCGCGCGCCAACGGCATTGAATTGTCGCCTGCCACGGTGCGTAACGTCATGGCCGATCTGGAGGAGTTGGGGCTGATTGTCAGCCCGCATACCTCGGCCGGACGCATACCGACGGCCAGAGGCTACCGCTTGTTTGTCGACACCATGCTGACCGTCAACCGCGAAGACCTGCACGCACCCACGCTGGTACCCGAACAGCCGCAAAAAGTCATTGTCAACGCGGCCAGCCTGTTGTCTAACCTGTCCAATTTTGTCGGCGTCGTCATGTCGCCGCGCCGGGGTTCGGTTTTTCACCATATCGAATTTTTACGCCTGTCTGACAAACGCGTGCTGGTCATCATCGTCTCGCCCGAGGGCGATGTGCAAAACCGGGTCATCTTCACCGACACAGACATCACGCAGTCGCAACTCATTGAAGCGTCCAATTACCTGAACGCTCACTATGTAGGCATGGGCATAGAGGAAGTGCGTCAGCGCTTGCAACAGGAAGTTGAAAAGCTGCGCAGTGAAATCGCCGCGCTGATGCAGGCGGCGGTTCAATTCAGTTCAGAAACCATCAATTCCACCGAGGACGAGGTGGTCATCAGCGGCGAACGCAACCTGTTGTCAGTCTCTGATTTTTCCAGCGACATGGGCCAGTTGCGCCGCGCCTTTGATGTGTTCGAGCAAAAAGCACAACTCATGCGCTTGCTCGACATGTCTAACCAGGCCGCCGGTGTGCGCATTTACATAGGCGGCGAAAGCCAGATCGTGCCGTTTGAAGAGTTGTCGGTGGTCAGCGCCAATTACGAGGTCGACGGGCAAGTGGTTGGCACACTTGGCGTCATAGGCCCGACCCGCATGCCTTACGACCGGATGATTCAAATCGTCGACATCACCGCCAAATTGGTGAGCAACGCCCTGAGCCACAAATAAAAAACCGCCGGTGCATTGGCTTGCGAACCGGCGGTTTTTCAAGAGGACTATTTAGACTTTGCCCAGGTAGTCTCGCTTGCCTAATTCAACGCCGTTGTGACGCAAGATGGCGTAAACCGTGGTCACATGAAAATAAATATTCGGCATGGCGTGGTTGAGTAAAAACTGCATGCCTTTGTAATGCGTTTCCACATCGCCGCGTTTGGTGACGATGTCTTTGTCTTCGGTGCCGTCGATGTGTGCGGCATTAAAGGTCTCTATAAAGGCAATGGTTTTAGCGACGCGTTGCTTGAGATCGGCCAGCGTGACTTCGTAGTCTTCGTAGGCCGGAATCTCGACACCGGCCAACCGGGCCACCAGGCCCTTGGCGGTATCGCAGGCGATTTGTACCTGGCGTGTCAGTGGAAACATGTCCGGGTAAAGCCGGAACTGTGTCAATGCGGCTTCGTTCCATTTTTTGCTTTCAACATGGGTATGGGCTTTGGTCAACAGATGGTCCAGGCTGGTCAACATATTGACAATGCGCGGCACACTGGCCTGGTACATGGAAATGGTCATGGTGGGTCTCTTTGAGTCAAAATTGTATCTTCGCATGATTGCGGTGAGGCATGCGTAAAATGACCGTTTCGGGCCCCTAGCTCATGCTTGGTTAGAGCAGCGGACTCATAATCCAATCACTCTGGTAAGCTATAGGGCATAAACCCAATAAAATAACGGCTTGTAGCGTGTTTTTGGTGCTGTATTTTGCTTACACACCACTCACACACTTTGGACGTTGTTGTTAGTGCTTTTTTCGCTGTTTCTACAATATGTATAGTCAGCAGCTAAGCACTAAGTTGTGAAAAAATAAGTTGTAAAAGTTATAGGGCCCATAGCTCAGTTGGTTAGAGCAGTCGACTCATAATCGATTGGCCACAGGTTCAAGTCCTGTTGGGCCCACCAAAACTTAAATGAGACTGCTGTAATGGCAGTCTTATTTTTTATCTGCTGCTTACACACTCA
>CAMBSK010000022.1 GCA_945870575.1 Bordetella parapertussis | reverse complement strand
CAAATCGTTTGAGCAAAACAGTGTGTAAGCCTGCCGGATGGAACCATTCTGAGAAATGGGGGGGTGGGGTACGGTGTGGTGGGGTCTGGCAGAAAATTGAAGGGGTACGGGGGTGCAATACGCAGTCCATTAATTTCACATCAGCATGTCTTCTGCCTTTGCATTACACTTTTAATTGGACAAGTTTTCTTGTCCAAATTTTGTCCAACCAACCCAACGGGAAGTTGTCCAAATGACCTTGAAGAAGTCAGCGTCAGTTGCACCGCCACCGTCGAAACACACGGCCAAACCGGCGTGGAAATGGAAGCACTCACCGCGGTGCAAGTCGCTTTACTCACCGTGTACGACATGTGCAAAGCGGTTGACCGGGGCATGACGATCAACGGCGTGAAGTTGATGGAAAAGCATGGCGGCAAGTCAGGGAGTTTTGTCGCTGACTGAACGCCCGGCTACGAATGATCAACGGCACTCCGACGGCGCAAATTTAGCCGCCAGCGTTGGCGTTGCTGCCAATGTAATGCCAGTGGGTGCGCTTGCATCTTTTGCCAGACAACGCCATGCCACAGCAGCCTGATCCGGCACGCTGAACTCTGCGGTGGCATCCGGCAAGGCGGTTGCAGCGCCGCTCGTGCCGGTGTAAGGCACTAGCAGCAAAGTGCCATTGCCAGCATTTTTCTGCGTAGTGATGGTGATCACGCCGGTTTCCGCGTTGACGGCCAGGCTTTTGATATTGGCTGTGGCTGCCGGTGCAGAATAGCCAGATGCGTAACCGTTGGTCGACGAAGCGCCGCTGTTGAACACGTCTTGCACTTGTGTTTTAGCCACTCCGGCCAGACTCAATCCTTCGCTGACCCGGGCTCTGACGCTGTAGTCCTGGTAGGCCGGTACGGCCAGCGAGGCCAATATGCCGATGATGGCGATGACCACCATCAGTTCTATCAAAGTAAAGCCGTTTTGTTGGCGTTTTCGCATGTTTGCTCCTGAGGTTAATTGGAGCTGAGATTTTTTTTAGCCGCTACATCCGGGCTGTGAAAGTGCGGCTGGCTAAATAGTGAATATCCGCTTAAGCCGTCTCTTCTTCGTTCTCTAAAAATCCGGCCCAACGACAAAGTCAACTACTTACAACATGGCCTTGAGTAACTTGCCCATTTCAGACGGGTTACGCGTGATTTTGAAGCCGCACTCTTCCATGACGGCGAGCTTGGCTTCTGCCGTGTCAGCGCCGCCGCTGATCAAGGCACCGGCGTGGCCCATGCGCTTGCCCGCAGGTGCGGTGACGCCAGCGATGAAACCGACGATGGGTTTTTTCATATTTGCTTTGCACCAGCGTGCGGCTTCTGCCTCGTCGGGTCCGCCGATTTCGCCGATCATGATGACCGCGTCTGTGTCTGGGTCATCGTTGAACGCACGCATCACATCAATGTGTTTCAAACCGTTGATCGGGTCGCCGCCGATACCCACTGCGCTGGACTGGCCCAGACCGATTTCGGTCAATTGCGCCACCGCTTCGTAAGTCAAAGTGCCTGAGCGTGACACCACGCCGATGCGGCCTTTGCGGTGGATATGGCCGGGCATGATGCCGATTTTGATTTCTTCAGGCGTGATCAGCCCCGGGCAATTAGGACCCAAGAGCAGCGTGCGTTTACCGCCTGCGGCTTCTTTGGCTTTCATGCGGTTGCGCACCATCAGCATGTCGCGCACAGGAATGCCTTCGGTGATGCATATCGCCAAGTCCAGGTCGGCTTCGACCGCTTCCCAAATGGCGTCTGCTGCACCGGCAGGTGGTACATAAATGACTGACACCGTTGCGCCGGTTTCGTGCGCGGCTTCTTTGACGGACGCATAAATCGGGATATTGAAAATAGATTCACCGGCTTTTTTCGGGTTCACGCCGGCCACAAAGCAGTGTTTGCCGTTGGCGTATTCTTGGCATTTTTCAGTGTGGAACTGACCGGTTTTGCCGGTGATACCTTGGGTAATGACCTTGGTATCTTTGTTGATGAAGATGGACATTTTCCGAATCCTTTGGGTGTTTCAAGCAATGCGCTTGGCGACAGGTTCAATCAATTTTTTCTCTGAATTGGTTCCACTTCAAAGAGAGATAAAAGTTCTTCAGTGCAAAGCGGCAACCACTTTTTGTGCGGCTTGTGCCATGGTGTCGGCGCTGATGATGGGCAGGCCAGATTCGGCCAGCATTTTCTTGCCCAAATCTTCGTTGGTGCCCTTCATGCGAACCACCAATGGCACTTTCAAATTGACGGCTTTACATGCGGTGATCACGCCGTGCGCGATGGTGTCGCATTTCATGATGCCGCCGAAGATGTTGACCAAAATGGCCTCGACCTTGGGGTTTTTCAACATGATTTTGAAAGCTTCGGTGACTTTTTCAGGAGTCGCGCCGCCGCCTACGTCCAGGAAGTTGGCCGGCTCGGCGCCGAACAATTTGATGGTGTCCATGGTGGCCATGGCCAGACCGGCACCGTTGACCAGACAGCCAATGTTGCCGTCCAGGCTGATGTAGGCCAGATCAAATTTAGAGGCTTCAATTTCCGCCGGGTCTTCTTCGTCCAGATCGCGGTAAGCCACGATTTCGGGATGGCGGAACAAAGCGTTGGCATCAAAGTTGAACTTGGCGTCCAGCGCCATGATGTTGCCTTTGCTGTCGCGGTTGAGCGGGTTGATTTCCACCAGCGAAGCGTCTGTGTCCATGTAACAGGTGAACAGCTTTTTGAACACATCCACGGCTTGCGCGGTGGAGTCGGCGGGAATGCCCACCGCATCGGCGATTTTTTTGGCCTGCGCGTCGCCCAATCCGGTCAAAGGATCAATCAGTTCGGTGATGATTTTTTCGGGCGTGTCATGCGCGACCTGCTCAATGTCCATGCCGCCTTCGCTGGAAGCGATGAACGCGATTTTTTGCGACGCGCGGTCGGTGACCACGGACACGTAATACTCTTTTTGAATGTCAGCGCCGTCTTCTATGTATAAGCGCCTGACTTTTTGACCCATGGCACCCGTCTGGTGTGTCACCAGTTGCATGCCCAAAATTTCGGAGGCCAGCCGTTTGACGTCATCAATGCTTTTGGCGACTTTGACGCCACCGCCTTTGCCGCGACCGCCGGCATGAATCTGCGCCTTGACGACCCAGACCGGGCCGCCGAGTTTTTGCGCGGCTTCGACGGCCTCTTGCACGGTGAAGGCGGCAATGCCACGCGGCACCGGCACGTCAAACTGGCGCAAGATTTCCTTGCCTTGGTATTCATGTATTTTCATGAGAACTCGCTTTCAATCCGATAGGGCCAACTTTGGTTGGCGCTTGTTAAAGCCCTTAGTGGGCTGAACTGTGGAGAAATGTATCATGCTGCATTGCATCATCCTGCCCGTTTTCTGTCAGGTAAATGACATGAATGCTTGCGCATTTGCCCTGTTGGCTGGCCGCCGCTGGGATTTGCAGCACGCCATTTCAGCCTATTCCCACGTTTCGAAAGTGATTGACCTCATGCATTCCCTGTTCATTGATGGCGAAGCGGGCACCACGGGTTTGCAGATCCGTGAGCGGCTAGAGCAGTTGTCCGACATCAACTTGGTCAGCATTGCGGCAAGTGAGCGAAAAAATCCTGCCGCCAAGCTGGCCTTGATGGCCGAGGTGGACTTGGTAGTGCTCTGCCTGCATGATGACGCGGCCAAAGAATCTGTGGCCATGATCGACAGCTTAAGCGGACATCATCCGCGTATCGTTGACGCGTCCACGGCACACCGCACCGACCCCGCCTGGGTGTATGGATTCGCCGAGCTTTGCACCGGCCAAGCACAGTTGATTGCGAATGCTTCTCGAGTGGCCAACCCGGGTTGTTATGCCACCGGCGCGATTGCACTGATCCGGCCTTTGATTGATGCAGGTTTGATACCAGCTGACTTTGCATTGAGCCTGCCCTCGGTCAGCGGTTATTCAGGCGGCGGGCGACCCATGATTGAAGCTTATCAAGCCGGCACGGCCTCTTTGTTTGAGGCCTATGCGCTGGGTTTGTCGCACAAACATATTCCGGAGATCATGCATTGCACAGGCTTGACGACCCGCCCGCTGTTTGTGCCAAGCGTGGGTAATTTCAAGCAAGGCATGATTGTTCAAATTCCACTGCATTTGTCTTCGTTGCCGGGACAAGTGCGGGCTCAGGATTTGCATGACGCATTGGCGGCGCATTACGCCAAAACCAACGACGCGCTTGCACCTTGTGTGCGGGTGATGCCACCGACGGATGATTTGAAGCTGGATGCCACGGCTTTGAATGACACCAATTTCATGGAGTTGCGGGTGTTTGCCAATGAGGCGCACGGTCACGCGGTCTTGATGGCGCGGTTAGACAATTTGGGCAAAGGCGCCAGCGGTGCGGCGGTGCAAAACATACAGTTGATGCTGCAAAACTGATTTTTTAAGTTTCTTCTTCACCCAAGCCCGACACCACTTGGCGCACCACATCGCTGGAGAAACCACGCGTGGCCAAAAACCGGGCTTGCCGATTACGGGTAGCGGCATCCTTGGCCAGTTGGCCGAATTTTTTAGCCCAAATGGCCTGTGCCCTGGCCATTTCTGAGTCTTTCAGACTCGCGATGGTGTCGGCCACCACTTCCGGGGACAAGCCCTTAGCTTGCAATTCTTGCCGCATGCGCATGCCGCCCAATTTGCCTGAACGCCGGTTGACCAGGGTTTCAGCGACCCGGGTGTCGTCCACCAGGCCTCTGGCCTGCAACTGGTCCAGGGCCAGTGCCAGCGCCTCAGGACTTTGCCCCTCAGCCTCAAGCTTCTCCTGCAAAGCCTGACGCGAGTACTCGCGCTGCGCCAGCAAGCTGACGGCGCGCGCCTTGGGGGAGGGCTGCGAAGGTGTCTGCGCTTGCTGCTCAGACACCGTGTTGCTGGCACCGCCTTGTATCAGTTGAAACATCTGGCTCACTTGACGGCTTGCAGCTTGGGCTCTTCCACTTCAGCCGCCAGCAACGGGATGTTCAGTGAGGCACGCACCTTGTTTTCAATTTCGAACGACAACTCGGGGTTTTCGCGCAAAAACTCGCGGGCGTTGTCCCGGCCCTGACCGATTTTTTCTCCTTGGTAGGCGTACCAGGCGCCGGATTTATCGACGACCTTAGCGGCCACACCCATGTCTATGATTTCACCGTGACGGCTGATGCCTTCGCCGAACAAGATGTCGAACTCGGCGGTTTTGAACGGCGGCGCGACTTTGTTTTTCACCACTTTGACTTTTGTTTCGTTGCCAATGGATTCCTCACCTCTTTTGATGGTGCCGGTGCGGCGAATGTCTAAGCGAACCGAGGCGTAAAACTTCAGCGCATTACCGCCGGTGGTGGTTTCGGGCGAACCGAACATGACACCGATCTTCATGCGGATCTGGTTGATAAAGACAACCGTGCAATTGGTTTTCTTGATGTGTGCGGTGAGTTTGCGCAGCGCCTGGCTCATGAGGCGTGCCTGCAAACCGGGCAGTGAGTCGCCCATTTCGCCTTCCAACTCAGCCTTGGGCGTGAGCGCTGCCACCGAGTCGATGACGATCAGATCCACCGCACCGGAGCGCACCAGGCTGTCGACAATTTCCAGCGCTTGCTCACCGGTGTCTGGTTGGCTGATGAGCAACTCTTGCAAATTGACCCCAAGCTTTTGTGCGTATTGCACGTCCAGCGCGTGTTCGGCGTCCACAAACGCGCAGGTACCGGCCATTTTTTGCATTTCTGCAATGACTTGCAAAGTGAGTGTGGTTTTGCCGGAGGACTCCGGTCCGTAGATTTCGATGACTCGCCCGCGCGGTAGACCACCCACGCCCAAGGCCACGTCCAGGCCCAATGAACCGGTAGACACCACTTGTATGTCTTCGATGACCTCACCTTCACCCAGGCGCATGCTGGTGCCCTTGCCGAATTGCTTTTCGATCTGCGCCAGTGCGGCTTGCAGGGCTTTGGCCTTTTCACCGGCGGCGGCGATGCTTTTGACGTTGTCCATGAAAAACTCCTTTAAATCAATGGCTTAAGAAAATCACCCTGAACTGTGTTGAAACACAGGCTGGATACTTGAACAGTACTTTATCTGTGTTATTGAATTCTGTAAACACTTTATTTGGTCAGTTTGCCTTACTATATAGGTATGTCATTTAACCTACTCACTTCAGCTCTGGATTGGCGCCAATCCCACCTGGGGCGACTGCTCGGCCACGCCATGCGCCGCTTCGACGACCGGGTACTGGAATTGATGGCCAGACACATTGATGTGCCGCTGGCGCTGGCCAATCTGGCGGCGCGCGACAAAGTGAGCGCTGCGCACATCCACATCACCCGGCATCTGCCTTTGAACGGCGCGCGCTTGACCGAGCTGGCCGACATGGCCGGTATGAGCAAGCAGGCCATGGGAGATTTGGTCACGCAATGCGAAGCCTGGGGCCTGGTGCAGCGGATTTCCGACGGTCTGGATGCTCGAGCCAAACGCATCGTGTTCACCGCCAGCGGTCTGGATTGGCTGCATGCCTTCGAGCAAGCTGTCGCCCAGGCCGAAGCGGAATTCCGGCGGGAAGTCGGCAACGATGTCGCCACCGTCGTCAGCCTCGGTCTGGAAGCTTATGCCACGTCCTATCGTTAACCCGTGTTCTTTCACGGGTTTGCGTCATCCGTGTGACGGCTAAGCCTAGAATCCGCCCAGCAGCCTTGCTATACCCCGGGAGACGGTTCATGCGCATACTGATCGCCGAAGATGACCAGGTCCTGGCCGACGGTTTGCTTCGCACCTTGCGCGCCTCGGGTGCAGCGGTTGACCACGTCGCCAACGGCAGCGAAGCCGATGCCGCCTTGATGACCTCCAGCGAATTCGATTTGTTTATTCTGGATCTGGGTTTGCCCAAGATGCACGGCTTGGAAGTTTTAAAGCGTTTGCGCGCCCGCGGCAACAGCATGCCGGTGCTGATACTCACCGCCGCAGACAGCGTGGACGAGCGCGTCAAAGGTCTGGATTACGGCGCCGACGATTACATGGCCAAGCCGTTTTCATTGCAGGAACTCGAAGCGCGCGTGCGTGCCTTGACGCGCCGCGGCATGGGCAGTACCAGTGCCACCATCAAGCACGGACCGCTGGTCTACGACCAGGCCGGGCGCATGGCCACCATAGACGGGCGCATGGTCGAGTTATCTGCGCGCGAACTCGGTTTGCTCGAGGTGCTGCTGCAACGCGTAGGCCGTTTGGTCAGCAAAGACCAATTGGTTGAACGTTTATGCGAATGGGGCGAAGAAGTCAGTAATAACGCCATCGAGGTTTACATACACCGCTTGCGTAAAAAAATAGAAAAAGGCCCTATCCGCATTGCCACGGTGCGCGGCCTGGGTTATTGCCTGGAAAAAATCAACCCGCCGGCTATCTGATGTCAGGTTCGCCATGGTGAAGCTGTTTCAACGCAGCCAGCGTTCGCTGTTCGGCGAAATCCTGGACTGGATGCTGACCCCGTTTCTGCTGTTGTGGCCCATCACTTTCGGCCTGACTTGGCTGGTGGCTGAAGGCATTGCCAAGGTGCCTTTTGACCGGGGTCTCGGCCAAAGTGCCAAGGCATTGGCGCAACTGGTGCAAAGCGATGAGCGCACCGTGAGTTTTCATCTACCGCTGTCTGCACATCAGATTTTGCACGCGGACGAAACCGACACCGTTTACTACCAGGTGCTGGGCGGTAATGGCGAGTTGCTGAGCGGCGAAGCCGGTCTGCCTATGCCGCAGGACGATGAAAAACTGGTCACCAACGAGTTGCGTATCCGTGACGACTTGATGGCCGGCATACCAGTACGGGTTGCTTATATTTGGGTACGGGTCAGTCCGCGCGCAGCGCAACCGGCTCTGGTGCAAGTGGCCGAGACGCTGGAGAAACGCTCGGTACTGGCGCATGAAATCATCAAAGGCGTGATGCTGCCGCTGTTTGTCATCCTGCCGCTGGCGGTGTTGCTGGTATGGCTGGCGCTCACGCGCGGCATTCAACCTTTGAGCGAGCTCGAAGACCGCATACGCCAGCGCAAACCCGACGACATGAGCCCGCTGGACGAAACCGCCGTACCCACCGAGGTGATGCCGCTGGTCTCTTCAGTTAATGATTTGTTGGACCGGCTCAAACACTCTATCGCCACCCAAAAACGCTTTCTGGCAGATGCCGCGCATCAGCTGAAAACCCCGCTGGCAGGGCTGCGCATGCAAGCCGATCTGGCGCAACGCAGCGACGCCAATGCCGAGGATTTGAAACAGTCGCTCAAGCAAATCGGTCGCGCCAGCATGCGCGCCACGCACACGGTCAACCAGTTGCTGGCGCTGGCGCGCGCCGAGAGCAGCGGCTCGGCAGTCTCCATGCAAACCTGCGACCTGGCCTTGCTGACCATGGAGGTTGTCAAGGACTCTCTGCCGCGCGCCATGGAGCGACAGATTGACCTCGGTTTTGAAGGCCCCGAACCCGGGCTGGCCATGCAAGCGGGCAACCCGACTTTGCTCAAAGAAATGATACGCAATCTGATAGAAAACGCCATCAACTACACGCCGTCCAGCGCCGGGGAACAAGGCGTGGTCACCGCCCGCGTGTGCGGTGACCTCAGCAGCGGCTGGGAGATTCAAGTGGAAGACTCAGGCCACGGCATACCTGAGGCAGAGCGAGAGCGGGTGTTTGAGCCTTTTTACCGAGCGTTGGGCGCAGAGGCTGACGGTTCCGGCCTGGGTCTGGCCATCGTGAAAGAGATTTCTGACAAACACCAAGCCAAAGTCAGTATCAACGATACCCGACCCGGCCACACATCGCCGGGCGCAAGATTCAGTGTCAGATTTTCACCCCGCCAGGACTAGATGTATGTCAACACTTTGCTGACAAGTAAAAAAACATCACTGTGGCTTAACTTGCTTTTCACCGTTTGAGCTGGTGCCAAACACCACCACATGGTCTGCTTGCAGTCGAATGCCGATCCACTCCCCCACATGGTGATCATGGTGACTGGGCACATGGGTCAGCACAATTTGACCGCCGACCAATCGCAAGGTGTACAAAAACTCGGAGCCGCGAAAAGCTTTGCGCAGAATTTCAGCTTTCACTGGCGCATCATCGTCATGCACGATGTCATCTGCGCGCAGCAAAACTTCGCAGACACCATCATTCGCGATCGGTTGTTGCACGAAATGTTCGTCCATATTTTGTAAATCCCCCAAAGGGGTATGCAACACCATGTGCTGGTCTTGCTGCCTAGCCTTGGCAGGGGCAAACACACCGTGTCCGATGAACTCTGCGACAAAGCGCGTCTTAGGACGATGGTAGAGCTGGTATGCATCGTCCCATTGCTCAATTTTGCCTTGGTTCATCACACCGATGACATCGCCTAAAGCAAAGGCTTCCATCTGGTCATGCGTGACAAACAACGCAGTGATTTGTGCTTGATGCAATATCCCGCGCAGTTCGTGCGCCAGCCTTTCGCGCAAGTCCACATCCAGATTGGAAAACGGCTCGTCTAAAAGCAATAACAATGGCTCGGGTGCCAACGCCCGTGCCAATGCCACACGTTGCTGCTGCCCGCCAGACAGCTCATGTGGGTAATGCTTAGGCACTGAAGACAACCCTACCAAAGACAATAAATCTTTCACGCGTGCGTCACGCTTTGTCCTATCCCAATGATTTATGCCAAAACCAATGTTTTTTTCGACACTGAGATGAGGAAACAAGGCATAGTCCTGAAACACCATGCCAATGCGTCGGTTTTCTGCGGGGCGGTGTACGGCAGTACTGCCTATGATTTGTCCGTTCATAGAAATGACGCCCCCATTGACCGGCTCGAGCCCGGCGACGGCTCTGAGCAAAGTGGTCTTGCCGCAACCGGAGGGGCCGATCAACACGCCCATTTGACCTTGGTGCAGACCAAAACTCACATGGTCCACCGCAGCTTGGTCGCGGCCTGTATAGCGTACTTGCAAATCTGACACATCTATATACATGAGCAGGATTGTAGGCAGGCACTTAGCCTGCTGCCTACAATCGCCGCTTACCCTTGCTTGCCTACGTGCTGCTTCACGCCATGCCCTTGTTTAGCTTTCTTCGCGGATTCACCGTTTGTATGCTCGTCGCACCTGTGTTGATGGTGCTGATCGCCTGGCTGCAATGGGACACCACTTCTGCCGCCGTCTGGCTGGGCTTGCTTGAAACAGTTCTTCCTGAATACACGCTCAATAGTCTGCTTTTGTGCCTGCTGGTGGCGCTTGGTGTAGTCAGCATAGGCAGTGTCGGCGCGGTTGCCGTCAGCCTGTTTGACTTTCCAGGACGGCAAACCCTGAGTTGGTTATTGTTGCTGCCGCTGGCCATGCCTGCTTATGTGGTTGCTTATGCATATACCGATTTTTTGCAATACAGCGGGCCGCTGCAAATGTGGTTGCGACAGCACAGCGGCTGGCAAGGCGCTTTATGGCCCGATGTTCGCAGCACCTGGGGCGCTGCCGTCGTGTTGAGTTTGAGTTTGTATCCGTACGTGTATTTGCTGTGCCGCAGTGCATTTTCTGAACGCGCGCCACACTTGATGGAGGCTGCCCGTTTGTTGGGCGCAAGTGTGCCGCGCCGGGTTTTTCGTGTGGCCTTGCCGTTAGCGCGTCCTGCGATTGCCGCGGGATTGGCGTTGGCCATGATGGAGACGTTGGCCGATTTTGGTGTGAGTAGTTATTTTGGCGTGCAAACTTTTTCCACTGGCATTTACAAAGCCTGGCTGGTCATGGATAACCGCGTGGCGGCCGCACAGCTGTCTTCTTTTTTACTCTTGCTGGTGGCGGCAGTGCTGTGGGTGGAATACCGCGCCCAATCACGCCTTCGGTTTTCCAACCGCCGCACTAGCTCACGCACCCAAGAATCGCAAGTAATGCGTCTTCACGGTTGGCCTGCGGCTATGGCATTTGTCTTGTGTGTGTTGCCGGTGTTGCTGGGGTTTGTCTTCCCTCTTTTGATCATGGGCCATGCTTTGTGGATCGGCAGCCAGCAACAAGCCTTGCCATGGGCGGCCTTTGCCGGCTGGTTTTGGAACAGCTTGAAACTTGGCGGAATCAGTGCTGTGCTGGCTGTCGGGCTGGCTTTGGTGCTGGCCCACGGCGTGCGCACACGCCCGACCTGGTGGCGTCGGTTCAGTACGCAATTGGCAGGCTTAGGTTATGCCGTGCCCGGCGTTGTCATCGTGGTTGGTTTGTTACTTCCCCTGTCATGGATTCAGCAACGCTGGCCTCAGAGCGGCGCCGGGTATTGGCTGACCGCCACGCTGCTTGGGCTGCTGTGGGCTTACCTGGTTCGCTTCATCGCAGTCGCTTTGCAAAGTGTGCAAAGCGGCTATTCACGCATTTCTCTCAGCGCCGATGAAAGCGCCCGCATGCTCGGTTCCTCTGGTCACGATGTATTTTGGCGAGTTCATTGGCCCCTGCTGCGCCCGTCTGCGGCTTCTGCGTTGCTGCTGGTATGGGTGGATGTCATGAAAGAGTTACCGGCTACCTTGGTGTTGCGACCATTCAATACCGACACGCTGGCAGTCATGGCCTACCAACTTGCACGCGATGAGCGTTTGGGTGAAGCTGCACTGCCCTCGCTGGCCTTGGTGGTTGCGGGTTTGTTGCCGGTGCTGCTGATGGCCAGAGCCCAAAAAAGCGTACAAAAGCCTTGAACATTCAAAGCGAATGCGAATAGTTCGCATTTGATTTAAGATGACGCCTGTTAAGTTGAAAAGGTGTCTGCATGCGCTCTTCTACCCTTACTCATTGTTTTGTCAAGGTCGGCCGACGCCTTGCAGCTACGGGCTTTTTTCTTTTAAGTCTGAGCAGCTTTGCCGCAGAGGAACCGGTTCTCAACCTGTACTCGGCACGCCATTACGCCACCGATGAAGCCCTGTATGACAATTTCACGCGTGCAAGCGGCATCAAAATCAACCGCGTCGACGCGGACGACGCCGGCATATTGGCCCGACTCAAAGCCGAAGGGTCTGCTTCGCCGGCAGACGTGATTTTGCTGGTGGATGCCGCGCGCTTGTGGAAAGGCGAAATAGAGGATTTGTTTGCGCCGGTGCAGTCGCCCGCGTTGCTTAAAGCGGTACCCGAGCATTTGCGCGCCAAGCAACGGCCCGAGGGAACGCGCTGGTTTGGCTTGTCCACCCGCGCTCGCGTTATCGTTTACGACAAGCAAAAATTCAAACCCGACGATGTGGACAGCTATGAAAAACTGGCCGACCCCAAATTTGCCGGCCGCTTGTGTATTCGCTCCAGTTCGCACCCCTACAACCTGTCCTTGTTCGGCGCCATGCTCGAGCACCTGGGCGCAGCGGCCACAGAAACTTGGCTCAAAGGTTTGGTGGCCAATTTGGCGCGCCAACCCAAAGGCGGCGACACCGACCAGATCAAAGGCGTGGCCAGCGGTGAATGTGGCGTGGCTTTGGCCAATTCGTATTACCTGGCCAGGCTGTACCGCAGCGACAACCCGCAAGACAAAGCCGTGGTGGAGCGCATTGGGGTGATGCTACCCAACCAAAACAGCTGGGGCACGCATGTCAATATCGCCGGTGGTGCAGTGGCGCGCCACGCCAAGCACCCGCAAAACGCGGTTGCATTTCTCAACTATTTGGTGAGTGAACAAGCGCAAACCTACTTTGCCGATGGCAATAATGAGTGGCCGGTGATCAAAGGACTTTCTATCAACAACCCGGCGCTTAAAGCCATGGGTGGCGCATCCTTTAAAAGCGAGAAATTACCCGCGAGTGTGGTGGGCATGAACCAGGTGAAAGTGCAGCAAATGCTGGACCGCGTTGGACTGCGATGATCCCCATGCAAGGTCTGCTTAAGCATCCCCATGGGTTTGTCATCTGGCTGGTGCTAACCGCTGTCATGCTGTGCGGCTTGGCTTGGCATGAAGTTCATAAGCCAATACACACCCAACAGTTGTCTGCTCAAGCGCGGCTCGGTGAGCAAGTGTTTCATGACACAACGCTGTCGGCCTCCGGCCAACAGTCATGCGCCAGTTGTCATCTGAAAGAATTCGGTCATGCCTCGGCGCGCGGGCTCGAGATCGGCGGATCCCAGATGCAGTTCTCGGGCGATCGCAACACACCATCGCTGCGTTACCTTTGGCGCAACACCGGTTTGCAGTTTGACGAAGAGGGCAAAGCTAGCGGCGGCTTCTTTTGGGACGGGCGTTCGGATAGTTTGATCGCACAAGCCGCAGAGCCGTTTTTGAACCCGGCTGAAATGGCGAATGCAGACAAAGCCAGCGTCGTGGCCAAACTGTCGCGCACCGCTTATGCCGCTGAGTTTGAGCGCGTGTTCGGCAAAGACATTTGGCAGCAGACGGACAAAGCGTTTGCCGGCATGACGCAGGCGCTGGCCAGCTACCAAACCGAAGACACCGACTTTCACCCGTTTGATTCGGTGTTTGACCGGGTCTCGCAAGGCCAAGCCAGTTTCTCCACACCACAAGCGCGTGGTTGGGAACTGTTTAAAGACCCTGAAAAAGGCAATTGCGCGGCCTGTCACACCGCAGAAGCGGACAAAGACGGCACGCCGGCTTTGTTCACCGACAACAGCTACGACAACCTCGGCGTGCCGGTGTCATCAAAGATGCTTAAACACCAAGCCTTAGACAAAGGTGTGTGCACGCATCCATTGGTTCGCGCGCGCTCGGATGCGCAGAGCTTGTGCGGCGCTTTCAAAGTGCCGGGCCTGCGCAATGTCGCCGTGCGACGGGCGTTTTTCCACAACGCGGCCATGACCGACTTGCGAGAAGTCATTGCGTTTTACGCCACCCGTGACACTGATCCGAAACGCTGGTACGACACCAGGAAGCCCTTGGGCGGCTTGCACCCGAGTTTGCGCGCCAATGTCAACCGTGACGAAGTGCCTTATGGTCAAAAGCCGGGTGAGCAAGCGCGCTTGAGTGAGAAGGACATAGACGATTTGCTGGCTTTTCTACACACGCTCACTGACGCTGATCTGGCGCAATCAGCTGCAATGCGTCCGGGCGCAGCTGCAGTTGCAAACGCTGCGGTTCGCGCGGATCGGCGGGTTGCGAGCCCAGTGGCTTTAAATAATCATTAGACCAGGCTACAAAACCCAGATTCAGCAATACCAACAGCAGCGTCAGCCACCCTCGCCAGTGCTTCATGCCGCCCCCGGATCGGCGATACGGACTTCATCGCTGCTGACCGGCACGCGCCCGTTGTCGCTGTCCAGCCACAACACACCTTGAGCATCGACACCGGCGGCCCTGCCCCGGCTGCCGTCGCTCAATTGCAAATGCTTGCCCAACAATACATCGCGACGGGCGAATTCATCTGCAAATGCAGCAAATCCGCTGGCGCAAAAAATGTTCAAGCCCTGCACCAGACCCGGCAATATGCGTTGCAGCAAGTCGTGCGCGGTAATCTGCGGGCCCAGCACCTCACGCAAACCCACCGGTTCGGTGCGGTAGTCGGCGGCGGGCGGCGTGGCCAGGTTCAGGCCTATGCCTATGACCGCGAAACGGTCTTGCGCGGCATCGCCTTGGCGCAGCACCGTTTCTATCAAGATACCGCCGAGTTTGCGCGGCTTGTCCCAAGGCATCAGCAGCAAGTCGTTCGGCCATTTCAAGCCTATGCCCTTGTCCAGGGACGGGTCCAGCGCATCGGCCAGACTGCAACCCACCGCCAGCGACAAACCGGACCAGTTCTGCGGCGACAAGTTCAAGCCCAGCGTCATCAACAAGGCATCGCCCGGGCGGCTGTGCCATTGGCGGCCTAGGCGGCCGCGACCGGCGCTTTGCGCATCGGTCAGCAGCAAACAGGTTCGGGTATCGCCTGCGCGCGCGCGGCGCATCAGCTCGGTATTGGTGGAATCTATGTTGCTCACGTATTCCACCAGCGCCTGCGGGTCCAGCGGGGCCAGCATCTCTTGCAAGCCACTCATGTTCCAAGGATCAAGGCTATCGGCTGGCATGGGCGTGCGGCCGTGTCAGAGCGACGGGCGCTTCAGTCTTTGGGCGACAACAAGGTGCCGCGACAAACCCGGGCACCGCAGCGGCACGGGTACTCGGCCAGCAGCTCGGGCGTGTATTTCTCGTCTATCACCAAGCCGTAGTCGTAATTCAGCTCTTCCCCGGCTTTGATTTTGCGCAGCGTGCGAATGAAAATACGCCCGCCCGCCTCGTCGGCTTCGCAATTGGGCGCACACGCGTGGTTGATCCAGCGCGCGTCGTTGCCGCCGTAGAGTGCATCAATCACATTTTTTTTGCTGACGTGGAAATAAAACGTGTGGTTAGGATCGCTGGGGTCGTGGGGATGGCGTTTTTGCGCTTTTTTCCAGCTGATGACCTCGCCTAAGTATTCGATGATGATTTCGCCTTTGGCGATAGGCACCAAAGCAAACACGCCCTTGCCATGCACGCCTGAGTTGCGGACTTCAATGCGCTTGCCGTGGGCGGGTGCGATGATGGGGGAGGTCAAGTTGAAAACTCTGTTAAGTTGAATACGTACATGTGCGCGTGCGCGCGCACGCGAGAAAGCCGATTGTATGCAAGGAATACGTTCATGAGTAAAACACTGGTCATCGCTGAAAAACCTTCAGTGGCGCAAGACATCGTCAAAGCGCTCACGCCTTCTGCTGGCAAATTTGAAAAGCACGACGATCATTTTGAAAATGACACGTATGTGGTCACCAGCGCGGTCGGTCACTTGGTGGAAATTCAAGCCCCCGAAGAATTTGACGTGAAACGCGGCAAATGGAGTTTTGCCCATTTGCCGGTCATTCCGCCGTATTTCGATTTGAAGCCGGTGGAGAAAACCAAGTCGCGCCTGGCCGCCGTGGTCAAACAAGCCAAGCGCAAAGATGTCAGCGCCATCATCAACGCGTGTGACGCGGGCCGCGAAGGCGAGTTGATCTTTCGTTTGATCGAACAATATGCAGGCGGCAAAAAGACATTGGACAAGCCGGTGAAACGCCTGTGGCTGCAATCCATGACACCGCAAGCCATACGCGACGGTTTCGGCAGTTTGCGCACCGCCGCACAAATGCAAGGTTTGGCGGATGCGGCGCGCAGCCGCTCCGAGGCCGACTGGCTGGTCGGCATCAACGGCACGCGTGCGTTCACCGCGTTCAATTCGCGCGATGGCGGTTTTTTCCTGACCACTGTCGGGCGCGTACAAACACCGACATTGAGCGTGGTGGTCGAGCGCGAAGAACTGATTCGCAAATTCATCAGCCGCGATTACTGGGAAATCCACGCGCAGTTTGGCGCAGCCGCAGGGACTTACGCGGGCAAATGGTTCAACCCGCAACACAAAAAAGACGCGGACGACGCAGAGAAAAAAGAAGACCGGGTCTGGACGCAAGACGAGGCCAAGGCCATTGCCGATGCTGTGCGCAAGCAAACCGCCACAGTCACCGAAGAGAGCAAACCCAGCAGCAAAGGCAGCCCGGGTTTGTTCGATCTGACCAGCTTGCAGCGCGAGGCCAACGGCCGCTTTGGTTTCTCCGCCAAAACCACTTTGTCGCTGGCGCAAAGCCTGTACGAGCGCCACAAAGCGCTGACCTACCCGCGTACCGATTCACGCCATTTGCCGGAAGACTATTTGCCGACCGTCAAAGACACCATGCAAATGCTGGCCAAAAGCAGCATGGGCCATTTAGCGCCGTTTGCCAAAACCGCTATCGCTCAAGGCTATATTAAGTCAACGAAGAAAGTGTTTGACAACACCAAGGTCAGCGATCACTTTGCCATCATCCCGACACTGGAAGCGCCCAGCGGTTTGTCTGACGCAGAACAAAAGCTGTATGACTTCGTGGTGCGCCGCTTCATCGCCGTTTTTTACCCCGCAGCGCAATTCATGGACACCACCCGCATCAGCCAAGTGGCAGCAGCCGGCAAAACCCATCACTTCAAAACCACCGGGCGCGTGTTGATAGACCCGGGTTGGCAGGCGATTTACGGCAAAGAGGTGGACGAGGAAGAAGACAAGGAGTCCGGCAAGATTCTGGTCAAGCTGAATGCGGGTGAACAACCCAAAGTGAGCGAGGCCGATCCCAAGGGCCTGAAAACCCGACCGCCTGCGCGCTACAGCGAAGCCACCTTGCTGGGCGCCATGGAGGGCGCGGGCAAAACCGTGGAAGACGACGAACTTCGTGAAGCCATGCAAGAAAAAGGCTTGGGAACACCGGCCACACGTTCTTCCATCATCGAAGGTTTGCTGAACGAAAAATACATGTTGCGCGAAGGCCGCGAATTGATACCGACTGCCAAAGCGTTCCAGTTGATGACCTTGCTGCGCGGTTTGGGCGTGGAAGAACTTTCACGCGCCGACCTGACCGGCGACTGGGAATTCAAACTCTCGCAAATGGAAAAAGGCAAGTTGTCGCGCGAAGCCTTTATGCAAGACATCGCCGAGATGACCGGGCGCATGGTGAAAAAAGCCAAGGAATACGACCGCGACACCATTCCCGGCGATTACGCCACACTGATTACACCCTGCCCGAACTGCGCCGGTGTGGTGAAAGAAAACTACCGCCGTTACACCTGTATTGGCGCGCCGGGTGCGGTCGCCAAAGTCAATGCCGAGGGTGAAACCGAAGGCCCTGGCTGCGGTTTCTCGTTCGGCAAAACACCGGCCGGTCGCACCTTCGAGCCCGCCGAAGTTGAGCAGTTTGTACACGACAAAAAAATCGGCCCGCTGGATGGTTTCCGATCCAAAGCCGGTTGGCCTTTTGCCGCAGAGATCGCGTTGAAGTACAGCGAAGAAGATAAAAACTGGAAGCTGGAGTTTGACTTTGGCGACGATAAAAACGCCGAGAGCGGCGAGATTGTGGAGTTTGGTGACGCTGAAAATTTGGGCGCTTGCCCCAAGTGCGGCAGCGCGGTGCACGAGCACGGTGCCAACTATGTGTGCAGTAAATCCGTACCGACCAATGCTCAGCCCACGCCGAGTTGCGATTTCAAAACCGGGCGCGTCATCTTGCAACAAGTGATTGAACACGACCAGGTAAGAAAACTGCTGAATGAGGGCAAAACCGATTTGCTGGAAAAGTTTGTATCCATGCGCACCCGCCGTGCGTTCAAAGCCTATTTGACCTACGACGCGGAAGCAGGCAAAGTGAGTTTTGCGTTTGAGCCTAGCAAGTACCCGAAAAAAGGCGGCGCGCCAACCACCGCCGCACTGACCAAAGCCGCAGGCAAAACCATGCCAGGCAAGAAAACACCAGCGGCCAAAAAAGCCGCCAAGGCTGTGAAAGAAGCCAAGCCCAAAGCGCCACGCAAAGCCGCCGCAGGCAAAGCGCCCAGCTCTGCTTTGGCAGCGGTGATTGGCAACGAAGCCGTGGCCCGCACCGAGGTGATGAAAAAGTTGTGGGACTACATCAAGGCCAACAACTTGCAAGACCCGAAAGACAAGCGCACCATCCAATGCGATGTCAAACTGAAGGCCGTGTTTGCCAAAGACTCAGTGGGGATGTTTGAGTTGGCGGGCTTGATTGGGGCGCATTTGAGTTGATTCGCTCGGGAGCTTTGCTTAGGTTATTGCTGGTGGCTTAGCGACTTTCGATACACCGCGCCCGAAGCAGGCTCGGCCTCGCCTCCACGCTTGCGCAACGTCGGCTACGGCCGACCTGCTTCAGGCACTGTTGATCGGGGCGCAGAAATAAACCCTAGTGCATCAGTCACATCCCTTGAACTGCAGTGCTTGGCAATCACGAGCTAATTTTTTCGCATCGGCGATTTGTTGAGGCGTCATCCTTTTGGCAACACCATCACGATTTTCTGCGGCCGTTGCAGTTCCCTTAGCTGCACTCAAGTTGTACCAACTGTGCGCCTTGACGTAGTTTTGTAACACCCCTTTGCCGGAGTGGTACATGAACCCCAAGTTATTTTGAGCGGATGCATGGTCCTGCTGCGCAGCAAGCCTGTACCACTTGACTGCCTCAGCATAATCTTGCAAGACACCTTGGCCGTTGTTGTATGTGACCCCCAAGTTGTATTGCGCAGACGCATTTCCCTGTTCAGCCGCAAGCCTGGTCCACTTGGCCGCTTCCGCATAGTCTCGCACTACACCTTGGCCCATGCCGTACATAACTCCCACGTTGAATTGCGCAGACACATCGCCCTGCTGTGCAGCAAGCCTGTACCACTTAACCGCCTCTACATAGTCTCGCACCACACCTTCGCCGTTGTCGTACATAACCCCCAAGTTGTATTGCGCAGACGCATATCCCTGCTCGGCAGCAAGTCTGGTCCACTTGGCCGCCTCGACAAAGTCTTTCACCACTCCTGTACCAAATTGGTATGTATCGGCAAGCCAGCTTTGCGCCCACGCTTCGCCCTTGAGGGCTCGTGGCTTCACGATCCTTAGAACTTCTGCGTAGTCTTTGCGCTCATAAGCTGCGCGTGCGTCGTCCTCGGGAGCGGCCCACGCCACGCTGGCCATCATCATGGCTATCAGCAATAAACAAAGGCGTTGCATCCCCGAGCTTTGTAGAGTTGTGATTTTCTGCATTTGCAATCCTTCCGTTTATGGTGAGCAGATATCGATTTTTTTGTTAACAAAGTTGGTTGAAATGCTAGAACTCAAGAGCGTCCATGCGTTGCAGCAAAAACCCGTTGGCTCGAATGAACTGCCGCATGGCGACGAGTGCGTTCATGATGGAAATGCTGGTTTGGATAGCAGTCTTGCTGCGCAAAACAGCAAAAAAAAGCGACGCCCTGCTCTGTGAATGCATGAGGTAGTGCGCTAGAGTGTTTGAGCTTATTGAACTGGCCACAGTTTGTGACCAGTTCATTTTTTTCTTCAAGATTGAGCTGAAATTTAAATCCAGGCGGAAAGCGTTCCGCGTTGAGTTGTACCGCCTGATTGAGCGCTTTGGTGGTCACCCCGTAAAGCGCGGCCAAGTCTGTGTCCATCAGCACTGGCGTGGCTCTCAGCGTCATGATCAGGCTGCTGACTTGGTCGTCAGACGAGACAGCCATTGATAGTTTTTCAGCCATTTAAAGCTCCAGCTATTTCTTGATGGAACACCTAGATGGAGATGCTCTATGTAAATTGACACACAGTCGATTATTAATTATTTAATATGGTTTACGGTAGCTATTGTTTTTATATATAATTATTAAATATTAACTTCTCTCGTTCGCTAAATTCAATACGGTTTTCAAAGTGTTAGGCAAAGAAGGAGTTGGCATGTTTGAGTTGGCGGGCTTGATTGGGGCGCATTTGAGTTGAGCGTCATTGCGAGCGGAGCGAAGCACCCTGGTCATTGCGAGTGGCTTTAGCCCCGAAGCAAACTCACCAACGGCGCCTGAGCAGGCTCGGCCTCGCCTCCACGCTTGCGCAACGTCGGCTACGGCCTACCTGCTTCAGTCGCTTTTTCTTGGTAAGCCAAACCCAGCACTTCAGCAACCTCTAACAAACGCTTATCGCGTGTCCACAACTGAGCGCCGCTGAGTTTGGCGCTTGCGCACAAATGCACATCCACATAACCAATACCGCGCCCGTGTAACGCATGTCGTTCTATGAAGTGCAATACATCCGGGTGTGTGGCTTGTGTGGCCGGGGGCAAGCCATGCAGCAATTCCAAAATCTGGCTTCGGGCTTTCAGTTGTCCGCAGGCCAACTCGCCAATCACAAACGGATCCATGAGCACTTGTGACTGGTTCAACAAAATAACCAACTGCGGTTCACCACGCCGCAGATGGTCAATCCACACCGATGTGTCGACCAGAATCATGCGGTCTTGGTTTGTCTGCGCGGTGTTTTTTGAACGTCCGGCTCGCTGCCGCCAAGCGCGGCCAGTCGCCGCGCGCTTTCTCTTTGAACCAATGCCAGCAAAGCTTCGCGTATCAATTGACCGCGTTCGGTCAAACCGCTGATCTGCTGCGCTTTAGACAGCAAGTCGTCGTCCAAGGTCAAAGTGGTTCGCATGGCGTGCTCCTTTACATCAATTATTGCATCAAATGATGCGTCTTTCTGCATTTTCGTCAAGCCGCATCACGTCAATCCCGAGAAAGTTTTACGCCATGCTGCACGCCTACAGACTCACGGATTAACTGGTAATACCAACCGCATACAATCGCCGGTTGCCTTTCACAGGAGAATTTTTCGTGTTCATCACTTCCGCTTACGCCCAATCCGCCCCCGCTGCTGCGCCCGCCAGCGATTTATCTTCATCTCTCATGAGCATGCTGCCGCTGGTGCTGATGTTTGTGGTGCTGTATTTCGTCATGATCCGCCCGCAAATGAAGCGCCAGAAAGAACTCAAAGCCATGCTCGACGCTCTTGCCAAGGGCGACGAAGTTGTGACCAACGGCGGTATGCTGGGCAAGATTGCCCTACTCGGCGACAACCAAATCGGTTTGGAAGTCGGTAACGGCGTGGTGTTGCAGTTGCAGCGCAGCGCCGTGGTGCAAGTGCTGCCCAAGGGCTCCATCAAATAAATCGTCATCGCCATGAACCGTTACGCTGTTTGGAAATACCTGGTCATATTGATCGCCGTGCTGCTGGGCAGCGTCTACACGCTGCCGAACTTTTTCGGTGAGGCGCCTGCGGTTCAGGTTTCTCCGGGACGCGCCAGTGTCAAGGTCGATCTGGGCGTGCAAGCGAAAGTGGAAGAGGCTTTGAAGACCGCCGGTCTCACTGTGTCCATGTTGACGCTGGAAAACAATTCTCTGAAAGTGCGTTTTGAGACCACCGACCAACAACTCAAAGCCAAGGACGCGATTCAGCGCACGCTGAACACCGAGGCGGACAACCCGTCCTACATCGTTGCACTGAACCTGATTGCACGCACGCCTTCATGGCTGAGCAGCTTACACGCCGCGCCCATGTATTTAGGTCTGGATTTGCGCGGCGGCGTGCACTTCATGTTGCAAGTCGATATGCAAGCGGCGTTGAGCAAAAAAGCCGAATCGCTGGCCGGTGACTTACGCACGCTGATGCGCGAGAAAAATATTCGCCACGGCGGCATTTCACGCAACGGCCAGCAAATCGACATCGTGTTCCGCGAACAAGCCGCCGCCGATGCCGCGGCCATCTTGCTGCGCGATCAGTTCCCTGACCTGATGACCACGCTCACGCCGCAAGGCAGCGACATGTTGCTCAACGCCAAGCTCAAACCCGAAGCCGGTCGCCTGGTGCAAGACCAGGCATTGAAACAAAACATCACCACGCTGCACAACCGTATCAATGAACTCGGCGTGGCCGAGCCGGTGATTCAGCAGCAAGGCCTGGACCGCATCGTAGTGCAACTGCCGGGCGTGCAAGACACGGCCAAGGCCAAAGACATTCTGGGTCGCACCGCCACGCTGGAAATCCGCATGGTGGATGAAAGCAGCGAAGCACGCATGGCTGAAACCGGCAACGGCGTGGTGCCCTTCGGCGCTGAAAAATACCTGGATCGCAACGGCCAGGCGGTGGTGGTGAAAAAACAAGTCATGCTCACCGGTGAAAACCTGACCGATGCCCAGCCCGGTTTTGACAACCAGACGCAAGAAGCCGCGGTTCACCTGACCTTGGACGCCAAAGGCGCGCGCATTTTCAAAGACGTGACGCGTGAGAACGTCGGCAAACGCATGGCGATTTTGCTGTTCGAAAAAGGCAAGGGCGAAGTCGTGACGGCACCAGTGATCCGCACCGAAATCGGTGGCGGACGGGTGCAGATTTCCGGTCGCATGACCACGGTGGAAGCGGCTGATACCTCGCTGTTGTTGCGCGCCGGTTCGCTGGCCGCGCCCATGGAGATCATCGAAGAGCGCACCATCGGCCCGTCACTCGGCGCTGAAAACATCGCCAAAGGTTTTGACAGTGTGACCTGGGGCTTTGTCGCTGTCACCGCTTTCATGTGCGTGTACTACATGCTGTTCGGCGTGATCTCCAGCATTGCGTTGGCGGTGAATTTACTGCTGCTAGTGGCCGTGTTGTCCATGTTGCAAGCCACACTCACACTGCCCGGTATGGCCGCGATGGCCTTGGTGCTGGGCATGGCGATTGACGCCAACGTGCTGATCAACGAGCGTGTGCGCGAAGAGTTGCGCAATGGCGCAGCGCCGCAAACCGCGATACACATAGGCTACGAGCGCGCCTGGTCAACCATTCTGGACTCCAACGTCACCACGCTGATTGCCGGTCTGGCCTTGCTGACCTTTGGCTCTGGCCCGGTGCGCGGTTTTGCGGTGGTGCATTGCCTGGGCATTTTGACCAGCATGTTCTCGGCGGTGTTTTTCTCGCGCGGCCTGGTGAACATTTGGTACGGCCGTCAAAAACGTTTGCAAACCGTGTCGATTGGCACGGTATGGCGGCCTGATGATCTGACCGTCAAAGCCATTGAACGCGCCAAGGTCGACTGACCCCGATTGCATTGCGTACCCTAAGCGGTGACAGCTGACGAACAAGGAAATAACATGGAATTTTTCAAAATCAAACGCGACATACCCTTCATGCGCCATGCGCTGATTTTTAACGCAGTGTCGTTCATCACGTTTTTTGCTGCCGTGTTTTTCCTCTTCAGTCGCGGACTGCATTTGTCGGTGGAATTCACCGGTGGCACGCTCATGGAAGTGAGCTTTTCACAGCCGATGGCACTCGACCCTGTGCGCGCGCGCATTGCGGCCTTGGGCTACACCGATGTGCAAGTGCAAAACTTTGGCTCAGCCCGCGACGTACTGATACGCATGCCGGCCGCCAAAGGCTCGACAGCAACTGAACAAAGCGAACGCGTGATGGCGGCGTTGAAAGAAACTGATGCACAAGCCGAACTCAAACGCACCGAGTTTGTCGGACCGCAAGTCGGCGATGAACTCGCCATTGACGGCTTGAAAGCGCTGGCCTTTGTGGTGGTCGGCATCATGATTTACTTGGCCATACGTTTCGAGTGGAAATACGCTGTGGCCGGCATCATCGCCAACTTGCACGACGTCATCATCATTCTGGGTTTCTTCGCTTACTTCCAATGGGAGTTTTCGCTTCCTGTGCTGGCTGCCGTGCTGGCGGTGCTGGGCTATTCGGTGAACGAATCAGTGGTGATTTTTGACCGGGTACGCGAGAACTTCCGCCGCTTTCGCAAGATGAGCACGGTAGAGATCATCGACAACGCCATCACCTCAACCATCAGCCGTACCATCATCACCCACGGCTCTACGCAGCTCATGGTGCTGTCGATGCTGTTGTTCGGCGGCGCCACGCTGCATTACTTTGCGCTGGCGTTGACCATTGGTATTTTGTTTGGCATTTATTCCTCGGTGTTCGTGGCTGCGGCCATTGCCATGTGGCTGGGCATCAAACGCGAAGACCTGATCAAGCAGGTGAAAAAAGACGATCTCGAAGAAGACCCTAACGACCCGAATTCAGGCGCAATGGTTTAAACCGCGCGGACAGCAAAAAAGCAGCCTGCCGGCTGCTTTTTTTACGTCTGCCGGATGTGATGTTCAATGAGCGATGCGGTCTACGTTATCGTCACACAACTCGTCTAGCACCAGCGCATCCGGCTCAATGCCAGCGCTCCAATACACCATCAACACAATGATTTTCAAATCGTCCAGGTCCACCGGGTGGTCGGTGACGGCCATGGCACGGTCGACCACGATTTCACGCATTTGCGCCGACATGACACCAGCGCTTTCCATGAAAGTGATAAAGCCCAGACAGGCTGCACCCAGATGCTGTTGCTCGGCTTCGGAATACACGCGCATGCTCAAAGGCGACTGCACATAGGCCGGGGCCACGCGTTGCTGGTGCACTTGAATCAAGTCGGCATGTTGGGCAGCGCTGTTGAGCCCCGCCAGCCAGGACAAGGCTTGCTGGATTTCATCGGCGTCAAAGCCTGCTGCGCTGAGTTTGCGGCCCAGCAACGGCAATTCGGGACAAACGTCACCACGCCAGTAGTGTTCGTAAACGTAAACAAGGACATCGAACATGCATGCAATATAACCGTTTTCGAAACAGCTTCTCGCAGCGTGAGTCAAACCCTGTTCAAGTCATTGTTTTATGCACAGAGTTGAAGCTGAATTCAACACAGTTGCTGGTACAAGCCGCCTGGCATTTGCGCCACCCGACCCATGTCTATCAGCGCTTGCACGGCCAGCAATGCATCTTCCAGCTCCAACTCGCTGCTGAGCAGCAACATTTCCAGGCTTTGCGGGTCATGCCCCATGGCTTTGAGTAATGCCTGCTGTTTGCTGTCTGTCACCTGAGCAGTTTTGACGGGCTCGGGTTGCTGCAACAGACTGCTGCTGTACACCGGCAATTCCTCAAGCACATCCTGCGCGTTCTCGACCAGTTTTGCGCCCTGACGCAGCAACGCATGGCAACCGCGCGACAACACCGAATGTATGGAGCCAGGAACTGCAAACACGTCTTTGCCTTGCGACAAAGCCATGTCTGCCGTGATCAACGAGCCCGACTTCAAGGCCGCTTCCACCACCAGCACGCCGTGACTCAAACCTGCTATCAAGCGGTTGCGCATAGGGAAATGGTGTGGCAATGGCGGCGTGCCCGGTGGTAATTCGCTGAGCAACCAGCCGTGTTGCGCCACCTGTTGCGCCAGCGCGTGGTGCTGGCGCGGGTACACCTGATCCAGGCCGGTGCCGACCACGGCCACCGTTGCACAACGCTCAGGGTCGGGCTGTTGCAGTGCGCCCACGTGTGCGGCGGCGTCTATGCCCATGGCCAGACCGGAAACGATGCAACAACCCGCTTGTTGCAATTGCGCCGCAAAGGCTTTGGCGTTTTCTTTGCCTTGCGGCGTTGGATTGCGGCTGCCGACCACTGCCACGCCTTGCCAGCACGGTCTGTCGGTCTGCCCTTGCACAAACAGCAGCAATGGCGGGTCATCGAGTTCTCGCAAAGCCGTGGGGTAACTGTCGTGGTTCCAAGTCCAGATGGCCTGGTTCACACCGGGCTGGCTTTGCGCCAACCAAGCCTGGGTGCGCGCCAGCACCGCGTCCCAGTCCGGCGGGTATAGCTGCAAGGCTTTGGCCTGCGCCTCGCTCAGGTGCGCCAGCAGAACGGCTGCGGATTGGGCAAAAACGGTGGCGGGCGAGCCGAACACCGTCACCAGCCGGTGCTGAGTTTGCAAGCCTATCTGCGGCGTCAGACTCAGTCGCAGCCAATCCCGCCAATCCTTGTGGTCAGCGCTTGTGACGGCTTGCTCTTTACAAAGCGTATTTTCCATGTGTGCAGGCCTTTCAGATCAAGGTATGCAGCGTAGACCCCCGGGGGTGTCGCCTGTGTCACTCAAGCCTGCGATTTTTGTAACTGCGGCTTCACCCCGGGTTTTCAAAAAAGCGACAATAGGCGCATGGCTTTACTACCCATTCTTTCCTACCCCGACCCGCGCCTGCACACCGTAGCCAAACCGGTGACCGCCGTGGATGACCGCATACGTGCGCTGGCCGCCGACATGATTGAGACCATGTACGACTCCAAAGGTGTCGGCCTGGCCGCCACGCAAGTCAATGTGCATGAGCGCCTGCTGGTTATTGATGTGTCCGAAGAACACAACCAGCCACAGGTGCTGATCAACCCCGAGTTGTTATGGGCCAGCGAAGAGCGCGTCAAAAATGAAGAGGGCTGTTTGTCGGTGCCCGGTATTTTTGACGGCGTCGAGCGGCCTGAACGGGTCAAAGTGCAAGCATTGAATGAACACGGTGAAACCGTCACTATCGAAGCCGAAGGCTTGATGGCGATTTGCATACAACACGAAATGGATCACCTCATGGGCAAGGTGTTCGTCGAATACCTGTCTGTGCTCAAACGCATGCGTATCAAAAGCAAAATGATCAAAGCCCAACGCGAACTCGAGCGCTGATACATGCGCCTTGTGTTTGCCGGTACCACGGAATTCGCCCGCACAGCACTTAGCTCGCTGCATAACGGCGGTCACGAGATTGCGCTGGTGCTGACCCAGCCGGATCGCCCCGCTGGTCGTGGCATGAAACTGCAAGCTTCTGCTGTCAAACACTACGCACTTGAAAACGGCATGCCGGTGTGCCAGCCGCACAGTTTGCGTTTGGATGGCAAATACCCGGATGAAGCCTTAGCGGCTCAACAAGCCATTATCCATGCCAACGCCGAACTGATGGTGGTGGTGGCCTACGGTTTGTTGTTGCCCGACTGGACTTTGCACAGCATGCCTAAGGGCTGCTTGAATATCCACGCTTCCTTGCTGCCGCGCTGGCGCGGCGCGGCACCGATACAACGCGCCATCGAAGCCGGTGACAGCGACACCGGCGTGTGCATCATGCACATGGACGCGGGCCTGGACACCGGCGCGGTGCTGATGCGAGACAGTCTGCCCATCAGCGACAGCGACACCAGCGCCAGCTTGCACGACAAACTCGCAGCACTGGGCTCGCGTTTGATTGTGGACACGCTGTCTGCGTTGCCGCAACTGCAAGCGAAAACGCAATCCTCTGAAGGCATCACTTACGCCGCGAAAATTTTGAAAGATGAAGCGCTGATTGATTGGCGTTTGCCTGCGCTGCGTTTGTCGCAACGCATACGCGCCTTCGATCCGTTCCCCGGCGCGCATACCTTGTGCGATGGACAGGTACTGAAGATATGGTCTGGTTTGCCTGTGCCATCTACCCAAAGTGCAACACCCGGCAGCGTGCTGCAACTGCATACAGATGCTTTCGATGTCGCCACGGGCGAGGGCTTGTTGCGCGTCACGCAAGTGCAACGCCCGGGCGGCAAGCGCATCAGCGCCGCCGAGTTTTTACACAGCCAGACTTTGACGGTTGGCATGGTGTTGGGGCAGGCCGCCGCTTAATCCATGTTTTTCGATCCCGCCAATTTCCGCCATCCCGCTTTTCGCCAAGGCATGGTCGACACGCTCAAAGTCGCGCCCGGCATCTGGGCCTGGGGCTTGATGACCGGCGTGGCCATGGTGCAAGCAGGGTTGAGTCCGACCATGGCCACATTGATGACGCTGGTCATTTACGGCGGCAGCGCGCAACTGGCTGCTATTCCACTGCTTGTCGCCGGTGCCCCGGTGTGGGTGATATTGGCCACCGCGTTTTGTGTAAATTTGCGATTCGCGGTGTTCAGCTTGCATTTGCGCCAGTACATGATGGCCTGGCCGCGCTGGCAGCGTTTGTGCATAGGCTATTTCATTGCCGACATGAACTATGTGCAATTTGTGCACACCTACCCTCAAGCCTCTGAAACCAGCGAAGGACAGCGTAGCGAAATGGCCTACCTCAGCGGCAACTGTTTTTTGAACTGGTTCGGCTGGCAAGTCTCTGGCCTGGCCGGCATTGTGCTGGCCGCGCAAGTGCCGCTGCAATGGGGACTGGGCTTTGCCGGAGTGCTGGCTCTATTTGGCATTTTGTGTTCGCTCTGCCAGACGCGCATGCGCGTGATCTCGCTGGCGGTGGCGGGCGCGGCCGCAGTTGCTGCCTATGCCCTGCCCATGCGTTTGAATATTCTGGTGGCGATTGCAGCGGCGGTCGCCGTGTGCGTGGTGATTGAACAAACGCCGCTGGCCGGTAAAAAGGTCAACTCCTGATGGAACTGAGCGAAGTTTTCACCGCCTTAGGCCTTGGCTTGATCACGCTGGTGACGCGCTGTTTTTTCTTTATCTCAGAGCGTGAATTGCCATTCCCGTCATGGGCACATCGCGGCTTGCAATACGCACCCATCGCCGCACTGGCCGCTGTGGTGGCGCCGGAAATATTGGTCAGCCACGGCGCTTTGGTGACCACATGGCTGGACGCACGGCTGTTTGGCGCGATCGCTGGTGCAGGTTTTTATTTTTACAAGCGCGGCCAGGGTCAAGCGGTGCTAGGCACCATCATTGTGGGCATGGCTGTGTATTTGCCACTGCGCATTGGCTTGGGGTGGTGATGTTGTTGTAGCGCTGCTTGGTTTACAGAATTTGTTGCTTGGTGGATATGTGAAGCTTGCTTTAACAACATTAACTAATTAATGTGCGTTCACGCACACATCACTTTGATGTTGCTTCAAGTCTTTCTGCCAGCCAAACTTTTATCACAGACTGTCTGGTCACGCCGAGCTTGCTGGCTTCGCGGTCGAGAGATTCAATCATCCACACGGGGAAATCTACATTCACCCGTTTTTGCGCTTGCTGCACACGCCTGGCTTTGGATACATCCAATGAAGACGTGATGTCCTCACCATCATCAAACTGCTGATCGAATTTTTTAGCTTTCATAAAGCGCGACCTCTTCTGTGCCTGAGCGACGAACGGATATCAACCGAATATTCATAACGCGATAAGTAATGATTGCAGACCAATGCTTTCCATTTATGAGTCCAATGACCAGATGCCTAGGCTCATCTTCCATCTTTGCCGGAATCTCCAAAAGCATAGTGTCATTCCAGAGCTCTTGTGCTTCAACAAAGTCGATGCCATGTTTCGAGCGATTATTCAAACTCTTTGCCTTATCAAATTCGAAGAAATTTATAGTATAGAAAATATACCTTAATTGGTGTTTTTTCGGCAATTCTTCATTTCATGCGCCTGTGTTGGATAACAACCACTAAACCACTCACTTACACCTAATTCACAATTCAAGTTTATAAAAATTAGCTTACCCCTTGTCCTGGGCGAATCAAAAATGTCCCCTAAAAACCCAATAGCGTTCGTGTACAGCATTTCCTCAAGCTACTCAAAAGCAACTTCTCTCCATCGAATTTCACTTAAACCAGCACACAAATAAACCCTCCCACAAAGAATAAATGTTGTTGCGACATTGACCCCTTCATTCAGCCCCTCCGCCTAAAATGTCATGAAAAATTCATACGGAGACAAACCCCATGCAAATCATCCGCTTCGCCGATCAGTGCGCACAGGGCCTGGCCCGTGGCAAACGCGTGTTCATACGCGCCGACTTGAACGTGCCTTTTGACGACCACGGCCGCATTTCCGAAGACACGCGCATCCGCGCATCTGTGCCCGCGATTCAAATGGCTTTAGACGCCGGTGCCGCTGTCATGGTCACGTCACACTTGGGTCGCCCGACCGAAGGCGCGTTCAAACCCGAAGATTCCTTAGCCCCTGTCGCCAAACGCCTGGCCGAGTTGCTGGGCCGGGATGTGCCGCTGGTGGCGGACTGGGTGGGTGGTGTGTCTGTCGCCGCCGGTCAGGTGGTGATGCTGGAAAACTGCCGGGTCAATGTCGGCGAAAAGAAAAACAGCGAATCGCTCGCCCGCCAAATGGCCGCGCTTTGCGACATTTATGTCAACGACGCATTCGGCACCGCGCACCGCGCCGAGGGCACGACTTACGGCATCGCGCAGTTCGCGCCTGTGGCTTGCGCCGGTCCTTTGTTGTCAGCCGAAATCGACGCCATCAGCAAAGCGCTGGCTGCGCCGAAGCGCCCGCTGGCCGCTATCGTCGCCGGTTCCAAGGTCAGCACCAAACTCACCATCCTGCAAGCGCTGGCGCGCAACGTGGACCAGTTGATTGTGGGCGGCGGCATTGCCAATACCTTCATGTTGGCCGCCGGTTTGAAGATTGGCAAAAGCCTGGCCGAGCCGGACCTGATCGGCGAGGCCAAAGCGGTGATCGAAGCCATGAAAGCGCGCGGTGCCGAGGTGCCGATTCCCACCGACGTGGTTTGTGCCAAAACCTTTTCTGCCGACGCTGTAGCGACAGTGAAAAAAGCCACCGCGGTGGCCGACGACGATTTGATTCTGGACATAGGCCCGGACACTGCTGCGCGCTTGGCCACGCAACTCAAAGCGGCCGGCACGATTGTGTGGAACGGGCCCATGGGCGTGTTCGAATTTGCGTCTTTCGAGAACGGCACCAAGGTGGTGGCGCATGCGATTGCCACATCTCAGGCGTTCAGCATTGCCGGTGGCGGCGACACGCTGGCCGCGATCGCCAAGTACGGCATTGACAAAGACATAGGCTATATCTCTACTGGCGGTGGCGCATTCTTAGAAGTGCTGGAAAGAAAAACCTTGCCCGCGTTTGAGATATTGATGAAGCGCGCGGCGGGCTGAACAAGTCCTGAGCGCTCCAACTGAGCGTGCCTCAACCAAACAAAAGCCCCGCTGTGCGGGGCTTTTGCATTTTCAAAAAACTGTTCGACTGGCTGAAGTCTTACTTCGTGACCACGCCGCAGCTGATGCGCGGACCGGCATTGCCCGTGGGCTGGGTTTTGAAGTCGTCCGGGTCGCGGTGAATGATCATGCCGCGGCCGATGGCGTTGGCCGGGTTGCCATCCAACAAGCTAAAACTGGTGGTCTCAAAATTGATCACCGCCACGCCGTTGGCGTCGGCCAGGAGCGAGGGCATATCACCTGCGTGCGTTTCACCATGGCCGTGCATGCCATGCGTTTTGGCTAAGGGGTTGAAGTGGCCGCCGGTGCCCATGCCGTCACCGCTGGCGCAGTCACCTTTTTCGTGGACATGAAACCCGTGCTCGCCGTTGGCGCGCAAGCCTTCAATTTTCCCGGTCACAGACACCAGGTCGCCTTTTTGGACCAGTTCCAGCGTACCGCTGGCTGTGTTGCCTTTGGTGGCTTGCATTTGCACGGTGGCACGGGTGTCTGCGTTGGCTGCATTCAAGCCGCATGCGATTAGAACGGACAAGGCGAGCAAGTTCTTCATGTGGAGTCCTTATAAAAAAGCAACAAAAAGCCCCTGTCGAGGCCTTTCACAATCAAAACCTATTGAATCAGACCGCCAAACCGACCGGCGGCTGGCTGGTGGCGCGGCCTTTGTAATCGGTCCAGCACTGGCGCGTGAAGTCGTAAAGCTTACAGGAGCGGGCGGTCTGGAAATACCAGCCCCATGAAAACGGTTGCACGATGATGCGTCCGGGCAACAGGGTTTCCAGCTTGCTTTGCGCTTGCTTCAAACGGTACAAAGGAATGCTCATGTCCACATGGTGAGCGGTGTGCTCCATGATGTGGTGCATCAGCGCGCCGATTTTGAACGGGAAAGTCAGGTGCACGGTGGTGGACACAAAAGGCTGGGCTTTGGCCCAGGCGCTGCGGTCATCGTGCCAGGACACTTTCACATGGGTGTGGTGCACGTAAACGACGAAGCCGATCATGGCGCACCAGAACAAAAACGGCACGACCACGCTGAACAGCAAAATCCAGGCAACGTTCTGGTCGGTAGCCAGCGCGGCAGCCACCACGCCGCCAATCCACAGAGCCGCAAAACCAGTAATCAACCAGCTGTCTTTGATGAAGATAGGACGGCGGGTCGGCATTTCCTTGGCGCTGGGGAACACCATTTTTTTCCACCAGATTTCAATCATGTAATACAAACCGGGTGCCCAGCCGCTGCGGTAAGCGCGGTCCAGCATGCGGCCGGCGAAAGACAGCTTGGCGAATTCGTCGCTGGTCAGCGGTGCCCAGACAAAGTCAAAACCTTTGAGATTGGTGTAGCCGTGGTGCACCACGTTATGGCCGATGTCCCACAAGCTGAAAGTAGTGAGCGAGGGTAAAAATGCAATGCGGCCCACCCATTTGTTCAGACCGCGGTGCGGCGTCAGGCTTTGGTGGCAGGCATCGTGGCCGATGATGAACAGGCGCCCGATGGTGAAACCCATGGCCAAGGCACACAGCAATTTGGCCCACCAGGCTTCAAACAACACGGTGCCTGTCAGCAAAGCCGCCCAAACGGCGTAATCCAATACCAGCAACAGCATGGCGCGCACAGTGACACGTTCGGAAAGCGGAATCAGCCACTCGCGTATCACCTTGCGGTGGGGCATGGGCTCTTGCAGAGGAATAGGTTGTTCAATAGGATTCATAAAGCGGGATGCATGGCACCAAAAAGACAAGTGCTCTGAGTCTTGGGCCGCCACAAGGACGTAAGCTCAGCACGAAAAGCATTGTAGCCAATCAAGCTGTTGCCAGACTGACTGTGCAGCTTGCCCCTACCAGCGCTCAGGTAAGCGCTTGCACACGCGGTAAACCTTGTCCGGCTCACGCACCACATACCCGCCGGTGATCAGGTCTTTCATGATTCTGCTGACCATTTCACGGCTGCAACCTATTTGCTGTGCGATCTGTGCGTGCGTCATGGGCAAGCGCCTGGCATCGGCGGCAAACATCTCGTCACCGCTGTCTGAGCGTTGCAACAAAGCGCTTAAGCGACTGTAAGCGTCAGAAAACAAGGCCAGGCGGGTGGTTTCGGTGGCCATGCGCACTCTTTGTAAAGCAAGTTTGAGCAAATCCATGGCCAGTGAAGGTGAATGTTGAATGACGGCCAGTGCCGATTCGCGAGAAATGACACAACACACTGCCGACGTCAGCGTGACCACGCTGGCGCAGTGCGGGCCGCCGTCTAAGGCGGACACGCCTATCAACTGACCGGCGCTGACCAGCAACAAGGTGATTTCACGCGGACGGCTGTCGTTGGACAAGGCGTATTCACGCAGCCGCCCGGCCATAACCAGGTAAAGCTGATGCCCAGTATCGCCTTGCTGAATCAACAGGGTGTGTTTGCGGTAATGACGTACCTGACCCTGGCGCGCCAGCACCTGCATGCCCGGTATAGCCGCGTATTCCTGCCATTCATCCATCACATAGTTTGCTGTTTGCATGAGCGTGACTTTACGCACTCCCGACTTAGAAAAGGTCATGCAAAACTCACGAAATAGGGATGCACAACTGCTTGCCTGTCACAGAAGAATCACCTCACTTGCGGGCTTGAGCGTGTGACAATAGCCGGATCCAGCCCGAGATAAATATGTCACACCACGCCACCAAAATCGTTGCCACCCTGGGGCCAGCCTCCAGCGACCCCGCCATTCTTGAAGCCATGATCCGCGCCGGCGTGAATGTGGTGCGGCTGAACTTCAGCCACGGCAAAGCCCAAGACCATGTGGATCGCGCCATGCTGGTACGCGAAGCCGCCAAACGCGCCGGCCGCGTGGTCGCCATCATGGCGGACTTGCAAGGCCCGAAAATCCGCGTCGGCAAATTCGCCGAAGGCAAGGTCATGCTGGAAACCGGGGCAGCTTTTATTCTGGATGCCTCGCGCGCCGAGCCCGGCGACATCAACGGCGTCGGCCTGGATTACAAAGAATTACCGCGCGACGTCAAAGCCGGCGATCTGCTGCTGCTCAATGACGGTTTGATCGTGCTCACGGTCGGCAAGGTGCAAGGCGAACAAGTCCACACCACGGTGAAGATGGGCGGCGAGTTGTCCAACAACAAAGGCATCAACAAACAAGGCGGCGGTCTAACCGCACCGGCGCTCACCGGCAAAGACATGGAAGACATTAAAACCGCCATGTCCTTCCAAGCCGACTATGTGGCTGTCAGCTTTCCGAAAAACGCTACCGACATGGAAATGGCGCGCCAGCTATGCAACGTGGCCGCCGAACCGTTCAAACACAAACCGGGTTTGATCGCCAAGATAGAGCGGTTTGAAGCCATTCCTCACTTAGAGGAAATCCTGCGCGCCTCCGACGGCATCATGGTCGCGCGCGGCGATCTGGCGGTGGAAGTCGGCAATGCCGCCGTACCGGCTTTGCAAAAACGCATGATCAAAATGGCGCGTGAAATGGACAAAGTTGCCATCACCGCCACACAAATGATGGAGAGCATGATCACCAACCCGGTGCCAACTCGCGCCGAGGTCAGCGACGTGGCCAACGCCGTGCTCGACGGCACCGACGCTGTCATGTTGAGCGCGGAAACCGCGGTCGGCAAATACCCGCTGGAAACCGTGCAACAAATGGTGCAAATTTGCCGCGCGGCAGAAGATGCCGGAGAGGTTGCGTTGGACGCGGATTTCACAGGCAAATCATTCACCTACATTGACCAAACCATTGCCATGGGCGCACTGTTCACAGCGCATCACCTCGGTGCCAAGGCCATCGTCGCCTTGACTGATTCAGGTTCAACACCTTTGTGGATGAGCCGTCACCGCATTCACATTCCCATTTACGCTTTGACCGCGCGCGAAAATACGCAACGCCGCATGGCGCTGTACCGCAACGTGCACGCCTTGCTCGTGGAATCCAGCACCGACCGCGACACCGCGCTGAACCAAGCGGAGCAACACCTGAAGTCGCGTGGCATCGTCAACCAAGGCGACGTGTACGCCATCACCTGCGGCGAGCCTATGGGTTCACCCGGCGGCACCAACATGTTGAAAATTTGCAAAGTTGGCTGAGCCCGACACCGTTTTTTTATTTGTCACTAGAAAGAAACCACCATGGCTTTAGTCTCAATGCGTGAACTGCTTGACCACGCGGCACAACACAACTACGGCATTCCCGCCTTCAACGTCAACAACCTCGAGCAAGTGCAGGCGGTCATGTCCGCGGCTGATGAGGTCGGTGCACCGGTGATATTGCAAGCCAGTGCGGGTGCGCGCAAATACGCGGGTGAATCGTTCATCAAACATTTGATTCAAGCCGCAGTCGAAGAATACCCGCATGTACCCTTGGTCATGCACCAAGACCACGGCCAAAGCCCGATGGTGTGTCGCGGCGCGATTGACCTGGGCTTCACCTCGGTGATGATGGACGGCAGCTTGGAAGGCGACGGCAAAACCATTGCCAGCTATGACTACAACGTCAGCGTGACCAGCGAAGTGGTGAAGATGGCGCACAAACTCGGCATCACCGTGGAGGGCGAACTCGGTTGTCTGGGCTCGTTGGAAACCATGAAAGGCGACAAGGAAGACGGCCACGGCACGGACGCCACCATGACCCGCGAACAGTTGCTGACCGACCCCGAACAAGCCGCTGATTTTGTCCAGCGCACACAGGTGGATGCCTTGGCTATCGCCATCGGCACCAGCCACGGCGCTTACAAATTCACCCGCAAACCCACCGGCGACATTCTGGCGATTGACCGGATCCAAGCCATCAACAAACGCATTCCCAACACGCATTTGGTGATGCACGGTTCCTCCAGCGTGCCGCAGGACTTGCTGACCAAGATCCGCCAGTTCGGCGGCGACATGAAAGAAACCTACGGCGTACCGGTGGAAGAAATTCAAAAAGCGATTCAATTCGGCGTGCGCAAAATCAATATCGACACCGACATTCGCTTAGCCATGACAGCCGCCGTGCGCCAGTTTTTGTTTGAAAACCCGGACAAATTCGACGCCCGCGAATGGCTAAAGCCTGCACGCGAAGCGGCCAAACAAATTTGCAAACAACGCTACCTGGAATTCGGCTGCGAAGGCCAAGCCGCCAAAATCAAAAATACTCCCTTGCAAATGATGGCCGCCAAATACCAGCAAGGCATGCTCGAGCAGGTGGTGAATTGAGTCTGGCGCTGCACACCCACACGCTGGGCTCACTGCCTTTGCTGGCACGCGGCAAGGTGCGGGATAACTATGCCGTAGGAGACGACCGCATTCTGATGGTAGCTTCCGACCGTATCAGCGCTTTCGATGTGGTGATGAACGAGCCCATCCCCGGCAAAGGCGCATTGCTGACGCAAATGGCCTTGTTTTGGTTTGACAAACTGCACCACATTTGCCCGAATCACCTGACCGGCGATGCGCCCGAATCTGTGGTGTCCGATGCCGAGCGTCCCTATGTGGCGCAACGCTCCATGCTGGTGCGACGCTTGCAACCGATTCCCGTCGAAGCCGTGGTGCGCGGCTACCTGGCCGGCAGCGGTTGGAAAGAGTACCAACAATCGCAATCGGTCTGCGGCGTGCCCTTGCCCGCCGGTTTGCACAATGCCTCGCGTTTGCCCGAGCCTATCTTCACACCGGCGGCCAAAGCGGCAGCCGGTGAACACGACGAAAACATCAGTTTCGATCAAACGGTGGACATGATCGGCGCGGATCTGGCCGAGCGCATTCGCACCATCAGCATTGCGCTGTACGAAACCGCGTATGACATCGCCGCCGCCAAAGGCATTGTGATTGCCGACACCAAGTTCGAATTCGGCCTCAGTCCCGAAGGTACTTTGGTGCTGATGGACGAGGTGTTGACGCCGGACTCCTCGCGCTATTGGCCAGCCGACGCTTACCGGGAAGGCGCGAACCCGCCCAGCTTTGACAAACAGTATTTGCGTGACTGGCTGGAAACCGCGCAAGTCGATGGCGCCCCCTGGAACAAAAGCGCACCGGCCCCTGGCCTGCCGCAAGAAGTGATATCGCTGACCTCCGACAAATACCAGGAAGCCTGGGCGCGCTTGCAAACCGACTGAGGTCGCCAGACCTGTTTTATGGGTTATTCCAGCTGCTTTATCGCTTGATCTAACTTATCGCGATTCACCGGCTTGCTCACATAGCCGTCTGCGCCCAGAGCCATGAAACGCTCATGATCGCCGTCCATGGCCTGGCCGGTGAGCATCAACACCGGCAGGTGCGCGCAGGTGTGTTTTTCTGTCAGGCGCAGGGCTTTAAGTACGGCCAAGCCATCCATGCCGGGCATCATCACATCGAGCAGCATCACATCCACCCGCTGCTGCGCTAAAGTTTGCAAAGCTTGGCTGCCGTCGGCGGCCAACAGCACGCGGTGGCCGAATTGCTCTAGCAACGTGCGCGTCACCGTCTGGTTCACCGGGTTGTCTTCGGCCAGCAATACCGTCAAGCCGCCGGTTTGAAGATCGCGCACTTGGCCTGAGAAGCGACTCAGTTCAGCGCCATGCTGAGTTTGCGTCTGTAGCGCGACACCAGCTCGGCCTGCGGGTCGTCCAGCGCCACCGCCTTGCCGGTCAGCTCAATGCCGCCAGCGCTTTTGCCGGGCACAGGTTGTTCACCCTTGGGCTTGGCCGGGGTCAGCAATTCCAGCACCGCGACTATGTTTTTACGCGCCGCGCCTTCGTTCCAGGTTTTGTCGCGCATGACGATTTCCAGCAACTCGTCCATGGCCGCCGTCCATTCGGCAGCCGCCATCAGCAAACGTGCTTTGGCCAGGCGGGTGTCAAAGTCGCGCTTGTTTTTTTCTATCAAGGCATCGAACTGCGCCACTTGCCACTGGGCACGTTCGTCGGTCTCGGCAAAATGCAAGGCCTCGCCCCAATGTTTCAAGGCTTCAAAACGCAATTGCAAGGGAATTTGCGCCAGCGCCGGAGCCAACGCAGACTGCGCTTTCTCGAGCTCACCTATGGCCATCAAAAGCTTGACGTATTCAAAGCGGGCGTCGTCATTCGCCGGGTTGACGGCCAGCGCCTCTTGCAACTTGGCCAGCGCCGCATCTGCATTGCCTTCGGCCAGCAAATCTTCGGCGGCATTCAGGTCTTTTTCGGCCAGCAGCGCATCCTCGCCCGGCAAATGCTTGTCCAGAAACTCGCGCAGCTTGCCTTCAGGCAAAGCGCCCATGAAACCATCGACCGGCTTGCCGTCCATCATCAGCACGCAAGTAGGTATGCTGCGGATACCAAATGCCTGAGACAGTTGCTGCTCGTCGTCGGAGTTGATCTTCACCAGCTTGAAGCGCCCGGCGTAGTCAAGCTCCAGTTTTTCCAGCACCGGGCCCAGCGATTTGCAAGGTCCGCACCACGGCGCCCAGAAGTCCAGCAGCACCGGGATTTGGGAGGAGGCCGCAATAACTTCTGCTTCAAAATTCTCAACAGTCACATCAATCATGGGTGTCAGGTCCACAGGAATAAAATCAGCCAATCAGTATCGCCGGATGTACTTGTCCGGCACTTCGTTCAACCATAAGCTTACCCGCAGTTCAACTGCTACACATCATGGCCTCTATTCTTGTCGGTGTTGTCATGGGCTCCAGCTCTGACTGGGACACCATGCAGCATGCCACCCAACTGTTACAGGAGTTTGGCATAGCGCATGAAACGCAGGTGCTGTCGGCGCACCGCATGCCGGACGAGATGTTCGCGTATGCCGAATCAGCGCTGTCGCGCGGGCTGCACGCCATCATTGCAGGCGCGGGCGGAGCGGCACATTTGCCCGGCATGCTGGCCGCCAAAACCACGGTGCCGGTGCTTGGTGTTCCGGTGGCCGGCAAACATTTGCAAGGCGTGGACTCGCTGCACAGCATTGTGCAAATGCCCAAGGGCATTCCAGTGGCCACATTTGCCATCGGTGCCGCCGGGGCGGCGAATGCCGCGCTTTTCGCTGTCGCCATGCTGGGCTTGCACAACCCGGCTTTGCAGCAAGCCTTGCAGGATTTCCGCCAACGCCAAAGCGATGCCGCGCGTCAAATGACGCTGCCGCCTGCCGCATGAGCGGTTTGCCTTTGAAGCCGGGCGCCACGCTGGGCGTGTTGGGCGGCGGACAGCTCGGGCGCATGTGGTCGCATGCCGCGCAAAGCCTGGGCTACCGCACCGCGGTGCTAGACCCAGACCCGCACAGCCCGGCCGGCCTGATCAGCCATGCGCATATACAAACCGGCTACCTGGACCCGCAAGGGCTGGCGCAAATGGCCGCCCTGTGCCAGGCAGTCACCACCGAGTTTGAAAACGTGCCGGCCGAGGCGCTGGCGCAGTTGCAACAACACATGCCTGCCGCGCCCGGACCGTCGGCCGTGCGGGTTGCGCAAGACCGGGCCTTGGAAAAAGCCCATTTCGTGCGCTGCGGTGTACCCGTGGCCCCGCACCGGGTGATTCATGACGCGTCTGAACTCGCGCAAGTGCAGGACGATTTGCTGCCCGGTATTTTGAAAACCACACGGCTGGGCTACGACGGCAAAGGGCAGGCGCGGGTGAACAACCGCAAAGAGCTTGCCGCCGCGTTTGCGCATTTGCAAAACGCCGACCCTTGCGTGGTTTGCATATTGGAAAAACGCCTGCCGCTGGCCGCCGAATGCTCGGTGGTGCTGGCGCGCGGCGCAGACGGTCACACCGTGCATTTGCCCCTGCAAACCAATTTGCACCGGGGCGGCATACTGGCCGTCACCGAAGTGTTTGACGCTGCTCTGCCTGCGGCAACTGAATCCTTGGCCATCCAATCGGCATACGACATTGCCCGCCAGCTCGACTACACCGGCGTGTTGTGCGTAGAGTTTTTTCTGCTGCAAGACGGCCCTGAAAAAGACTGGCTTGGCCCGCTGGTGGTGAATGAGATCGCACCGCGCCCGCACAACAGCGGCCACCACAGCATCAACAGCTGCGATGTGTCGCAGTTCGAATTGCAAGTGCGCTGCATGGCCGGCCTGCCCTTGACCATGCCGCGTTTACACAGTCCTTGCGTGATGCTGAATCTGCTCGGCGACCTGTGGCTGCCACATGGCGACTCGCCGCTTGAACCAGACTGGGCGGCAGTGCTGGCCTTGCCCGGCTCACATTTGCATTTGTACGGCAAAACCGAGGCGCGGCACGGCCGCAAAATGGGGCATTTGACGCTGACTGCCGCTGGTATTGCCGAGGCTAGGCAAACCGCTTTGAAGGCGGCCGGTATCCTCGGTATTGCCCCTTGGTAAAGCCGCCTGCCGTGAAACAAAGACATACTTTTTTTCCGCGCGCATCACCATGAGTAGCCCGCGTTTTTTAAGCGGTTCTGCGCCAGACATTGCCCTGGCGGTAGACATACTGGCGCGCGGTGAACTGCTTGGACTGCCGACCGAAACCGTGTACGGCCTGGCCGCCGATGCGCTCAACCCTCAAGCCGTGGCCGCCATCTTCAAAGCCAAGGGTAGGCCGGCAGACCATCCCTTGATCGTGCACCTGGCGTCCAGTGCGCAAGTACCGTTGTTCGCCAGCGATGTGCCGGTTTTTGCACAAACCTTAATGGATACTTTCTGGCCAGGCCCGCTCACCTTGATACTGCCGCGACGCGCCGGTGTCGCCGATGCCGCGGCCGGCGGCCACGCCACGATTGCCCTGCGCTGCCCTTCTCATCCGCTGGCGCATCAGGTGCTGCAACAAGCGCTGATGGCGGGTGTGCAAGGCGTGGCCGCACCCAGCGCCAACCTGTTCGGGCGCGTCAGTCCGACGACCGCACAACATGTGCGTGAAGCTTTTGCGGATTTGACGGTGATGGACGGCGGCGACTGCGAGGTCGGTATTGAATCGACCATCGTCGATGTCAGTCGTGGCGCTCCGGTGTTGCTGCGCCCGGGCATGTTGACACCGGCACAACTGAGCGCTGTTTGCGGCACAGCGGTACTGACTCACGCCAGTGCCCGGGCAACGGAGGCTGTCTCCCCTGCCGCACCCGGCATGCTGGAATCGCATTACGCACCGCGTGCGCGTGTGCGGATGCTGAGCGCCATGAACATTTCAGACTGTTTAAAAAACGCTGCACCCCAGGCAACGGTATTCTGGCTGCGCACGCCTCAGTCCTTGCCGCCCGGCTTGCAATGGCGGCTGATGCCGGATGACGCTGCCGCTTGTGCCCACGAATTGTTTGCCCGCTTGCGTGAACTCGACGCTGCCGGGGTGGACGAAATATGGATCGAAGCCCCGCCCGAAGAAGCCGTCTGGGATGGCGTGCGCGACCGGCTGCTGCGCGCCAGTGCTTGAATATTTTTCATACACCTGGTGCATGCTGCTTGACTGTCAGAACCGCTAGCGCTTGTCCGGTGTCAGACACACTTTGTCGGCCAGCTTGTCTTCCAAGGTGTCTGCTTCAATCGGCTGCCATTTCGAAAACGGCGCGTCCTTGATCCGGTCCGGCCACCAGTGAGAGGCCGTTGTCTGAATGGCTATCACCTCGTTGTTTTGTACCTGGGTGCGCATCAACCACATCATTTGTCTGTCGCGACAATTCAGATTGACTTGCAGTTTTTCATACAGATACGGGCTGTTGGCCGAGCGTTTTTGCATCCAGAAAGTGCGGAACAAATCGTGTTTGACCATACCGGCCATGTCGATGCCGTAATGCACGCCTTGCGGTGTCAGCTCTATGGTTTCCCACACCGTCGCCGGATCCACCGTATAGACCGCCTTGTACTGTTTGACGACTGAATGACAGCCGCTCAACAGCAAAAGCAGAGAAATCCAAAGTCCTATGGTTTTCATTCGCTCACCCCTTGTTGGCAGGACAACTAAATAATTGATAAATACATTAATATTGTTTAATATATTTTTATATTTGTCAAATAATAATACTTTCAGGGCGATTTTTTAGCGGCAGTCCAGTCAATCAAGGCATCCATCACCGGTCTGGCCTGGTTGGCGTTGGCGTGGTTGACCATGGCGACCAGCACATAGCGCTGGCCGTTGGCCGCATCCACATAACCGGCAATCCCCATGACATCGCGCAGGCTGCCGGTTTTCAAATGCGCGGGCGCGCTGCTTTTGCTGCGCTTCATGGTGCCGTCCACGCCGGTGACCGGCAGCGAAGCCATCAATTCGGGCATGAAGGGCTGGGCCCAGGCCCATTGCAACAAAGCGGCCAGCGACTCTGCGCTGAGGCGGGCTTCGCGACTCAGGCCAGAGCCTTTGTCAAGGTGCGGCGCTTCAACGCCGGACAGGCGCTCGCGCCACCAGGCCTGCACCACCTCGACCGCCAGCGGGGCGCTGCCGCTGCCACGTTTTTGCACGGCCAGCGTCAAAAACAATTGCTCGGCCATGACGTTATTGCTGAATTTATTGATGTCGCGCACCACCTCAGCCAGCGTCGGCGACTCATGAAAAAAGACAGGCTCGAGCCCTGCCGCCGGTGTGGCTTCCCGAACTGTGCCGCTTAACTGGCCGCCAAGTTGCAACCACATGCCGTGCAACGCCCGCGCAGCGAAGCGCTCGGGTTCGACGTAAGCGACAGGCCAGGTTTTTTCGCCACAAGCCAAGGGATAGCTGCCGCTGAACACCATGTTCAACGGGTTGTGAAAATCCGCTTTCAAGCCGCCCCGGTAATCGCTGCACTCTCCTGAAGACAAAGGCACGCTGTCTTGCAGTTTGACGCCTGCCAGCGGCGGCTCGGCATGCACTCTGGCGATTTTGTTGGCCTGGTCCGGTACGAATTGCAAGAGCAGCGATTTGTAATTGATCAATAGGCCGTCGGGCGCGGCGTTGTAGGGCCGCAGCGGCTCGCCGTCAAAACCGCCCGGGTCTTGCGGCGGGACGCTGAACACGCTGCGGTCAAGCAGGATATCGCCCTGAATACTGCTTATACCAAGGCCTTGCACTCGGCGCAGCAGCAGCCACAGTTGCTCCACACCGAAACGCGGGTCGCCGCTGCCTTGCAGGTAAAGATTTCCTTGCAACACACCCTCTCGCACTTGACCGTCCAGGTACACGGGGGTGCGCCAGGTAAAGGCTGTACCGAGCAAATCCAGCGCTGCACTGGTGGTAACCAGCTTCATGAGCGAGGCCGGGTTGCGCTGCACGCCGGCCTGGTGTTGCAAACGCGGGTTGCCCGCTTGCACCGGCAAAACCACCACGCTCAACGCGTCCGGCGGCAAGCGCGCAGCTTTCAAGGCCTCCTGCACAGAGGCGGGCAAAACAGCAGCAGTTTCTGCCCGTGCTTGCACGCACACTGCCAGCAGCACGGCAGTCAAGACCCAGGGTTTGCAAAACAGGCTTGTCATACCGGCATTATCAAACCTGCACGGATAATCTCGGGATGCAATCTTTCATGAAACAGCTGCTCAGTGGCTCGTCGCGCCACACCGGCTGGCTGGCGGCTGTGGTCACGGTGTCGATCTGGTCGGCCTTTATCGTCATAGCCCGCGCTTCGGCCAGGCATGAACTGCTGCCGCTGGATATCACCTTGGCGCGCATCATGGGCGCCAGCTTTATTCTGCTGCCCTGGTGCTGGTGGTCTGTGCAGCGCCAGCGCAGCACGGGGGCAGTGACGGGTTCATTCGGCGGTTTTTCCCCGCTGTCCTGGCGCATCACCGTTCTCACCGGCACCTTCGGCGGCTTCGCTTACGCGGTGTTGGCCTACAGCGCTTTCTTTTTTGCACCGGCGGCACACGGCTCGGTGCTGTTGCCGGGCAGCCTGCCTTTGTGGACCAGCTTGCTGGCGGTGTTCATACTCGGCGAACGGCTGCACGGTTACCGGCTGCTGGGCCTGGCCATGATCCTCGGTGGCGATTTGCTGGTTGGCGGCAGCAGCCTGCTGTATGCGTTTGAAGGCGGCACGGTGTGGATAGGCGATGTGATGTTCATCGTCGCCAGTATGTGCTGGTCCGCCTACAGCGTCATCAGCCGCCGCCACCAGCTGCAAGCCGTGCAAGCCACCATGGCCATCACCTGCTTTGCTTTTTTCAGCTTTGTGCCGCTTTATTTGGTGCTGTGCGTCAGCGGTGTATTGAGCACACATTTGCTCAGCGCCCCCTGGAGCGAAATCCTGTGGCACGCCTTGTTTCAAGGCGTCGGCTCGGTGGTGGTGTCGGGCATCAGCTTTACATTGATGATCCGCGCTTACGGGCCGGTGCGCTCCACCATGATAACCGCGCTGGTACCCGGACTGTCGGCGTTGGGCGCGATGTTACTGCTCGGTGAACCGCTGAGCTGGCAGGTGATGCTGGGCTTGTCATTGGTCACGCTAGGGATCGTCTTTGGCGTGCAGTCATCACGCTCTGCAACGGCGAAAGCTGCGGCATGAACTTGCTGGCCATAGACACCGGCACGGAGCGCATGTCGCTGGCGGTGTGTCGCGGCGCTCAGGTGCTCATGCATGAGGGGGTTGCCGGGGCACAAGCATCGACGCAGCTGATACCGGCCATTTTGAGCTTGCTGTCACGGGCAGAGCTTCGCTTGCCCGAGTTGCAGGCGATTGCCTTCGGACGCGGCCCGGGTGCTTTCACCGGCTTGCGCACCGCGTGTTCTGTCGCCCAAGGGCTGGCATTGGGCGCGCATTTGCCCTTGTTGCCGATTGACAGCCTGCTGTGCCTGGCAGAAACAGCACTGGCGCAATCGCCCCGGGTATTGGCCCTGCTGGATGCGCGCATGGGTCAGGTGTATGCCGCTGCCTATGAGTGGAAAAACAAGGGCTGGCTCACTTGTTTGGAGCCTCAATTGACACAGGCTAAAGAGCTCATACTGCCGCCGCACTGGGACGCACTGGGCTTTGCGCTGGCGGGTAATGCCTTGGCGGCGCACAGCGCGGGTTTGCAACACCTGCTAAGTTCAGGCGCTCAAGCCATCGAGGTCTGGCCGCAGGCAGACGCCATGCTTAAGCTGGCGGCGCGCGCCTGGGAGCGTGGAGAAGCCATGAATGCGGCCTCGGCACTGCCTTTGTATCTGCGGGATGATGTGGCGCGCACCACGGCGCAGCGCTTGAGCGACAAACTGTCTGCCGCATGAATCTCAATCCGTTCAAAAAAGTCGGCCCTGCCCGCATGGAGTACGCGCCCGCCGAACTACCGGTTCCTCAAGCCGTAGGCCAGGCGCTACTGCCCGCTTTATTGCTGGTAGAGCAAAGCGCTTATTCACACCCCTGGACGCAAAATAATTTCGCAGACGCCATGGTGTCGGGCTACCACCTGCCGGTCTGGCTGATGCAACAGGAAGTCTGGTGTTACCTGGTGGCCATGCGCGGGGCAGATGAGGTGCACTTGCTGAATTTCACCGTCGCACCGGCGCAGCAACGCCGCGGCCTAGCTCGCCACATGATGCAGTATTTGCTGGAATGGAGCCGCGCGCAAGGCGTGCACGCCATCTGGCTGGAGGTGCGCGTCAGCAACCGGCGCGCCATCGATATTTACCAGGCCTGCGGCTTTGTGCACGACGGTGTGCGGCCCGGTTATTACCCGGCCCATAACGGTATACGCGAGGACGCCGTGGTCATGTCTTTGTCCTGGTGAGCAGACAGTGGTAACTTAAGCGCATGTTTATGTCGCTGGATACTCGTCAACGCGCCATGCTCGCTGAAATCGGCGTGCGGGTCTGGCTGCCTGCGCCAGGCGCTGCTGCTGAAGCTGTAAGCATGCCAGCAACGGCGCTTTCAGGCAGCGTCAACACCGAGCCACCGGTGGCTCGCACGCTCACGCCAGCCCC
>CAMBSK010000021.1 GCA_945870575.1 Bordetella parapertussis | reverse complement strand
AACGATTTGCTTTACAAAGCGCAGCAAATTCACCGCGGACACTTCAACCCAAACGAAGTGCAACTCTCTACCCTGCTGTCCATCAAAACCGGAGGCTGTCCCGAAGACTGCGGCTACTGTCCGCAGTCAGTGCATTACGACACCGGTGTCGAAGCTTCCAAGATGCTGGATGTGGACGCAGTCAAAGCCGCTGCGGTCGAAGCCAAAAAGAACGGTGCCAGCCGTTTTTGCATGGGCGCGGCATGGCGCGAACCCAAAGACCGCGACATTGAAAAAGTGGCCGAACTGATTCGCGCGGTCAAAGACTTGGACATGGAAGCCTGCTGCACGCTGGGCATGCTGAGCGCAACCCAAGCCGACACCTTGAAAGACGCAGGTCTGGACTATTACAACCACAACCTAGACACCGCGCCCGAATTGTACGGCGACATCATCAGCACCCGCGATTACCAAGAACGCTTGGACACACTCGCGCATGTGCGCAGTGCAGGCATGAACGTGTGCAGCGGCGGCATTGTCGGCATGGGCGAAAGCCGCGCGCAACGCGCCGGCTTGGTGCACCAACTCGCCAATCTGCAACCCCACCCCGAGTCCGTGCCCATCAACAACTTGGTGCAAGTCGAAGGCACTCCTTTGCACGGCACCGAGTCGCTGGACCTGTTGGAGTTTGTGCGCACGATTGCAGTGGCGCGCATCACCATGCCAACCGCGCGCGTGCGTTTGTCGGCAGGCCGCCAGCAAATGGGCGAAGCCATACAAGCACTGTGCTTCATGGCCGGTGCCAACTCTATTTTTTACGGCGACAAACTGCTGACCACCGGTAACCCGGATTGGCAGCGGGATCAGGCTTTGTTGGGTAAGTTGGGTATCACTACGAGTTGATACTGTCCATGAAACTCGCCACCTGGAACGTCAACTCACTCACTGTTCGCCTGCCGCAAGTCCTCGACTGGCTCAACGCTCACACCGGCGATGAAGCCATAGACGTATTGGCTTTGCAAGAAACCAAAACCACTGACGATAAATTTCCAAAAGCTGAGATTGAAGCCACTGGTTATCAGGTGGCTTTCTTCGGCCAGAAAACTTATAACGGCGTGGCACTTATTTCACGTCACCCCATCACCGACGTGGTGCACAACATTCCCGGTTTTACCGATGACATGGCGCGTGTCATCACCGGCACGGTCAACGGTGTGCGCGTGGTCGGTGCGTATTTCCCCAACGGTCAAGCGCCGGACAGCGACAAATTTGTGTACAAAATGGCTTGGTTGACTGCGCTGAACGGTTGGCTGAAAGACGAACTGACCCGCCACGACAAACTGGTGTTGATGGGTGACTTCAACATCACCGTCGACGACCGGGATGTGTGGGACCCGGTGGCATTGGCCGGCACCATCCATTGCACGGTTGAGGAACGCGCGCATTTTCAAGCGCTGATCGATTTAGGTTTGATCGATGCGTTCAGGCTGTTCGAGCAAGCCGATAAATGTTATTCATGGTGGGATTACCGCGAGTTTGCATTCAGGCGTAATCGGGGTTTGCGCATTGACCATATTTTGGTTTCCAACAAATTGAAAACACAGGTTGCTGCTTGCAGCATCGACAAAGCGCCGCGTAAAAACGAACGCCCCAGCGACCATACGCCGGTGATCGTCAGCCTGGTAAAAACTTAATCAAGCTATCAACGCACGTACAAGCAGTGCACTCAATCATCAAGCCCGAGTTCCTGAATCTTGCGCGTGATCGTATTGCGGCCTATGCCCAACTTGTTCGCCGCATCTATGCGTCTGCCGCGTGTATGCGCCAGCGCAGTTTGTATCAAAGTGGCTTCAAAAAGCTTGCTCAATTCGTCCCACACATCGGTGTTGCCTTTCACCAGCAAAGCCATGGTTTGCGCTTCCAAACCGCTTTGCCAGTCTTCGCCAGGCATGTTCAACACCAAGGGTTTGGGCATGCCACTTTGGCCATGACCATTCAAAGCAGTTGGCGGACCGGCTGACACAGCCGCAGATGCTTCATGGCTTGCGTCATTCAGTGAACCAAGCGCAGCAGCACTGACCGCAGCATAAGGGACGCTTGGCGACAACACTTCAGGTGGCAAATCTTTGGGCTCTATGGCTTGCGCCGGTGCCATCACGGTCAGCCAGTGACAAATGTTTTCCAATTGACGCACATTGCCGGGAAACGCAAAGTCTTGCAACAAGGCAATCGCTGAGTCTGAAATGCGTTTGGCTTCCACACCGAGTTGCTGTGCGCTTTGCTGTAAAAAATGTCGCGTGAGCACGGGTATGTCTTCGCGCCGCTCGCGCAACGGCGGCAGACGCAAACGAATCACATTCAAGCGGTGGAACAAGTCTTCGCGGAAAGAACCTTCAGCCACGCGTTGCTCTAAGTTTTGGTGGGTGGCGGCGATCACACGCACATTGGTTTTGATGGCGCTGTGGCCACCAACTCTGTAAAAATTTCCGTCGCTGAGCACCCGCAACAAACGGGTTTGCAAATCGAATTTCATGTCGCCGATTTCATCCAGAAACAGCGTGCCGCCGTCAGCTTGTTCAAAGCGGCCGCGTCGCATGGTTTGCGCGCCGGTGAACGCGCCGCGCTCGTGACCGAACAATTCGCTTTCCAGCAAATCTTTGGGAATGGCCGCGGTGTTGATGGCGACAAACGGACCGGCTGCGCGTTGCGAATGTTTGTGCAATGCGCGTGCGACCAACTCTTTGCCCGAACCGGATTCACCGGTGATCATCACCGTGACATTGCTTTGGCTGAGTCGCCCGATGGCGCGAAACACGTCTTGCATGGCCGGAGCCTGCCCCAGCATTTCAGGCGTGCTGTCCACATCGACTGCGCCGACAGCCTCGCGCTGGCTTTCTTCCAGAGCGCGGCGAATCAACTCGATGGCTTTGGTCAAATCAAACGGCTTGGGCAAATATTCAAACGCGCCGCCTTGAAACGCAGACACCGCGCTGTCCAAGTCAGAGTACGCGGTCATGATGATGACCGGCAAACCGGGCATACGTTCTTTGACTTGCGCCAATAAATCCAGGCCAGAGCCGCCGGGCATGCGGATATCGCTGACCAGCACTTGCGGGCTGTCTTCGGGCGTGATGTTGTTCAGCGCTTGCAAGACTTCGCGGGGGTTGGTGAAGCTGCGCGTGGGCAGATTTTCACGCATCAATGCCTTTTCCAGTACAAAGCGTATGGACTGGTCATCGTCAACGATCCAAATCGGTTTCATCGGTATCTCACCTGTTGTCATACGCGGCCCGCGTTGCTTATCAATGGGTCAAGGCAAAGGAATCAGAATTTTGAAATCCGTTCGCCCCGGATGACTTTCACACTCAATCACCCCTAGGTGTTGCTGTACAAAGGTTTGCGCCAGATTCAGGCCTAAACCCGAACCGCCGTCGCGCCCCGACACCAACGGATGAAACAAACGGTCCTTGATCTCCTCGGGGATACCGGGACCGTTGTCTGTGACATGCAATTCCAGTGCCAACCGATACCTGTGTTTGACAAGGGTGATTTGCCGCGCAATTCGCGTGGACAACACAATGCGCGCGTCGCCGTTGGCCATGCGCTCGCTCAGCGCTTGCGCAGCGTTATGCGCAATATTCAGCACGGCTTGTATCAGTTGCTCCATGTCGCCCCTGAATTCGGGCAGTGAAATGTCATAGTCGCGCTGCACTTGCAAGCCTTTGGGGAACTCGGCGAGTATCAAAGTACGCACCCGCTCACACACTTCATGGATATTCACATTGCCGACCACATGCGGTCGGCGGTGCGGCGCCAGCAAACGGTCAACCAGCGTTTGCAAACGGTCGGCTTCACGCACGATGACCTGGGTGTACTCGGTCAGGTCGCGTGAATCCAGCTCGAGTTGCAGAAGCTGTGCCGCGCCGCGTATGCCGCCCAGCGGGTTTTTGATTTCATGCGCCAGGTTGCGGATCAATTCTTTGTTGGCCTGGGCGTGTTCCAACTGGCGTTCTTCGCGGTCTTGGCGGCTTTGGGTTTCCTGCGGCAGCAATTCAATCAACACTTCGCTCGGGTCTTCGCTGGAGGCCACAACCACGTGCACCGCAAAAGGCTCAGCGCCCTGGCGTTTGAGTTGCGCGTCAAAGCGCAAGGCAGAAAAATCATGACGCCTGGCGCCTTCCAGCGATTGGGCAATAGCGGCTTCGTCGACAAACAAGCCCGGCACATACACATCCTGCAAGTTGCGCCGGGACAAACCCATGACATCTTCGAACGAGGCGTTGGCAAACAACACGCGGTTGTCCCGCCTGACAACAAGCACCAGCGTAGCCAGCAAATCCAAAGCATTAAAACGTTTATGAGGCATTTTAATGAACCAACTCAGGGCATGCGCGCCAGTTCACGTCGCAAGGCGGCTTCGTCAGCCAGACAACGCACCAGCTCGGTGCTGTTAGCCGGTAACTGCGTACAACGCAATAGCAGCTTGCCCAATTCGTCATTCAATATGTTTCTGGCGAGTCCATCGCGCTGGCGCTGGCCGCTGACGCCTACTTGCGGCACTACCAGCACCGGCGGCATGTCGTCGTTTTTATCCAGGTTCGGGCGTTTGCGCGGCGCGGTCATGGTGATCTCGGCTGGCAAATCCACTTGCTGGCAGTTCTCGCCCGGGCGCGGCTGGTTGGTGAATTCATGGCCGCAGCGCCATACCGGGTAGGCCGTCTGCTGTGCCGCGAGATCCGCTGACAGCAAGCAGGCCATGGCATACAGGACATTGACTGGCTTGAACATGGCGAAACTCCCATCAACACAAAATAAAAAAAAGGGCGGCACACGGCCGCCCTGTGGTCACAGGCTTGGCAGCCCGTGATTGACTCGCATGTCTGTGCTCAGAGTGAGTAGTACATGTCGAATTCCACCGGATGGGTGGCCATGCGAAAACGTGTGACTTCTTGCATTTTGAGTTCGATGTAAGCATCAATCATGCTGTCAGTGAACACGCCGCCTTTGGTCAGGAAGCCACGGCCCTTGTCCAAATACTCCAAGGCTTGGTCCAAGCTGTGACACACGGTGGGCACCAACGCATCTTCCTCTGGTGGCAAATGGTACAAATCTTTGGTGGCTGCTTCGCCGGGGTGGATTTTGTTTTCGATACCGTCCAAGCCAGCCATCATCAATGCAGCAAAGCACAGGTAGGGGTTGGCCATGGGATCGGGGAAACGTGCTTCGATACGACGTGCTTTGTCAGAGACCACATGCGGAATGCGGATAGAGGCAGAACGGTTACGGCTGGAGTAAGCCAACTTCACCGGCGCTTCAAAACCGGGCACCAAACGCTTGTAACTGTTGGTGGTGGGGTTGGTGATGGCGTTCAATGCACGTGCGTGCTTGATGATGCCGCCGATGTAGAACAAGGCGGTGTCGCTCAAACCGGCGTAGCCTTTGCCTGCAAACAGGTTTTTGCCGTCTTTCCAGATGGACTGGTGAACGTGCATGCCTGAACCGTTGTCGCCGACGATGGGCTTGGGCATGAAAGTAGCGGTTTTGCCATAGGCGTTAGCCACGTTCCACACCACGTATTTCAGTTTTTGCGTCCAGTCGGCGCGCTCAACCAAAGTGCTGAACTTGGTACCGATTTCGTTTTGACCGGCGCCCGCCACTTCGTGGTGGAACACTTCAACCGAGATGCCCATTTCTTCGAGCAACATGACCATTTCGGCACGCATGTCTTGCGTGCTGTCGACGGGTGGCACGGGGAAATAGCCGCCTTTGACCGTGGGACGGTGACCGCGGTTACCGCCTTCGAGTTTGGCGCCGCTGTTCCAGGGGGCTTCGTATTCGTCGATCTTGAAGAATGCGCCGGACATTTCATTGGCCCATTGCACATTGTCAAAAATGAAGAACTCTGGCTCGGGACCGAAGTAAGCGGTGTCGCCCATGCCGGAAGCTTTCAAATAGGCTTCGGCGCGCTTGCCGATAGAACGTGGATCGCGGTCATAGGCCTTGCCGTCACCGGGTTCGAGCACGTCGCAGGACAGAACCATGGTGGGCTCTTGGAAGAACGGGTCAATAAATGAGGTGTTAGCGTCAGGCATCAACAACATGTCAGAGGCTTCGATGCCTTTCCAACCGGCGATGGAAGAACCGTCAAACGCGTGGCCTTCAGAAAACTTGTCTTCGTTGAACGCTGAAATCGGCACGGTCACGTGCTGTTCTTTGCCACGGGTATCGGTGAAGCGAAAGTCAACAAATTTAATTTCGTTGTCTTTGACGTCCTTCATGACGTCGGCGACGGTCTTGGCCATCTGTATCTCCTGAGAGGTTAGTGTGAATTGGAAAACTCAATATTGTCGTGCATGATTTGTGCCACATGACAAAAAGTCACAAAAAAGTCGAAAAAGCACGGAAGTCAGAGCGCGCAACAAGAATGAAGTCATTTAAAACAGAAAAATTTGCCAAAATCATTTAACTTAGCAAAAAATTTGATGCACGCACTTGGTGCAATTTTATTCTCGCACCAACTCAGGGCCTAATTTTGCACCAAATTGGTTCAATCCGCTGAGTAATTGCACAAAGGCACTTTCCACCGCGGCAATCGGACCTTTCACGCCCAGCTCGATGTGTCGTCCGTAATCGGGATGGTCCACGCTTGGCAGGCTGAAAACCTTGACCCCGGGAAATTCAGCCTCTATGGCTTCCATCAAAGGGGTGAGTGTGGCCTCCATCGAGCCCATGACGATGACGGATTTTTCAAGCCGATGGCCGGTGTTGGCGAATTCCGCATAAAAACGATCCAACACCCAGTCGAGCATGGGCCAGGCCATGACCGGAAACCCAGGTACAAAATGCACAGTTCCCTGAATACCACGGCAAGTAAAGCCGGGAATTTTGTTGTAGGGGTTGGGAATAATGTCTGAGCCTTGTGGAAAACGTCCCATATTTAATCGATGAATATTGTCTTTCCGCATAGGTTCATAAGGCAGGCCTTGTTCCAGCGCCACATCCCTTGTTCGCTCGCGTATCAACTGCTCCGCCTCGGGGTGTAACGCCAGCGGCATACCCAGCGCCGCCGCTGCCGATTGGCGGGTATGGTCGTCCGGCGTGGCACCTATACCGCCGCAGGAAAACACCACGCCCGGTGCGGCGAAGACAAGCTGCAAGGTGTGTGTCAGGCGCTGCGGGTCGTCGCCGACATAATCGACGTGCGAGAGACTGAGTCCCCGCGATGACAGCAATTCGATGACCTTGCTCATATGTTTGTCATGGCGCTTGCCGGACAATATTTCATCGCCGACGATGATGAGGCCGAATTCAGGAGCAGTTTTCAATGGATTCATGCAGGCAATGCTAACAAGGACAGCGCAGTGAAAAGAAGACATGTATTGGCTGCAATGCTCGGCGGCACCAGCGCATTGGTGGTCGGCTGGAGCGTGTTACCCGCCAGACAGCGATTGCTGCCCTCGACGCCTTTGGCGGACAGCCCAGGTCAACCGGCCTTCAACGGCTGGGTGCGCATTGGCGTTGATGACACAGTCACGGTGGTGATGAGCCGCAGCGAAATGGGCCAGGGTGTGTATACGGCGCTGACCATGGTGCTGGCCGATGAACTCGATGCGCACCGCGACCAGGTACGCACCGAACAAGCCCCTATAGACCGTATTTACAGCAACCAGGCAGTGGCTGTTGACGGCCTGCCGTTTCACCCGGACAGCCAGAACAGCCTTAAGCATGTGGCGCAACACCTGACCGCCAAAACCATGCGCGAAATCGGCTTGATGATGACCGGCGGTTCTTCCAGCATCAAAGACTTGTGGCTGCCCATGCGCCAGGCCGGTGCCAGCGCACGCGCCATGCTGGTGGCGGCAGCGGCGTCGCAATGGCAAGTAGCCGCGGCAGAAATACAAATCAAAGAAGGCGTGGTGTCTCACGCTTCAGGCAAGTCTGCACGCTTTGGCGAACTGGCGGCATTGGCCGCGCAACAAGCCAGACCGGAAAACCCCAAGCTCAAGACCGCAGACCAGTTCACGTTGATCGGTCAAAGCGTTCCACGCATTGAGGGAACTTCGAAAGTAGACGGCTCGGCGGTATTCGGCATTGATGCGCGTCCCCCGGGCCTGATGTATGCCATGGTCGGCATGAACCCCGAGGTAGGCGGTACGTTTCAAATCTTTGATGAAACCCAGATCAAGCCCATACCCGGCGTCAAACGCATAGTGACCCTGCCCGAGTTGTACGGCAGCACCACCGGCATTGCGGTGGTCGCCAAGTCAACCTATTTGTCTATGAAGATATTGCGCCAACTCACCGTGGAATGGTGCCCGGGCAAAGCCAATGAACTGTCCGACAGCCACATCCGCAATGCCATGGACATTGCCTTGGACAGCAGCAGCGGCTTCACTTATTTTTCCAGCGGCGATGCCGAACAGGCTTTGACTGAATCGGCCAGTCAGGTCAAAGCCGATTACAGCGTGCCCTATCTGGCGCACGCGCCCATGGAACCGCCTAACTGCACGGTGTGGTTCAAAGAGGGTCGCGCTGAGGTCTGGGTGGGAACACAAATTCCGGATCTGGCGCGTCACGTGGTGGCGCAGGTGCTGGGCATTGCCGACGACAAAGTGCAGCTTCACTTGATGTTGATTGGCAGCAGTTTCGGTCGACGCTTAGAGATGGATTTCATCGCCCAGGCAGCGTTCATCGCCAAGGCCTGCGAAGGCACGCCGGTGCAAGCTTTGTGGGACCGCAGCCAGGACTTGCAGCACGATTTTTACCGCCCGGCTTGCATCAGCCGATTCACCGCCGGCCTGGACGCCAAGGGCCAGTTAAAGGCCTGGAAAAACACCTCGGCCAGCCAGGCGGTATTGCCCCAGATTCTCAACCGTTTGTTCGGTTTGCCCTCGGCCGGCCCGGACAAAACCACGGCCGAAGGCGCGTTTGACCAGCCCTATGAATGGCTGAATGCAAGCGTGACCCATAGCGCCATCGAGCTGCCGATGCCGGTGGGTTTTTGGCGCTCGGTCGGTCATTCGCACCAGGCATTTTTCAAAGAAAGTTTCATCGACGAAGTCGCGCATGCGGCCAAGCAAGATCCGCTGGCGTTTCGTTTGTCGCTGCTGCAAAAGCACCCGCGACACGCCCGCGTGCTGCAACTCGCAGCCGACAAAAGCGGTTGGAAAACCACTTCTTACAAACACGCAGACGGCAGCCTGCGCGCCATGGGACTGGCGCTGCATGAGTCCTTCGGCAGCATAGTGGCGCAGGTGGTCGAGGTCTCGGTGAAAGGCGGCAAGCCTCAAGTGCACAAGGTCTGGTGCGCCATCGACTGCGGCACTGCCGTCAACCCGGATTTGATCGCTCAGCAAATCGAGGGGGCAGTCGCCTTCGGTTTGTCTGCCGCTTTGTATGGACAGATCAACCTTGATAAGGGCCGGGTGCAGCAAAACAATTTCCACAACTACCCCGTGCTACGTCTGCCGCAAATGCCGGTGGTGGAAACTTTCATCGTGGAAAGCGTCGCGCATCCGCAAGGCGTGGGCGAACCGGGCACACCGCCTATTGCACCGGCGGTGGCGAATACCTTGTACATTCTGACCGGACAACGCTTGCGTTCGCTGCCACTGATACCGGACGCAACGCAGTCCTGAAGCGCTTTGCATTTGCCTTGCGCGGCGACCCCACTTAAACCTGCTTATGACCTTTGTTGACTTAGCCCCATTGCCCTTGCCCGACGGTGTCAGATCGCGCCAGATAAATATCTCCACCGGCCTGAACGTGCACGTGCTGGAGGCCGGTCACACCACGGCAGGCGTTGCCAAACCGCTGGTGCTGCTGATACACGGTTTCCCTGAACTGGCCTTCAGCTGGCGGCATCAATTGGTCGCGCTGGCGCAGGCGGGGTTTCATGTGGTCGCGCCCGATTTGCGCGGCTGCGGCCGCACCACAGGCAGCGACGACCGCTATGACGGCGACTGGCGCGCCAGCGGCTTGCTCCACATGGTCGACGACACGCTGGCGTTAATACAAGCCCTGGGTCACACCTATGTGCACGCGCTGGTCGGCCACGATTTCGGTTCGCCCGTCTCGGCCTGGTGCGCCCTGACACGCCCGGATATCTTCCGCAGCGTGGTGTTGATGAGCGCACCCTTCGGCGGACCGCCGGATGCCGCCACCGCAGCCCAGGTCTATGCGCATCTGACGCGCGAAGTCGAAGCATTGAAACAACTTAAACCACCGCGGCTGCATTACCACTGGTATTACGCCGGGCCGCAGGCCAACGACGACATGTGGCACGCGCCTCAGGGCTTACACGATTTCATGCGCGCTTACTACCACGTGAAAAGCGCTGACTGGGCACCGAACAAGCCGCACAACTTGAAATCCTGGACGGCGCAGGAACTGGCTTTGCTGCCGCATTATTACGTCATGCCTTTGCATCAAACCATGGCGCAGGCCGTGGCGGAGTTCATGCCGGACGCTGCCGCCATCGCTGCTTGCGCTTGGTTGACTGAAGTAGACCTGGCGGTGTATTCACAGGAATACACGCGCAGAGGCTATCAAGGGGGCTTGCAGTGGTACCGCTGCGGCACCGACAATGAGCACTTCACTGCCTTGTCAAAGTTCAGCGGTAAAGCCATCAACGTGCCCTCGGCTTTTATAGGCGGGGCTGCGGATTGGGGCGTGTTACAAACCCCAGGCGCGTTTGAAAAAATGCAAGGCCAGGGCTGTACCGATTTGCGTATCTGCGAATGGATACCCGACGCCGGGCATTGGGTGCAGCAGGAGCAGGCAGTGGCTGTGAACCGCTGCCTGCTGCGTTTTCTGGCGCAGCTGTAAAGCATCGCACTTACCCGGGCACAAATACCAGCCCGGGCTGTGGCTGGTTGATCAGCCGATCAAATCCACTTTGCCGCTGACGTCCATCACGCCGGTGATGACACTCAGCTTTGGGTGGCGTTTCTTCACGGCTTCGCGGAAAGTAGCCAGCGCCTCGGCATGCGCCTCGGTTTCGCTTTCGCGTTTAGACACAGCGGCTTCACCGAATGCCAGTTTGGCGGCGCCGCAATCGCGGTGGGTCAAACCGACCACGCGTTTGATTTTGTGCAAGGACACGGTGATGTCCAGGTTGTCCCAATAGGTTTTGTGCCAAGCTTCAAATTTGGGATGCACTGCACCGATGGGGCCACCGGCCATGACGAAATGGCTGTAGTTGTCCTCCAGCTTGTCGCGGCTGACGCCTTGCAACAAGCCCATGTACTGCCAGCTCAGCGTGGTGAAGCGCGGATCAATGCAGTTGACCAGCGTGGATTCGTAGTTACCGCCAGCTGCCCAACTGGCGGAGGGCGCGGCCAGCGCCAGACCCCCTGCCACGGCACCAGCTGCACCCCAGTTCAAAAACTGGCGACGGTCGATGCCGGCGCTTTGCGACATGGAAGGCAGTGTGCAGCAGGCGCACGAAGAAAGCTTGTTGGAAATGGAACGAAAAACTTGGTTGGACATGGTGGCACCTTATGTATCTATAAAAAATTGCACGCCAAGAACCACTCAGGTTGGGCTAACGCACAAGCGAATCTTCATAATTGGTAATATCGACGCGAATTCTATAAATTTAAGTGAATTCGGTGAAGTCTAGGGTTTTCCACTAAAAAGATTTACTTTTTCTTTCAATCCGGCGTATTGGGATTCTCGCTCTGATAACACCAGGCGGTTGACCTGCTCGGCCGGTAAGCCCATCAGACTCAAAGTATGGGTGGCCAAGCTCAGGCTGACCTCGAAAGCGTCGGGCACCACCTCGTGCGCCCCGGCTTGTTTGAGCAAAGCCATGTCGTGGTCGTCACGGGTTCGCACAATCACCGGCACCTGCGGCACATGTGCGCGTAACAGTTCAATCACTCTCAGCGCGGTGGCGGTGTCGTCAAAACTGATCACCACGGCAGAGGCCCGGTTAAGGCCTGCCGACACTAAGTTTGACATCTGAAACGAGTCGCCTACTTCGACCTGATGGCCGTCCAGCACCCCGGCCTTGACCACCTCGGAGTTGACGTCCAGGGCAATATAAGAAATCGATTGCTGCTCGAGCAACTGGCACAAATTGCGCCCGGTGTGGCCGAAGCCGCAGACCAGCACATGGTGGTCTATGGACATGGCGTGACTGGCCAGCCTGGTGATTTGTAGCGATTGCGTCAACCAGTCGTCCGGCGAAAACCGGAACACCAGCCGGTCTGCGTGTTGAATCAAAAACGGCGTAGCAACCATGGACAAGACCATGGCGGCCAGCACCGGATTCGACCAACGGGGCTCAATCAAATGCTGAGCCAAACCCAGTGTCAGCAGCACAAAACCGAATTCACCGGCCTGCGCCAAATAAATACCGGTGCGCGCTGCCACGCCGTTGCCGGCGCCCCCTATGTAAGCCAGCACGCCGATCAACACGGCCTTGACCACCACAGGAATGATGGCCAGCACCAACACCCACGGCCATTGCATGTGCAGCACGTGCCAATCCAACTTCATACCCAAGGTGATGAAAAACAAGCCCAGCAACACATCGTGAAACGGGCGTATGTCTTCCTCCACCCGGTGTTTGTAATCGGTTTCGGCAATCAGCATGCCGGACATGAAAGCGCCCATGGCCATGGACAGTCCGGCGTGTTCGGTCACCCAGGCCAAGCCCAAAGTGATCAGCAGAATATTCAACATGAACAACTCTTCGCTGTCGCGCCGGTCGACCACGCGCAACCAAACGCGCATGGCCTTTTGGCCACCCCACAACAGCAGCCCAACCAACACCGACGCTTTTAGCAAAGCCAGCGACAACTCGGTCAACACATTGGATTCGTTCATTTGACCCAACGCGGGAATCAGCACCAGCAAAGGCACCACCGCCAAGTCTTGGAACAGCAAGGCACCGATAACGCGGCGTCCGTGTCCGGTGTCCATTTCAGAGCGTTCAGCCATCAGCTTGACCACAATGGCGGTGCTGGACATGGCCAGCGCTGCGCCCAACACCACGGCGCCCTGCCAGGTCAAATCCCAGGCCAGGCCGAGGGACGGCAACCATCGGGACAACAAAAAATGTCCAAGCACCGTTCCCAGCAAAGTGAGCAGCACCTGCGCCATGCCAAAGCCGAACACCATTTTGCGCAATCGCATCAACTTAGGCAAATTGAATTCAAGACCGATGACAAACATCAGCAGCACCACGCCGAGTTCGGCCACCGAAGCCACCGCTTCTTCGCTTTGCTCAATCAAAGCCCCGCCCTGGCCCAGAAAAATGCCTGCCAGCAAATAGCCCAAAATAGCCGGCAAATGCAACAAACGGCAGCCAACCACGCCGATAACGGCGAACAACAGGTAAATCAATGCGGTATCTATGGTGCCCATCTGTGGAGATGATAGATGGTTAACATGACGGCTCACTTGGTGTCATACCAAGTATTTACTTCAAAAAAACCTTCACCATGAGCAAACCAGAACTTCCGCAGTTGCGCCAGGACCTGCTGGACATACCCGATAACCACAAACTGCACGGCGGCCCGCTGTTGCAACACCCTCCGAAAATATTGTTGCTTTACGGCTCGCTGCGCGAGCGTTCGTTCAGCCGGCTGCTGGCCGAAGAAGCCGCGCGTTTGTTGCAAACCATGGGCTGTGAAACACGTTTTTTCAACCCCAGCGGTTTGCCGCTGGCCGACGATGCGCCGGACACTCACCCGAAAGTCGTGGAACTGCGCGAGTTGTCTACCTGGAGCGAAGCCATGGTGTGGAGTTCGCCGGAACGCCACGGTGCCATGACCGGCATTATGAAAACGCAAATCGACTGGATACCGCTGGCGCTGGGCGCGGTGCGACCCACGCAAGGCAAAACGCTGGCGGTAATGCAGGTCAACGGCGGCTCGCAGTCGTTCAACGCGGTCAACCAGATGCGCGTGCTCGGGCGCTGGATGCGCATGATCACCATACCGAATCAATCGTCGGTGGCCATGGCCTACAAAGAGTTCGAAGACGATGGCCGCATGAAACCGTCGGCGTATTACGACCGCGTGGTGGACGTGATGGAAGAACTGGTGAAGTTCACTTTGCTGACGCGCTCGGTGTCAGACTATTTGGTGGACCGGTACAGCGAACGCAAAGAAGCACAGCCGCTGGACCCGAAAGTGCTTTGAGAGGTTTGTCAGTTTGTAAGCACCAAGACGGTGCTGTCTTAACGATCCGGCACTATTTTGGATGCCATTTTTCGCACGCGTTGTCCGGTTTGACCTCGGGGAAGTGCGACATCAGCTTGAATTTGCGCGCGATTTCCGAGGCTTTGAAGTAGTCAAAGCCGCAGCGTAACCCGGTCTTGGCCGATGGCGAAGGCATGAGGTACTTGCAAGTCTGGCAAAGCGGCGGCGGCGGGATGTACACGGTGTCTTTCTGGTTTTTACAAGTACATCAGCAATAGGTGTGCCAGCTGTTGCGCAAAATGAGCGTGTTCGGCTTTACCGGAGAGCTTGCCGAAGTGCCGTAATTGGGTTGGTGGACGCATTTGTTCAATCACTAAATACACCACCGCGGGCAATTAACTACTCTGCTCACTCAGCAATGCATGGATACCGGGTCTACCGATTTGCCGTTTATGCCGAGGTTTGAATTTGGGGCGACACCTGGGGGATAACTCCAGTTAGCTAAAAAAAAAAATTAACCAGTCTTGAATAATTATGGCTAAATAGACATAATTAAACATGCTCCACATACTGAGAAAACCGCTTAAGTGGATGGGTTCATCCAAAAAGGATCTGGACAAAATGCCGGAAGATGTCAAAGATGTTTTCGGCTTTGCCATTGACCTTGCTCAAAGCGGACAAAAACATCCGGATGCAAAACCACTCAAAGGATTTAAATCTGCGGGCGTTTTGGAAGTTGTTGAGAACGACGAAGGCGGAACATACAGGGCTGTCTACACAGTCAAATTGGCTGACTGGATTTACGTTCTTCACTGCTTTCAAAAGAAATCTAAAAAAGGCATTGAAACCCCTAAAGCGGATCTTGAATTAATCACATCAAGGTTGAAACTTGCAGAAGCTGACCACGCGACTTGGTCGGCACAACTTAAAGAGGTAAACAAATGACAACAGAGATTGAATCCGGCAGCTCCAACGTATATGCAGATCTGGGTTACACGAATTCGGCTGAGATGCAGCGTAAATCTTCACTTGCAGCAGAGATTGGTCGCGCCATCAAAGCGCGAAGGTTGACACAGGACGCTGCCGCTGAACTGCTAGGTATTGATCAGGCAAAAATTTCAAAAATTACACGGGGTCAATTTCGCGGTGTCAGTGAAGCCAAATTGCTTGAACTTGTGGCCAAGTTGGGCCACGATATCACCATCATCGTTAGCAAAAAGAAACGTCAAGGCGCGGGGAAAATAGAGTTATCTTTTGCTTGATCGTTCACCAATTGGCTTAACCTCGCAATAAAGCCATCAAAACCTGGGTACGCGAATCGCGAATGTGTTTGGGGACAGTGACTTGCCCCTTGAGATTCATGCTTGTTGTCATATTAACTCCGAGTATTTCCGCGAAATTTAGCGTCATATCTCCGATAATTCAGTAATATAAAAGCAGGGTGAATAGACACTTATAGCAGTAATTATTAATTATTTGACAGGTCTTTAATGCCATTTCATTGATACCATAAAGCTCATTTTTCAGCGCTGACATGACTACCCCTCACTTCCAGTTTGAGTCTCTGACCTACCAGACTGACGCAGACTTGCTTCAGTCTATCCGCGCCTTGATGCTCGCCGCCAGGGGTGAGGTGCGACATGCCATCAACACCTCCATGTTGCAAACCAATGAGCTGATTGCGGAGTTAATTGAAGAAGCAGAGCAAGAGGGGGAGCAGCATGATGATCACGAAAAACCGTTAATGCCAGGCCTAGCCCAAAGACTCAAAAGTGGGCGACCAGACTCGCAAGCATTTTTTCGCAATCCGTATGTTGTGGAATTTTTAGGCGCGCCTGCCATGCTAGCCCTGTATGAAAAAGACATGAAAAAAGGCCTTCTGGCTATGTTGAAATTCTTTTTACTGGGGCTCGGGAAAGGCTTTGCATTTGTGGCCCAGCAAAAGCATTTGCGAGTGAATAACGAAAACTGCTTTATAGACCTGGTGTTCTACAACTACATGCTCAAGTGCTTTGTGCTGGTGGACTTGAAGGTAGATCAACCAGGAAGCCGGGACTCGTGCCGAATGGATGAATATGTACGCGCCTTCGACGAATATCAAAGCCAAGAAGTCGAAAACCCGACGCTGGGACTGTCTCTGTATTCATCACATGAAGCAGTATTTGCAACGTATTCGCGAATGGATAACGCGCAAAAGATTGACTGCAAATATCTGGCGGTAATGCCTAGCGAGGTGGAGTTGAAGGACGAATTGGCGCGAAACCGATCGTTGTTAGAAAAGCATCCAAAGGCATAAAACTCTCATGCCATTGCAACAAAGACAGATTTTAAGTTGAATTTAAAAATCATCGAACAAGCCCCCTCTTACTTAAAACACTGAACAGATATTTTTACAAAAATGAAACAATCAACTATTGAATCAATGTTAATAGCTCGCAGTCTATTTGAGCAAGCAGGACCTTTATGCTTATCAGAAGATAGGCACCTTGCTTCAGCAGGTCTCATAATTATTCAGGATTGTCTTGAAATAGTTTTCTATGCTTTGCTTTTAGAGAAAAATTTGGATGAAACATTCGATTTAAATAAAAAGACCTTTGATGAACTACTATCTTTATTAAATAAATCTGGATACTCAGTACCTAAGTCTACGACTATAAGGGCTCTCAACAAGCAGCGCGTAATTGTCAAACACCACGGTCAATTAGCTGAGCCTATTACTGTTGCAACATACTATAGATGTGCTGAATACGTTATTGAAGATTTGGTTTTGAAAGTTTTAGGGAAACGTTTTAGAGAAATATTTCTAACTGATTTACTACAAGATGGAGAAGCAAAAAATCACCTAAAAGCAGCAGAGGAATTTATTTCGCAAAGAGAATATATAAATGCACTCATTGAAATTAGAAAATCTATTTTCATTGAATTTGAATCTAACTACTCTCTGCATGGATGGAGGGAAATTGATAAGAATTTAGATGAACCGCTAGGTATGAAATTTCTAGCCAGAGGAGGTTTAAAGACACATCGATGGATGCGTAACAAACAGTGGGTAGACAATAATGTATCAGATCCAACCAAATACGTTCAAATTAATTTTGAAGACTGGCGCATTGATGCACTTGAATATGGCATCAATACAGCTGAATTGAATAACCTCCAACGACTAACTCCTGCTGTATTTAGGACGAGAAAAGGCGAGTCTTGGGCGGTTAAAATAAATTCGTTTTTTACACAAAATGAAGCTTGTGAAGCTGACTCAAAGTATTGTTTAGACCGAGCGATATCAATAATCTCTAAGAAACAGAGGCACATAGGTATTGCACGAGAACCTTCAGAAGGAAAACGGCTCAACCCTCAAATTTACCTTGGCGAACACTTATATAAGCGCGCGACAACAAAGTCTGAAGTAATACACACTATAAGCTTGAAAATTAATTACGAAATAGAAGAACTCGTAGATGGTTTCGAGTCACCCGAGAAGTTCTATTTCATTCGAGCCTGGTCTGATACAAAAAATGAACACGGTTTTCCTGATATCTGGAAAAATGGATACCTTCAACAGCAGCCAGAAGACCCTTTAGCAAACGGTTATTTTAATTTCAATCAGGGCCAATAAGTCCCAGTGATTGCGAGAGTGAGGTAACGAACATGAGCAAATATTTTCATTACACAGCATGCGGTTTAGCCAATGTATGGCTGGCCAACGGGTACACGCTCAAACCCACGCGCCATGGCACCGCCGTTGCGGTGAACGACGTAGATGGCCTACATCAATTGATTGCCAATACCTTGATCGACAAGCCCGGTCGCCTCTCGGGCAAAGAATTTCGTTTTTTGCGCACGCAGTTGGGCTTGTCGCAAGAGGCCCTGGGCACCATGCTGGGTTTCAGCGAGAACGCCGTCAGCCTGTGGGAGCGCAAGGACAGCGTGCCCGCTGCGTGCGACCAATGGCTGCGCATGTCGGTGTTAGCCAAGCTGGAAGGCAACACCAAACTGGTCGATGCCATCGCGCGAACGCAAACCGTTCATAAGTTGATGTATTCCAAATACGTGGTGAGAGAAGTCAATGGCAAAAGAACCTTGTCTGTGGTCAAGCAGCCACGTATAGCTGCTGTTGCGTAAATTACAGCTTCAAGATAAAACTCAATTAGGGTATTATCCAACCCATTATGGGTATTACAACCAACTCCACTGAATCCGTCTCCCTGGCCGACGCCTTGTTCCCCAAGGTTCGCCAGCGGGTGCTGTCCGTCTTATTCGGCGCGCCGGACCGCAGCTTTTACGCCAACGAGGTGATTGCGCTGGCGCAATCGGGCACGGGCGCGGTGCAGCGCGAGTTGGCAGACCTGTCTGCGGCAGGCTTGCTGAACGTGACCAAGCAAGGCAATCAAAAACATTACCAAGCCAACGCCAACGCGCCGGTGTTTGCCGAGTTGCGTTCGCTGGTGCTCAAAAGCATGGGCTTGGCCGATGTGTTGTTCAAAGCCTTGATGCCATTGAGCGAACAGATCAAGCAAGCGTTTATTTACGGCTCGGTTGCGCGCCAGCAAGACACGGCACACAGCGATGTGGACCTGATGGTGATCAGCGATACCTTGGCTTATGGCGAGTTGTTCGGCGCATTGGAAAGCGCTACGCTGTCGCTGGGTCGCAAAGTGAACCCGACGCTTTACACCCAAGCCGATTGGGACAAGCGCTTGCAAAACGACAGCGTGTTCGTTATTCGCGTTTGGGAGCAACCCAAAATTTGGCTGATAGGCAGTGAGGAGGAAGACCATGCCAACGTCACTTGAAAATCTCTGCGGCCCGGGCAAACCACTTAAGGCAGAAGCGACTGATGCGAATGAATTAGCCGGACTGTTGCGCACCGGTGAAGCCAGGTTGAAAGATGCACAAAACACTTCTCTGGCCTTGGAAAGCCGATTCGATTTGGCCTACAACGCCGCGCATGCGCTTTGCCTGGCCGCATTACGACGTAAGAGCTATCGGGCCGCTAATCGCTATATCGTGTTTCAGGTATTACCGCATACATTGGGTTTGGGCGCGGAAGTGTGGCGTGTGCTGGACAAATGCCACAACACCCGCAATTTAGGCGAATACGAAGGCTTGCTTGATGTGGATGAGCGCTTAGTCGCTGATTTGATCAGCGCGACCGAGGCGGTCTTGAGCGCCATTCAACAATAAGTTCATTAGCCGTTTTGGGTTGTGGTTTGTAGAGTTTTACCCCCGTCGGTTTGGCTACATTAGATTTCTTATGCGCAATGGCCTCTTTCAAGCCTTGTTTGATACTGTCAAATGCTTTTGTCATTTCAGTTCCGCTGCTTGGTTTCTTTATAGAGAGAAATCTTAATAAACAGACAAAATAAAAACAATCACATCCAACGCGTAGACTCTCCCCTCTCCCACTTTCCCCACCCCCCCATGAACCGCCCCATCCTCGCCACCGACCACATACACCCCGCCATCCGTAACACCATTGCCCAGCACCAGCAAGACATCGTCACTGAAGTGCAACAAGCGGTGCAGCAACACGCGGTGGTTGTTGTCGGCATGGCGCAAAACCCCATGGTCAAACAAGCGCGCCAAGCGCTGACCGATGCAGGCTTTGCGGTGCATTACTTGGAATACGGCAGCTACCTCAGTCAATGGCGTCGTCGCAATGCCTTGAAGATGTGGACCGGCTGGCCCACGTTTCCCATGGTGTTTGTCAATCAAGTGTTGGTGGGCGGCTCCAAAGACGTGAAAGCCCTGATCGCCTCGGGTGAATTGAAGAAAACTGCTTGACGCTTAAGATGGGATGAATGTCTTTGAATTCTTTATCTGTCCGCTACGCCGCTGTCCGTCAACACACCTTAAAGCTCGCCGCGCCGCTCAGCGCCGAGGACCAGTGTGTGCAATCCATGCCAGACACCAGCCCGAGCAAATGGCATTTGGCGCACACCAGTTGGTTTTTTGAAAACGTGGTGCTGCTGCCCCACCAGCCAGGCTACCAGGTGTTTGACGAGGCCTTCGCTTACCTGTTCAATTCCTATTACGAAGCACTGGGGCCGCGCCATCCGCGCCCGCATCGCGGCTTGTTGACTCGCCCGGCTCTCTCGCAAGTGTTGGCGTTTCGCGAACACGTGAATGCGGCCATGCAGCAATTGCTTTTGAATGAAAGCAAATTGTCTGGTGAGGCATTGGCCTTGATTGAACTCGGCCTGAACCATGAACAACAACACCAAGAATTGCTGCTCACCGATGCCCTGCATTTGCTGTCCTGCAACCCGCTGCTGCCCACTTACGACGCTCACTTCAAACACGCCAGCGCCAGCCACGCCGATTTGCAATGGTTGAGCTTTAACGAAGGCTTGCGCACCTTAGGCCGCGGCGTTGATGAAACCGGTTTTGCGTTTGACAACGAAGGCCCGGCGCACCAGCGGTTTGTGCAAGGCTTTCAGATCGCCAACCGTTTGGTGAACTGCGGCGAGTATTTGGCCTTCATCAATGACGGCGGCTATACCAACGCTGACTTGTGGTTGTCTGAAGGCCGCGCGCAAGTGCTGCAAAACGATTGGCAATGCCCGCTGTACTGGCTGGCCCCTCATGACCCGAGAGCACCGTCTGACCAATGGCAAGTGTTCGGTTTGAACGGCGTGCACGCTCTCGACCCGCAAGCGCCGGTGGCCAATCTGAGTTTTTACGAAGCGTCTGCCTTCGCGCAATGGGCGGGTGCGCGTTTGCCCACCGAATTTGAGTGGGAAGCGGCAAGCAACCACGCAGACATACACGACATGCACACGCAAGTCTGGCAATGGACGCGCTCTGCTTACGAGCCCTACCCCGGTTTTGTACCGGCCAGCGGCGCGGTGCGCGAGTACAACGGCAAATTCATGGTCGGCCAGCAAGTGTTGCGCGGCAGCAGTCTGGCCACCTCACCTGAGCACAGCCGCCACACCTACCGCAATTTTTTCCCTGCACACGCGCGCTGGCAATTCAGCGGCGTGCGCCTTGCCAAAGATTTATAAAACCTTAGAACATGACCGTCCCCGATACTGAACGACTGCACTTCATGCAGGACATGCAAGCGGCTTTGTCGCACACGCCTAAAAGCATTTCACCGAAATATTTTTACGACCAAGTAGGCTCTGCACTGTTTGACCGCATTTGCGAACTGCCCGAGTACTACCCCACGCGCACCGAGTTATCCATTTTGCAAACGCACGCAGCCGACATGGCGCGGCACATGGGCGAACACGCGGACATCATCGAGTTCGGCGCGGGCTCGTTGCAAAAAATACGTCTGCTGTTGAACGCTGCCACACAACCCGCGCGTTTTGTGCCCATGGATATTTCCGGCCCGCATTTGCAAACTGCGAGTGATTTACTGAAAAAAGAGTTTCCCTCATTGCATATACAACCGATGGTGGGCGACTACACCAGCGATTGGCAATTGCCCTCAGCTTTGCCGGGTGCGGGTAAGCGCGTGGCGTTTTTCCCGGGCTCAACGATTGGCAATTTTTCTCCTCAGCAAGCGCACACATTTTTTCAAAACTGCGCGCAACATTTGGCAGGCGGTGCATTGCTGCTGGGCGTTGACCTGATTAAGTCGCCGGATGTTTTGCACGCGGCCTACAACGACGCGCAAGCTGTGACGGCTGCGTTCAATCTGAATTTGCTGACGCGCGCCAACCGTCAACTGGGCAGCGACTTTGATATAAGCCAATTTGCGCACAGCGCTTTTTACAACGCGCCACTGCAACGCATTGAAATGCATTTGCTCAGCTTGAAAGCGCAAACCGTGCATTTAAACGGCCACGCTTATGCTTTCCATGAAGGCGAAACCTTGCACACCGAGTACTCGCACAAGTTCACCATCGCAGGCGTTCAACAGGCGGCACAATCAGCGGGTTTGCAAACCACAGCGGTGTGGACCGACCCGCATCACCTGTTTGGCCTGATTTGGCTAGACATTCCCCACACACAGGAGACCTCATCATGAGAGCCATTTGGAACGACACCGTGGTTGCCGAGAGCAACGACACAGTTTTGGTGGAAGGCAACCATTACTTTCCCGCAGACTCTTTGAACAAAGACTATGTGTCCCCAAGTAACCACAAAACCTTGTGCGCTTGGAAAGGCCAAGCCAGCTATTTGTCGCTCTTGGTGAACGGCGAATTGAACAACGATGCCGTCTGGTACTACGCCGATCCGAAACCGCAGGCCGAAGAAATCAAAGGCCGGGTCGCGTTTTGGAAAGGTGTCAAGGTCGTAGAGTGAGTCACCGCGTTGACAGCCAGCCATTTATTTTAAGTTTTTCGACCTAGGGTATACCCCCGAATCACCTCCTCGACAAGGTCTAACTCGGCCACAATGTCGGCTTTCGCTTGTTTAGGTATTGGTTTGTATGAATTTGGATCTGGTGCTGCTGGCCGTGGCCGACGGCGTTTCTTATGCCGGGCTGTTGTTCATGGTCTCGCTCGGGTTGACGCTGGTCTTCGGTGTCATGGGCATAGTCAACGTGGCGCATGGCGCACTTTACGCATTCGGCGGTTACGCCGCCTCCAGCCTGACGCTGCTGGCCATGCCGCAAAACCCGCCCACCGCGGCCTTGTTGCTGATACTGCCGCTGGCCGCGTTGCTGGTCGGTGTGGTCCTGGGTACGGCCATCGAAGCCGGTTTGCTGCGCCGCATTCAAGGCCGCGATCCGATACAACAACTATTGATGACCTTCGCCGGTTTCATGGTGCTAGAAGACGTGCAGCGGCTGGTCTGGGGCACGCAGCCCTACTCAGCGCCTGAAGTCATTTCGCGCCTGGGCACGGTGAGTTTTTTCAACGTTACTTACACCTCTTACCAGCTGATTTTGATTCCTCTGATGGCTTTGGTCAGCTACGCCGGGCTGATGTTTTTTCTGCGCTTCACATCAGCCGGTCGCCAGGTGGTGGCCGTCACTCACCACCGTGAAATGGCGACAGCATTGGGTATCAATGCCAAACGCGTAGGCTGGCTCACCTTTGTCCTTGGTGCCTCGCTGGGCGCCTTGGGTGGCGCCATGGCGGCACCCACCACCTCCATGGTGCCAGGCGCCGGTGCCGACATGATTGTGTTGTCATTCGCCGTGGTAGCGACCGCAGGTATGGGGCAAATCACCGGTGCCTTGCTGGCCTCATTGATGATCGGCCTCACGCGCGCGGCAGCCGTGTACATGGCGCCTGAGTGGGAAGTTGCCGTCCCTTACCTCATCATGGTGCTGGTGCTGCTGGTGCGGCCTGACGGCCTGTTCTCGGTCGCACAAGCGCGCAGGATTTGACATGATTAACCTCATCGGATTCACAGGGGCTGTGTTGTGCCTGCTGCTGGGCTGGCAATTCCCTTGGAGCAAAACCCCGCTCATCATGGGCTTGTGCTATGGCCTAGCCAGCCTGGGCGTGTCCATCATGATGCGCGCCGGGCAAGTGTCTTTCGGCCACGCTTTGTATGCGGCCATAGGCGCGTATACCGTGGCATTCATGGCGCGTGCCTACCCGGGTATGGACGGCATGCTGATGTTGTTTTTTGCTGTGATCGTCAGCGCCGCCGCCGGTGCACTGGTAGGCGTGTTTGTGGTGCGCTACCGGGGCATATTTTTCGGCATGTTGAACCTGGCCCTGAGCATGGTGGTCTACGCCATGCTGGGCAAGATGTACGACATCTCAGGCGGCACCGACGGTCTGCGCCTGGACCGGCCCGCGATGCTCGGTAGCGTGTTAGAGCGCGCCGACTTTGAATCCGCCTTGCTGCTGCTGGTGGTGTTGTCGGCGGTGTTCATGGTCTGGCTGGTGCAACGCTATTCCAAATCTGCAGCCGGTGAGGCCTTGTCCGGTATCAAGTCGAACGAAACCCGGCTGGAATACCTTGGCATGTCGGCGCGCCTCATCATGTGGCAGGCCTATGTGTTCTCCGCTTTGCTGGTTGGTTTGTCCGGCGGTTTGTTCGCGCTGGTGCAAGGCCTGGTGACGCCGGACATAGGTGCCTGGTTCCGCTCGGGCGAATACGTGTTCATTGCCGTGCTGGGTGGCTCGGGTCACGCCATGGGCGCATTTCTGGGCGCAGTGGTGTTTGAAGTCGTCAAGCTGTTTGCCGCGGCTTACATGACCGGCATCTGGCAAATGCTGCTGGGCTTGACTTTGATTTTCGTCATCATCTTGGCGCCTGACGGCATCGTCGGTCTGCTGCGTAAACGCCGCGCCGTGGACGCAGGAGAACAAGCATGAGTGCCTTGCTCAGCACCCGAGGTTTGTACCTCAGCTTCGGCGGCGTGGTGGCAGCCGACAACATCGACTTCGATTTACAACGCGGAGAAAGCCTGGCCGTCATCGGCCAAAACGGCGCGGGCAAAACCACCTTCATCAACATTTGCACCGGTTTTTTAAAACCCGAGCGCGGACAAGTGATGTTCAACGGCCAGGACGTGACCGCCCGCGAACCGCGCCAACTGGTGCACCTAGGTATGGCGCGTTCGTTTCAACTGCCGCAATTGTTTTTAGATCACACGGTGCGCCAATGCCTCGAGATTGCCGCCGCCGGTCGCAGCGGCCGACTGGCTTGGTTCACGGCGCTGTCCGATGCGGTGGACGCACGCGAAGTCGACGATACGCTTGCACTGGTTGGTTTGCGTGAACGTGCTCATATGCCAGCCATGGCTTTGCCTGAGGGCCAGCGCAAACTGCTGGACGTGGCCATGGCGCTGATGCTCAAGCCGCAACTCATGATCATGGACGAGCCGACCAGCGGTGTGGCCTCCGACAGCAAAATGCAATTGATGGACACGGTGATGCAGGCGCTGGCCGAGCGTCAGGTAACCAGTTGGTTTGTCGAGCACGACATAGACATCGTCAAACGCTACGCCACCCGCGTGGCAGCCTGGATAGGCGGACGTGTAGCGGCCGACGGCGCACCCAACGATGTATTGAACCAGCCGCAGGTGCGGCAGGAAATTCTGGGGACACGCTGATGCTGCTGATTGATCAACTTTCGGTGGAACTGGCAGGCGTGCAGGTGCTGCGTCGCATACACGCGCATGTGCTGACCGGCAGTACGGTGGCGGTGATAGGTCGCAACGGTGCTGGCAAAACCACATTGCTTCGCAGCATCATGGGTCTGTTGCCCGTCAGCGGGGGCAGCGTTTTGTTCGACAAATCCGAATTACTGAATAAACCGGCGCACCACCGAGCCGCTCTGGGCATTGGCTATGCGCCCGAAGACCGCATCATTTTTCCGACGTTGACTGTGCTGCAAAACCTGCGACTGCCGGCCGAGGTGCTGGGCTTGTCTGCGATTGACCTGGACTTGCGTTTGCAGGCCACGCTGCAAGTGGTGCCGCAACTCGAACCCATGCTGGCGCGATCGGGTGCAGCGCTGTCTGGCGGCCAAGGCAAGATGGTGGCGCTAGGGCGCGCTTTGATGGCGGGCTCGCGGCTGGTGCTGCTTGACGAACCACTGCAAGGTCTGGCCCCGGTACTCGCCGAACAGTATGTGCAATCCATCAGCAGACTGCGTCAATTGCGCCCAGAATTAAGCGTGGTCATCACCGAATCCAACGCCGGTCTGCTGACCGGCATGCCCGACCAGACTTGGTCACTCGAACGCGGCTCGCTCAGCCTCGAGCAACGCAGCACTCATTAAACTTTTTCTTAGGAGAACAACACATGGCACACATGATCATTGGTGGAAAAACCTGCCAGGCCGTCAGCGGCGAAACGCTGGAAGTACGCTCGCCGGTCGACGGCCAGGTGTTCGAACATATTCCCCGTGGCCAGGCAGCTGACATCGACTTGGCCGTGCGCGCCGCGCGTGCTGCACTCTCCAGCGACTGGGGCAAACTCAACGCCAGCGAGCGCGGCCGTTTGATGATGAAACTCAGTCATCTGGTGACTGAGCACGGCGAAGAACTGGCTCTGCTCGAAGCCAAAGACACCGGCAAGCCCATGACCACGGCGCGCAACGACATGATTGTGCTGGCGCGTTACTTTGAGTTTTACGGTGGTGCGGCCGACAAAGTGCACGGCGAAGTGATTCCGTTTTTAAATGGCTACCAGGTCAACCTGTTGCGCGAACCGCTGGGCGTGACCGCCCACATCATTCCGTGGAACTACCCGGCGCAAATGATGGGCCGCAGCATCGCGCCCGCCTTGGCCATGGGTAACGCCGTGGTGGTCAAACCCGCCGAAGACGCTTGCATGAGTTGTTTACGCATTGCAGAACTCGCGCTTGAAGCAGGTTTCCCTGCTGGCGCGTTAAACATCGTCAGCGGTCTGGGCGAAGAAGCCGGTGCGGCGCTGTCCAACCACCCCGACATCAACTTCATCAGCTTCACCGGTTCCAATGAAGTGGGTGTGTTGATTCAACAAGCCGCCGCACGTCACGCGGTCAAATGCACGTTAGAGCTAGGCGGCAAATCACCACACGTGGTGTTTGAAGATGCCAACCTGGAACTCGCCGCGGCCACCGTGGTGCGCGGCATCATCCAAAACACTGGCCAGACCTGTACCGCAGGCAGCCGTTTGCTGGTGCAGCAATCGATACACGACAAGTTCGTGGCGCTGGTCGCCGAAAAATTCAAACAAGTGCGCGTCGGTACACCTGAAATGAATTTGGATTGCGGTCCGGTGGTTAACCCGACACAGCAGCAACGCGTGAACCGCTTTATTGAACAAGCCAAGGCCGCCGGTCTGCCGGTGCTGGCTCAGGGTCAAATCGATCCCGGCGTTCCCGCCGGTGGCTATTACGTGATGCCTACTTTCTTCGGCAATGTGCCGGCCGATAACGCGTTGGCGCAACAAGAAGTTTTCGGCCCGGTGCTGGCCGCCATGCCGTTCACCGACGAAGCCCAAGGCATCGCACTGGCCAACGGCACAGAGTTTGGTTTGCTGGCTGCGGTGTGGACCGAAAACGGCGGCCGCCAGCAACGCGTGGCCAAAGCGCTGAAATGCGGCCAGGTGTTTATCAATTCATTCGGCGCGGGCGGCGGTGTGGAACTGCCCTTCGGCGGCAACAAACGCAGCGGCCACGGTCGCGAAAAAGGTTTTCTGGCGCTCGAAGAAATGAGCTGCACCAAGACCGTCATTCAATTCCACGGCTAATCTCTTCACTTTTTTGAAAGCATCCCACATGACACAACTCAACAACAAAATTGCCATCGTCACCGGTTCAGGCGGCGGTTTCGGCGAAGGCATTGCCAAAGCTTATGTGCACGAAGGCGCGCGCGTCATCGTGGCCGACATCAACGGCGAAGCTGCCGTGCGCGTGGCCACGGCCTTGGGTGCCCATGCCAGCGCATTCACTTGCGATGTCTCCAAAGCTGACCAGGTGCAGGCGCTGGTGGCGCATTGCGTGAAAACTTTCGGTATCCCGGACATCGTCGTCAACAACGCCGGTACCACGCACAAAAACAGCCCCATGCTCGACGTGAATGAAGCCATGTTCGATAAGGTGTTTGCCGTTAACGTGAAATCCATATTCCACATGACGCACGCTGTGCTGCCGCTGATGCGCCAGCAAAAACGCGGCGTTATTTTGAACATTGGTTCTACCGCCGGTATCCGTCCGCGTCCAGGCCTGAGTTGGTACAACGCCTCCAAAGGCGCGGTCAATGTGCTGTCCAAATCCATGGCCGTCGAACTCGGCCCGGAGAACATACGCGTCAATGCCGTGTGCCCGGTCATGGGAGTCACCGCTTTGTTTGAAGACTTCATGGGCTTGCCGGACACGCCGGAAAACCGCGCTAAATTCATGTCCACCATACCGCTGGGCCGTTTCTCACAACCCAGCGATATCGCCGCCGCATGCGTGTTTCTGGCTAGCGACGCCGCCGAGTTTTTCACCGGGCTGGAAATGCCGGTCGACGGCGGTCGCACCATTTGATTTGAATCAGGACACAGTCATGTATAAATTCAAACAACTCGCTGCTGCGGCAGTGCTGGGCGCTTTGTCGCTCAGTGCCATCGCTCAAAGCAAACCCGCTGACCTGAAAATCGGTATATCCACGTTTTTATCCGGACCGGCCTCGGTGTTCGGCGTACCGGCCAAAGCCGCTGCGGAAATCATCATCGACGACATCAACGCCAGTGGCGGCATAGGCGGCGTCAAGCTGTCTGCCAGCTTCATCGACGAAGGCACCGGCCCGGACAAGATGCTGTCCGAGTACCGTCGCCTGGTGCAAGAGCAAGGCGTGAAAACCATGTTGTCGGCCATCTCCAGCGGCAACTGCAATGTGATCGCGCCTGTGGCCGAAGACTTGAAAATACTGAACATCGCCTGGGACTGCGGCACTGAAAAATTGCTGGAAGAAAAGCGTTACCAGTACGTGGTGCGCACGCAAGGCAATGCCACCACTGAAATGGTTGCCACCGTTTTGTACCTGATGAAAACCAAGCCCAATTTCGAAACCATTGCCGTGGTGAATCAGGACTACGCCTGGGGCCGTGACTCGTGGGAAATTTTCATAAATACCTTGCGCGTATTCAAACCAAAAGTGAAAGTGGTCGCCGAGATGTTCCCCAAAATGGGTGCCTCAGATTTCTCCACCGAACTCAGCCGTTTGCAAGCCATCAAACCCGACGTGGTGCTCAACACATCGTGGGGCGGCGACCTTGACACGTTTGTGCGTCAAGCCTCCCAACGCGGCGTATTTAATCAGAACACTTTGTTCGTGTTGCCTTTGTTGGAAAGCTCGCTAGAACGCTTGGGAGATGCAGTACCGGCCGGCATCATTGCCGGCGCTCGCGGTGACCATTACTTTTTGCACCCCGACACCCGTAACGATCCCAAGCACATGGCATTTGTCGCCAAATTCAAAGCCAAAACCAACGCCTACCCTATCTATTCCACTTATCACATGGCGCAAGCCCTGTTCGGTTTGAAGACCGGCTACGAAAACGCCATCAAAGCCAACGGCGGCAAATGGCCGACCACCGAGCAAGTGGCTGAGGCCATGCGCAAAATGAGTTTCAAAGGCTATGGTCACACAGTACACATGCGCGCCGACGGCCAAGGCCTGGAAGACCAGTTGCTGGGTCTCACTAAGCGCGTGCCGCAGTTTCCTTTTGCTGTGCTCGACAAAATGGTGATCGTGCCGGCTGAACTTGTCACCACGCCTGTGGGCCAGAAATCCCCGGCCTGGGTGAAAACCATCAACCCGGCGATTCTGCAAAACAGCGCGCTCAAGATGATTGACTTCAAGTGAGTCTGCTGGACGCGACCACGCTGGCGCATTTGCAAAGCTGGCAGGGTAAAACCGAAACAAGGCGCGATCAACTCAGCCTGGCACCGGTGCGTGCCATGTCAGCCACGCTGGACCGCGATGACGCAGAGCCGCGCAACGGTGACATGCTTGCGCCTTTATGGCATTGGTTGTATTTTTTGCCTGTTGCCAGACAAAGTGACATCGGCCCGGATGGTCACCCCAAACGCGGCGGTTTTTTACCGCCTGTGCCCTTGCCGCGCCGCATGTGGGCAGGCGGTCGTTTGCACTGGCACCAGCCCATGCGTTTAGGTGAAGAAGTGCAACGCGTTTCCCGCATAGAAAAAGTGCAGCACAAAACCGGTCGCAGCGGCGAACTGTTGTTTGTGCAAGTGCTGCACCGCTACAGCAATACACAAGGCGTGTGTCTGGAAGAAACGCATGACATTGTTTTTCGGCAAAATGCTGAACCGGATGCCGCACCCTTACCCGGCGTAAAACCTTCGCACACTTCAGTGTGGCAGCACGACATCGTGCCTGACGATGTGCTGTTGTTCCGTTATTCGGCCTTGACTTTCAACAGCCACCGCATCCATTACGACCGCCGTTATGTGACCCAAGTCGAGGGCTACCCGGGCTTGATCGTGCACGGACCTTTGATGGCGACACTGCTGGTCGATTTGCTGCGCAGACACAGTGACCGCGCTGTGCAGTCGTTTGAGTTCAAAGCCGTCAAGCCGGTGTTTGAATGCGCTGAACAGCGCGTGCTCAGCGTCTGCGCCCACCCCGACGGTGAGCAGGTGCACGCCTGGGTGCAGGATCACCAAGGCGATGTTTGCATGCAAGCCACTGCCCGTTGGGCACCCTGAGGAAACACCATGAGTCAAGCACTGCCAGCCATTGATGAGCATCAAGACATTCGCGATGCGGTGCGCCAGTTGTGCGCAAGTTTTGACAGCAACTACTGGCAAAGCGTGGATGAGCAGCGCGGCTATCCCGAAGCCTTTGTGGAAGCCTTGACCAAAGCCGGTTGGCTGGCTGCATTGATACCGCAGCAATTCGGCGGCTCGGGTCTAAACCTGACACAAGCCTCGGTCATCATGGAAGAGATCAATCTCTCAGGCGGCAATGCTGGCGCCTGCCACGGCCAGATGTACAACATGGGCACGGTGTTGCGCCACGGCTCCGACCTGCAAAAACAAACCTACCTGCCGCGCATTGCCAGCGGCGAATGGCGTTTGCAGTCCATGGCGGTGACCGAACCCAGTACCGGCAGCGATACCACGCGCTTAAAAACCACTGCCGTCAAACGCGGTGACCGCTATGTGGTGAATGGTCAGAAAGTATGGATCTCCAGAGTGCAACATTCGGACTTCATGATTTTGCTGGCGCGCACCACACCAATCGCTGAAGTCACGCGCAAAAGCCAAGGTTTGTCGGTGTTCATTGTGGATGTGAAAAAAGCATTGGACAAAGGCATGGTGTTAAAGCCGATTCGCAATATGCCTAACCATGAAACCAACGAAGTGTTTTTCGATGAACTGGAAATACCCGAGGAAAATTTGATCGGCGCAGAAGGCGAAGGTTTCTCTTACATACTCGACGGTTTGAATGCCGAACGCGCACTCATCGCCGCTGAATGCATTGGAGACGCCTACTGGTTCATCTCCAAAGCACGCGATTACGCCAACACCCGCGAAGTGTTCGGCAGACCCATAGGCCAAAACCAAGGCATACAGTTCCCCATGGCTGACAGTTACATGGAAACCGAAGCCGCCAACCTGATGCGCTATGAAGCCTGCCGACTTTTTGACGCGCACCTGCCCTGCGGCGCACAAGCCAATATGGCGAAATACCTGGCCGCCAAAGCTTCCTGGGAAGCCGCCAATATGTGCTTGCAAACCCACGGCGGCTTCGGCTTTGCCAGCGAATACGATGTTGAGCGGAAATTCCGTGAGACACGGCTCTACCAGGTAGCGCCGGTGTCCACCAACCTGATTTACGCCTACATGGCTGAACACGTGCTGGGTTTGCCCAAGTCTTACTGATGTCTAAAACCAATTCTCAACCGCTGGACCACATCACCGTCGTGTCCTTAGAACACGCCATCGCCGCGCCGTTTTGCACACGCCAGTTGGCGGATTTAGGCGCGCGCGTCATCAAAGTAGAACGCCCCGGCGACGGCGACTTTGCACGCGGCTACGACAAACGCGCACGCGGCCTGTCTTCGCATTTTGTGTGGGTGAACCGCTCCAAAGAAAGTTTGGCTTTAGATTTAAAAAACCCTGAACACTTGGCTGCTTTGAAACAGTTGCTGAATAAAGCCGATGTGCTGGTGCAAAACCTGGCCCCCGGTGCGACGGCGCGCATGGGGCTGGATGCGGCTACGCTGCGCGCCATACACCCGCGTCTGATCGTGTGCGATATCTCGGGCTATGGCTTGGACGGCCCTTACCGCGATAAAAAAGCCTATGACTTGCTGATACAAAGTGAAGCGGGTTATTTGTCCATCACCGGCACACCCGAGCAACCGAGCAAAAGCGGCAACTCCATCGCTGATATCGCAGCCGGCATGTACGCCTACACCAGCATATTGGCAGCGCTGATTCACAGAGATAAAACCGGCGATGGTGCGCACATCGATGTGTCCATGCTGGAGTCTTTGACCGAGTGGATGAGTTTTCCGATGTACTATGCCACCGACAACGCACCACCGCCCACACGCAACGGTGCATCGCACGCCACCATTTACCCGTACGGCCCGTTTCTGGCGGGCGACGGTAACAGCGTCATGCTGGGTTTGCAAAACGAACGCGAGTGGATGCAGTTTTGTGAAATGGTGATGCAAGATAAAGCACTGGCCACCGACCAGCGTTTCAACAGCAACAGTCTGCGCCACGAAAACAAACAACAGCTTGAGCCTATCATCCTCAAAGAGTTTTCTAGCTTGAGCGCGGCGCAAGTGATTGAACGATTAGACCAAGCGCAAATTGCGAATGCACGCATGAACAACATGGCCGATCTGTGGGCGCATCCGCAATTGAAAGCACGACAGCGCTGGGTGGAGGTTGACACGCCCAACGGCAAATTGCCTGCACTCTTACCACCGGGTCAAAGCGATGCCTTCGACTACACCATGGGCGCTATTCCGTCGGTGGGCGAACATACACAACAGATACTGACTGAGTTCGAGATCAAACTGTCACCGCATGGCCAGCCATAAATACTGAAGACATGGTCTAAAACATAGGCGCTCTATACGGTGAATGCTTAGACGGTATGCGGTTTGAAGGCAACCGCTATGTCGAGCACTACGTTAAGGCGTGATCACTTCCACCCTCAATTCATTTCTGCGCCACATGGGCAAGGTCCAGGGAGGGTCATAGCGCGAGAGTTGCGGACTGCCTGCCATTTGCCAATTTTTAGTTTTCACCCAGGCCAACAACTCACGGGTTTTGTCTTCCACCTTAGATGCTGTGTTCAAACCGGAATAACGCAAAACCGCAAAACTTTGCGCCGGTACTTCGCGCAATTGCACAGCCTGGTTGTTCGGTTTGGGCAAAGTCTCCATGGTGTATTGAGACGGCATGACAAACTGTATGCGCCAGTCGCGCGCTTCTCGCAAGGAATTTTCATTGGCACTCGGTTGGACGGTCACCGGTGCAGTCATGGCGATTTTGGCCGAGGTGGTCTGGCCTGGAGCTTTGTTGTTGCCGAAAATAAAATCTGCAATCGCTCTAAAGCCTTGACTGGACGCCGAGTCCATGTCGCCGTTGACCACAGTTTCCGCCACCAGTTGAGGCGCATATTGGCGCAATTCAAACGCGTTTTCCTTGAGCAATACGCTGTACATGGGTTCTTCTGTGGCGGCCAAAACAAATCCTGTTGACAAGGTGACTGTAAGAAATACAAAACCGCTGAACATGCGGTTTAAATTGTTAATGGTAAGGTTCATCGAATCATTCTCCAAAATTTCATACTGCCATGCAAGAAGATGAATCTGTGCATGAACATTCGAGTGACAATCTTCGCTGTTTCAAATAAGTTTAAGGTACGGGAATGAATTCGCGCGATATCCGGTTGCTGGGTCTGGTGGCATTTGCCAGCATGGTGTCCATGCGAATGTGTGACCCTATGCTGTTGCAATGGGCGATGGACTTCAATGTTTCCCAAGGCCAAGCCTCACATGTGATTGCAGCGTTTTCAATTGCGTATGGCGTCATGCAACTGATATACGGCCCCTTGGGCCAACGCCTAGGCATCATGAGACTGATCACCTGGGCGGCAGGTATCAGCACCATTCTCAGCGTCCTCACCGCCTTGTCTTCAGGGCTTGACGCTTTGCTGATAGCGCGCAGTGCCATGGGCGGCGTGGCCGCGGCCATCATTCCTTTGAGCATGGCATGGATAGGTGACCAAGTCGCTTACGACAGCAGACAGCAGACGCTGGCGCGCTTGATGAGCGCCACCGTTACCGGCGTGATGGCCGGTCAATGGTTTGGCGGCTTTGCCGCCCAATACCTGGGATGGCGCTGGGCCTTCGGCGCACTTGCTTTATTGTTTGCGCTTGCATTTATTCTTTTGTACCGCAGCAGCATGTACCGCTCGCAAGCCACAATCGCGCTACAGCCTAAAGTGTCGACTGCAGAATATTTACGCGGCACCCGGGAGTTGCTTCGCGCACCCGGCGTGCAGCGGGTGCTGTTACTGACCCTGCTAGAGGGTGCGCTGGCCTTTGGCGTGCTGGTATTCGTTCCCAGTATGTTGATCAAAGATTTTTCGCTCAGCTCTTCATCTGCCGGTGCCGCCATGTTGCTCTACGGGCTTGGCGGATTGATGTACAGCCAGTTCGCCAAACGCTGGATCACCTGGTTGGGCGAAGAGGGGCTAGCGATGACCGGCGGCTTGTGCATTGCCACGGGTTTGATTTTGCTGTTGATCAGCACGGTTATTTACGGCGCGCTGGCAGCTTGCCTGGTCATTGGTTTGGGTTTTTACATGCTGCATAACGTGCTGCAAACCCAGGCCACACAAATGGCGCCGCACAACCGCAGCACCGCCATGACGCTGTTTGCCAGCGTGCTGTTTCTGGGTCAATCCAGCGGAGTGGTGATCTTGTCTGTCTGCCTGGACGCCGATGTGTTGAGGCAGTCATTTGCGGCAGTTGCCATAGGCATTGCTGTGATCGGTTGGACCGTGGCAAGACATAGTCCTGGCAAGACAAACACAGTCAGCTGAGTTTTTTCACCAGCAGTTGGTTTGTATCCATATTGATGGCAGCTTCAAAACTAGAGGCAAACTGCTTGGCGCCACGCAGCAACATGCGCACCGGCAAGCCGTTGGCATAGGAAAACGAATGGCGTGCAAACAGTACTGCACCGTTAGAGCCTTCGCGCACAGAAAAATTCTGTTGAGTCACTTTGTCGTTGATCTGCGTGCACAAAGTCTGCAACTCGGCCACCGGTGTAAAAGAACTGGCAGCAAACGCCTGGCCGATAAAAATGATTTGCTTGGTGTCTAAAGCCACCCGAGTCCAGAACGGGTACATGAAGCCGCGGCTGGCGTATGTGTCGCCGTTTTTTTCAAGACGTGCATCCGTACGGTTGTTGTTGTAGTAATCACAAACCAGTTGATTGGTGACTTCAAGCGGTTTCCAGACTTTCACTTCAGCATCCGATTTTTGCGCGCGGGATTCTTCTATCACTTCGATCACATGCACAGACAGCTTGGGGATTTCAGTCTTCAAAAACCCGGCAATTCGCATATTGGTTTGCAAAGAAATCAATATCTCATCAAACTGCGGCGCTTTGACTTGGATTTCAGTCGGTGCGGTTTGCATCACCATTTCTTTGTAATAGCGCTCGGGCTTGGCCATCACAAAGTGCTTGTACAAATGGTAGTCTTCGATGATTCTTTTGAATTCCATACCGAAGAAAAAATGGCGCAGGTCTTTTTTTTCTAGCACGTCGTCATAGAACAACTGCAAGGCATATTCCAGTTTTTCTTTTAACTCTGATTCATTTCTCTCGACCATACATTTTTTTCAAATCAAAATTGAGGGGGGTTTTCTTACTCAAAATGCTGTGTGGGGTGCACTCCACCAAGGCGCATGTATCAAGCAGCACTTCACTTTTATAAATCGGATCGAATAGCTGGATATTGATATAAATCAAAAAAAGAATACATAAGCGCTAAGCACAAGCAGTACTTAAAACATTTTTTAGCGCGGCATGTGCAGGCCTATACCGTAGCTACAGGGGCTGCAGGCGAGCCTATCGCCCCGGGCAAACGCAAGGGCGGCGCAGTCAGCAAAAAGCGGTTGCGTTTGTTTTCCCGCAACCAAGTAGCCAAATGGGTCATGTACCAAAGCTCGCCCAGGTGCACGCCCAGCTTGAACAGACAATGCTCATGCAAAGGTAAGGTGGCGCAGGCACCGTCGCCGGGCGTGGCGGGATGGGCTTCAACCGCGTAGTTGTCAGCGATCAGGGCGATCAAACCGCTGTCGGTGATCCACTGCTTGAGTTTGTCGTCCCGGCCGTCGAGGGTGCTGCCGGAGCGCGCCAGTACGTCGGCATCGGGTTGGCGTTTCATGTCCATCAACACCTGACCAAAGCCGGTATGTATGCACACCATGTCCCCGCTTTCGACTTCAATGCGGTCTTTTTCCAGAATGCGCATCCAAGTGTCATAACCGACGGCTTCACCGGTATGACCCAAGTGAGCATGCAAATCCACCATGACTGCGCGGCCTTGCACGCAACGCTCGGCCATGTGTTCTATGCCCAATGCTTTGGCGTAAGAAGTGGATTCCTTGGGGATATTGATGAAATCAAAAATACCGGCACCCTCAGGCTTGTCCGGACCGACCACATCTATACCGGCGCGGTAGCCGTTGTAATACAGAGGTTCTGGCACGCCGTCACCATCCGCGTCAAACATGGAACCGGCGTGCGCCAGGCTGTCCCATTGGGTGCTGTACTGCAAGTGCATGATGACCAGGTCGTCACTTATGACATCGGTGCATAAAGGGTCGTCGCACCATAACTGGTAGTTCATGTTCGGCTTGCCGTTGCGCACTGTGGGCCTGAGCACAGGTGCGCTGCGTCTGGGGTTGAGTACGCTGGCGCCCGGGTAGTCCAGCGGCAGGCTCAGGTTGAACGTGATGCCGTGCTTCACCTCAGCCATGCCTTGCATGACTTTTTCGCGGGTCAGCAAATTCATGCGACCGGCCTGGTCATCCGGACCGAAGTCGCCCCAGGTAGAACCGACGGGACGATTTTTCCAACGTGTCGATGTGCTCATGGCCTTCACCTCAATCAGTTAAGTCAAACAATGAATGCAGCCGCGAAGCGAAGCGTTTACAAAGGCTTGCGAATCAGGCTGGCGATTTCACCGATCACACCTTTGCGAAACAGCATGACGCAAACAACAAAAATCAGGCCTTGCACCACGGTCACCCAAGAGCCGAGTTGCGCCAGGTAGTTTTGCATGGTGACGATGACGGCAGCACCCACCACAGGACCGAACAAAGTGCCCAGCCCGCCGACCAGTGTCATCAACACCACCTCGCCGGACATAGACCAGTGCACATCAGTCAGCGAAGCCAACTGGAATACCAGCGCCTTGGTGCCCCCAGCCATGCCGGCCACGAGCCCCGAAAGTACAAAGGCAATCAGCTTGAAGCGATCGGTGTCATAACCCAGCGACAGCGCGCGTTGTTCGTTTTCGCGAATCGCTTTGAGCACTTGCCCGAAGGGCGAATGTACGATGCGCCAGACAAGCGCAAAACCGATCAGAAAAACACCCAGCACAAACATATACATGGCGGAGCTGTTGCTCAGATCAATCAAACCGAACAAATGCCCTTGCGGTACACCTTGAATGCCGTCCTCGCCCCCTGTGAATGGTGTTTGCAAATACACAAAGTACACCATTTGCGACAAAGCCAGCGTGATCATGGCAAAGTAAATACCTTGTCGGCGAATGGCCAGCAAACCCACCACCCAGGCCAGCAGCGTGGCACACAGCATAGAGAACAAAACACTCAACTCGGGGGTCAGACCCCAGACCTTGGCCGCGTGCGCTGCAGCATACCCGGCAGTGCCGAAAAACATGGCATGGCCGAAGGACAATAAACCGCCGAAACCCAGTAGCAGATTGAATGCGCATGCGAACAAAGCAAAGCACATCACCTTCATTAAAAACACGGGGTAGATGAAATAAGGTGCAATGGCGAAAAATGCAAACATCAAGCCAAACACCAGCCATTGGTGGCGCATGTCTTGGCTGTCAGAGACGGCGTGGTTCATGGTTTATTTTTCCGTTCCAAACAGGCCGGCAGGTTTGATAAGCAACACGATAGCCATGATGACGAATATCACTGTGTTGGAAGCCTCCGGGTAAACCACTTTGGTGAGACCTTCGATCAGACCCAGACCAAAACCCGACAAGATAGAACCCATGATCGAGCCCATGCCACCGATCACCACCACGGCAAACACCACGATGATGATGTCGGCACCCATCATGGGGCTGACCTGGTAAATCGGTGCGGCCATGACACCTGCCAACGCTGCCAGACCGACGCCAAAACCGTAGGTGAGCGTGATCATGCGCGGCACGTTGATGCCAAAGGCTTGCACCATGGAAGGGTTCTCTGTGGCAGCGCGCAAATAAGCGCCGAGCTTGGTGCGCTCAATCACAAACCAGGTACTGAAGCAAACAAACATGGAAGACACAATCACCCAGGCTCGGTATTTAGGCAGGAACATAAAGCCCAGGTCAATCGCGCCCATGAATACTTCGGGAACTGCGTACGGCATACCGGATGCACCATAGGCATTTCTGAACAAGCCTTGAATGATCAAAGCCAGACCGAAGGTGAGCAGCAAGCCATACAAATGGTCCAGCTTGTACAAACGCACCAGCATGCTTCTTTCAATCGCCATGCCTATGGCACCGACCACCACCGGCGAAATCACCAGTGCCAGCCAGTAGTTCAAGCCAAACCACTGCAGCGACAAATACGCTACAAACGCGCCCATCATGTACTGCGCGCCGTGAGAGAAGTTGATGATATTGAGCAAGCCGAAAATCACCGCCAACCCCAGCGACAACAAAGCGTAAAAAGACCCGTTGATCAAGCCGATCAACAGTTGGCCGAACAAAGCCTGCGAGGGGATGCCGAAAATTTCCATGCGCTGATCAGTTCTTCACAAAAGGACATTCGCCTTCACTCATGGGGCGGAAGGCCTGGTCTGCCGGAATGGTGGCCAGCAATTTGTAATAGTCGTAAGGGTATTTAGACTCGGAAGGCTTTTTCACTTCGAACAAATAAGCTGGGTGCAGCTTGCGGCCATCCTTGCGAATACTGCCCTTGCCAAACAGGATGTCGTCTGTGGGCAGGTCTTTCATTTTCTGCGCGACCTTGGCACCGTCATCGGTTTTTGCAGCATCAATTGCTTTAAGGTAATGAATCACGCCAGCGTAAACTCCCGCTTGGTCCATGGATGGGTATTTTCCGCCGTGCAATGCGGCGAAACGCTTGGACCAGGTGCGGGTCCGGTCATTCAAGTCCCAGTAAAAAGTCTCTGTCAGATACAAACCTTGTGCTTTTTCCAAACCGAGTGAATGCACATCAGGCAGGAAAACCAGCAAGCCAGCCAGGGTTTGACCGCCTTTGACAATACCGAATTCATAGGCTTGCTTGATGGCATTGGTGGTGTCACCACCTGCATTGGCCAGTCCGATGACCTTGGCCTTAGAGGCCTGTGCCTGCAAAAGGAAAGAAGAGAAATCCTGGGTGGCCAGTGGATGGCGAACTTTGCCAAGCACCTTGCCGCCGTTTTTCAACACCACAGCCTCGGTGTCGCGCTCAAGTGCCTGACCAAACGCATAGTCGGCTGTCAGAAAATACCAACTGGTGCCGCCGTGTTGAACCACGGCTTTGCCTGTGCCGTTGGCGAGCATCCAAGTGTCATACAGCCAATGAATGGTGTTGGGCGAACAGGCTTTGCTGGTCAGGTCTGCTGTGGCTGCGCCGGTATTGACGTGGATTTTTCCTTTTTCACGTGTAACCTGACTGATGGCCAGAGCCACCGAGGAGGTTGGTACATCAACAATCATGTCGACCTTGTTGGTGTCGTACCACTGACGGGCAATGTTGGAGCCGATATCAGGCTTGTTCTGGTGATCCGCACTGACAATTTCAATCTTCAAACTGCTTTTGCTGCTTTTCAAATAGTCTTCTACCGCCATTTTGGCGGCCACCACCGAGCCCGGGCCGGTGATATCGGCATACAAACCGGACATATCGTTGAGCACGCCGATCTTGACGATGCCGTCGGATATCTGGGCGGATACATTCAGGCCGATTGCGCCAAGCAAGGCAGCGAGCAAAGTTTTAATTGGGAATTTCATGGTCATGTCCTTCAAATAATCAGATACCCAAAAACTCATTGAGCATTGGCATATTGGCTTGCAACTGCGCGGCTTCAAAACCGTGCACGATGCGTCCGTGTTCCATCACATAAAAGCGGTCTGCCAGGCCGCTGGCAAAGCGGAAATTTTGCTCGATCATGACGATGGTGAAATTCTTTTCGCGCAAGGTTTGAATCATGCGCGACAGCGCTTGCACGATCACAGGCGCCAGTCCTTCGGAAATTTCGTCCAGCAACAACAGTTTTGCACCGGTACGCAAAATGCGCGCAATGGCAAGCATTTGTTGTTCGCCACCCGACAAGCGAGTGCCGGGGCTGTGACGGCGCTCATACAGATTAGGAAACAGCGCGTAAATTTCTTCCAACGTCATGGCGCCGGGGGCAATCACCGGCGGCAACAACAGGTTTTCCTCACAACTGAGACTGGCAAAAATACCGCGCTCTTCCGGGCAATAACCGACGCCTAATCGCGCAATATCGTGAGTCGCCCAGTTGCTGGTTTCTTGCCCGAGTATTTGTATGGAGCCGCTGCGCTGACCGACAAGTCCCAAAATAGATTTGATGGTGGTGGTGCGGCCCGCGCCGTTGCGGCCCAGTAGCGTAACCAACTCGCCCTGGTTCACCACCAGATCGACACCATGAAGAATGTGCGATTCGCCGTAAAACGCATTCACCCCCTGCAAATGCAGGAATGGCACAGAGGACTTTGCTTCAGTGGCCATGTGCACCTGCCAGTGTGTGTTCTGCACTTCCCATATAAGCCTCAAGTACCAGCGGGTCTTGCGACACCGTCGCATAAGGACCCTCGGCAATGATCTGACCGCGCTGAAGCACACTGATGGTGTCGGCAATTTGCGAAACCACGTGCATATTGTGTTCAACCATCAACACAGTACGGTTGGCGCTGACTTTTTTAATCAGCTGCGTCACCTTGTCCACATCTTCATGGCCCATGCCTTGGGTGGGCTCGTCCAGCAACATCAGTTCTGGCTCGGTCGCCAGCGTGGTGGCAATTTCTAACGCGCGCTTGCGTCCGTAAGCCAGCTCAACCGCTTGTTTGTTGGAAAACTCGGCTAACTCGACTTCTTGCAGTAACTCCATGGCGCGGTCATTGAAGCGGTTCAAGCTAGATTGAGAGCGCCAGAAATCATAAGAATTGCCCTGTGCTCTCTGCAAAGCAATGCGTACATTTTCAAGAACGGTCAAATGCGGAAAAGTAGCGGAAATCTGAAAAGACCGCACGATGCCGCGACGCGCTACCTGGGCCGGCTTTTCCGCAGTAATGTCGTGCTGATTGAATAAAATCTGCCCGCTGGTCGGGCTCAGAAACTTGGTCAACAGGTTGAAAAAAGTCGTCTTGCCTGCACCATTGGGACCGATCAATGCATGGATAGTGCCGCGGCGTACCTGTAAATCAACTTGATTGACGGCGATAAAACCTTTGAACTCTTTCACCAGTTTCCTGGATTCCAAAATAACTGCATCGACCATCGGCTCGTCCATGGTTTAACTTTGTTGACAGCAAAGGATCTTCGCTTGTGAGCCTATGCCGCCTCCCTATGGTAAACCCGTAGCAGCATCAATCACCCACTGCAAAAGATCAAGTCTCAGTTTGAACATGATTTGACAGATGTGAGAAAAGTGGAAACAGCCCAGCTAACCTTCCAATATCTAAGCTGGTTATTTCAAGCGGTAAATTGCTAATTGAAATGCATTGCTGTACATCAAATATCCGTTTATTTCAAACGCGATTTCAATTCAGGATTCACGGTAGAAATTGAATCTCTGCTGAACAAAAAGCGAGGTCCCAGGCGGCAAGGCCAAGAACGGTCCGTCTAAAAGCAAGCGAACGGTTAATGGCTGAAAAATGCAAACTTGTCCTGGACTTATGAACTGGACAAGAGCAAAGCATTTCTGGAATAAGCTTGTTTTGTTGAGATAAATGCATCAGACTGCCAGTATTGTTTTTGAAATTGCAGTCTGAGCATAATTGGCTAAATACTTGGCGCGTTCAATCATCAATAACGGTTGTAAATTTCCAGCGCCTTAAGCATGGATTTTTCTTTTTCGATGATAGGAATCATTTTGGATTCTTTGTCATCGTATTGCTTTAGCAGTTCAATCACCCGCTCTGCAGCTGCTGCCGGCACCACCACCACGCCGTCGGTATCTCCGACAATGTAATCACCCGGATTAACCAGGATATCGCCGCACTTGACCGGCACCTGCTTTTCAGCACCAACCATGCGACCCACAGATGTTGCCGGAGAAATGCGGCGTGACCAGACCGGGAAACCGATGCGGCGCAATTCAGCCACATCGCGAACCGCCCCATCAATGACCGCGCCGGCCAGGCCTCGCACCTTGGCTGTGGTGCCCATCAGATTACCCATGGCGGCAATGTCAATACCGTCTTGCATAACAAAAACAAGTACCGAGCCGGCAGGTGCCTGGTCTAACAACTCAAGCGTAAGATTCGGGTATTTGCGCGCATCGTTTTTCAATACCGGACGCAGCACCACCGTTGCAGCACGGCCGACGACACGCGAGTCAAAAATCGGCTTCATGTCAGCCGACATCCAACCGCGTGCGCCGGTGGCCTCTTCAATAGCATCTGCAATATTTCCGGTGCTGTTTTCAGGCAAGGCCAAAGCCTCGATGATTTGCTCTTGCGTTAATGCCCACGATAAAGAAGAAAACACCAGGCTGAAAATCACCAGTAACAAACGAATGAAGATTTGCATTGCCATCCTTTGCAAAACTGATTTCAAAATTCAGACAGAAATGGCATTTATTTGGCTAAGCCAAGGCTATTGATACCGGCTTCTGCGACTTGGGCATCCTGCTGTGAAGTAGCGCCACTGACGCCGACTGCACCTATGACCTGACCGTTATAAGTGATGGGTACACCGCCTTCCAGCAGGTAGGCGTTAGCAATGGTTGCCAATGTCGCACGGCCTTTGGCTACATCTTCAAGCACTTTGGTCGGTCGACGGAAAGCGGCGGCAGTTTTGGCCTTACCTATGGCCACATCAATGCTGCCGTACTGTGCTGTTTCCATTCTGTTTAAAGTGATCAGGTGACCGCCTTCATCCACCACGGCAATGATGACGTTCCAGTTGTTGGCCCGCGCTTCAACCAGTGAAGCAGCCGTTATTTTTTGAGCGGCTTCTAAAGTCAGGGATTTTTTATCGATCAGTTGCGCATTGGCGCCCAAAGCGAAAGTAAGCATTGCAATAGTTGTTAAAAAACGAGTGAAAGTTGTCATGTCTGTTCTCCGTTGATTGTTTTTAAATGATCAGTTAAGCCATATTGGATTGACTTTTCTGATATGAAAAAGTGTACATCTTTTGATCAAACAGCTGAAATGCAGTTAATCCCCTATTCATCATGACCGATATCGCTGAATGAACTAAATTATTTATGCATGGCTTGTTGGAGAATTTTTACAAGCAAATGTGCAGGAGTAAATACTGAATGTTTCAATGAGATAGACTTGATCATATTCAAAATCATCACTTTATTTGTCTATGAATTCAACCAGACTTGCCATTGTTCTAAGCATGTTTGCCATGGCCTTTGCGGCTGTTGCTCAAACCACTACGCCATTACGCGATTGCCCGGATTGTCCTGAGATGATGGTCATCCCAGCGGGCAGTTTTACGATGGGTTCATTAACCGGCAGCGAAGAAGAGGCAAATACGCCCAGGCGCACAGTGAGCGTCAACGCTTTTGCAATTGGCAAATACGAAATCACCCAAGCCCAGTGGTTTTCCATCATGGGAACCCGACCCGGCATGTTCAAAGGAGACGATCTTCCGGTTGAACAGGTAACTTGGAAACAAGCCCTGGAATTCACTCGCAAACTCAGCGAAAAAACCGGACAAGCTTATAGGCTACCCACTGAAGCAGAATGGGAATATGCAGCTCGTGCCGACAGTCAGACAGACTATTACTTCGGCACTGATCAAATGCAGGTGACTGATCACTCTTGGTTTGATGAAAATTCAGATGAAACCACTCACCCTTTTGGTCAAAAGCCAGCGAATAACTACGGGCTGTACGACATGTACGGCAATGTCTGGGAATGGACTATGGATTGTTGGAACACCAGCTACGAAGGTGCACCTGTCGACGGCAGCGCCTGGACGAGCGGTGATTGCTCCATGCGAGTGGCCAGAGGCGGCTCTTGGTACAACAAATTGAAATCAATTAAATCAACAGCAAGGGCTAGGTATTCCTCTGAAATTCGCTATAACAGCCGAGGCGGCGGGTTACGCGTTGTTCGGGAATTGCCCAGTAATTAAACCTTTATCAAGAAACGATTTAATTGACTGGTAGTACTTCCTATACTTTTAAAAATTCTTGTATAGGATTGAGTGATACAGCCGGAAACGGGGAAATTGTTTGCTGCGATCAGCTCAAATCATTAGCTGTCGCTAAAATTGTATTTAGGTGTTTTATCTTCAACCAAATTATTCAATTGCCATGAAAAATACATCGCTGGTTAGCAAAATTTTTCTCCTGATAACTCTTACCGCGGGACTGACCTATGCTGGGGAACCGCAATGGATCAGCGACAGCAAGGGCTGCAAAGTAGCCAATGTATTTCCTCAAGAAGATGAATCCATCAATTGGACAGGCGCTTGTGAACAAGGTTTAGCCACCGGTGAAGGCAAGCTCACTTGGCTAATCAATGGCATTGTCACCGATACCTATGAGGGACAACTGGTCAAAGGCTGGGCTGAAGGCGAAGGCAAGTTGACCCGCAAAGACGGTGTTTACACCGGCGAATGGAAAAACAGTTTGCAAAATGGCAAAGGCCGTTATCAACACGAAGACGGCACCTGGTACCAAGGCGGCTGGAAAGACGGTAAGCCACACGGTCATGGGCAAATGCTGACCCCTGAAGGGAAAATTTTCAGTGGTACATGGTATGACGGCTATTATGAAGACGAGCAGCCACCCGAAAACCGCGGCTAATTAATCAAGCGCCATACAATCAGCCCGCGCCGGGAAATACCCGGCTCTCACCGGACTAGACACCGCTACCAGGAAAGCGTCCTGAATGGCATAAGCCTCTTGTTCGCGCTTGTACCAAAGAACGCATTTTTCCTGAGTTGTTTTCAATAATTCTCCATTCTGTCCGGACGTGTACTGTAGGTAATGCACCATTTCATGAAGCAAAACAGAACGGTCAAAAAGATTTGACTCCGGCTTGAGTTTTTCATCCAAATATATGGTCTCTCCTCCCGGGTAATGGCCGAGTACAACACACCTTGAATTGCAGGCGAGCCGGCTTAAGTCCGCAGAAGATAAAAAACTGATGGTTGGTAATTTATCCGGCAAGGGATATTTGGACAAGTCATGAATGCTAGAAAAAAGCACAGGAATCAAATCCTTCCGATCCAGCTTCAAATTGGCACCGGCAAAATCATCTAAAAATTTCTGCTTGCCACTTTTGTATTTTTCATACATGCCCGTGTTGTTGCTTGGATCATCTGCTGCTGCAAGTCCTACAAACCCTGATAGGCATACGATCAAAGAAACAATGGCACGCGCCGGTAAACAAATCACCGGGTTTGATCTCATGTTTCAATCCGCTTTCGCCTTGTTGAAGTCAAACACCAGATGCAGATAACGCCTACCTATCAGGTCCTTGGTCATGCTTATGGTTTCCGACCCCAGGTCGGCTTCAAAAGTAAAACGGCCACTGGCGGGTGGATTCAAGTAAAGAAAAGGTCCTTTGATTTTGGTTTCAACCATGACTTCACCAGATACATTTTTCACGCGTAAAGCCACGTCTTTGACATCAGTAACTTGGCCGTTGTTACGAAACACCAGTTGAATAGGGTATTTAGGGGCTTGCGCGTCTAGATAAGTTTGTTCTTCGTCATTCACTCCACCCGTAATGAATGTGTATTCACCTTGGCGTTGTAGCTTGATAGCCTGAGCCTGCGCGGATGACAGGCATATAAAAAGTGCGAGGAGCGCAACAGAAAAAAGAGGCACGGGACTGGTCATATGTGTAAGCAGTGAGGTATGTTTTTTTTGCATATAGGTTTAAACCAGTTGATTTAAGAATTTATTCTTTGATAAAGAAATACGAATATTTCTTACATGTCGTTTAAAGATTATGATGTGTGAACCTTAAAATTGCAAATAACCCTCGTGTCGGCTGATCGGCATGCTTATTTCACCTACAGGAGTAACGCTTGCCATGTTTAAAAAATACTTTTTAATGCTGTGCCTTGGTTTTTATTCAGTCTGTACCTTGGCAGCAGATACTGCTGGATTGCAAGGTCAGTGGTCAGGCGTGTGGTACATCGGCATGAGCAGTGGCAAGGCCCACCTGCACTTCGATGAGGACGGCAGTTCACACATCAGTTTCACCAATCTGGATGAATTCGGTGAAGAGGATATTCCCTTGAGCAAACTGAACATAGACTCAGGTTCGGTCAGTTTCTCGGTGCCGAGTAAGTACAGCGCTGCTTTTCAAATCCAACTCAAAATAAAGCCAGATGGCAAAACACTGGATGGCGGCGGTAAATTTGACGGTGCTGGTGCCAAACTGGTGTTTACCAAATCGAATTGAAGCATGAAGCTGAATGCAACTGCATGATTGCAGTTGCATGATCTATAAACAGTGAGAAAGATTTATTCGTTAGGCAGTGACTTTATATAGCGTGCCAGTAATCTGATTTCCTCAGGTTTCAAGGTATTTTTGAAACTAGGCATAGCGCCTTGGCCTTTGATAAGGGTGTTGTAAATAGATTCTTCGTCTTTAGTGATGCCTGCCAATTTCGGACCACCCTTACCCGCTTTCATGCCAAAGTTTCCATGGCACCAACTGCAGCTGTTGGCGAAAAGCTTTTTAGCATCTTTCTGCTCAGCTTCCTGGGCTTCCTGTGCTAAAACCGGAATGGCAAACAATGCAATGAGTGCTGTAGCTGCAAAAAATTTTAATCCACTGAAACGGTTAAACATGCTTTCTCCATAATTGATACGCTATTGCATCAAGTATACATATTCAAAGAGTTTTGGTACAAGCGAAAACAAAAAAGCGGGAAGTTTTCACTTCCCGCTTTTTATTCAGATCAACTCAATTATTTCAAAGCGAAGACGATCAACTGACCGTTATCAGTCGCCATTTCAGTGAACGGTGCACCGAACAAGGGACCGTAGTTACCTGCAACGTGGCTGCCCCAACCAGTCACAACAGCAACATACTGCTTGCCTTTGGCGGTGTAGCTGATCACGCCACCATGGTGACCCAAGCCATTGTTATGGCTCCACAGTTCTTTACCTGTTTTAGCATCAAGCGCTTGGAATACACCGTCAGCACCAGGCACGAAGACCAGGTCGCCTTTGGTGGACAACAAAGAGGCAAGCAC
>CAMBSK010000020.1 GCA_945870575.1 Bordetella parapertussis | reverse complement strand
TATCGTTTTCACCGTACACCCTGGAGTCTGCAAAACTTCCACTGACTGTTGATGCGCTCATTAACCCGATCAAACCGCCGGCTATTGCGTCCTGGTCTGAGTCATCTCTAATGCCCTTGACGTCTGACTTGGAGTAGGAATTTCTCACTGTGGTGCTGATGGCATTTCCTACAAGGCCGCCAACACTGATTGAGCCCTCTACATATCCGCTAGCATGGCTGTTGCTGATGCTGCTCATGTAAGCTTTTCCTATCAGTCCGCCTATTCCCCCGATGCTATCGCGGCCGTACACATCTACCGTCGAATCACTGTTGGTGACCGTGGTGTCAAGTGAAGAACCTATCAATCCGCCAACATTCGTAACACCGAACACCCGGCCAGAAGTGTGCGCGTTGTCAATTGTGCTGTAGGAGGTTGTTCCTACCAATCCTCCAACGTTGTATTTGCCGTTCATACTAACGTTAGCCACGGTGATATTTTTGATGGTGGCATTTCTCGCCGAACCAAATAAGCCTATGTTGTCTGCTGTCGGCCTGTTTATCGTTAGCCCTGTGATGCTATGACCCAAACCATCAAAGGTTCCGCTGAAATTGCTAGATGCACCACCATTTCCTATGGGTTTGAAACCAAGACCACCGTTCCAGCCAGCTGTTTGTGAAGCATCCACAATATCAGCACCCAATGCGTAATTGGCGCTCAAATTTACGTTCATACCCTGCAAATCTTTACCGGTGTTGCTGCCTGCCAACCCCAATCTAGTGATCACGTAGAAGTTTTTCACTGCACCCGCATTACCTAGCTGTGTAGTGAAGTTATTTCCCTCCATCAGGCTCACAGGTGCTTTGACGGCATAGGAAGATTTCACGCCGTTGACTGTTCCGTTTGTACTTGCTTGACCATAAGCCAAAGAAATACTTCCGCTCGCATGTGCAGAATTGATAGGTGCATCTATGGCAATGTTTCTTTGTGCAACCAATGACAGTTTGCTTGGCTCATTCCAAGACACCGGTGTATCTATTTGCAGATCTTTGTCTGTGTACAAACTTACGTTGCTGTGATTCAAAGCTTTACCCAAAGCTGTTCCGCTGATCATGCTGCTGAGCTTTGCATCGGCTGTGCTTTGGTTGGTGTTTTTTTGTACCAACGACCACTTACCCCAACTACCGTTTGTCGAGCTGGTATCCACTTCGGTGCCATCGCTGACCCTGATCACGCTGGCTTGAGTGCTTATTTCTCCGCCATCTGCACCGTTTGTACCTGAAGCATCAAGCCGACCGCTCAAATTCAATTGGCCATCCTTGGCCGCTGAGCTGAGCACGATGCGCCCGCGAAACATGGCACTGCTTTTCGCCTGCATGACGCCTGTGTTGTTGACCACCGAAGCCAGTGCACTGTTGGCAGCACCTGCTGTCAATATCACTTGACCGCCATCGGCTTGCATCAAACCGCCATTAACCGCCATGGCGTTCAATTGGTTTTGATTGATGCTGACACCAATCAAACTGTTAGCCGAGAACTGCAGATCAACGTCACTGCCGGCAGCCAGCGCTATTTTCCCGCCTTCTGCGGTTTTGATGTCGCCGGTATTTTTCACGCTATGCCCCACCAAAGCGACAAAGCCGCCTACCTTGGGTGTTCCTGGAGGTGTTGAATACCCGGCATTGATAAGACCCTGATTTTCTATGGTGGCTGTACTGTTTCCCGCTAAATTCTGGCTATACGAACCAAATCCTTGAGGATTCATTGTGTTCAATGTTGAGGCCACCAGACCACCGACATTCACTTGTGCATCTCGGCCAAAAAACAAACCGTTGGGGTTGAGCAGCCAGACACTTCCATTTGCATTGATTTTTCCAAGGATCTGCGAACCCTGTGAATCTAAAATTCGGTTGAACGCCACGGAATTTACGGTGGGCTGAATGAAATTCACCGTTTCATTAACGCCGACGTTAAAACTGTTCCATTCCAGTCCCAGCACTCCGGGATTATTTTGTTTGATGGTTGTTACTTTGGCACCGGTATTGCCATCGCTCTTGATGCTCGCACTGCCTGATTTCACTACCCCGCCAGTGGGTTCGGCGTTTGACATGCCCGGTGACAAGCCGGCGGCCATCACCAGCGAGACTGAAGACAACACCGCATGTTGCTTGCGTTTTGCCTGTTTGCCTGCACAAGCGCTTTTGTGTTCAGGCACAGGCACCCACATCCGGCGCAGATGGCTCCACACCAGCTTGTAAACTCTATTGATACTTTCGTGCTTGTACAAGGAATACCTCCCTGTTAATTTAAAGTAGTTTTATTGTAATTTTTTACTATGTCATTCTGAGCTTATTTTTTTGTTTACTCTAAAATAATACAATTTTTCTTAAAAAACTATTTTATTAAATAAATAGTACTATACAAAACCATGGATATTATGATAATTCACCTTTTTTGTGGGCCATACTTCCGCCGTCTTGACCCCGGCGGCCAGCAAACGCTTGCCCAGTTTCAACACCAGTTTGTCCTTGCTGAGCAAGGTAGCCGTGTGCGCCACTGCCAAATCGATGAACTTCTGATCGTCCGGGTCCTTGCAAACAAAGGCCGAGCGCGGCGCCTGCTCCGCGGGCAAGCTCAAACGATCGAAGGCATCCATCACCGATTGCAAACTGCACGCGTCTTTGGCGCGCCTTTTGGCAATGTGTGCATAGTCCAACACCCGCAGCAGTTCTTCCCGCATAGGAGCGGTGGCCAGCCAGCGCAGTTGCCCGCTTTCCAAGGCCTGCAGTAAGACAGGCGTGGCCGGGTCGCTGTAAACCCAGATATCAAGCAGCACATTGGTGTCAATGACGATGCAAGGCCGGTCGTCGACGGCTGGCGCAGAATTGCCGGTGCTGCTGTCAACCATGCCCAGAGGATCGAATAGCCGACTCAAGCAAACACCTCACGGTGATCCCGTTTGTGGGTCATCCATATCCGGTGTTTTATGTTTTCTCGCCGATCCGGCTTGCAAGTCAAAGCGGAACATGCGGCATTCGATGGGGCCGTTCCACATGGGCACTTTGCGCGATTCTTTCAAACGCATGCGACCGGGTAATTTCAAATCCGGCGTCAACACCCAGGCGCGCCAACCGGCGTAGTTTTTCTTCCAATGGCTGGCCAGTTGGTTAAAGAAGTCGCCACCGTCCTCTACATGCCCGGATTCGCGGCCTGCCTTGGGGCTACTGTCTGTCTCATGTTCATCATCAAACGTCTCTGCCGTGCGAACCCCGCGTCTGGATGTACCCGCCACACCGGCGGTCTCGATGCGCTCGCCATACGGCGGGTTGACCAACATGACACCAGGCAAATCGCCGGGCGGCATGCGTTGCAGTGCGTCGCCGCCGCGTAACTCAATGGCATGCGCCACACCGGCGCGCTCGGCATTGCGTTTGGCGAAATCAACCATGCGAAACGCGACATCGCTGGCAAACACTTTGGCGCGCGGCGCGCATTCTTGCGCTTTCGCTTGTTCTTTGAGTTGCTGCCACACATGGGCATCGAACATACGCAAACGCTCAAAACCAAAACGCCTGTGTGCACCTGCCGCCATACGGCACGCGATCTGCGCGGCTTCGATGGCGATGGTGCCGCTGCCGCAACACGGGTCGTACAAAGCCAGGCCTTGCTCCACACCGGCCAACGGAATCACCGCAGGACGCGTTTCCCCCGGCGCATACACCGGCGGCATGCTCCACGCGCTGGCTGCCAACATGGCGGCGGCCAATGTTTCTTTCAGCGGCGCGTCACCCTTGTCTTCGCGCCAGCCGCGTTTGAACAAAGGCTCGCCGCTGGTGTCTAAATAAATACTTTGGGTTTTCTCGCTCAGGTGCAAATGCACCCGCACCGCCGGACGCTGGGTGTCCACATCCGGGCGCACGCCGGTTTTCTCGCGGAACCTGTCGGCAATCGCGTCTTTCACTCGCAGCGCGGCAAAGTTCAGGCTTTTCAGCGGGCTGTGTTGTGCGGTGAAGTCGATGCGAAAACTCTCGCGCGGCGTGAACCACATTTCCCACGCAACCGCAGAAGCGGCGTTGTAAATGTCTTGCTCATTCAGGTACGGCGCTTGGGCCAGTTGAATCAACACCCGCATGCCTAAGCGGCTGTGCAAATTGAGCAGCAACGCGTCGCGCCACGAAGCTTGCAATTGCACACCGCCTCTGAGGGTTTGCATGGCAGTGGCGGGCAAGCCGGTGATTTGCGCGACTTCGGCCGCCAGATACGCCTCCACCCCGGCGGCGCAGGGGACAAACAGATTCAATGCATTCACAGCGTTTTTCGCAGGTTGGTAGGCGCTATGCGCAAGGCTTCTCGGTATTTGGCCACGGTGCGGCGTGCGCATTCAATGCCTTGCTCCTTGAGCATGTCGGAGAGTTGGTTGTCCGACAGTGGTTTTTTCGGGTTTTCGCTGGCAATCAATTGCTTGATGAGTGCGCGCACTGCCGTGCTGGACGCGTTGTTGCCGCTGTCCGTGCCCAGACCCGAGCCAAAGAAATATTTCAACTCGAAGGTGCCGTAAGGCGTGTGCATGTACTTGGCGGTGGTGACGCGGCTGATGGTGGATTCGTGCAAACCCAGCTCTTCGGCAATCTCGCGCAACACCATGGGCTTCATGGCGAGTTCACCATGGATGAAAAAACTTTTTTGCCGCTGCGTGATGGCGTTGCTCACACGCAAAATCGTGTCGAAGCGTTGTTGTATGTTTTTGATCATCCAACGTGCTTCTTGCAATCTCTGTTGCAAACCGGCGTGACTGTCGCCCTTGCTGCCTTTCAAGGCGTTCGCATAAATATCGTTCACTTTCAGACGCGGCATGACCTCAGGATTGAGCATGGCGCGAAACTGCGGCAAGCCTTGCCTGTCAAGTCCGCTGGCCGTGACCAGCACATCGGGCACCACGACATTGCGCTCCACATCAATAAAGCGACGCCCCGGCTTGGGTTCTAACCTGGCAATCAAGGCAATAGCAACTTTGACCTCCATCTCGCCAGCACCCACCGCCAACACCAGCCGTTTGACATCCCGCTTGGCCAAAAGCTCCAAAGGCTGTTTGCAGATGGCCAGCGCGCAGGCGCGCACCGCGGAACGTTCTTCGGAGTCAGCCGGAATGGCCTGCAATTGCAGTCGCAAACATTCCCCCAGGTCGCGCGCGCCCACGCCGGTGGGCTCTAAGCTTTGCAGCAAACCCAAAGCGACTTGAAAACGGTGTACCAGTTCTTCGCATTGCTCCAAGTCGTCACCGGCCAAACTTTCTGCCAGCGTTTGGAAACTGTCTTCCAGGTAACCGTCATCGTTCAGCGACTCAATCAGAAAACGCAAGGCGGCGCGGTCGGTGTCATCCAGCCGCAATGACAAGGCCTGGCGGTGCAAAAACGCGGTGAGCGATTCCTGGTTACGCGCCAGCTCGGTGGCTTGCGCTTTTTCGTCGTCGTTGTTGTTATTGCGCGCCGGGGCATCCCCTCCCCATTCGCTGTCGTCCGGTGAAAACTCGACGCTGCCGTCGCCGTCCCAGCTTTCGGCCACGCCGGCAGCGTCCAGCGGCGCATCCGGCGCTTCACTGGCGGTTTCGATCCGCACTTCGCTGACGCGGTCCATGGGGCCGTCCCAACTGTCGTTATCAGGCTCGGCCTCAGTAGGTGCTGCCACCGTATCTTCCTGGGTCAAACCGAAGTCTTCTCGCGCGGCCAAGTCTTCCATTTCCTTTTCAAGAAACGGGTTGTCGTCTAGCATTTGTTCGATTTCCTGGCTTAATTCCAGCGTCGACAGCTGTAACAGTCGGATTGATTGCTGTAGCTGCGGCGTGAGTGCCAGGTGTTGCGAGACGCGCAGTGAGAGGCCTTGCTTCATGCTGCGTGTCCGTCTTTACATTCGGAAGTTTTCGCCCAAGTACACCCGGCGTACCTCGGGGTTTTGGACGATGTCCTGCGGCTTACCTTCAGCCAGTACCCGGCCTTCGCTGATGATGGCGGCGTGGTCGCAAATTCCTAAGGTTTCGCGCACATTGTGGTCGGTGATCAACACGCCTATGCCCTTGGATTTCAGAAAACCGATGATGCGCTGAATTTCAAGCACGGCAATCGGATCGATGCCGGCGAAAGGTTCATCCAACAAGATATAGCGCGGCTGCGTGGCCAAGGCTCTGGCAATTTCCACCCGCCGACGTTCGCCGCCGGACAAGGACAGCGCCGAGGATTCACGCAAATGCTCGATACGCAGTTCCTGCAGCAAATGGGTCAGGCGTTGCTCGATCTCGGTGGCGGGCAAGGACCGTCCTTTTTCATCCTGCTGCAACTCCAGCACCGCGCGCACGTTATCAGCGACATTGAGTTTGCGAAAGATGGAGGCTTCCTGCGGTAAATAGCTCAGGCCCATGCTGGCGCGCTTGTGGATCGGCATGTGCTCCACCGCCACGCCGTCAATTGAAATCAAGCCGGCGTCAGCACGAACCAACCCGACGATCATGTAAAAAGAAGTGGTTTTGCCCGCGCCGTTGGGGCCTAGCAAACCCACCACTTCGCCCTTGCTGACGGTGATGGAAACATCCTGAACCACCTGACGGCCTATATAGCTTTTTTGCAAATGACGCACTTCCAACTGACCGGTTGCCGCCGCAGCAAAAGTCACTTGCCGGCCTCGTTGTTGGGCTTGGGTGTCAACACGGCGCGCACACGTCCGGTTCCGTTGGCCGGTTTGACACCGCCGACGATGCCGTCGACCGTGAATTGATCCGCGAGGTTTTCGTAAATGATGCGCTGACCGGTGACCTGATCGCTCAGCACAGTGCCGCGATAACGGCGGAAGTCGGCGCGCCCGAACAGCGTCAGCCTGTCGGCTTTGCCGTCATAGTCGATACGCTCGGCTTCGCCTTCAATCCATTCATCCACGCCTTCGCGTTTTTGCCGGAAAAAAGCCAGTTGTCCGGCCAGGGGTTTGATGACGCCGAACTGGTAACCGTCCGGATCCTGTCGCACCTCGATGCGGTCACCGCGCATGGTGATGCTGCCCTTGGTCGCCAACACCTTGCCAGTGAATAAGCTGGTTTGTTTGAGTTCGTCGTGCTCAAGGTTATCGGACTCGACGTTCATGGGTTTTTGGCGGTCGGCTTTTTCCGCCAACGCCACCAGATGGGGCGTCATCAACAAACAACCGATGAGGAGTAGGTTTTTCAAGGCACGAAAATTGCTGAGGTGGATGAATGCATCGCATTGTAGAGGCATTGCCAGCCAATGCCATTAACGCCCTTTACGGATCTCGCCCAGCAGGAAATCGGTGACCAGTAAAGCACGTTCCATGGAACCCGCCAGGCTGCCGTCTACATAAAAGCGGCCGCCCACGCCCAACGCCGGCACGCCTTCAACCTTGAACTGCTCTTGCAGTTGGGCGGCGCGGCGCGCCTTGCCGACCACAGAAAAGGAGTTGAACAATTCGGTGAATTTGGCGCCGGGGATACCGTTTTTCTCGGCCCAGACCACCAGGGCGTCGAGCTTGGCCAGATTTTGTTTCTCCACGTGAATCGAAGCAAACATCTTGCTTTGCAGCTCTTCAACCTTGCCTAGGGCTTCGAGCACGTAATAAGCCCGCTGCTGGGCTTCAAAATCTTCACGAAAACGCACCGGTACCCGCTTTAACTCCACGTCTTTGGGCAGTTTTTTGCCCCAGGCGCTCAGGGCAGGTTCAAACGCGTTGCAATGCGGGCAGTTGTACCAAAAGAACTCAAGCACTTCGATTTTGCCTTTGGCCACATCGGTGGGCAGCGGCTTGGGCAAGACCATGTAATCGGTACCGGACTTGAAAGCGGCGCCTTGCGCGAGCGCCTGCTGCCAGGGGTTGAGCATCACACTGGCCAGTGCGCCAGTAGTTAGCGCATTGAATTGACGACGTTGCATGGTAAGACCTTTCTCGTTTAACGTTGCACCCGAATCAAGGCTGACTCGAATTTATTGGATTTCAATTGTGTCTGGATTTGCTCGGCCTGCGACTTGCTGTCGTAAGGGCCGACGCGCACCCGGTAAATGATTTTGCCTTCTTGTTCGCGTTGCGAAATGGCCGGATCAAAACCGCCTAAAGACAGTTTGGCACGTTGGCTTTCGGCCTCATCTGTGGAGCGGAAAGCCCCCACTTGGACAAAGTAATAAAAAGCCTCGGCCTGCTGCGCCTTGCCTGCGGCCAGGTCGCCTAACGGGTCTTCAGAGGCGGCCGGCGTGGGTGCAGGAACTTGCGGCGGGGCTGCGACTTCGCCCGGTTTCACGGGCTTGACCGGATCGGCCGGCGCATTGGCAGCTGGGGTTTTGCCATACAAAGGCGCGTTCGGGTCCCAGTCTTTGTTTTTCTTTTCTTCTGCCGCGTCTTGTTCTGCGTTACGAGTGAGGCCTTTGTTCAAAAACGGAATCGGCACCTTGGTGACGTAAACCGCCACGCCTAAAGCGACGGTCAGGCCAACGACCAGACCCAGAATAAAGCCGACCAAGGTGTTGCCGCGCTGAGTGAAAAAATATCCCATGTGATTTACCTTTACATGCTGCTCGGCGCTTTAACGCCTAGCAGCGCCAATCCATTCGACAAAACAAGTGCGACTGCTCTTACCAGTGCCACTCTGGCGTCTCTGGTTTTAACGTCATCCACCAGAATACGTTCGGCATCGTAATAGCTGTGGTAGCAAGCGGCCAGGTCGCGCAAATAAAACGTCACGTCGTGCGGCGCCAAGTCGGCGCAAGCCTGGGTCAGCATTTGCGGGTATTTGGCCACCAACATCATCAGCGCTTGTGCTGGCGCACTCTCCAGCGGCGTGAGGTCGACATTCAGCAGTTCATGGAATTCCCTTTTCGACTGCGTTTGCCAGAGACCGAGAATGGAACATATACGCGCATGCGCATACTGCACGTAATACACCGGGTTCTCGTTGTTTTTGGCGCGTGCCAGATCGACATCGAACACGTACTCGGTGTCGGCTTTGCGGCTGAGCAAAAAGAAACGCACCGCGTCTTTGCTGGTCCACTCAATCAAATCGCGCAAAGTGACGTAACTGCCGGCGCGCTTGGAAATTTTGACTTCCTCGCCGCCGCGCATGACACGCACCATGGTGTGTAGCAAATAGTCGGGGTAGCCTTGGGGAATCTGCAAGTCCTGCTGCACAGAGGCGGCTTGCAAACCGGCGCGCACCCGGGCAATGGTGCCGTGGTGGTCAGTGCCTTGGATGTTGATGACTTTGGTGAAACCGCGCTCCCATTTGGCGAGGTGGTAGGCCACATCCGGCAAGAAATAGGTGTAACTGCCGTCTGACTTGCGCATGACACGGTCTTTGTCGTCGCCGAAGTCGGTGGAACGCAACCACAAGGCGCCGTCTTGCTCGTAAGTGTGGCCTGAGGCTTGCAAACTGGCCACCGCACGCTCGACCCGGCCATCGGTGTACAAACTGGACTCTAGGTAGTAGTGATCGAATTTGACGTCAAACGCTTTCAAATCCAGGTCTTGTTCACGGCGCAAATAAGCCACGGCAAAGTCACGGATATTTGCCAGATCATTCACGTCGCCGCTGGCGGTGAAACTGCGGTCATCCGCCGTGACCGTTTCCTTGGCCAAAAAATCCTGGGCAATATCGGCGATGTATTCGCCGTTGTAAGCGTTTTCCGGCCACTGCGGGTCGCCGGGTTTGAAACCTAAAGCGCGGCATTGGGTCGAAATAGCCAGAGTTTGAATTTGCACACCGGCGTCGTTGTAATAAAACTCACGGTGCACCGACCAGCCCTGGGTGTCAAACAAATGGCAAATCGCGTCTCCCAGCGCCGCCTGCCTGCCGTGGCCGACATGCAAAGGGCCGGTGGGGTTGGCAGACACAAACTCCACCAGCAGTTTTTGTCCGTGAGGCGGCTGTCGACCGAATTCGGCTGGCGCACTCAACACCTCCCGCACCACTTGCTGTTTGGCCTCTGGCTTGAGCCGCAAATTGAGAAAACCCGGTCCGGCGACTTCGATGGCTGATAACCAACGCTTGCCTGCTTCGCTGTCTAACAAACTTTGACGCAACTGCTCACCGAGTTCGCGCGGGTTGCGGCCCAGCGGTTTGGCCAATTGCATGGCAGCGGTGACGGCCCAGTCGCCGTGCGAAGCCACTTTAGGCGTTTCAAACCTGGCTTTGGCGCCGCTGCCGGGCGACAAGCTTTCTAAGGCGGCGGTCAATGCCGCCAGCACGTCTTGCTGAACCTGTTGCATCTATAAACAATCAGAAACTAAACCTGCCTGCTGAATCAAGCAGGCAGACCAAAGAAAAGCGGCGCTTACGCACCGGCGGGAACATGGCGAGAGGTGACAGGATGTGTCTGGTTTTCAATGGTCCCAAGCCCGTCACGACCCACCTCCTAAAATACAAAATTATCGGTGATCGGCCGAGACTACCTATTTATTTACCTGAAAGCCTTGCATGACACAGCGCACCTCCCTCTACAAACTCCATGTGGCCTCCCCTTTGTACAACTTTATTGACCAGCAGGTATTGCCCGGAACCGGCGTTTCCAGCGTCAGCTTCTGGAAGGGATTTGACCAGCTGGTGCAAGACTTGGCACCTAAAAACAAGGCCTTGCTGGCCGAGCGCGACCGTTTGCAAACCGAGTTAGACAAATGGCACCGCGCCCACCCCGGCCCGGTCACCAACATGAAGGCTTACCAAGCGTTTTTGCACGACATAGGCTATCTGGTGCCAGTCCCTGCCAAAGCCAAAGCCACCACCCGCAATGTGGACGCGGAACTGGCTTTGCAGGCCGGTCCGCAACTGGTGGTGCCGATTTTGAATGCCCGCTATGCCTTGAACGCCGCCAACGCACGCTGGGGATCGCTCTACGACGCTTTGTACGGCACCGACGTGATTTCTGAAGACAACGGCTGCGCCAAAGGCCCAGGCTACAACGAGAAACGCGGCGCCAAAGTCATTGAATACGCGCGCTACGTGCTGGATCGCACCGCACCGTTGAAAAAAGGCTCACACATCGACGCCACCGGTTATGCCGTGGTCAAAGGTGCTTTAGTGGTGTTATTGAAAGCCGGAAAAACCTCTGCGCTGGCAGACCCGAAACAATTTGTGGGCTACCAAGGCGAAGCTGCGCATCCCTCTTCTGTGCTGCTGGTTCACAACGGTTTGCATTTAGACATTCAAATCAACCTGGCCAGCCCCATCGGCGCCAGCGACCCGGCCGGTATCAGCGACTTGGTGGTGGAAGCCGCGCTCTCCACCATTTTGGACTTGGAAGATTCCGTCGCCGCTGTGGACGCCGAGGACAAACTGCTGGCCTACAGCAATTGGTTGGGTATTTTGAAAGGCACGCTCACCGAAGACGTGACCAAAGGCGGACACAGTTTCAAACGCGGCCTCAACCCTGACCGCCTTTACCACTCGCCCAAGGGCAACGCCGAGGTGAAACTGCATGGCCGCTCGCTGCTGTTTTTGCGAAACGTCGGCCATTTGATGACGAATCCGGCTATTCTTTACGACGGTGCCGACGGCCACACGCATGAAATTCCTGAGGGCATCATGGACGCCATGGTCACCACAGCCATCGCTTTGCACGATTTGCAAGGCCACGGCGCCAACGGTATCCGCAATTCACGCACCGGCTCAGTTTACATCGTCAAACCAAAAATGCACGGGCCTGCCGAAGTGGCGTTTGCATCTGAGTTGTTCGGCCGTGTCGAGCAGATTCTGGGCTTGCCCGACAGCACGGTGAAGCTGGGCATCATGGACGAAGAGCGCCGCACCAGTGTCAATTTGAAAGCGTGTATTGCCGCCGCTGCCAGCCGCGTGGCATTCATCAACACCGGCTTTCTGGACCGCACTGGCGACGAAATGCACACCGCCATGCACGCCGGTCCTATGCTGCGCAAAGGCGATATGAAAAGCAGCGCATGGATCGCCGCCTACGAGAAGAACAATGTGCTGGTCGGCTTGTCCTGCGGCCTGCGCGGCAAGGCGCAAATCGGCAAAGGCATGTGGGCCATGCCCGATTTGATGAAAGCCATGATGGAGCAAAAAATCGCGCACCCCAAAGCCGGTGCCAACACCGCCTGGGTGCCCAGCCCTACCGCCGCCTCTCTGCACGCCATGCATTACCACCAGGTACTGGTCACTGATGTACAAAAAGAACTGGAAAGCATTGACGCAGACAAGCAGCGCGCTTCCTTGCTGAAAGACTTGTTAACGGTGCCTGTGGTGGCCAAAGCCGCATGGAGCGAGGCCGACAAACAGCAAGAACTAGATAACAACGTGCAAGGCATTCTGGGCTATGTGGTGCGCTGGGTCGACCAAGGCGTGGGCTGTTCCAAAGTGCCCGACATACACAACGTCGGCCTGATGGAAGACCGCGCCACGCTGCGCATTTCCAGCCAGCATATTGCCAATTGGCTGAAACACGACGTGGTGCCCGAGGCGCAAGTGAGCGCCACCTTTGAGCGCATGGCCGCTGTCGTCGATAAGCAAAACGCAGGCGACACTTTGTACCAACCCATGGCCGGGCATTTCACGACATCCAAGGCCTACCTAGCGGCCACAGACTTGGTGTTTCAGGGGATGGCACAACCCAGCGGCTACACAGAACCGCTGCTACATGCATGGCGTTTGAAGGTGAAAGCTGCCGCTTGATGTTTTAAGCAGTCCGGCGCAACAACTGCGGCAAAGTCAGTCTGTAACGGTTGACCTTGTTCCACCAGGCAGAAAACGATTTGCAATGTTCTTCCTGCGCTGGCCACAGGCGCGGCGGCCTGTGGCGCACCCAGTTCACACCCGGCCAATCCGGCAGACTGCGGTGATCCCAGACATGCACGGCTTTGGCCTTGCTGAATATCTCGGTCAAGCGCGCCGCATCCTCAAACCAGCAATGCGAGGCCAGGTGGTGCATGCCCTTGGAGACGAACAGCCAGCGCATCTGACTCCAGGGACGCAGCTGCGTCCATTCGTGCCAGCAGGCCGCCACCCGCATGGCGTCCGTCGGCATGGACGGTGGCGGTTTGTCCGACAGCGACCAAGGATGTATCCACCAGACCTCGCGGTCAGTCAACTTGTCTGCCGCCAGGCCTGCCGGCAACAACCCGGCTTCGGGCGGCGGGGCGGACAATAAATCCGGTTCCTGCACCGAGGCGAATGCCTGTGAGGCCTGCGTGAACGTGGCGCGGCTGCGCGCAATCATGTCGATGGTGTCCATGTCCTGGTCTATCACCGTCTGCGGGCTGTGCCACGGCTCATGGGCATACACAGCCACATTGGCTGCATTGAAAAGATAAGGCTTGCTGCTGGCCGTCCCCGCCACCCATTGCCAGCTCAGGTAATTGCTGGCGATGTCTCCATCCAGCAAATGGCTGTACATCCAGTCGGCCCCGACACGCCAATGCACTTTGCGGATATGCACCAGATAACTGGCCAGCCACAAACGCGCATGGTTGTGCACATAACCGTTGAAATACAACTGTCGCACTGCCTGGTCGATAACCGGTACGCCAGTGGCACCGCTTCTCACGTCCTGCGGCATTTGCCTGCTGTAGGCTTCATCTGGCAACACGCCTTCATGCAAATTCTGATGTATGGCTTCGCCCAGCAATGACTCCACATGCTGAAAGTATTCACGCCAGGCCAGCTCAAAAATGAATTTGTGCTGTGCGCCCATGCGATGCACCCGGTACATGTGCTCGGCCACCTCTGGTACGCTCAAAACGCCGTGGGTCAGATAAGGCGAGAGCATGCTGACCGCGCCTTGCACGTGGTTGCGTGTCTGCGCGTATTCGAAAGGCTTTAAAGCGCCAAGACGCTCTGTGGCTGCATATGCGTAGGGCTCAAACAATGCTTGCTCGATAAAGACCTTCATCACTTATAGACAGCTTGTGTGCATGGTCGGATGAACTAGGGCGAGGCGACCAGACGTCGCTCCAGCGCAGTCATGAACATGGCCGGTACATCAAAACCGGTCTGGTCGGTGATTTCTCTGAAGCAGGTCGGACTGGTGACATTGATCTCGGTCAGACAGTCGCCGATGATGTCCAGCCCGACTAGCAGCAAACCGTGCGCCGCCAGCACCGGCCCGATCTTCTCGGCAATCTGCCTGTCGCGCAGGCTCAAGGGCTGGGCCACGCCTTTGCCGCCTGCTGCCAGGTTGCCGCGCACCTCGTTGCCCTGGGGAATACGCGCCAGCGCAAACGGCACCGGCTCACCGTCAATCACCAGCACGCGCTTATCTCCTTGCGCAATAGCAGGTAAAAACTTTTGCACCATGACGCTGGTGCTGCCGTCGCGGTTCAGGGTTTCGATGATGCTGCCCAAATTCAACCCATCGGCTTTGACCCGGAATATGCCCATGCCGCCCATGCCGTCCAGCGGCTTCAAGATGATGTCACTGTGCTGTGTATGAAAATCGCGAATCGCCTGCGCACTGCGGCTCACCAGCGTGGGGCTGGCGAATTCGGCGAACTCCATCAAAGCCAGTTTTTCGGGATGTTCGCGCAAGGCCTGTGGGCTGTTGAACACGCGCGCGCCTTCGCGCGCGGCCTGGCTCAGCAGATGTGTGGCGTAAAAATACTCGTTATCAAACGGCGGGTCTTTGCGCATGATGACCACATCCACGTCGGCAAGCGCACGTATTTCCTGCGATTGAGTTGTGAACCAGGCCAGCGGATCACCTGTCAAAGACAACTGCTGCATGTGTGCGCTGACTCGCGCACCGCTTTGCCAGAACAGGTCTTGTGTTCCACAGGCCCACACTGCGTGCCCGCGTTGTTGCGCCTCGCGCATCATCGTGAAGGTGCTGTCTTTCTCAATATGGAAAGAAGTCAGCGGGTCGCAAACAAACAGAATGTACATAGGCCTAGGTTAACAGCCTGTTGTCGGCCAGAGTAAACGCATCAGATTTCGATTTTGCTGCCCAACTCGACCACCGAGTTGCTGGGCAGGTTCAAAAAATCAGCCGCCGCACTGGCGTTGAGGTACATCTGGGCAAACAATTTTTCACGCCACTGAGACATACCGCCGCCCACGGTAGGCACGATGCTGTCGCGTGACAGAAAATAACTGGTGTTCATATTATTGATGTCGCCGACCTGGCCGCGCAACAAACTCAGCGCAAACGGCACATCCGGGTCATCCATGAATCCATAGTGCACCATGACCTGCCAACATTGGCTTCCCAGGTCTTGCAGCTCTATGCGCTTGTCAGTCGCAATCCAGGGCACTTCGTGGTTGCGCACGGTGACAAACAGGTTTTGTTCGTGCAACACCTTGTTGTGCTTCAAATTGTGCAGCATGGCATTGGGCACGATACCGTCCTCAGACGTCAAAAACACGGCTATGCCTTCTACTCTGGTTGGCGGCGCGATAAACAAAGCCTCTAGGAAGGAAGACAAGTCAATGGCCTCATTGCGGGTCTTGTGGTGCAACAAAGCGCGGCCGTCGCGCCAGGTCAGCATCAATACCAAAATCATGCCGCCTATGACCAGTGGGAACCAACCGCCGTCCGCGAGTTTGAGCATATTGGAGCTCCAAAATGCCAAGTCCACCACAAAGAAGACCGAGGTCGCGCTGATGCACAGCCACAACGGGTATTTCCATGCGTAGCGAATCACATAGAAAGTCAAAATGGTGGTGATCAACATATCGGTACACACCGCAATGCCGTAGGCCGCCGCCAAGTTGCTAGAGGTTTTGAACATGACCACGGCCAGTACGATGACGACAAACAAACCCCAATTCACCAGCGGCATGTAAATCTGGCCCGTTTCTTTTTCGCTGGTGTGCAGAATTTGCAAACGCGGCAAAAAGCCCAGTTGAATCACTTGCTTGGTCACGCTGAAGGCGCCGGTGATCAAGGCTTGAGAGGCAATCACGGTCGCCGCAGTCGCGAGAATCACCAAGGGTATCAAGGCCCAGTCGGGAGCCATATTGAAAAAAGGATTTTTGACCGCCTCTGGTTCGGCCAGCAACAGTGCGCCTTGGCCAAAGTAGTTCAATGTCAAACAGGGCATGACGATGGAAAACCATGCAAGTCGAATCGGTTTTTTTCCGAAATGGCCCATGTCGGCATACAAGGCTTCGCCCCCGGTCACGCACAACACCACTGCCCCCAAAATGATGAATGCTGTGAACGGCTGATCCCAGACAAACATGGCGGCGTAATGCGGACTGACCGCCCACAAAATTTCCGGATGATCGACGATGTGATAGACCCCCAGCATGGCAATGGCAATGAACCACACCAACGTGATCGGACCAAAAAATTTACCGATACCGCCCGTGCCTCGTTTTTGCACAGCGAACAAACACAGCAAAATCAAAAGCGTGAGAGGTATGACGAATCGTTTAAAAGTTGGCGACACCACTTCCAAACCCTCTACCGCCGACAACACCGAAATGGCCGGGGTAATCACACCATCGCCATAAAACAAGCAAGTGCCGAAAATACCCACCACCAGCAACACGCTGCGCAAACGCGGTTTGTCGCGCACAGATGAGGAGGCCAGCGCCAGCATGGCCACCAGGCCGCCCTCGCCGTTGTTATCTGCACGCAGCACCAAGGTCACATACTTGAGCGACACGATAAAAGTCAGCGTCCAGAAGAACAAGGAGAGGATGCCCATGACGTTGTCTGGCGTGAAGGCCACATGACCAGAACCGAATACTTCCTTGATGGAGTAAAGCACGCTGGTACCGATATCGCCGTACACCACGCCAATGGCGCCCAATGTCAAACCCGCCAATGAAGATTTGGGCTGTTCTTGGCTTTGCGCTTCACTCATAAAACTTCAAGCGACTGTTGCCGCCCTACCGGAAATCTAAGAAGCGCAGAGTTTAACGATTCCGCACTGCAGCAAAGAATTATTTTTTACTCGTAAACCTCAGCGTCCGGGTCGGTGGCTTCCAGCTCATAGCTGGCTGCCAGCATGGCCAGTCGGGCGATCACGCCATACATGTAAAAGCGGTTGGGCGTGCTGGCACCCGGTTTCATGCCTGGTTGCGGTGTGTGGGCGCTTTGCTCAAACGCCAAGGGCACAAAGCTGGAGCCGGGTGCATTCAGATTTTCGTCAATGCCTCTGTCGGCATGAACCCGGTAAAAACCGCCGACGACATAGCGGTCCATCATGTAAACCACCGGTTCGGCCACCGCATCATTGATGCGTTCGTTGGTCTGTACGCCTTCCTGGATGATGACTTGATTAACTTCTTGGCCGTCCTTGACCACACTCATTTTGTTACGGGTTTTACGGTTGAGCACTTCCAGGTCTTTGACATCGCGCACCGTCATGATGCCCATGCCATAGGTGCCGTTGTCGGCTTTGACAATCACAAACGGCTTTTCGTGTATGCCGAATTCCTTGTACTTGCGCCGGATCTTGGTCAACAGCGCATCCACATTGGTGGTCAGACATTCCATGCCTTCGCCCTCGGCGAAATTCACCTCGCCGCATTGGCTGAACATGGGATTGATCAGCCAAGGATCAATGCCCAGCAATTTACCAAAGCGCTTGGCGGTTTCCTCGTAATTGGCAAAGTGAATGCTCTTGCGGCGCACACACCAGCCCGCATGCAGCGGCGGCAACAGGTATTGCTCGTGCAGGTCTTCCAAAATGCCGGGAATACCGGCGCTCAAATCGTTGTTCAGCAAAATGGTGCAAGGGTCGAAGTCTTTCAAGCCCAGGCGGGTTTTGTTGCGTATCACCGGCTCGAGCAAAAGGCTGTCGCCATTAGGCAATTCAAACGCGGTGTTTTCCTTGATGTCCGGGTTGATAGAGCCTATGCGCACATTCAGCCCGGCCATGTTGAAGATGCGTGCCAGTTGCGCGACATTGCTGAGGTAAAAAGTGTTGCGCGTGTGGTTCTCGGGAATCAGCAGCAGGTTACGCGCTTCTGGGCAGATTTTTTCAATCGCTGCCATCGCCGCCTGCACAGCCAACGGCAACATCTCGGGGGTAAGGTTATTCCAGCCGCCAGGGTACAGGTTGGTGTCCACCGGCGCTAGTTTGAAGCCGGCATTGCGGATATCGACCGAGGAGTAAAAAGGCGGGGTGTGCTCCATCCATTCCATGCGAAACCAGCGTTCTATGGCCGGCATGGAGTCGATGATGCGCTGTTCTAGCTCGTTGATGGGGCCGGTGAGCGCGGTGATGAGGTGGGGAACCATGGGGCTTGTCGTCTCGTGTGTTTTTCGGATATGGGGATGATTTTGACAGTTTCAAGCGATGCGCTTGTGACAGGATTACAAAATAAGCAACTGAAAGTCAAGCTCGAACAAAGAAGTTCTCTTTATGTTGATCGACATGGCATTCTTCTTTTCCAAGTCTGATTTCACGATTAATCTGCGCTATGTCCTTGACAGCTTCCCTCTTTGAAGCCAAAGAAAAAACAAGGCTAAGCCTGAAGATTCAGGGATGTAAAACTGGCAATGACGCAATCAGCTCATATGCTGTGCTGTCAACAGACCCAATCTCAAACCAGAGCTTGAAGTAAATCAACCTCAACCCCGTACCTCACCCTCACCCAACACCACAACCTTCAACGACGTCAGCCCCTCAATACCGACCGGGCCGCGCGCATGAAACTTGTCGGTGGAGATGCCAATCTCGGCACCCAAGCCGTACTCGAAGCCATCGGCAAACCGGGTGCTGGCGTTGATCATCACGCTGGCTGAATCCACCTCGCGCACAAAGCGTTGACCGTTCACATGGTTGAGCGTGAGGATGGCATCGGTGTGGTGGCTGCTGTAATGGTTGATATGTTTAATGGCTGCGTCCACACCTTCGACCACTTTGATGCTGATGATGGGTGCCAAATACTCCTCGAACCAATCTTGCTCCGTCGCGTCTTTCAACACCGCACCCTTGACGCTTTGCAACAGCGCTTTGCTTTCGGGGCAGCAACGCATCTCCACGCCCTTGGCTGCCAACACCGCACCGATGCGCGGTAAAAATGCGGCTGCCACACCGCGCGCTACCAGCAGACTTTCGGTGGCATTGCAAGGGCTGTACTTTTGTGTTTTGGCGTTGTCGGTGACGCGAATCGCCATGTCCAAGTCGCACGGATCGTCGATGTAAGTGTGGCAATTGCCGTCCAAATGTTTGATCACCGGCACCTTGGCGTCGCGGCTGATACGCTCGATCAAGCCTTTGCCGCCGCGCGGAATGATGACATCCACATAAGCCGGCATGGCGATCAACTGACCAACGGCTTCGCGGTCGGTGGTGGGCACCAGTTGCACCGCATCGCGCGGCAAACCGGCGCTATGCAAAGCCTGTTGCACGCGTTGCGCCAGTGCGGTGTTGGACGCCAAAGCTTCAGAGCCGCCGCGCAAAATGCAGGCGTTGCCGCTTTTGATGGCTAAAGATGCCGCCTCGATGGTGACGTTGGGTCGGCTCTCAAAAATCATGCCGAACACACCAATGGGCACACGCATTTGACCCACACGTATGCCGCTGGGTTGTTGCGTCATGCCGGTGATGCTGCCAATGATGTCGGGCATGACCGCGAGTTGCTCACAACCGATGGCGCAAGTTTCCAAAATGGACGGTGTGAGTTTGAGTCGGTCCAGCATAGGGCCGTCCAAACCGTTGGCCTTGGCCTTTTGCAAATCGGTCTGGTTGGCGATGACCAGTGCCCCGGTATCGCTGCGCAACAAGCGGGCAAGCTCTCGCAAGGCCGCACTTTTGTGGCCGGCGCTGGCCTTGGCCATGACAGCGCTGGCGGCTTTGGCCTGTTGCCCCAAGGCCAACATCAATTCGGGAATGGTGTGTGCGTTCATGTCTGGATTTTGGCAGACATGCGCCCGGGCGTCAGCGCGGGCTGCAAGCCTTGCTGAACATCAGTGCCAGGCGCAGCAATGCCTGCCAGTTATTTGACGGCCAGGTCGGCAGTTTCATGCCTTTGACGACGCCGTCAACCTGATGCGCACTTTGCAGCAAGCGATTGAGTACAGTCGGTGTCAGCTGTGGCAAGACACGCTCAAACAGTCGCTCCCTGTGGCCCCAAACGCGTTGTTCGCGCAAGACCTGGGGCAGAGGTCGACCGGCGGACACCGCATCCTTGACACGCTTCAAACTGCGTATGTCTTCGGCCAAGGTGTAATGCACCAGCACCTCGGCCACGCCCTCGGCCTGCAAACCGTCAACCATGCGCTGCACCCGCAGGTGTTGGCCGGCAAGCACGGCTTCACCCAGTTTGAACACGTCATAACGCGCCACGTTCAACACCGCTTGCTCGATTTGTTCAAAACTCAATTCGCCATGAGGGTACAAAAGCCCGAGTTTTTGAATTTCCTGGTATGCCGCCAATAAATTGCCTTCGACCCGGTCGGCAAAAAATTGCAAGCTGCGCTGGCCCTCTTCGCCTTCACGTACACGCTGCTGTTGCTCACCCAAGCGGTGTGCAATCCAGGCAGGCAATGCCGGGCGCTCTACCGGATCAAGTTGAAGCGTTGCCCCGTTGGCCTCCAGCGCTAGATACCAGCCGCTGGATTTGGCGGTTTTGTCCAGCCGGGGCAAAGACACCAGCAACAGCACGGCGTCATTGCCTGCGGTGCTTTCAGCGAGTTGCTGCAAAGCGACGCTGCCCTCTTTGCCGGGTTTCCCAGAAGGTATGCGCAGGTCCAGGATCAACTTGTCAGCAAACAAACTCATGGAGGCGCCGGCAGCGTGCACCTCGCCCCAGTTGAAATGCGCGCCGGCCACGGTGAACACATGGCGCTCGGTATAGCCACGGGCGCGGGCGCTCTGGCGAATCAGATCGGCAGCTTCTTGTTGCAACAAGGGCTCATCCCCGTGCAAGGTATACAGACTGCGCAAGTCCTTGTTCAGGTGTTCCGGCAAACGGGCGGGCGCGATTTGCATGGCGACGGATCAGAGTTGGCGCACTGCGGCCAGGCGACGCATCAATTGCTGCACCAGGTCAGAACGCATATCGCGGTAAAGCAATTGCTCTTCAGTTTCCTTGGATAAGGCAGCGGTTTCATTGAAACTGATTTCGCGCTCCTGTATCAGCTCGGAATCCGGAATCAGCTCGAACCCGTCACGGGTGCGCAACTTGAAACGCACCCGATAACGCAACACGTATTCGCGCACGGTACCGGTAGACGATTTACTGAGAATTACTTTTTCCTGTGCTTCCTGAATCAACTCCAGAATCACTTGTGCGCGCTCAATCTCGCGGGTGTCGGTGATGACTTCAAGGTTGTTGATGGTCTTGAGATTGCGCTTGAGCAATTGCCCGAACACAGAAGCCTCGGCTATGTTCGTATACATGGTGCTAAAGGCCAGTTCAGGCGCTTTGCGCAACTGAAAGCCGCAAGCCGTCAACAAAGCAGCACTTGCCAGCGCTGTGCCCGCCCGCCAGGTTTGATTCAACAGCGCACGGCGGGACAGCACGTCAACAGCTTGGGAATGTGGCATCAGATCACCAAGTTAACCAAACGACCGGGCACCACAATGATTTTTTTCACTGCCGCGCCCTGGGCTTGTTTTTGGAAGGCTTCGCAGGCCAACGCCGCCTGCTCGATGGCAGTTTTGTCTGCATTGGCGCTGACCACCAAGGAGCCGCGCAACTTGCCGTTGACTTGCAGCATGAGTTCGATTTCGTCGCGTACCAAGGCGGTGTCGTCAACCTTAGGCCATTCAACATCCAGCAAGCTGCCGCTAGCGTTCTGGAGCCCCAAGTCTTGCCACAAATGAAAAGCGATGTGCGGGCACACCGGGTACAGCACGCGCAACAAAATAGAAACGCATTCCGCCAAGGCGGCGCAGTCTTGCGCGCTGTCACTCAATGACGCATCTTCCAAGGTGTTGAGCATTTTCATCACCGCCGACACGACGGTGTTGTATTGCATGCGCTCGTAGTCGTAATTCGCCTGCTTGAGCACGCTGTGAATGTCCAGGCGCAAAGCTTTGGCAGCCTTGCTGAATTCCACCGATTGGCTGCGGTCTACCGCCATGCCTTGCGTGATGGCGGCGCGGTGCTTGTGCGCAAAATTCCAGACGCGTCGCAAAAACCGGTAACTGCCTTCCACCGCCGAATCGTTCCACTCCAACGTGGCCTCGGGCGGCGCGGTGAACATGGTGTACAGGCGCGCCGTGTCAGCGCCGTAGCGCTCGATCAGGTCTTGCGGGTCCACGCCATTGTTTTTGCTCTTGCTCATGGTGCCCACGCCTTCATAGACGATAGGTGTACCAGCAGGTAAATTACCTTTGGCTTCTTTCAGCACTGCGCCAATCACTTTGCCACTGGCGTCATGCTGGTCTTGCACCTCGTGCGGCCAGAAATACTCGACACCGCCTTTCTCGCCTTTGCGCGAGTAAATATGGTTGAGCACCATGCCTTGTGTCAGCAGTTTGGTGAACGGTTCATCCACTTTCACCAAGCCTAAATCGCGCATCACCTTTGTCCAGAAACGAGCGTACAACAGATGAAGAATGGCGTGTTCAATGCCACCGATGTACTGGTCCATGCCGCTGCCGCCAGTGGCCACGCCCTCTTGGCGCATCCAATAGTCGGTGCCGTCGGCCACCATCTTGTCGGCGTTGCCCGGGTCGCAGTAGCGCATGTAATACCAACTCGAATCGACGAAAGTGTCCATGGTGTCGGTTTCGCGCCGCGCTGGTTTGCCGCAGGTCGGACACACCACGCCTTGGTGGAAACCTTCGTGTTTGTGCAAGGGGTTGCCCGAGCCATCAGGAATACAGTCTTGCGGCAACACCACCGGCAGGTCTTTTTCCGGCACGGGCACAGCGCCGTGTTCATCGCAATGGATGATGGGAATCGGCGTGCCCCAATAGCGCTGGCGGCTCACGCCCCAGTCGCGCAAACGCCAGGTGATTTTTTTCTCGCCCAGGTTTTTGGCGGACAGCAGTTCGGCCACTTTGTTGACAGCGTCTTTGCAACCCAAACCGTCAAATGCCCCGGAGTTCAGGCATACGCCTTCTTTGGTGGCATACCAGTCGTTCCAAACTTGGTTATCGAATACTCCTGCAACTTTGTCTTTGTGAGCCGGTGCGGGGACTGCCTTTGGCGAGGAGTCGGAGCCTGCGACCGACGAGCCGGGGGCAGTCACCGCAGCGGCACCACCATCCGAACGCGATGTCGTCCTACCAGCGGCATCACTACCAGCCAGCCCGACAACCTGCTTGATCCTCAACCCGTACTTCAAAGCAAACGCAAAATCGCGCTCATCATGCGCCGGCACACCCATGACCGCGCCGTCGCCATAGCTCATCAACACATAGTTACCGATCCACAAAGCCACTTGTTCGCCGGTCAAAGGATGCGTCACTTTCAAACCGGTGTCCCGGCCAACCTTGTCTTTCAACGCCAGCTCGGCTTCGGTCGTGCCTCCCGCTTTGCATTCCTCGATAAATGCAGCTAAATCCGGATTGCTAGTAGCAGCATGCAATGCCAGCGGATGCTCGGGCGCCACCGCACAAAACGTCACACCCATGATGGTGTCGGCACGCGTGGTGAACACATACATGCGGCCGTCTTGTATCAATTGACCCGATGCGTCCCGGATGTCATGGGTGAACGCAAACCGCACGCCCTCGGATTTGCCAATCCAGTTTTCCTGCATCAAACGCACTTTGTCCGGCCAGCCGTTCAACGTCGCTTTGGGGTTGCCGATTTGCACATGGTCAAGCAGTTCTTGGGCGTAATCGGTGATCTTCAGGTAGTAGCCGGGAATCTCGCGCTTTTCCACCACCGCACCGGTGCGCCAGCCTTTGCCGTCAATTACCTGCTCGTTGGCCAGCACGGTTTGGTCCACCGGGTCCCAGTTCACCACTTGCGTCTTGCGGTAGGCAATGCCAATATCGAGCATCTTCAAAAACAGCCACTGGTTCCATTTGTAATAGCTCGCGTCACAGGTGGCGACTTCGCGCGACCAGTCGATGGCCAGCCCCATGGCCTGCATTTGCAGCTTCATGTAGGCGATGTTTTCATAGGTCCACTTGGCCGGTGGCACGCCGTTTTTGAGCGCTGCGTTTTCAGCCGGTAAGCCAAACGCGTCCCAGCCCATGGGCATGAGCACGTTGAAGCCCTTCATGCGCAAATGGCGGGTGAGCATGTCGTTGATGGTGTAGTTGCGCACATGGCCCATGTGCAATTTGCCGCTGGGGTAAGGCAGCATGGAGCAGGCGTAGTACTTGGGGCGCGACTTGTCTTCAGTAACGCGGTAGACGTCAGCATGTGTCCAGGCTTGCTGGACGGCCTTTTCTAAGCTCGAGGCTTGGTAATCGCCGCTGCTGGCGTTGTCAGTGGTAAATGGGGTGTGTTGCATAGGGCTCAATAAGAAACCCCGTGCGCGCTCAGTTGCTCGCAGGCGGGGAGATGGACTGGATTTTAGGCGCAGGCGACTGCACCGCCAGCGACACGCTGCGCAACTCGGATTTCTGAATTTCGGCCAGCACTTCGGCCACGCTGCCGTAGGGCACGGATTTGTCGACTTTGAGTTGCACTTCGGTGGTTAGTGCCGCCGCTGCACGCAAGCTAAGCGCTGCGGCAAGCTGGCTGATGGACAGCGGCTGGCCGTCAACTCGCAGTTGTCCGGTGCTGTCCAGCGCCACCTCGAGCAATATCAGTTTGGTCGGGGGGGGCGGTGCATCGGCTTGTGGCAGTTCCATATGCAAGCCACCGGTCATCATGGGCGCAGCAATGATAAAAATGACCAGCAGCACCAGCATGACATCGACCAGGGGCGTGACGTTGATGTCACCCATAGGTACATGGGATTGGCGTTTTTCAAATTCACCAAATGCCATGAAAATACTCAAGCTTTGTTGTGCGCTGCGGCCTGGGCCAGGGCGCGCAAGTCATAAGCCAAGCCTTCGAGCTCGGCGTCGAGGCTGGCCAGACGGCGGCCCATCAGGTTGTAGGCCATCACTGCGGGGATAGCCACAGCCAGGCCGACAGCGGTCATGACCAGGGCTTCACCGACCGGCTGGGCCACTTTATCTAAGGTGTACTGTCCGGCGACCGCCAGATTGGTGAGGGCATGAAAAATGCCCCAAACCGTGCCCAGCAAGCCGACGAAGGGTGCAGTAGCGCCTATGGTGGCCAGCAAGTCTTGGCCCCACTGAAGCCGGGCACGAACCGTTTGCAAGGCTTCACGCAATCTGCGTGTCAATTGATCTTCCCTGCTGGCGGCAGCGGCCAGCCCGCTATCAGGCGCGGTCGCAGCAGCGTCTAGCAGCACAGAAAACATGGCTTGGGGGTCTGCCCCCAGCCAGTGCGCGCGCGCCTGTGTCCAATCGGATGCCTGCCAGAACAAGGCCTTACAAGTCGCCAGTTGTCTGACAGCTTGATGAAGCAACCAGCTTTTATAAAGAATGATGTACCAGCTGGCCATGGACATGCACAGCAGCAACAACGTGACTGCCAGGCTGACGCCATCGGCCTGGGCCAGCGTGTCCCACAGATTCATGGCTGCTGTCCTGCCTGCTTTAAGCCGAGCACATCAAACATATCGAACAAACCGCTGCGTTGCTGCGCCAGAAAACGCACGGCACGCAAACTGCCCTGGGCATAGGTGCTGCGGCTGGCGGATTTGTGGGTAATTTCTATGCGCTCGCCTTCGGTGGCAAACATCACTGTGTGGTCGCCGACGATGTCGCCGCCGCGTATGGTGGAAAAACCTATGCTGCCGTCCACACGTTCGCCGGTATGTCCGTAGCGCTCATACACCGCACAGTCTTTCAATTGACGGCCTTGCGCCGAGGCGATGACTTCACCCATCTTCAGTGCAGTGCCTGAGGGTGCATCCACTTTGTGCTTGTGGTGCGCCTCGATGATTTCAATGTCGTAGCCATTGTTCAGCGCCGTGGCTGCCAGCTCCAGCAATTTGAGCGTGACATTCACGCCCACGCTCATATTGGGCGCCATGACGATAGCAATCTCGCGACTGGCGGCTTGAATCTCGGCCTTTTGCACGTCAGAGAACCCGGTGGTACCAATCACCATTTGCACACCCAGTCGACGGCACGCCGCCAGGTGCTGCATGGTGCCTTCCGGACGGGTGAAATCGATCAGCACTTGTGCGTTTTCCAAACCAGCGTTCATATCGGCGCTGATCCACACACCGGCAGGCCTGCCGAGAAAAGCGGCGGCATCGGTTGCGATATGCGGGCTGCTGGCCATGTCAAAGGCGCCGGCAAGTTGCGTGTCACCGGCCTGCAAAACCGCCTCGATCAACATACGGCCCATGCGCCCACTGGCACCAGCAATCGCGATACGGCGAGGGGAAGAGTTGTTATAGATCATGGTGCAAACACCTCAAGGCCCCTTGGGTTCCAAAGGAGGATAGGTTTTGGCGGGGCCGCTGGCATCGGCAGGTGCATCTGCGGCGACAGGGGCAGGGCTTGCCCTGCGGAATTTTTCCAAATCCTGTTCTGAAGCTTTGAGCTCAGGGACTTTGATATTTTCAGAACGGTTGGTAGTCAATTTTTCAGCAAATTCAGATTCGCTGGGTAATTCCTCTGCGTCAACCCGTTCAAACACATCTTCCTTGAAAAAAACCGATAGCTTGCGTTGCTGAGGGGCCGTGCCCTGGCGCTTGATAGTGAAGGCGTAATCCCAGCGATTGGCATGAAACACACTGGCAATCAAAGGGGTGCCGAGAATTTCCCTGACTTGTTTTCGGCTCATGCCAGGTCGCAAGGCCTGCAACTGCTCCTTGGAGACGAAATTGCCTTGGACGACTTCAGCCCGGTAGGGCGTCATCCTTTTCATGGCCTTGGAGACGGGGTCTTCCACAAAAGAGCAAGCAGCCAGACTGACGAGAAGAAACAGACCGCAGCTGCGCGCCGATAGAGGTTGCCAAGAAGTCATGTTGGGGAATAAGCAGGCTATGATGAATCCATTGTAACGAGGGGTCATGGTTCCGTTCCCATGGCGGCGAAAGGTTGATATGCAGTTCATAGGTGATTTAAAAAATACCGGCTTGAAAGCCACCTTACCGCGCATCACCATTTTGGAATTGTTCCAAAAAAGCGGACAACGCCACATGAGCGCCGAAGATGTTTACCGCTTAGTGCTCAACGAACGCGCCGACATCGGCCTGGCCACCATTTACCGGGTATTGATGCAGTTTGAACAAGCCGGCCTGCTGACGCGCAGCCAGTTTGAAGGCGGCAAGGCGGTCTACGAGCTCAACGAAGGCCAGCACCACGACCACCTGGTTTGCCTAGATTGCGGCCGAGTGGAAGAGTTTTTTGATGCGGAAATCGAAAAGCGCCAGCACGATATAGCGCGGGCCAAGGGTTTCGAAATTGCCGACCATGCGCTCAGCCTGTATGCGCATTGTTCACGCAACCCCTGCCCTAACAAAAACGCCTAGTCCACCTGGTTAGATTCCATGGCCTCGCGGTGGCGCGCCACGAATTTCTCATAGGTATCAATTCCGCGCAACTGCAAAATCGTGTTGCGCACCGCTGCCTCGACCAGTACCGCGATATTGCGACCGGCCACCACCTGTATCACGACTTTGCGCACCGGAATGCCGAGCACATCATGGGTTAACGGTTCATGCGGCAAACGGTCGTAGTCGCGCTCCAGGGTTTCCTTGCGCACCAAGTGCACGATCAGCTTGAGCCGCATTTTGCGGCGTACCGCTGTTTCGCCAAAAATAGCTTGTATGTCCAGCAAACCAATACCACGCACTTCCAGCAGGTTTTGCAGTAAGGCCGGGCAACGCCCTTCTAGGGTGGTCTGGTTGATGCGGTACAAATCCACCGCGTCATCGGCGACCAAGCCGTGGCCGCGGGAAATCAGCTCCAGCCCGAGTTCGCTTTTGCCCAGTCCCGACTCGCCGGTGATCATCACGCCCATGCCAAGAATGTCCATGAACACACCATGCAAGGTGGTGCGGTCGGCAAAATGCTTGGACAAATACGCGCGCAGCAGGTCAATCACAAAGGAGGCTGACTCGGCTGTCACAAACATCGGGATGTGCGCCTGCTCACACATCTTCAAGAGTGCCGGCGTGGGGGTCTGGCCATCTGCCACCACCAACACCGGCGGCTCCAGCGTCACGATGCGCGCGACCCGGCGCTCGCCCACCTGAGCATCAGCGTGAGACAAGTATTCGACTTCGCGCTGGCCCAGCACTTGCAAGCGGTATGGGTGAATGTAATTAAGGTAGCCGACCAGATCTGCGCCTGAGCGCGCCATGCGCACCGCGACTTCATCAAAGTGGCGTTCTTTGGCGCTTTGGCTGGCCACCCATTGCCAGTTCAACCGCCGTCTGAAGTCTTCAAATAAAACATCAGCGCTGACAACGGTGGGTTTCAAAACAAGATCGGCTTAAACGGTTTGTACCGATTGCCAGCTGTCGATCAGATGGTGCAGTTCCTGAGCGTCATTGCAGCTTTTGAGTTTGTCGCGCAATACAGCGTCGCTCAACATTTCGGCAATTTCTGACAGGATTTCCAGATGCTTTTGGGTAGAGGCCTCTGGGACCAAAAGAAAAATCATCAGACACACAGGTTTTTCATCCGGGGCGTCAAAGCCTATGGGATCGGCCAGACGGAACACCGCTGCCAGCGGCGTCTTCATGCCCTTGATACGACCGTGCGGTATGGCTACGCCGTAACCCAACCCGGTAGAGCCCAGGCGCTCTCGCGCAAAAAGGCTGTCCGCCACCATGGCTCGGTTTAAGCCATGCAAATTTTCAAACAGCAAACCGGCTTCCTCAAAAGCACGTTTTTTACTGGTCGCGTCTACCTGCACAAGCGCTTGTGCAGCAGGCAATATGGCAGCGAGTCTGTTCATGATTGGGGGCTGATTATGCTCCTAGTTTGGGTGTCAAGCTAGGGTAAATAATGATAACTTTCATATTATGTAAAAACCGGCAGAAAAAAACCGCCTGACGGACAGGCGGTTGTGTTGGGCCAGAGCCGCAGATTTCAGTTCATCAATTCGCGTTTGACGCTGCTGTGATGGTGATCCTGCAACCTGTCCTTGTGGCGCACCACCTGACGGTCCAACTTATCGACGAGATCATCGACAGCTGCATACAAATCCTGGCTGGCGGATTCAGCGAACAAATCGCTGCCCTTGACATGGATATTGCATTCGGCTCGCTGCCTTCCTTGCTTTTCTTTCTGCTTTTCCACCGACAGCAACACGCGCACATCGACAACCTTGTCAAAATGCCGCATGACGCGATCAAGTTTTTGAATGACATAACCACGCAAAGCAGGCGTGACTTCCAGATGATGACCGCTGATCGTTAAATTCATACAAACCCTCCGGACAAAAACCTGTGCCAGACGCCCGGGCCTCATGCCTGAACGTTGACAGGTCACCTCCACTATGCGCCCAGTTGCCGAAAAAAGCAAACCGCAGCGCAATAAACCTTCATGCCCGTGGCTGCATCAGACCGAATTCAAGAAGTGACCCCGTAGCCGACGGCCCCTAGTCGGTATGCATCTTGACCCGCTGCGCCAGCACATAGGCCAGCAAGGAGGCCGCCACAGCCGCCACGGCACACAGCCAGTAATGCGTCACCTCACCTTGAACGTTGCGCTGTATCAACACGCCGCCCAGCCAGGTGGCCAAGCCCATGGACACCGATTGCACCGCGCCGTTCAAGGACATGAAAGTACCGCGAAATTGCGGCAACGCCGCCGAGGTCAACAAGGCCATACCGGGGATCATGCGTGCATTCATGCAGAAAAACAGGCTGGACGAGACAAACAAGACCAGCGCCAGAGGCGCGGTTTGCATCAAGGTGGTGACTGTCAATGGCAGCATGGACAACAGCAACATGCGTTGAAACATGAAACGCTTACCGACCCGGTCCGTGAGTATGCCTACCCAGCGCGCGCTCAGCAAAGTCACGACTCCGCCGCTCAAATAAATAAGCGGTATTTCAGACGCCAGCAACACCTTGTTGGCCTGCATGTAAAGCGTGATGTAGGGCACGACGGTGAAAGCGGCAAACATCATGGCGCAAGACATGGCCAGCGCACGCCGGTGGTTGGCGTCGGCCAGCACGCCGCGAACGGCAAACAACATATTTTGACCTCGGGCCTGTGCCACATGTTTGTCCAGTCGCGGCAAGCTAAACACTGCCGCCAAGCCCACCAGAGCGCAAACCACAGCGATGGCGATGAAGCTGCTGTGCCAGCCGGCATAGTTGGCCAGCAACAGTCCGCACGGCACGCCCATGACGGTGGCGAGCGAAAACGAGGTCATTACCAGGCCGGTGGCACGCCCGCGCCGTGAAAATGGAATAACGTCACCGATGACGGTTTGCGTCATGGCCGACAGAATACCGCCAAACATGCCGGCGGAAATTCTGGCCAGCATCAACATGCCGTAGGTAGGCGCCAGTGCACAGCCAAGGGTGGTCAAAGCGAACAACACATAAACAGTCAACACAAGGCGTTTGCGCTCGAAGCGGTCGACAAACGAAGCAGCCAGCAAACCGGAAAAACCGGCGGCAAACGTGTATGCAGAAACCAGCAATCCGAATTGCGCATCAGTGATCTGAAACAAGGCTGTGAGTTGCGGACCCAGGGGCATCATGATCATGAAATCGACCACATGGGTAAATTGGATGCCGGCCAGGGTCAACAGCAATGCCCGTTCGCGCCCGGGCTTTAATTCAGTGTGCATGCAGCAAGGCCCAAAGCAAACCGGCGACTTTAACAGTCAGTCGACATGTCATAAAGCAGTGCAATAATGACCGCTTGATCAGCTACGGAGCAGACTCCTTGGAAACCTACCCTAGTCGGTAGCTTTCGGTCCACTGGCAACAGGCCGGGCGGCATCGAAAGCGAACCTTACCCTTTCATCCGCCCTTTCACGCACTGAGATTTGCCATGCTCAATATTTTTTCGCTGGCCAATGGCCGCCTGTTTCAGGAAGAAATTTCCTCGCTCGAAGAGTTGTCCCGTTTTCAACCTATATGGGTTGACCTGGAGTCACCTACACCTGAAGAAAAACGCTGGATCAGCCAGCACTTTGATGTGCAAGTCCCGGATGACGCCATGGACGAGGACATAGAAGAGTCTGCGCGCTTTTACGAAGAAGACAACGGCGAGTTACATATCCGCTCCGACTTTTTGATCGCCGACATTGATGAGCCGCGCGCCGTGCGAGTGGCTTTTATTTTGAACCAGCATAACAACGCTTTGAAAAGCCACGGCGTGCTGTTTTCTGTCCATGAAGAAGATTTGCCGGTTTTCAGACTGCTGCGGCTGCGTGCACGACGCGCTCCGGGCTTGATTGAAGACGCCAAGGATGTGTTGCTTGAATTGTTTTCAGTCGACGCCGAATACTCTGCCGACACGCTCGAAGGTATTTACGATGAACTTGAAAAAGTCAGCAAGATGGTGTTGTCAGGCGACGTGACCGACGAACTCGCGGGCGAAGTGCTGGCAGAGATTGCGCGCCAGGAAGACTTGAACGGCCGTATACGACGCAACATGATGGACACCCGGCGCGCGCTGAGTTTCACCATGCGGCTGCGCATGCTCAACGCAGAACAATTTGACGATGCCCGCCAGATTCTGCGTGACATTGATTCACTCGACAGCCACACCGCGTTTTTGTTCGACAAGATCAACTTTTTGATGGATGCGACCGTAGGTTTCATCAACATCAACCAGAACAAGATCATCAAAATCTTTTCGGTGGCCAGCGTGGCCTTGCTGCCGCCTACGCTGATCGCCAGCGTGTACGGCATGAACTTTCAGTTCATCCCCGAATTGCAATGGACCTTCGGCTACGGCTATGCATTGGCCTTGATGGCGGCCAGCGCAGTTGTACCCATGATTTATTTCCGTCGCCGCGGCTGGTTGAAATAAAACCCGGCAGCAGATTCACAGCCCGAACAGCTGCCGCAGTCCTGCTTGATCCGGGCGGTAAATAACGCCTTTTTCAGTGATCAATGCACTGACCAGTTCGGCCGGTGTTACATCAAATGCCGGGTTGCGAACTTGCACGCCTGTCGGCGCCCAACGCTGTGCGCCAAAACCGGTGACTTCGTCATGGCTGCGCTCCTCGATGGGAATCGCGTCTCCATGCGGCAATTGCATATCGATGGTCGATAAAGGACAAGCCACATAAAAAGGGATATTGTGCCGGCGCGCCAGCACCGCCACCATGTAAGTGCCTATTTTGTTGGCCACGTCGCCGTTGGCCGCTACCCGGTCAGTACCGACAATGACCGCGTCTACCTCACCGCATTTCATCAAATGCCCGGCCATGTTGTCGGTGATCAAGGTGACCGGAATGTTTTCCTGCACCATTTCCCAGGCGGTCAGTCTGGCACCTTGCAAAAACGGACGGGTTTCATCGGCAAACACAGAGATTTTTTTACCGGCCTCAACCGCCGAGCGGATCACCCCCAGCGCCGTGCCATGACCGGCCGTGGCCAAAGCGCCGGCATTGCAATGGGTCAACACCCGCGCGCCGTCTTTCAATAAAGCAGCGCCTAAGTCGCCCATGGCGCGGTTGATGCGCACATCTTCTGCGCTGATCTCATGGGCCAGCGCCAACAACGCAACAGCGAGTTGTGTTTGTGACTGATGCGCATGGGCTTGAAAAAAATCTTTCATGCGCTGCAAGGCCCAGAACAAATTCACCGCAGTGGGGCGACTGGCCGCCAATACCTCGAAACCGTGAGCCATGGCTTGCTCAAAACCTGGCTTATCCGCATGCTTGTATGCCAGCGCCTGCAAAGCTACGCCGTAAGCTGCCGCACAACCGATGGCAGGCGCTCCGCGCACCACCATACTGCGTATGCCTTGCGCGACTTCGTCGGCATTGGTATAGGACAGGTATTCAAAGCGCATAGGCAGAACACGCTGATCAATCATCTCCAGCTTGTCCGAGTGCCAGCGCAAAGTTTCAACCCGGCTGTTATCAGCGGTGCTTGTCATGTGTTGGTTTGGCCGTAGGTTTTGAATTTTTCATGCACTGCTTGCATTTGCTCAAGGCTCAGAATTGTCGGCTCACCGAGTTGCAGCGCTGTCCAATACTGTTCACACAAGGACTCGACTTCGATGGCCACTGCCACCGCTTTTTTCAAATCAGCGCCCAAAGCAATCAAACCGTGGTTGCCCAGCAAACAAGCTTTGCGGTCCTGCAAGGCTTTGAGTGCATGGTTGGACAATTCCTGCGTGCCGAACAAGGCATACGGCGCACAACGTATGCTGTCTCCCCCGGCAATGGCAATCATGTAATGAAACGCCGGAATCTCGCGGTGCAAACAGGCAAATGCGGTGGCGAACCTGGAGTGTGTATGCACAATGGCGCCGACGTCAGTTCGCGAGGCCAGGATATCGCGGTGAAAACGCCATTCGCTGGAAGGCTTGCCCGGCCCCGACGGTTCCCCGTTGAAATCCATTTGCACCATGGACTGCGGGCCCAAGTCCTGTGCCGCAATACCCGACGGTGTCACCAGCCATTGATCGCCAACACGTACCGACAAGTTGCCGGTGCTGCCCCGATTCAATCCGACAGCGTCGAGTTGCAAAGCGGCGGCCAGCATCTGCTCGCGTAACGCTTGTTCATTGGCAAGGCCTGGTGCTGGTGTGCTCATTCAAGCTGCGGTTCTGAGAACCCGCCCGGCGACGGCGTCGAGTTTGGCCGCCAGTGCCGGGTCGCGCGCCTGCGGCGCGGTGATGATGGCGAACTCCAAGGCCTTGCGGCAAGCGCAAGCATCGGCGTGTTTGTCAGCTGCCAAGGCAGGCGTCACTGCCTTGACCAGCGATCTGGCATTGTCAGCGTTCGCCAGCAACACTTTGACAATAGCGTCTACCGTCACCGCGTCATGGTCAGGGTGCCAGCAATCGAAGTCAGTCACCATGGCCACCGAGGCATAGCAAATTTCTGCTTCACGCGCCAGCTTGGCCTCGGGCATATTGGTCATGCCGATCACATCGCAACCCCATTGACGGTAAAGCCGGGATTCAGCCAGGGTGGAGAACTGCGGCCCTTCCATCACCAGGTAGGTGCCGTTTCTGACCACCGGCAGTTGCAGGCCGCGCGCAGCAGTTTCAAGGTGATTGCCTAGCCGGTTGCATACCGGGTGCGCCATGGACACATGAGCAACGAGGCCAGTGGCGAAAAAACTTTTTTCACGCGCAAAACTGCGGTCAATGAATTGATCGACGATGACGAAAGTACCCGGCGGCAGTTCTTCTTTCAGGGAACCAACAGCACTGACTGAGATCAAGTCGGTCACTCCAGCGCGTTTGAGTGCATCAATATTGGCGCGGTAATTGATGGCAGACGGCGGAATTTTGTGACCGCGACCATGGCGCGGCAAAAACACCATTGGCTGACCATTGAGGTGGCCGAACAGGCATTCATCCGAAGGCTCGCCAAAGGAAGAATTGATCTTCTTCCATTGCTTATCCTGCAAGGCTTCGATGTCGTACACACCGCTGCCGCCGATGATGCCTATCACGCCAGTGCTATTGACGGTCATGTTCTTCTCCTGCTCACAGCCGACGCTTTGTGAGCGGCTTTATTCAATCGCCTTGACCATGTCTTCAACCACCTTTTTAGCGTCACCGAACACCATCATGGTTTTGTCCATGTAGAACAACTCGTTGTCCAGTCCGGCATAGCCTGCGGCCATAGAGCGTTTGTTGACGATGATAGTTTTGGCTTTGTAGGCTTCCAGAATCGGCATGCCGTAGATGGCGCTGCCTTTGATCATGGCGGCAGGGTTGACCACGTCGTTGGCGCCCAGAACGATGGCCACATCCACCTGGCCGAATTCGCCGTTGATGTCCTCCATTTCGAACACCTGGTCGTAAGGAACCTCGGCCTCGGCCAGCAATACGTTCATGTGGCCGGGCATACGCCCTGCCACTGGGTGAATCGCGTACTTCACCGTGATACCTTTGTGGATCAGTTTTTCGGCCAACTCTTTCACCGCATGCTGCGCACGGGCAACAGCCAAGCCGTAACCAGGCACGATGACCACGGTTTCGGCGTTGCCCAGAATAAAGGCCGCGTCATCCGCGCTGCCGCTTTTCACCGGGCGCTGCTCGGTGCTACCGGCAACAGCCGTGCCAGCCTCGCCGCCGAAGCCGCCCAAAATCACGTTAAAGAACGAGCGGTTCATCGCCTTGCACATGATGTACGAGAGGATGGCACCGGACGATCCGACCAGCGAACCGGCAATGATCAACATGCTGTTGTTGAGTGAAAAACCGATACCGGCGGCCGCCCAGCCCGAGTAACTGTTGAGCATGGACACCACCACTGGCATATCGGCGCCGCCGATAGGGATGATGATGAGCACGCCCAGCACAAACGACAGCGCCAGCATGATGAGGAACGCGTCCCAGTTGCCAGTGAACATGAAGTACACGCCCAAGCCCACCGTGGCAATGCCCATAGCCAGATTCAGCACGTGCTGACCGGCAAACACCACCGGCGCACCCTGGAACAAACGGAATTTGTAGCTGCCAGAGAGTTTGCCGAAAGCGATGACCGAACCGCTGAAAGTGATGGCACCAATCGCGGCACCCAGAAACAACTCCAAGCGATTGCCGTTGGGAATATCCAGCGTGCCCAGACCTTGCGCCACGATGCCAAAGGCCGCGGGCTCAACCACTGCGGCTATGGCGATGAACACCGCCGCCAAGCCGATCATGCTGTGCATGAAGGCGACGAGTTCGGGCATTTTCGTCATCTCTACCCGTTGCGCCATGATCGCACCGGCGCCGCCGCCGATCACCAGACCGAGCAGCACCCAGCCCAGGCCGTCGGCGTGACCGGCCAGATTGACGATCAGCGCGGCGGTAGTGATCACGGCTATCGCCATGCCGCTCATGCCAAACAAATTGCCGCGGATCGATGTGGTCGGGTGCGACAAACCTTTGAGCGCCTGGATAAAGAAAATACTGGCGACCAAATACAGAAGTACAACGAGGTTCATGCTCATTTGTCAGCTCCTGCCTTGGGGGCTTTTTTCTTGAACATTTCCAGCATGCGTCTTGTCACCAAAAAACCGCCGAACACATTGACTGCCGCCAGCGCTACCGCCAGCACGCCCATGGTTTTGCCCAGCGGCGTGACGGTGAGCGCGGCCGCCAGCATGGCGCCGACGATGATGATGGCCGAGATCGCGTTGGTCACTGCCATGAGCGGCGTATGCAATGCGGGCGTGACGTTCCAGACCACGTGGTAGCCGACGTAAATCGCCAGCACGAAAATAATGAGGTTGGTGATGGTGTGGTCCATGCTTATTTCCTTTTGACGTCGCCGCCCTGAGTCATCAGGCAGGCCGCCACGATGTCGTCTTCCATGTCAACGGTAAAGCCCTTGTCCTTGGGCAGCACCAGTTTCAAAAAATCCAGCACATTGCGTGCATACAGTGCCGAAGCATCAGCTGCCACCAGCGCAGGCAAATTGGTTTCACCGACCAAGGTCACGCCGTGTTTGACCACCGTGCGGTCGGCTTCGCTCAAGGGGCAATTGCCGCCCACGCCATTGGCGCCTTTGCCAGCCGCCAAGTCGATGATGACCGAGCCCGGCTTCATGCTCTTAACCATCTCCTCGGTGATCAACACCGGCGCGGCGCGACCGGGAATCAAGGCGGTGGAAATTACGGCGTCGGCCTGCGCCACGCGCTTGGCCACTTCCAATTTTTGACGGTCCAGCCAGCTCTGCGGCATAGGGCGCGCATAACCGCCTACGCCTTCAGCGGCTTCTTTTTCTTCCGCGGTTTCATAAGGCACGTCGATGAACTTGGCGCCGAGCGACTCGACCTGTTCTTTCACGCTGGGGCGCACGTCCGAAGCTTCAATCACCGCGCCCAAGCGCTTGGCGGTAGCAATCGCCTGCAAACCGGCGACGCCGACACCCAAAATGACAATGCGCGCGGCCTTGACGGTACCGGCGGCGGTCATCAGCATGGGGAAAAAGCGCTGGTATTTGTCAGCCGCCATCATCACGGCCTTGTAACCGGCGATATTGGCCTGCGAGGACAACACGTCCATGCTTTGCGCGCGCGTGGTGCGCGGTGCGGCTTCCAAAGCGAAACTGGTCAAGCCTGCGGCGGCGATATGTTGCAAACCCTCGGCGTCAAACGGGTTGAGCATGCCCACCAATGCGCTGCCGGATTTCATGTGTGACAACTCAGCGGCAGACGGGGCGCGCACTTTGAGCACCAGTTCGGCGCCCAAGGCACCGACAGCGTCGGTGATTTGCGCGCCTGCGGCTTCATAAGCCGCATCGGTGACACTGGCGGCAACACCAGCGCCCGACTGCACGTGGACAGTGTGGCCCTGGGCAATGATTTTTTTGGCCGTTTCAGGGGTCACGGCAACACGGGTTTCGCCCGCCGTGGTTTCGGCAGGCACGCCAATCAGCATGTTTATCTCCTCTACTCAATGGGCGAGAATCATCGCAGATTCACAATACGCCCCAAAAACAGGGATTTTGCACCATGACGTACCGTTGGAAACCCAGTGTGACCGTGGCCGGCATCATCGAACAAGATGGTCGCTATTTATTGGTGGAAGAGCACACCCCCAAAGGCTTGATGTTCAACAACCCTGCCGGCCATTTAGATCCGGGCGAGTCGCCGCTGCAAGCCTGTGTACGCGAGGTCTTAGAGGAAACTGCATATGCTTTCACGCCGACCGCACTGGTCGGCATTTACCTGTCGCGCTTTAGCAAACCGCCCACGCCGGAGGACCCAGAAGAAGACATCACCTATTTGCGGTTTGCCTTCACCGGCGAGCTCGGCGCGCATGACCCAACCAGACAGTTGGATACAGGCATTGTGCGAACCCTGTGGATGACTATGGACGAGATGAAAGCCACCCAAGCGCGGCACCGCAGCCGCTTGCTGATTCGTTGCGCCGAAGACCATATTCGCGGTATTCGCTTGCCGCTGGATGCGATTTACACTGATGTCAGCGTCTTCATGCCCGGCGGGCCGGCCTGATTCAGGCCTTGAGTATTTGCGCAGCCGGGTCTTCCGCTGCCATGACCTGCCGCGCCCAAGGCGCAAGACGCGCGGTATCTGAACGCAGCACTTCCTGCTTGACCCGCAATATCTGCGTCGGGTGCATAGAGAAATACCGCAAACCCAATCCCAGCAGCAAACGAGTCAGGGCCGGGTCACCCGCCATTTCGCCGCACAAAGCCACCTCTTTGCCGGCCGCCGCGCCCTGAGCAATCGTGTCTGCCAGCAAATGCAGTATGACGGGGTGTAAGGGGTCGTACAAATGCGCCACCTGCTCGTCAGCCCGGTCGATCGCCAATGTGTACTGAATCAAATCGTTGGTGCCTACCGATAAAAAATCAAAATGCTTGAGAAACAACGGCAAGCTCAAGGCCGCAGCCGGTACTTCAATCATGGCGCCTACAAGCAGGGAACCGTAGGGCACGGAGTTTTTGTCCAGCTGCCTGCGGGCCTGTTCCAGCAGTTGAAAGGTCTGGTGAATTTCTTTGGCGTGCCCCAGCATGGGAATCAGCAAATTGACTTTACCGTGCGCCGACGCACGCAATATGGCGCGCAACTGGCTCAAAAACATGCTCGGGTCTGCCAGGCTCCAGCGGATGGCACGCAGTCCAAGCGCAGGATTTAGGTGTGCCTGGTCTTTGACAGTGCGGTCCAGCGGTTTGTCTGCGCCGACGTCCACCGTGCGTATGGTCACCGGCAAGCCTTGCATGCCTTCGACAGCGCGCTTGTACGCCTGGTATTGCTCTTCTTCGTCCGGTAACAGGCCTTCGCGGCCCATGAATAAAAATTCGCTGCGGAATAAACCGACGCCGGCAGCACCCATGTCCATGGCGATGCGGGTGTCTTCGGGCAATTCGATATTGGCCAGCAAATGGATGTGCTTGCCGTCCAGCGTCACCGCCGGTGTATGTCTTAATCGCGCCAGTCGCTCCCGCTCCAGTTCAGCCTGGCGTTGCTTGAAAGCGTATTCGGCCAGGATGATGGGTGACGGGCCGACGATGATGACGCCTGCATCGCCGTCGATGATGACCCAGTCGTCCTGGCGCACGAGTTGACTGGCGTTGCGCGCGCCGACTACCGCGGGAATGTCCAAGCTGCGCGCCACGATGACGGTATGCGAGGTCTTGCCGCCGACGTCGGTGACAAAGCCGGTGAACACGCTTTGCTTGAATTGCAACATATCGGCCGGTGACAAATCGTGAGCAATCAACACCAGCGGGACTTCATGGTTATCTTCTAGCAAATGGTCTTGGTGCCAAGAACTCGTCGGCTTGCGCGCTGCGGGTTGCGGCAAACTGGTGGGCAAGCCTTTTATATGCCGCAACAAACGCTCGACCACTTGCTCGAGGTCGCCTTTGCGTTCGCGCAAATACGCGTCTTCCATGTCGTCAAACTGCCTGGCCACTACTTCGAGTTGCGAGGTCAGCGCCCACTCGGCGTTATAGAGCCGGTCTGTCACCCAGTGCTTAACGCCATCGGCCAGCATTTCATCCTGCAACAACATCATGTGCACTTCCAGCAGCGCCGGCAACTCGGGCGGCGCGTCCTTGGGCACCGATTGGTGCAAACGCTGCACTTCAGCCATTACCGCGGCGCGCGCCTGAGTGATGCGCAGCATCTCGTCTTCGATTTGTTCAGGCTTGATGAAATAGTGAGCCACATCCACCCGGCTACTGGCCACCAGCACCGCTTTGCCTATGGCAATACCGCGCGCAACCGCCAGACCGTGGATGGAGAAGGTCATAAAGAAGTCATTGCCCTTCGTCAAATTTATCGGCGATCAGTTTTAACAAGGCCTGCATGGCTTCCAGCTCCTGTTCGCCTATGGTTTCAATGCTGATTTCTGTGCCCATGCCGGCCGCCAGCATCATCACGCCCATGATGCTTTTGGCATTGACCCGGCGTTCGCCGCGCGTCACCCAGACTTCGCAGGGAAAGCTGGCTGCTATTTTGGTCAATTTGGCCGAGGCCCGTGCGTGCAATCCCAGTTTGTTACAAACCACTGTATTCGTTTTCATCACTGCTTTTGAAATTGTTATGTATTGACAGGATTGCCTTCAAGCTGACAAACCCCTTTTGTTCCGCCATCCAATGCACGATCTGTGAGTTGGTCCAGTTTTTCATGCCGATAGCACACCGTTCGCAGCAACATGGGCAGATTCACACCTGCAATTAAACGGGAGTTCAACCCGCTGACAAGACGCTGAGCAATGTTGGCGGGGGTGGCCCCCATCACATCAGTCAACACCAAGATGTCTGACTGAGGTTCAGCGGCCAGCAACAAGCGCGCTGCTGTCAAGGTGTCTTCCGGCGCTTCATGCGGCGGCACATCCATCGCCATGACTTCAGCACTGCACTCGGGAAAGACGTGCAAAGCACAATCCCTCAAGGCGTTAGCCAAAGGTGCGTGGGCGATGATCAGAATACGTGTGCTCATGTGCAGGACTCCGGCTGGATTATCACCGCTTGCCCGGTTAAGTCCTTGTTAAGAGACAATGTCAGAATGCATTCACTTGATGGCATCAAAGTTTTAGATTTGTCCCGCGTTCTGGCCGGCCCCTGGTGCACACAAACCTTGGCCGATTTAGGCGCAGATGTGGTCAAGGTCGAGCGCCCCGGTGTTGGTGACGACACGCGCGGTTGGGGCCCGCCTTTTTTGCAAACCGCCGCACAAACCGACAGTGCGGAATCGGCTTATTTTCTAGGCGCCAACCGCAACAAACGTTCCATCACCTGCGACCTGTCCAGCGCCGACGGTCAGCAACTGATTCGCGCGCTGGCTTTAAAAGCAGATGTGCTGGTGGAGAACTTCAAGGTCGGCGATATGCAACGCTACGGGCTTGACTACGCTTCTATCAAAGCCATCAACCCGCGGCTGGTTTATTGCAGCATCACTGGATTCGGCCAAACCGGCCCTTACGCTGAGCGTGCCGGTTATGACTTTGCGGTTCAGGCCATGGGCGGCTTGATGAGCGTCACCGGCGAGCGTGACGACGCAGGCGGCGGGCCGCAAAAAGTGGGTGTGGCCGTGGCTGATTTGTTCACCGGCATGTACGCCACGGTCTCGATTCTCGCGGCCTTACGCCACGTAGAGCGGACCGGCAGCGGCCAGCACATAGACATGGCTTTGCTGGACACGCAGGTCGCAATGCTGGCCAATCTGGGGGCTAATTACCTGATCAATTCCCCGACTAAGCCGCCGCCGGGTCGCATGGGCAATGCACACGTGAATATCGTTCCGTACCAAGTGTTTGAGGTGGCCGTCAACCCGGCAGGAGAACGCGATTTTTTGATTGTTGCTGTAGGCAACGATTCCCAGTACGCCAAATTCTGCGAGTGCATAGGCCACCCGGAATGGGCAAGTGATGAGCGCTTTGTGCGCAACCAGGGCCGGGTCATTCACCGTGATGTGTTGATTCCCATGCTGGCTTCAGCCTTGATGGCGCATGGCAAAAAACACTGGCTGGCCTTGCTTGAAGCCGCCAAGGTGCCGTGCGGGCCAATCAATAATCTGGCCGAGGTGTTTGTCGATCCGCAAGTGCTTGAACGCGGCATGGTGCAACAGTGGCAGCATCCGCTCAAAGCCGATTTGTCGCTGGTGGCAAGCCCGATCAAAATGAGCGAGACACCCGTGCGTCAGGACTTACCGCCACCCATGCTAGGCCAGCACACTCAGCAGGTCATTGATGAGTGGCTGGGCTGATCAACAGCAATAACTCACTTGTTGCGGAAATTATCGTGGCAGTTTTTGCATGTTCCGCCGGTCGCGCCCACCGCAGATTTCAAGTCTTCCAGTTTGCCGGTTTTGGCCGCCGCAGACAGTCTGACCGCTTCGGTCTGCATTTTTTCTGCGGCTTCCTTGAACTTGGCCTTGTCTGTCCAAATTTCGGGCTTGGCTTTGGTGTTGCCGCCCTGGTCTGTGCCTTCGCCAAAAGCCGCCCACGGCAGTTTTGACATGGTTTCGACGACGGCAGCGTTGTCGGCAGCGGTTTTGGCATCAAAAGGGATTTTTCCCTGAGCCATGGCAGCCAGGCGGGTGAAATGCTGGCCCATGACAAACAAGGCGCTTTGGCGGTACTTGATCGCGTCTTCAGCTTTGGCAAACTGTGCCTGAGCCGGTAATGACAGGCAAGCACTCATGAATAACGAGGTGTAAAGCACGGTTTTTAACATTAAAAACTCCTTAAGTTATCTTTGAAGTTTAGCCTTGCTGTTTTTTTTTGCTCTCAGGTCTAGTACCATGTTTATGCTTTATGAATGAATCTGCAACCATGCCAACCGCTGTCAAAGTCTGGGATTTACCTACCCGCTTGTTTCACTGGCTGCTTGTCGCCAGCCTGTGCGGCTCAGGCCTTAGCGTTTTTTATTTTGAAAACATGACATGGCACGCTTACTTCGGTTACGGCGTGCTGTCACTGCTGCTATTTCGTCTGGCCTGGGGCTTTACCGGCGGGCATTGGTCGCGTTTCGCGGCGTTCATCCCTTCTGTGCAGCGCAGCCTGGCTTATCTGCGACAACCTGACAACTGGCAGCAGCCTGGGCATAACCCCTTAGCCGCCTGGTCTGTTTGGGCCATGTTGATCGTTTTATGCATGCAAGTTGCCAGCGGCTTGTGCGCAGATGACGATGCCGGTTTCAGCGGCCCCGTTAGTGCCCTGGTAAGTAACCGGACGGTGGAATTGCTTACTTTTTACCACGCAGATATTGGTAAATGGATATTGGGCTTGCTGATTGGCCTGCACCTTGGTGCTGTTTCATTTCAGGTTTTTTACAAACGCCAACCCTTGGTACGCGCCATGGTGAGCGGTTATCGCCTTTGGCAGGACAGTAACGTTATGTTTTCTAAAGACCATAATATGCAACGCATCAAGGCTTTGGGGCTTTTTAGCTTGTGCGCTGCTTTGGTTTTTGCAGGGGTTTACGGCTTAGAAAAGGCCGTCTCCGGCTAATCCGGTGAGAAGCAAACCGGCCCGCAACATACTGCGGGCCAGTGCTCAGATTCAGTGCTTGACTTGCGACAACATGGTGTCTGCGTCACTGACTTCAAATTTACCGGGACCTTCAATGTTCAAGGTCTGCACTTTACCGTCCTTGACAAGCATGGAGTAACGGTTAGAGCGCAAGCCCAAACCTTTGCCGGTCAAGTCCAAGGTGAGACCTGTGGCTTTGGTAAAAGCCGCATCGCCATCAGCCATCATGCGCACTTTGCCGGTGGCGTGCAATTCACGGCCCCAGGCACCCATGACAAACGCATCATTGACACTGACACACCAGATTTCATCCACGCCTGCGGCTTTCAACTCAGTCATCTTGTCTAAGTAACCGGGCACGTGCTTGGCAGAACAAGTGGGCGTGAATGCACCGGGCAAGGCAAACAAGGCAATGGTTTTTCCTGCGGTGGCCTTGGCCACGTCTATCGCGTTGGGGCCTATGCTGCAGCCTTCGCCGTCTACCTCTGAATATTCCATCAAGGTGGTGTTTGGAATGGTATCGCCGACTTTAATCATGGTAATGCTCCTTTTAAAAACAAATGACCCACAATTGTGGGCCATTTGGTCGAACCTTGTTAGCGCGAAAGCGAATTCAATTCAAACCGCGGGTGCTTTTTCAACCAGGCGTGTGGCAACCCAGTTCTTGGTTTTAGAAATCGGACGGCTTTCAGTGATCTCGATCACGTCGCCGAGGTGGTACTGACCGGTTTCATCATGCGCATGGTATTTGCTGGACTTGCCAACGATCTTGCCATAGAGCGCGTGTTTGACACGACGCTCGACCAGCACAGTGACAGTTTTGGCGCGCTTGGCGCTGACGACCTTGCCGATGAGAGTGCGTTTGAGTGATGTTTTGGCTTCAGTCATGTTCACTCCTGTGCAGCGGCTTGTTCAGCCTGTATGGTTTTGGCGCGGGCAATAGCGCGGCGTGTCACCTTCATTTGTGAAGTGTTGGTGAGTTGTTGCGTGGCTTTTTGCATGCGCATATTGAAATGGGCTTTTTGCAATTCCTTGATCTCAGTGTCGAGACCGGCGGCGTCTTTTTGGCGTAATTCAGATGTTTTCATGTTTCAGCTCCTGAATCATTGGCCGATGAGGCGGGACACAAAGGTGGTGCGCAAAGGCAGTTTGGCAGCCGCCAAACGGAAAGCTTCACGCGCGAGTTCTTCGGGCACACCGACGATTTCATAAAGCACTTTGCCGGGCTGAATTTCAGCCACGTAGTACTCAGGATTGCCCTTGCCGTTACCCATACGGACTTCGGCAGGTTTTTGTGAAATCGGCTTGTCCGGAAAAATACGGATCCAGATACGGCCGCCACGTTTGACGTGACGGGAAATGGCACGACGTGCAGATTCGATTTGACGCGCGGTCAAACGGCCGCGGTCGGTGGATTTCAAGCCGAAGTCGCCGAACGCCACCGTATTGCCACGGGTGGCGATGCCGGTGTTGCGACCTTTTTGTTCCTTGCGGTATTTACGGCGCGCTGGTTGCAGCATGCTTATTCTCCTTGTCCGTCCGCAGCCGTGCCAGTGGATGCGGGCGCGGTGATCTTACGAACGCGCTTGACGGTGGTTTTGGGAGCATCGGTGGCGTCAGCGGGTTTATCGCTGCCATCAGCCGGTGCGGCATTGGTTCCTGTGGGACGACGGGCGCCGCGTGCAGGCGGACGGTCTCCGCCCGGACGTGCGTCATGGCGCGGGCCGCGTGGACGACGTTCTTCATCAGAACGGGGTTCCTGCGCGGCAGGTGCGTCATTGCGTCCGAGTGTGTCGCCTTTGTAAACCCACACTTTGACGCCGATGATGCCGTAGGTTGTCTTGGCTTCAGAGGTTGCGTAGTCGATATCGGCACGCAATGTATGAAGTGGCACACGGCCTTCGCGGTACCACTCGGTACGCGCGATCTCGATACCGTTCAAACGACCTGCAGACATGATCTTGATGCCTTGGGCACCCAGACGCATGGCGTTTTGCATGGCGCGCTTCATAGCGCGGCGGAACATGATCCGCTTTTCCAACTGCTGGGTGATGCTGTCGGCGATCAGTTGTGCATCGATTTCGGGCTTGCGCACTTCTTCGATGTTGACTGCCACCGGCACGCCCAAGCGGGCTGCGAGTTCTTTCTTGAGGTTTTCAATGTCCTCGCCTTTTTTACCGATGACCACGCCTGGGCGTGCGGAAAAAATGGTGATGCGGGCATTTTTGGCAGGACGCTCAATCAGAATGCGTGAAACCGCAGCATTTTTGAGTTTGACCTTGAGGTACTCGCGCACTTTGATGTCTTCTGCCAGCATGCCGGCAAAGTCTTTGTTGCTGGCATACCAGCGGCTGGCCCAGTTGCGGCTGACCGACAGGCGGAAACCGGTGGGGTGTATTTTTTGTCCCATATCTTCCTAGACCTTTCAGTTGCCGACCGTCACGTACACATGGCACGTGGGCTTGCTGATGCTGTTGCCACGGCCTTTGGCGCGTGCAGTGAAACGTTTGAGCGTTGCGCCTTGTTCCACGTAAATGGTTTTGACGCGCAATTCGTCAATGTCAGCACCGTCGTTGTGCTCGGCATTGGCAATCGCCGACTCCAGCACTTTTTTAACGATACCAGCTGCTTTTTTCTGGGTGAAAGTCAGGATGTTGAGGGCCTGGTCCACTTTTTTGCCGCGAATCAAGTCTGCCACCAACCGGCCTTTGTCGACCGATAAGCGCACACCTCGCAGGACTGCACGTGTTTCCATAGCTGCTCCTTACTTCTTCTGAACTTTTTTATCAGCCGGATGGCCTTTGAAGGTCCGAGTCAGCGCGAATTCGCCCAACTTGTGACCCACCATCTGGTCGGTGATATAGACCGGCACGTGTTGCTTGCCGTTGTGGACCGCAATGGTCAGGCCGATGAAATCGGGCAGGATCATTGAACGGCGCGACCAGGTTTTGATCGGTTTTTTGTCTTTGTTGGCGACGGCTTTTTCCGTTTTGGCCAGCAAATGGTGGTCAACGAACGGGCCTTTTTTGAGTGAGCGTGTCATGTGTTAACCCTTATTTCTTGCGACGTGAAACGATCATGACCTGGGTACGCTTGTTATTGCGGGTGCGATAGCCCTTGGTCAGATTGCCCCATGGATCCACAGGCGCGCGGCCTTCGCCGGTACGGCCTTCGCCACCACCGTGCGGGTGATCAACCGGGTTCATGGCCACACCGCGAACGGTCGGGCGGATACCCATCCAACGTTTGACACCGGCTTTGCCCAATTGACGCAAGCTGTGCTCTTCGTTGGCCACTTCACCGATGGTGGCGCGGCATTCGATATGGATTTTGCGGACTTCACCTGAGCGCATACGCACCTGGGCGTAAGTGCCTTCACGCGCCAGCAAGGTGGCAGAGGTGCCAGCCGAACGGGCGATTTGCGCGCCTTTACCGGGACGCAATTCGATGCAGTGAATGGTTGAACCCACTGGAATATTGCGGATCGGCAGCGTGTTGCCAGCGCGGATGGGCGCTTCTGCACCGCTGTGAATGGTGGCACCGACTTCCAGACCGCGCGGGGCGATGATGTAAGTGCGCTCGCCATCGGCGTAACAGATCAAGGCAATGTGAGCCGTACGGTTCGGGTCGTATTCAATACGCTCGACCTTGCCGGGAATGCCGTCTTTCATACGACGGAAGTCGACAACGCGGTAATGGTGCTTGTGACCGCCGCCTTTGTGGCGAACAGTGATGTGGCCATTGTTATTGCGACCGGCGTGTTGGAACTGAGGTTCCAGCAACGGCGCATAACCCGGGCCTTTGAACAAATGGTCACGCGTGACCTTGACCACACCCCGTTGACCGGGGGAGGTGGGTTTCATTTTGATGACTGCCATGATTAAGCCACCTCTCCAGACAGGTTCAGCTCTTGACCGGGCTTGAGCGTCACATAGGCTTTGCGAATGTTGTCGCGGCGACCTACAGAACGGCCGAAACGCTTGGTTTTGCCTTTGATATTGACCACGGAAACGCCTTTGACCTCGACCTTGAACATGAGTTCAACAGCGGCCTTGATTTCGGGCTTGGTGGCGTTTTGCAGCACTTTGAAAGTGACTGCATTGGAATTTTCGGCAACCATGGTGGCTTTTTCAGACACGATGGGCGCCACGAGCACGGCCATCAAACGGCCTTCGTCAAATTTCGGGGTGCTCATGCGAACATCTCCTTGAGTTTGTCGATGGCGCCTTTGGTGACCAGCACCTTTTTGTAATGCACCAACGATACCGGGTCTGCGTAACGCGGTTCGACAACCAGCACATTGGCCAGGTTGCGCGACGCGAAATACAAGTTGTCATCTACTTCTTCGGAGATGACCAGCACGGATTGAAGATTCATAGCTTTAAGTTTGGAAGCCAGCAGTTTGGTTTTGGGGGCTTCGATTTTGAGCGAATCCACCACAGCCAGACGGCCTTCACGCACCAACTGGGAGAAGATGGCGGCCATACCGGCTCGGTACATCTTCTTGTTGATTTTTTGTGTGAAATTTTCTTCCGGGCTGTTCGGGAAGGCACGACCGCCGCCACGCCAAATGGGGGAAGAAGTCATACCGGCACGGGCGCGGCCTGTGCCTTTTTGCTTGAACGGCTTTTTGGTTGAGTGCTTGACCTGTTCACGGTCTTTTTGTGCACGTGTGCCTTGTCGCGCGTTGGCCTGGTAGGCCACCACAATCTGGTGTACCAGGTCTTCGTTGTATGCGCGGCCGAACAGAGTTTCAGGCGCATCAAATTTGGCAGACGCCTGGCCCTGGTCATTCAGGAGTTCGATTTGCATCAGTTGGCTCCCTTGGATTTGATGGCGTGACGCACCGTAACAAAACCACCGGCGGATCCGGGCACAGCGCCCTTGATCAGCAACAGTTGACGCGCTTCATCAATGCGGATCACGTCCAGATTTTGGGTGGTGACGGTCTCGTCGCCCATATGGCCAGACATTTTTTTGCCTGGAAACACACGGCCGGGATCCTGCGCCATGGAAATAGAACCGGGCACATTGTGCGAACGGCTATTACCGTGAGACGCGCGTTGTGAACGGAAATTGTGGCGCTTGATGGTGCCTGCGAAACCTTTACCAATGGAAGTACCTTGTACGTCCACTTTTTCACCGACAGTGAAAATGGCAGAAGGTGGGACCGAGGTACCGGCTGGGTATTGCGCTGCGGTTTCTGCGGTGACGCGGAATTCCTGGGTGATTTCGCCGGACTGTACGCCGGCTTTGGCCATGTGACCGGCCTGCGGCTTGGTGACGCGCGAAGCTTTTCGCAAACCAAACGTCACCTGCAAGGCAACGTAGCCGTCATTTTCCTGGGTCTTGACCTGGGTCACTCGGTTGTTGGATACATCTACCACTGTGACAGGCACTGCGTCCCCATCATCAGTGAACAGACGCATCATGCCCACCTTGCGGCCCAGCAATCCCAGTCGATTGCTTTGACTCATGTTTTTCTCCAAAACTTTCACCGCTGTCACTTCAATTGGCAACTGCGTTTGGTGTATGAAAGAAGGTTGATAATTTCTTTGCACATTTTGTGCGAAGCCTTACATTCTAGCTGAAATTTTTCCGCTTGTGCGGATTTCCGGCTAATTTTCCTACTGCGCCGCCCCGCTTGAGGGCGGCGGCTGGTTTTATTGCAGTTTGATTTCGACGTCGACGCCGGCAGGCAAATCGAGCTTCATCAAAGCATCAACGGTTTTGTCGGTCGGATCCACGATGTCCATCAAACGCTGGTGCGTACGAATTTCCAACTGGTCACGGCTGGATTTGTTGACGTGCGGTGAACGCAGAATGTCAAAACGCTTCATGCGTGTCGGCAATGGCACGGGGCCTTTGACGATGGCGCCGGTGCGCTTGGCGGTGTCCACGATTTCAGCGGCAGACTGGTCGATCAGTTTGTAATCAAATGCTTTGAGGCGGATGCGGATTTTTTGTTTGGTTGACATGCTGATTCCTTAAGCGATGATTTTGGCAACCACACCGGCACCGACGGTTTTGCCGCCTTCGCGGATGGCGAAGCGCAAACCTTCTTCCATCGCAATCGGGTGGATCAGCTTGACCGTGATCGACACGTTGTCACCAGGCATCACCATCTCTTTGCCTT
>CAMBSK010000019.1 GCA_945870575.1 Bordetella parapertussis | reverse complement strand
AGGAGTCAAAATATTTGTGTGGTGTTGATCTATCATCAAGCATGATTGAATTAGCACGCCAAAAAAAAATATATGATGAGCTTATTGAAATAGATATATTGCAATATTTAAACGAATGCCATTCAAGCCATTACGATATAGTTATTGCTTCAAGTGTTTTTATATATTTCTCCAAACTTGAAGAATTGCTTGTGCAGACAGCTAGGATTCTAAATAATAATGGCGTCCTATGCTTTGACTTAAATTTAGACGAAAACTCCGAAAGTTTCTCTATTTTTACATTAAATGGAATGCAATTTAAACATGGTAAAAATTATGTTCATAAATGTGCTCATGAAGCAGGTTTGATTCATGAAAACACAATTGAATCTGCTTTTGAATATGTTAAACTTGGAACTAAGTTTCCTGGAAATATATATAGTTTTTCAAAGAATCAATATACCTAGAGACAAGTAAGATATTCAATTAAATAAATAATGAAATTAGGATTTATCGTAAATCCTAATGACTATCAGCACGAAGAAAGCTTCAAAGCGTTGGTCAGCAAGCGAATATTTCCGCTGACGCTTAAATGGCTGGAAGATGCCATCCGGATGTTGAGCAAGCACACCAATATCCGTGCGTTACACAGGCGCACCTTAAACTACCTGCACAGCCACCGTAGTTCAATGGATAGAACTCTCCCCTCCTAAGGGAGTGATACAGGTTCGATTCCTGTCGGGGGCACCACACATTCAATATTTCTTGCTGATAGCCAATTCCGGAAATGCATCCGCAATGGTGGAAACCTGACCGCAATGCGCCGCCGTGTACCCGGGCAACTGGTTGACCGCAAACTGGAACTCGTCGCTGTTCAATATTTTTAATACGGCTTTTAGATGCGGTTTCTCCAGATCGCCCTGATTGCACAACAAAAAATAACGCTCTGTGGCTAAAGGTAAAAACTCCAGCTTGAAACGCCTTGCAGGAGTTTCGACCCCAAAGCCCACATCCGCCATGCCGCTGGCCACGTAAGCAGCCACCGCCGCGTGGGTGAACTCGGCCTGCTCATAACCCGAAATTTGAGACGGACTGACATGCGCTTTTTTCAAAAAACATTCCAGCAAAAACCGGGTGCCGCTGCTGGGCTGGCGATTAACGAAGCGCAAACCTTTGTGCGTGAGGTCGCTGACCTCGTAAATTTTGTGCGGATTGCCTTTGGCCACCATGAAACCCTGGCGGCGCGTGGCCACATGAATGATGCGGTTTTGTTTGGGAACCAGCCAGCGCGCATAGTGCTTGAATGCGACTTCCTCAAACTCGCCTTGCGGAATATGGAACCCGGCGATTTCACACGCGCCTTCGTGCAGCGAGGCCACGGCCTCGGTACTGCCAACGTATTTGCGCTCCACCCGCATGCCAGAGAGTGTCAAGTTTTCTATCATTTTTTCCACGGCAAAACCGTGGCTGGCATGCACCCGCAAGGCCTCTTTGCTGTTTAAAAGCACCCTGCCGATCTCACCTTCCAACTCAGAAGCCAGCGACTCGAGCATGGGCGTCAGGCGCGCATTGATGCGATGACCTGCCCAAACCAGTTTTTCCGCCAAGGGCGTCAGGGTAGAGCCCTTGCCGCGCTCCATGTTCAATAAGGCCATGCCCAGCTGCGCCTCGCCTTGTCTTATTAGGCTCCAAGCGTGTCGGTACGAGGCACCGGTTTTTTTACACGAGCCGGACAAACTGCCGTGGCTTTGCACTTCGGCCAGCAATTCCAGCAGCCTGGGGGTCAGGTTTTGCCCGCCAGCGTCGCTGATGGTCCACTGCGGCTTGATGGAAACTTTGTGCATGCGTCTAAATAGGCTTTTGAAAGCATATTAGTTGTGTGTCATAAAGCGATCATAACTGACACCGATCATCATATTGCGGCCAGTCAGTGCTTACCCTAGACTTTCATGTGCTGGGAAAGCATACGTTAAAGTCGCATGTTGACAAATTTCCCAACCCAAAAAATGGAGACACCATGAGCTCAACCACAGAAGCTTCAGGCACCCCCGGTTTTCTTTCTAAGGAACGCATCATTGCGGGCGAAGGTTTTAACCGCTGGCTGGTTCCACCGGCTGCTTTGGCCATCCACTTGTGCATCGGCATGGCATACGGGTTTTCCGTTTTTTGGTTGCCCTTATCCAAAGCGCTAGGCATCAAAGACGCCATCAAATGCGGTCCGGATATCGGTTTCTTTCAGGAATTGTTCATCACCACCTGCGACTGGAAAGTCTCCACGCTGGGTTGGATGTACACCTTGTTTTTTGTGTTGCTGGGAAGCTCTGCGGCACTGTGGGGCGGTTGGCTTGAACGTGCAGGGCCGCGCAAAGCAGGCGTAGTCAGTGCGTTGTGCTGGTGCGGCGGCATGTTGATTGCAGCCTTGGGGGTGTACACCCACCAGTTTTGGTTGATGCTGCTCGGCTCCGGTGTCATAGGGGGTATCGGCCTTGGTCTGGGTTACATCTCGCCCGTTAGCACCTTGATCAAATGGTTCCCGGACCGCCGTGGCATGGCCACCGGCATGGCCATCATGGGTTTTGGTGGCGGTGCCATGATCGGCTCGCCCTTGGCTGCAGAGTTGATGAAGCACTTTGCCACTGACCTTGAAGTCGGCGTCTGGCAGACCTTTGTCTGCATGGCTTTGGTCTATTTCGTCTTCATGATGGCCGGTGCCTTGGGTTACCGCGTACCTGCCACCGGTTGGAAACCCGCCGGTTGGACACCACCTGCGCAACAAGCCAGCAACACCATGATCACGCAAAACCACGTTCATGTCAGCAAGGTCTGGGGCATACCCCAGTTCTGGATGGTGTGGGTGGTGTTGTGCATGAATGTGTCCGCTGGTATTGGCGTGATTGGCATGGCCAGTCCGATGTTGCAAGAGGTATTTGGCGGCAGCTTGATTGGCTTGGACACCAAGTTCGGTGACTTGGACAAAACGCAATTGACACTGATCGCTGGTGTCGCTGCAGGTTTCACTGCTTTGCTCAGCTTGTTCAACATCGGCGGTCGTTTTGTGTGGGCCAGTTTGTCAGACAAACTGGGCCGCAAACTCACCTACATCATCTTCTTTGTGTTGGGTGGCGCGCTCTACGCTTCTGTGCCGGCCAGCGCCATGGCGGGTAACAAACTGCTGTTTGTCGCTGCGTTTTGCATCATCTTGAGCATGTACGGCGGTGGTTTCGCCACGGTGCCCGCTTACCTAGCTGATTTGTTCGGCACGCAGATGGTCGGCGCCATCCATGGCCGTTTGTTGACTGCGTGGGCGACTGCGGGCATCTTGGGCCCCGTGGTGGTCAATTACATGCGTGACTACCAGTTGGGTTTAGGCATACCGCGCGAACAGGTCTACAACCAAACCATGTTTATTTTGGTCGGCATGCTGGTGGTCGGTTTGATCGCCAACCTGATGATTCGCCCGGTGAATGCCAAACATTTCATGACGCCTGAAGAACTGGCTATCGAGAAAAAACTCGCGCATGAAAAAGCCAGCGCATCTGAAGTTGGCAGTGCCCAGGGTGGTTTGGTTCATTCCAATCCGATGTGGGTGGCATTGGCTTGGACAGCAGTGGGCATCCCGTTGGTATGGGGCATCTACCGCACCTTGCAAAGTGTGGGCAAATTTTTTAACTGATAACGCCAATGAATAAACCTCTTGAAGCCCCTGAACTGTTGACCGTCAGCCGCCTGTTGCCTGAATTCAAAGACATGCCGGGCGGGCTGATGCCCTTGTTGCACGCGGTACAAGAGGCTTTGGGGTTTATTCCAGCCAGCGCCGTTCCCATGGTGGCCGAGGCCATGAACCTCTCACGCGCAGAGGTGCATGGCGTCATCACCTACTACCATTTTTTCCGCAGCAAAGTTCCCGGCAAACACGTGGTTCAAGTGTGCCGCGCCGAGGCTTGTCAGTCCTGCGGCAGCGAAGAACTGTTGGCGCAAACCGAAGCCTTGCTGGGTTGCAAATTGCATGAAACCAGTGCCGATGGCCGCTTCTCTTTGGAGCCGGCGTATTGCCTGGGCTTGTGCGCTTCATCGCCTGCGGTGCAAATTGACGACAAACTGTATGCACGCATGAATAAGACACGCATGGCGCGTCTGGTGGCCGACATTGGGAGTGCCTCATGACCACGGTATTTATTCCTTGCGACAGCGCGGCCTTGGCTGCCGGCGCGAACGAAGTCGTTGACGCTTTGCACAAAGAAGCCACAGCGCGCGGTATTGCTATTGATGTGCAACGCAACAGTTCGCGTGGCATGTTCTGGCTGGAACCTCTTGTTGAAGTGGTGACTGCCAAAGGCCGCATGGCTTACGGACCGGTGACTTTTGAAGACGTGCCCTCTTTGTTTGAAGCCGGTTTTTTGAATGGCGGCTCGCACGCTTTGTCACTCGGCTTGACAAATGACATCGCTTATCTCGCCAAACAACAACGCCTGACCTTTGCCCGCATGGGCATCACGCGTCCCTTGTCTTTGGATGATTACGCTGCGCATGGCGGCTGGGTCGGGCTGCAAAAAACCGTGGCTATCGACGGCGCGCAAGTGGTGCAAAACGTGTTGGATTCGGGCTTGCGCGGGCGCGGCGGTGCGGCGTTTCCGGCAGGCATCAAATGGCGCACTGTGCGTGCCACCACAGCCGCGCAAAAATACGTGGTGTGCAATGCCGACGAAGGCGACTCGGGCACCTTCTCCGACCGCATGACCATGGAAGGTGACCCCTACATGCTGATCGAAGGCATGGCCATCGCCGGTGTGGCGGTCGGTGCCACAGAGGGTTACATCTACATCCGTTCCGAATACCCGCACGCCATTGCCACCATGACCACCGCCATCAGTCTGGCGCAAGCCGCAGGCTATCTGGGCGACAACGTGCTGGGCAGCGGCAAAGCATTTCATTTGCATGTGCGCAAAGCTGCTGGCTCCTACGTGTGTGGTGAAGAAACCGCCATGCTCGAGAGCATTGAAGGCAAACGCGGCATCGTTCGCGCCAAGCCGCCCTTGCCTGCCATTGAGGGTTTGTTCGGTCAACCCACAGTCATCAACAACGTAATCACGTTGGCGACTGTGCCCATCATCATGGCCAAAGGTGCGGCGTTTTACAAAGACTTCGGCATGGGTCGCTCCACCGGCACGCTGCCGTTTCAAATCACCGGCAACATCCAACATGGCGGCTTGGTTGAACGCGCATTCGGTCTGACATTGCGCGAGTTGCTGTTTGATTTCGGTGGTGGCAGTCGCAGTGGTCGCCCGATCAAAGCGGTGCAAGTCGGCGGGCCGCTGGGTGCGTATGTGCCCGAGTCGCAATGGGATGTGCCCTTGGACTATGAGGCCTATGCAGCACTCGGTTTGGTGGTCGGTCACGGCGGTATCGTGGTGCACGACGACACGGCGAATATGGCCAAACTCGCGCGTTACGCCATGGAGTTTTGTGCGCTCGAGAGCTGCGGCAAATGCACGCCGTGCCGCATCGGTTCCACGCGCGGCGTGGAAACCATTGACCGAATCGCCACTGCATCCAACAAAGAACAACAAGTGCATTTGCTGCGCGATTTGTGCGACACCATGTTGCACGGCAGCCTGTGCGCCATGGGCGGCATGACACCTTACCCGGTGTTGTCAGCACTCAAACATTACCCCGCTGATTTCGGTCTGGAAAAAGCCGAATCCACAGCATCTTAAGAAAGTCCACCATGTTGATGTACCTCAAACAAGAACGCGACCATGGCACACCTGCGCGCACCTCTGAAGAAACCGTCAGTCTACATATCGACGGCTACGAGGTCAGCGTACCCAAAGGCACTTCGCTCATGCGTGCGGCGGTTGACGCCGGCATACAAGTGCCCAAGTTGTGCGCGACCGACAGCCTAGAGCCCTTCGGTTCTTGCCGCTTGTGTTTGGTGGAGATCGATGGACGCAAAGGTTACCCAGCCTCTTGCACCACACCCGCAGAAAACGGCATGGTGGTGCGCACCCAAACCCCGAAGTTGCAAGACCTGCGCAAAGGCGTGATGGAGTTGTACATCTCCGACCACCCGCTGGATTGCCTCACATGCAGCGCCAACGGCAACTGCGAATTGCAAGACATGGCGGGCGTGACGGGCTTGCGCAATGTGCGCTACGGCGTGGGCGCGCAAGCAGGCGACCACCATTGCGACATGCAAAAGGACGAATCCAATCCTTACTTCACCTACGACCCGAGCAAATGCATTGTGTGCAACCGCTGCGTGCGCGCCTGCGAAGAAACCCAAGGCACGTTTGCATTGACCATTTCAGGTCGGGGCTTTGAGAGCCGCGTATCAGCTGGACAAGACCAGCCGTTCATGGACAGCGAATGCGTGTCCTGCGGTGCGTGCGTCGAGGCTTGTCCCACCGCCACACTGCAAGAAAAATCCATCATTGAACTGGGCCAACCCGAACACAGCCTGATCACCACTTGCGCTTATTGCGGTGTGGGTTGCGGCTTCAAAGCCGAGATGAAGGGTAATACCGTGGTGCGCATGGTGCCTTGGAAAGACGGCAAAGCCAACGAAGGCCATTCATGTGTGAAAGGCCGTTTCGCTTGGGGCTATGCCACGCATCAAGACCGCATCACCAAGCCGATGATTCGCGCCAAGATCACCGACCCATGGCAAGAAGTCAGCTGGGACGAAGCCTTCAACCATGCGGCCTCCGAGTTCAAACGCATCCAAGCCAAACACGGCAAAGACTCGATCGGTGGTATCACTTCCTCGCGTTGCACCAACGAAGAAACTTATCTGGTGCAAAAACTGGTGCGCGCCGCGTTTGGCACCAACAACGTCGACACTTGTGCGCGCGTTTGTCATTCACCCACCGGCTATGGTTTGGGACAAACCTTTGGCACATCAGCCGGTACACAAACCTTCAAATCGGTGGAGCACGCCGATGTGTTGCTGGTCATCGGCGCCAACCCCACGGATGCACACCCTGTGTTTGCGTCCCGCATGAAACGCCGTCTGCGCGATGGCGCCAAACTCATCGTCGCTGACCCGCGCAAGATTGATCTGGTCAGCAGCCCGCACGTCAAAGCGCAACACCATTTGGCCTTGAAGCCCGGCACCAACGTTGCGCTCATCAACTCACTGGCACACGTGGTGGTCACCGAAGGTTTGGTAGCCAAAGACTATGTGGCGAACCGTTGTGACGACAAGAGCTTTAACGAATGGTGCGAGTTTGTCTCCAAGCACGAAAATTCACCCGAGGCTTTTGAGAGCGTCACGGGTGTTCCTGCCGCTGAAGTGCGCGCCGCTGCCCGCATGTATGCAGCAGGTCCAAATTCAGCGATTTACTACGGCCTGGGTGTGACCGAGCATTCACAAGGTACGACCATGGTCATGGGCATTGCCAATTTGTCCATGGCTTGCGGCATGGTCGGACGCGAAGGTGTGGGCGTCAACCCCTTGCGTGGCCAAAACAATGTGCAAGGCGCTTGCGACATGGGCAGTTTCCCGCACGAGTTGCCCGGCTACCGCCATATCTCTGACACCACCACGCGCACTCTGTTTGAAGGCGCTTGGGGCGTGACACTCAACCCCGAACCGGGTTTGCGTATTCCCAATATGTTTGATGCGGCCATGGACGGCTCTTTCCTTGGGCTTTATTGCCAAGGCGAAGACATCGTGCAATCCGACCCGGACACACAACACGTGGCCGCCGCTTTGTCCGCCATGGAATGCATCGTGGTGCAAGACATTTTCCTGAACGAAACCGCCAAATACGCGCATGTGTTTTTGCCGGGTTCCTCTTTCTTGGAAAAAGACGGCACCTTCACAAACGCCGAGCGCCGCATTTCTCGCGTGCGTCAAGCCATGCCGCCGATGGCGGGCCTGGCTGACTGGGAAGTCACTGTCAAACTGGCGAAAGCGCTGGGCTACGACATGCACTATGCGCATCCGCAAGACATCATGAAAGAAATTGCGGCGCTCACACCAAGCTTTGCCGGTGTCAGCTACGAGAAGATCGATCAGCACACCAGCTTGCAATGGCCTTGCAATGCGGACACCGCAGACGCAGGCATTGACATCATGCACGTCAGTGGTTTTGTGCGCGGCAAAGGCAAGTTCTTCCCCACACAATACGTGGCGTCTGAAGAAAAAGTCACGCGTAAATTCCCGTTGCTGCTGACCACGGGTCGCATCTTGTCGCAATACAACGTGGGCGCGCAAACTCGCCGCACCGACAACAACCAGTGGCACGATGAAGATCGCTTGGACATTCACCCGCATGATGCTGAAGAGCGCGGCATCAAAGACCGTGACTGGGTTGGCATTGAAAGCCGCTCTGGACGCACGGTGTTGCGTGCCCGGGTGACCGAGGCCATGCAAGCCGGTGTGGTCTACACCACCTTCCACTTCCCCGAGTCCGGTGCCAACGTGATCACCACAGATGCATCCGACTGGGCGACCAACTGCCCAGAGTACAAAGTGACTGCGGTGCAAGTGGTGGCGGTGAGCCAACCTTCTGAGTGGCAACAAAACTACCAGCGTTTCAACAAAACACAGTTGGATTTGCTGGCCAAAGCGCAAGCCGAAAGCTTTGAGGTGGTCGGCAAGTGAACATGCAATTGGCATCAAGAGCACATCTGGCTGAAGAGCTGCCAGTGGCCTTGGTGTTCAACGGCATCTCACATGCCGTGATGATGGCCACGCCTTTGCACTTGGAAGACTTTGCCCTTGGTTTTGCGCTCAGTGAAGGTTTGATTGACCAAGCCTCGCAACTGTATGGTGTTGAAGTCATCCAACAAGCGCAAGGCATTGAACTACAAATTGATATAGCCGCCCAATGCGAAGTACGTTTGAAAGAACGCAAGCGCAGCATGGCCGGGCGCACCGGTTGCGGCTTGTGCGGTACCGACAGCCTTGATCAGGTCAAACTGAAACTGTCGCAAGCCCCTGAGGTGCAGCTTGATGTCCAAGCCATGCAACGCGCGCACGCAGGCTTGCGCGCACTGCAACCGTTGAAATTGCAAACCGGCGCCACCCACGCCGCCGCTTGGTCTGATATGAACGGAGTCATTCAAACAGTGCGTGAAGATGTCGGTCGTCACAACGCCTTGGACAAACTGATAGGCGCCATGTCCAAAGCAGGCATCCAAGCAACGCAAGGATTTATCTGTATCACCAGCCGCGCCAGTTTTGAGATGGTGCAAAAAACCATCCAATCCGGCGCAGGCGCTCTGACTGCTGTGTCAGCGCCAACACGTCTGGCCGTTGAGATAGCGCTTACCCACAACCTGCTGCTCGCCGGTCAGGTCCGCGGCGACAGCTTCACTGCTTACAGCTACCCCGAACGGTTTTTAACCACTGTTCCCATCAAATCCAAAGAGACAGACACACATGGACATCCATAACCTGGTTCACATGGCCAACCAAATCGGCGAGTTTTTTTCAGCCTACCCGGACCGAAACGAAGCCATGGAAGGCATCGCCACCCACATACGCAAGTTCTGGGAACCGCGCATGCGACTCCAATTGTTTGAAGGCATAGATGCTGGCCATACCGGCGAACTCACTGAACTCGTCGCGCAATCCCTGAGCTTGCACCGCGCATCGCTTCAACCGGCAGTTTTGCGCTGATTAAGGTTTGACACATTACACCGTCAAGCGGTGTTCCTAGGGCTGAGTGCCATTATTTTCTGAATCTGTTTCCGTTTTCTAAAAACGGTCTGCGTCTCAATGAATGCTTTGCTACTGATGCGCACCGCGAACTGATTTCTTTCGCAAGCAGCTGTGAAAAAACCGTCAATTGGCGGGACTTTATCTTGCTTAAAGCTTGGCATGTTCACTGGAGATTGACATGCCAAGCACCTTCGCAGTTTTTTTACGCCGCCGTTTTTCCACAAGCCGTGCAAGTATCCACACACTTGCATCAACGCTTTTCATCAGTCTTGCAGGCTTGGCGCAAATGCCGGCACATGCAGACAACAATTACTTCGGCATACACGGCCCGAGTTATCACGATGGCGGCGACTTTAACAATCACAACTACGGTCTGTACTTTGTTCACAAAGGAATCACCGGTGGTTTTTACGACAACAGTTTGAACCGCAACACTTTTTACCTGGGCTACGCCTGGGAATGGGATTTGCCGGTCAACCCGGTGGTGGATTCCGTCTCTTTAATGGGTAGTGTGGCCACGGGTTATTACACCCAGGAGATGCCTTATGAATACGCGCCCATGGGTGCGTTGAGTTTCAAACACGGCTTCGGTTCGCAACAAGGCTTGCGTCTTTCCTATTTGCCTGTCTACGGCAAAAGCCCGGCGAGCTATGTGTTGCACCTGAGTTACGAATACACATTGAAATAAAAGAAGGCTGCTGACAGGCCACTCAACGACGAACCGGCATCACGTGTATCCAGCGACAGTCCATGCTGACCGTGAGTTGTTGGCCGGTTTGTACGTTTTGACGTTGCGTGCCTGACAGCGTCAATTGCAACTGCGTACCGGCTGGTTCAGCCAACGTCAATGAGGCCAGCGAGATTTCACCAAGGCTTCGCAATGCGCTGACATGAACGTGCAACACAAGCCGCTGATTGTCAGTTGTCGCATCGTCCGTCAATGAGGGATTGACGTGAAAGCCATCGCCTTGAATCACCCAGGTCACGGGCTGACCCCATGTTTTTAAACGGCCTTTGTCCTTGACCACCAGCGCAAGCCCGCTTTTTGCTTCAGCATGCGGCAACCACTCCAGCCAGGCGAAGCCCTCAGGCAAAGCATGTGGCCCGCGGCTGCCAAGCCAGCGTCCGTGAAAGCGATTTGGTATACCGACCAGATCGGCTACCCGCGCGTTGCGCGGCGAGCGGTAAATATGCGCCGGTGTGCCCTCTTGCAATACCTCGCCTGCGTCCATCACCACCAGCTTGTCGGCGAGTTGCCGCGCTTCGTTCAAGTCATGCGTCACCAGCACAATAGGAATATGCAAATCGCGGCGCAAGTCGGCGATCAAGCCGTACAAACTGCGACGGCTCATTTGGTCCACCGCAGAAAACGGCTCATCCATTAACAAAAGACGCGGTTGCCGCGCCAATGCACGCGCCAGCGCCACGCGCTGTTGTTGACCGCCAGATAACAAGGCCGGTAAACGCTGTTGTTGCTCGGGCGTCAAGCCCATGCGCTGCAACCAGTCGCGCGCCTTCTGCAAGCGCTGCGCGCTTGGCAGGTGCAATATCGCCAAGGCCACGTTGTCAACCGCGTTCATGTGCGGCATCAAGGCATAGTTTTGGAACACAAGGCCAACGCGTCTCTGTTGCGGCGGAATGTGTAAGCCTTGCGCGGTATCGCACCAGGTGTGGCTACCAACACTGACTTTGGCATTCTCAGGTTGCAGCAAGCCGGCCAACACCCTCAGCATGGAGGTTTTGCCGGCACCCGAAGGACCGACCAGCGCCAGCATCTGCCCCGGGGCGCAACTGAAACTGCCGCGCAAAGGCATGGGGTTGGTTTGGGAAATATCGACTTGCAGATCCAGGGTTTGTGGCGTGTTCATCTGCGTCTGCCCAGTCTTGCCGTAGCAAAAAAGGATGCGGCCACAGCCAGCAGCGAAAACAGCAACAGCAGCAAGGCCATGCGGTCGGCAGATTCAAAATCAAACGCCTGGACACGATCGTAAATAGAAATAGCCAGGGTTCTGGTTTCACCGGGAATGCTGCCGCCCATCATCAGCACCACACCAAACTCACCCAGCGTATGCACAAAGGTCAACACCATGGCCGACAACACACCCGGCCAGGCCAGCGGCAGTTCTATGCGCCAGAAAATGCGCCAAGCGTTCAAACCGCTGACGGCAGCGGCTTCACCAAGGTTGGCGGGAATGGCTTCAAAGGCACGCTGAATAGGCTGCACCAGAAACGGAATATTGAACAACACGGAGGCCACAACCAAGCCGGAGAAATGAAACGCTAGTTGGATGCCTTGCTGTGACAACCACTGACCCAAGGGTGAGGCCGCACCGAATGACACCAACAAGTAATAGCCCAACACGGTGGGTGGCAACACCAAGGGCAACACCACCAAAGCCTCAATCAGGTATTTGCCCTTGAACTCGGTATAGGCCAACCAACGTGCGAGCAGCATGCCGGGGGGCAACAACAAAGCCAGCGTGACCGCTGCGAGTTGCAATGACAATGAAAGCGCTTGCCAATCGATGATGTTCTCCTGTGAATCAAGGCATGGCAAAGCCATACCGCGACAGCACCGCCTGCGCTGATGCACTGCCGAGGTAATCGTAAAACAACTGTGCAGCAGCCGACACGGGTTTGATCAACACCATGCGCTGAATCAAGGGCTGGTGGTTTTTCGCATCAATCAAATCAAACCGCCCTTTGTCTGCGAACGCAGGTGCCACGGCCAAAGACTGCGCGATGATGCCGGCTTGCGCTGAACCCGACAAGGTGAATTGCGCGGCATGCGAAATGTTTTCGCCCAAAATCAATTTGCTTTGCACTGCGCTCCATAACCCGGCGTTTTGCAACACCTGTTTGGCGCGTTCACCATAGGGCGCATGCTCGGGGTTGGCGATGGCCAGTTTTTGCAAGCGCCCGTCTTGCAAGCTGGCGGCTAAGTCCTTCAAACTGCCGTCAGCTTTGAGGGGTGATCCCTTGGGTGTGAAGACGCCAATGCGGCCAATCGCATACACCTTGCCCCGGTCGGCGGTCTTGCCTGCATCCGAGAGTTTGTAGACAAAATTTTCATCGGCCGACATGAATATTTGAAATGGCGCGCCTTGCAGTATTTGCGTGGTGAATTGCCCTGAAGAGCCAAACACCAGCGTGATGTTTTGACCGGTTTGCTTTTCATACCGAGCGGATAATTCTTCCAAAGCAAACTTCAAATCAGACGCTGCTGCCACGCGCACCACGGCGGCGTTTTGCGAATGAGCCAGTGGCATCAAGCCCATTATGATCGAAACAATCCAAACAGAGAAATACTTTTTCATGATGAATATTTCAACAGATTAAAAATTGATTTGAGTGCGCAAAGAAATGACATTCTCAACCGTGGCGGTACTGGTATTGGTGGTACTCAAGATATACACAGACCGGTCAAAGTGCGTCATGGCATAGTTCAATTTCACAGCGGTACTCGGGTTGATCAACCAGTTCAATCCATAAGTCACTGTATGGGCTGATTCTGCATTCTCTGCCCGACCTCCGGTAGAAATCAAAGTCCCTGTGGTGCCGCCTGCGCTGCTTCCTATTCCCGGGTAATTGGCGGTGTAGCGCGAATACCTGACGGCTACTTGCCAAGCACCGGTGCCGCCTTGACCAAAGCGATAGTTAGACAAAGGCTTGACGCCAATGAATGCTCCTCCCTTGTAGGCGTCGGTCCATTGCTCGCCGGTGAGGTTGTAGACCAACTCATGGTAATAGGTTGATGTGCTGACAGTCAAGGTGTTGTAAGCGCTCAAACTGGTGGTCGTGGGTGAGCTAGCGCTCAAGCTCATTTTGGAATATTCGCTTTGGTATTTGAAAGAACCGTTGGCGTAGGCAAACTCTAGGTTGTTCAAATTTTTGCTGACGCTGGCGACATCGTTGGCAGAGCCGCCATAGGCTGCGGTAGACAGCGATTCACCGGTGAGTTGAACCCGGTAGGCATTGGACAGGCCGCGCGATTCGGTTCGGTATGTCAGCAATGTGGCTCGCGTGGTGGTTGAAGCAGACGAACCGGTATCCAAGCTGGTCGTTGGCGTGATGTCGTAATTGCCACGGTTAGTGCTGGCTCCTAAGTGCAGCACTTGTGATTTCATGCCGCCGAGTTCACCCAAATTAATGGTGATGCGACCGGTTCCTAGTCCACCTATTTGGTCTGAATTGGTCACCTCATTGAAGCCTGCCTGCGCCAGCGACAAGCCGTAGGTCATGCCAGGCACAGGTTCTCCCCAGACCATGGCGCCCAATAATTTATTTGGACCCAATTGATCGCCATACGAGCGTTCCAGAAAGTCAATGCTGGCATCTTTGGTCATGGACTCCAGCGAGTAAGGCTGTCTAAACCGACCCACCCGTATTTGCGCTTGCTTATTAGCGTTGAAATTCAAAAAACCAGTGTCCATCACATTCGTGTCTGTACCTGTTGCATTCAGTATCAATTCGTAATCGATATGGGCGTACATGGTGCCATTCACGCCCAACCTCGCCCGTCTGAATTCAAACGTATCCGCCACAGAAGCGCTGTCTTTGTCGCTCAAATGGGGCAGGCCATACTGAACCGCACGGGCATCGAAATGAACCAAGCCGGTCAAGTTGATGCTGTTTTCGCCGTCCGCCGACACCAGACCCAAACCATTGGGTTTGACGCTGCCTTGCTTGTCCTGTTTTTTCACATACTCTATGGCTTGCTGAATATCTGCCTCATCTGCTGCCCATAACGAGTTGCCAGAGATCAGACCTAGAATCATGGCAACAGGCGGCAGCAAACGGCGGATATCAGTGAAAAATTTCATTTCGTTTTTTTACCAAGACATTGACACACATTGACTAAGACTTTTTTTCAAAGCGTTTTCGCTATTCTTTTTTGGAATAGCGAATGTATCACAGTCCCGGATTCAAGCTGTGTCCCCTAAAAAAAACGATACGCCGCTGCCAGACGCGCTGGGTCATGCCATCACGGACAAGCGCTTACTCATATTGCGCAGTCTGTCGCAAGCCGGCTCTATTTCACAAGCCGCCAGACAAGCAGGTGTCAGTTACAAAGCCGCTTGGCAAGCGATTGATACCTTGAGCAATTTGTCCGGTGTGGCCTTGGTTGAAAAAGTCGTAGGTGGTGCGGGCGGAGGCGGTGCACGGTTGACACCCGCCGGTGTTCAATTGCTGGATGCCGCCCAAAAGCTGGGCACTGTGCGCAAGCAACTGCTGGCGGAGATGGCTCCTGCCAACGCCAAGAACACTCTGCCGCAAACCTCCATGGCGTTGGCGCTTCGCACCAGCATGCGCAACCAATTGATTGCCAAAGTCATGGCGGTCAAAACTTTAGGCGCATTGGCTTGGGTCAAAGTGCAACTCAGTCAAGACATGGTTTGGGTGGCTAAAATTACCAAGGAAAGTGCCCAGCTATTGGACTTGGTGCCAGGCATGCAAATCATGCTTTTATGCAAAGCCACTGCGGTCCGCATCTCTCGCCTGCAGTTAGAAAAACCAGGCGCCAACAGGGCTCAAGGCAAAGTCACGCGCCATTCGCGCGCCAAGGCCACTGAAATCAGTCTGCAAATTGCACCCCATATCAGTCTGATTGGTTTCGCCGAAGATGAACAGATCAAAACCGGTGAAACCGTCTATGCTTATTTAGAAGACTCAGCCTTGGTTTTGGCATTGGTATGAATTTTCTAAAACAGTTAAAGTCAACCACACTTTAAAAATCACACCGGGAACTTTATGCACTCCAGATTCCACACCGTCACTTTGGCCGGGCTGTTGTATGGCTTGCTGAGTTTTGCGGCATTCGCCCAAGACAAGACCTCTGAATCTAAAGCGCTTCACGCGCGTACCGATGCCGCCATGTGCGCCAACTGTCACGGCAGTGAAGGCCGCGCAGTCAAGGACTCTGCTGTTCCCTCGATTGCCGGCTTACCGCGCGACTACATGGTGCAGCAAATGCAAGCCTTCAAAGATGGCAGCCGCCCCGCCACCATCATGCACCAAATCACCAAAGGTTTGACTGAAGCGCAAATAGCTTCCATGGCCGACTATTTCGCTGCGCTTCCCCGTTAAGGACTGACCATGAAAAGAAGACAACTGCTGCAAGCCGGACTCGCCATTGGCGGCGCACAAGCGCTGGCCATGCAATCACTGTGGGCGGCGGCAGCCAGTTTGCCTGCCAAAACACAAGTGATAGTCATCGGCGGGGGCTATGGCGGCGCCACGGCCGCCAAATACATACGCATGCTGTCCGACTACAAAATCAGTGTCTTGCTGGTCGAGCCCAACAACAGTTTTATTTCCTGTCCCATGTCTAACCTGGTCATAGGCGGCAGCAAGACGCTAGCCGATCTGAGCACACCTTACGACACGCTGATGACCCGACACGGCATCACGCTGGTGCGGGACAGGGTTATCGACATCGATGTGCAGAAAAAATCGCTCAGATTGCTCAACGGCCCCAATATTGGCTACGACAAACTGGTTTTGTCCCCCGGTGTGGACATGATGTTTGACACCATAGAAGGCTTACGCGAAGCCAATGTCGGAGGTCAAATTCTGCAAGCTTGGAAAGCTGGCCCGGAAACCTTGGCGCTGCGCAAACAACTTGAAGCCATGCCCGATGGTGGCGTTTACGCCTTGACCGTGCCTGAAGCGCCTTACCGCTGCCCGCCCGGGCCATATGAGCGCGCCAGCCAGGTGGCGCATTACTTCAAACAAGCCAAACCCAAATCCAAGGTGTTGATACTCGACGCCAACCCGGATATCACTTCCAAAGCGGGTTTGTTTAAAAAATTCTGGAACGACAACTACAAGGACATCATTGAGTACCGGCCCAACCATAAGGTGACTTCTGTCGACACTGAAAACAGCAGCATACACTTTGATATCCAAGATTCTGTGAAAGCCGATGTCATGAATGTGTTGCCGGCCATGCGCGCCGGTGCTATTGCCGTGCAAACCGGATTGGCCACCGCCAATAATCGCTGGTGCGGTATTAACTACAAAACCTTTGAATCTATCGCTGCCAAAGATATTCATATCCTGGGCGACGCTATCCTGGCCGCACCGGCCATGCCCAAGTCCGCGCATATGGCGAACTCACACGCCAAGGTGGCTGCAGCGACCATCGTGGCGCAATTGTCTGGCCTTGAATCTAACCCCGCCCCCTATTTGACCAACACCTGCTACAGCTATGTCAGCGACAAAATGGTGGTGCATGTGGCCTCGGTTCACCAGTACAACGCCGAAGAAAAAACCTATAAAACCGTACCTGGCTCGGGCGGTTTGTCCAGCGAGGCCAATGCCCTAGAAGGTACTTATGCGTGGAACTGGGCGCAAAATATTTGGGCTGATTCGCTACTTTAATTAATTCAACTCAAATAATTGGGGTCAGATACCAATTAATTTTTAAATTAATTGGTATCTGACCCCAATTATTTTTAATCCCAATTATTTATTTCAGCTTAAAAGCCACCCTGCCAGCCACTAAGGTGGCCTGCACTTTACCAGGCATAAGACTGCCGTTCATGTCAAAAGCAAACGGCGTGTGTTTGCTCTGGCTGTGCAAAGCTGACGGTACGACCTGCCATTGCTCAGAGGGTTTGTAAATACAAATATCTGCCGCAGCACCAACCGACAATTGCCCCAGTCCCTGACCGGCCGCACCGAGCAAGGCTGCCGGGGCACTGGTGACCACTTGCAATGCCCGCATCAGGCTCACGCCGCTTTGATCGGCCCATTTTAAACTGGCACTAAGCAACATCTCCATAGCCGTCGCACCCGGTTCGGCTTGGGCAAACGGCAAGTCTTTGGCGTCGCCTTCAACAGGTGTGTGATCAGACACCAGTACGTCTATGGTGCCGTCTGCCAATCCCTGGCTTAGCGCTTCGCGGTCACGCTGTTGACGCAGTGGCGGCGTCAGACGCGCTCGCGTATCGAAATAGCCGACATCGTTATCGGTGAAATGCAGGTTGTGGATGCTGACGTCCGCGCTGATCGCCAAGCCTTCGGCTTTGGCCAGGCGTACCAATTCCACCCCGGCGGCGCTAGACAAACGACACACATGCAAGCGCGCGCCGGTGCTGCGCATCACATCAATGATGGTGTGCAAAGCAATGGTTTCTGCGGCCACCGGCACGCCGCTCAAACCCAGGCGCGTAGCCAGCGGTCCGCTGGCTGCCACACCTTTGCCCAGGTGCACGTCTTGCGGCCGCAGCCACACCACGTAGCCGTATGTCGCTGCGTATTGCATGGCGCGTTGCAAGGTTTGGGTTTGCGTCATGCCTTGTTCAGCCTGAGAAAAACCGACACAGCCTGCCAGTGTCAACTCGGCCATGGGTGTCAGGCTTTCGCCGGCCAGTCCACGCGTGAGCGCACCCAGCGGAAACACCCGCGACAAATGCAAACGCGCGGCGCGAAATTGCAGCATCTCGACCAACCCCGGTTCGTCAAGCACCGGTTGCGTGTCCGGCGGACAGACCACGCTGGTCACGCCGCCTGCGACCGCAGCGGCCAATTCAGTCTCGAGCATGCCCTCGTGTTCATGACCCGGCTCACCTAGACGCGCACATGCGTCCACCAAACCGGGAATCACCATGCAATCGGTGGCGTCAATGGTTTGATCCGCTTTGAAGTCTGCAGGAATTTGACCGATAGCCAGTACATGGCCTTTTTGCACCGCGACATCCGACAACTGGCTAAAGCCGCTGGCCGGATCGATGACATGTCCGTGTTGAATCAGTATGTTCATGCGTCGTTCCCTGCCACGATAGACATTACCGCCATGCGCACCGCTATGCCGAAAGTCACTTGCGTGAGGATGACACTTTGTGGCCCGTCCACCACCGCAGATTCAATTTCCACGCCCCGGTTGATCGGCCCCGGGTGCATGACGATGGCGTCCGGCTTGGCCAGTTGCATGCGGCTTTGCGTGACGCCAAAGCTTTTGAAATATTCCTGGCTGGAGGGCAGCAAGGCACCGCTCATGCGTTCGTTTTGCAAACGCAAGGCGATGACCACATCGCAATCGCGTATGCCTTCTTCGATGTTGTGAAACACCTTGACTCCGAGTTGCGACAAATCGCTGGGCACGAGGGTTTTAGGGCCGACTACGCGCACCTCGGCGCAGCCCAGCGTCGTTAAAGCGTGTATGTCCGAACGAGCCACGCGCGAATGCAACACATCGCCGACGATGGCGACGCGCAAATCAGCGAAGTTCTTTTTGAAATGGCGGATGGTGTAGGCGTCGAGCAAGCCTTGGGTCGGGTGTGCGTGGCGGCCGTCACCGGCATTGATGACATGAACATGCGGGGCCACGTGTTCGGCAATCAAATATGGCGCGCCGGATTCGCCGTGGCGCACCACAAAAATATCAGCGGCCATGGCACTCAGGTTGGCGATGGTGTCGAGCAAGCTCTCGCCTTTGCTGGCGGATGAGCGCGCAATGTCCAGATTGAACACATCGGCGCTCAATCGCTTGGCAGCAATCTCGAAAGTGGTGCGGGTGCGGGTGCTGTTTTCAAAAAACAAATTGAACACAGACTTTCCGCGCAACAACGGGACTTTTTTCACTTCTCGGTCATTCACCGAGACAAATTGACTGGCCGTATCCAGAATATGCGTCAGTATGTCGCGCGACAAACCTTCGGTGGACAACAGGTGAATCAATTCACCGTTGCGATTGAGTTGGGGATTGCGTTTGTACAGCATCAACTGCCCTCCACCGAAAAAACAAACTGACCGGCATCGTTGCGGGTCAGACGAAGTGATTGACCGGCGGGCAGCGTCAGACGCGCGGCCGCGTAATCCGCCTGCACAGGCAACTCGCGCCCGCCTCTGTCGACCAGCACTGCCAGATGCACTGCTGCCGGGCGGCCGTAGTCGAACAATTCATTCACCACAGCGCGAATGGTGCGCCCGGTGAATAGCACGTCATCAATCAACCAGATGACTGCCCCGTCCACTTGGAAAGGCAAATGTGTGGCCACACTGCCAGCCAGGCCGCGCTTGGAAAAATCGTCGCGGTGCATGGAGGAAGACACCACACCTAAAGGCGTTTGCTGTTTCAGGTCAGCATGCAGCTGGTCAGCTAACCATGCACCGCCCGATGTGATGCCAACCAAGTGCGCAGATGCGGGCACACGCTCTCGCAAATCCTGCAACATCTGCGCGTACAAGGCTTGTGCGTCCAATGACAAGTGGCCAGTGCTCATGGGTTGAGGTTTCTTAAAAATTGATCCAGTATGACGCAGGCCGAAGCCGCGTCGACATCTTTAGCGCCATCGCTTTTCGCTTCGGTGGTCGAGTAACGTTCATCCACTTCAAACACCGGCAAGGAAAAACGGCCTTGCAACTGCCGCGCGAATTTTTTCGCCAAAGCAGTGTTCTCGTGCGCCGCACCATCCGGGTGGTAGGGCACGCCGACCACCAGCGCATCGGGTTGCCAGCGTTCTATGTGTTGGGCAATCAGTGGCCAACGCGCGTCGCCGCTGGCCGTCACCGTGCCCTGAGGTTGGGCTTGACTTAAAAGGCGCGAGGCATAGGCCACGCCGGTGCGTTTTTGGCCGAAATCGAAAGCAAGAAAGGATTGCAAATGCGCATGTGTCAACGGCTGCACAGCCGCATTCATGCGTGACCCGCCTGCGGTGACAACATCCACGCTTGTAAACCCAGCAAGGCCAACGCACTGTCGTAGCGGTGCTCGATGGGCGTGTCAAAAATCACTTGGTTATCGGCTTCCACGGTCAGCCAGCTGTTTTCAGCGAGTTCGGATTCGAGTTGCCCCTGGGCCCAGGCGGCGTAGCCCAAAGTGATCAACACCCGCTTAGGACCGGCGCCGGTGGACAAGGCTTCGAGCACATCTTTGGAGGTGGTCATCTCCAAGCCGCCGGGTATGGCCAGCGTAGACGCGTAAGCAGGCTCGGACTGACCGGCATTGCTGCCGATATGGGACATGGGGTCGTGCAACACAAAACCGCGCTCGGTGTGTACCGGTCCGCCTTGGAACACGGGTAATTCAACCAAATCGGCGCGCCCGAGTTGCAGTTCCACTTTTTCAAACAGCGACTGCATGTTCATCGTGCTGGGTTTGTTGATGATCAGACCCAAGGCGCCGCGTTCGCTGTGTTCGCACATATAAACCACACTGCGGGAAAAGGATTCATCCATCAGACCGGGCATAGCGATCAGAAAATGGTGGGTCAGGTTGATAGGCGCAAAATCCATGGTCATGCAATGATTTTAAGGCTGAAGAAGATGGACAGACATTTCACACATTTTGCCTCTGTGCTGGTCTGGTTCAGGCGCGACTTGCGACTGGACGACCACACGGCGCTCAGCCGTGCGGTGCAAGACAGCGACAAGGTCTATGGCTGTTTTGTGTTTGACCAAGCCATTTTGAAGGATTTGCCCGCGCATGACCGCCGCGTGAGCTTCATCCACGCGTCGGTGACCGCGCTAGACAACCAATGGCGCGAACAAGCCGCCGACCCGGACAGCGGCCTGCTGGTGCGTTACGGCCATGCGGTGACGGAAGTGGTTCAACTGGCCAAACAACTCGGTGTGCAAGCCGTGTTCACCCACCATGACGACGAACCGCAGTCGCTGACACGCGACGCGCAGGTGCTCGGTGAACTGGCCAACGCAGGTATTGCGTTTCACAGCTTCAAAGACCATGTGGTGTTCGAACGCAGCGAAGTGCTGACGCAAAGCGGCACGGCCTATGGGGTGTTCACGCCTTACAAAAATGCATGGATGAAAAAAATCACGTCGGTCGATTTGGCCGAACGCCGCAGCGGCGCCAAACCGGGGCAACTGGCAGCTATTCCTGCAGCCATGCATCAACCGATTCCTGCTTTGAAAAGCATGGGTTTTGACACGGTGGATTTGGCGGCTTTGCACATTCAAGCAGGCAGCGCAGGCGCGCAAGCGCTGGTGAAAGATTTTGCAAAACGCATGACCCTCTATGAAGACACGCGCAATTTTCCGTCTGTCAAAGGCCCGAGTTATTTGAGTGTGCACTTGCGTTTCGGCACTGTTTCTATCAGACAACTGGCGCGTCTGGCCTACCCGCAAGCGATCAAAGGCGACGCTGGCGCGCAAACCTGGTTGTCCGAGCTGATCTGGCGCGATTTCTACCACCAGATCATGCATCACCATCCGCATGCGATGTCGTCTTCATTCAAAGCGGATTACAACGCTATTGAGTGGGAAAAAGGCAAACCCGGTAAGGCATTGTTCGAGGCTTGGTGTGAGGGTCGCACCGGCTATCCGTTGGTCGATGCCGCCATGGCGCAAATCAACCAGACCGGCTATATGCACAACCGCTTGCGCATGGTGGTGGCGAGTTTTCTGGTGAAGGACTTAGGCATTGACTGGCGTTGGGGCGAGCAGTATTTCGCCCTGCATTTGAATGATTTTGACTTGGCCGCGAACAACGGCGGCTGGCAATGGGCGAGTTCCAGCGGCTGTGATGCGCAGCCGTATTTCCGCATCTTCAACCCGACCAACCAAAGCGAAAAGTTTGACCCGCAAGGCAAATTCATCAAACGTTATTTGCCGCAGCTGGCAGGCTTGTCAGATAAGGATATTCACGCGCCCTGGCTGGCCACACCGCTGGTCTTGCAGGCTGCTGGTATTGAATTAGGGAAAAACTATCCCGTACCGCTGGTAGACCACGCCAAGGCTCGGGCCAAAACCCTGTTGCGCTATTCGGTAGTTGCCAAAAAGAAACCGGCTTAAAGCTCGACCATTTCAAAGTCTTCCTTGCGCGCGGCGCACTCGGGACAAGTCCAGTTCATCGGCACTTGCTCCCAAGGCGTGCCCGGTGCAATGCCTTCGTCAGGCGCACCGGCCGCTTCGTCGTAAATCCAGCCGCAAATCAGGCACATCCAAGTCTTGTTCACAGTGTGTTTTTCATCCGGTTAGAAGGTCATTGCCGCGTCTGAAGCGTGGCATAGAATGAATCAAAGTATAGACGGCCATGAATCAACCTATCAAGCTCACCGACGAAGGCCTGACACCTGAAATGGTACATCCCTGCGCCATGACATTCAACAGCAACGACCCCAGCGGTGCCGGCGGCCTCACGGCTGACATACTCGCCATGTCGTCTGTCGGCGTACATGTACTGGCCGTGTGCACCGGAACTTACTTGCGCGACACAGCTGAGACCTTTGACCATGTGGCCATGGACGAAGACGCGGTCGATGACCAGGCCCGCAATATTCTGGAAGACATTCCGGTACAAGTGATCAAGGTCGGCTTTTGCGGCACGCCTGAAATCATTTCGGCCATCGCCGAGCTGTGCACCGATTACCCTGACGTGCCTGTAGTGGCCTACATGCCCAGCCTGTCCTGGTGGCAGGACGATCCCATCGAGGCCTACCAGGACGCTTTCATGGAACTGCTGCTGCCGCAAACCACGCTGCTGGTCGGCAGCCATTCCACGCTTTGGCGCTGGCTGTTGCCCGAGTGGGGCAGCGACAGACCACCCACCGCCCGCGAGCTGGCTAAAGCGGCTGCCGAAAAAGGCGTGCCCTACACGCTGGTCACCGGTTTGCCGCAAGGCGGGCAACACATAGAAAACGCCTTGGCCACGCCTTTGTCGGTGATGGTCAGCGAAACCATAGAACGCTTTGATGCCATATTCACCGGCGCGGGCGACACCATCAGCGCCACCGTGGCCGGACTGCTGGCCATGGGCGACGACCTGGAAGCCTCGGTCGCTGAAGCTTTCAGCTACCTGGACGGCGCGCTTGACGCAGGTTTCCGCCCCGGTATGGGCCACGCTGTTGCCGATCGTTTGTTCTGGGCGCAAGCGCCTGACGATGGCGACGAGGCAGACGAACCGGCCACTGCCGAGGATTTTTTACCGGGTCACGACACCCGCCATTGATTTTTTTCTACATCACTCATCAACAACCATGTCTGATCTCAACCAAAACTTATTCGACCGTGCTAAAAAAGTGATTCCCGGCGGTGTCAATTCACCGGTACGCGCATTTCGCGCTGTCGGCGGCACACCGCGTTTTGTTAAGCGTGCACAAGGCGCGTATTTCTGGGATGCGAATGACAAACGCTATATAGATTACATCGGTTCTTGGGGCCCGATGATTTTGGGTCACGGCCATCCGGCAGTGATGGACGCGGTGCAAAAAGCTGCGCTTGACGGTTTTTCATTCGGCGCACCGACAGAACGTGAAATTCAACTCGTTGAAGCGTTGTTGAAACTCATGCCCTCCATGGACATGGTGCGATTGGTTAGCTCGGGCACCGAAGCAGGCATGAGCGCCTTGCGCTTGGCGCGCGGCGCCACCGGGCGCAGCAAGTTCATTAAATTTGAAGGTTGTTACCACGGCCATGCTGACGCGTTGCTGGTGAAAGCCGGTTCGGGTCTGGCCACCTTCGGCAACCCAACCAGCGCCGGTGTGCCGCCCGAAGTGGTGCAACACACCTTGGTGCTCGAGTACAACAACATCCTGCAACTGGAAGAAGCGTTTGCGATTCACGGCAAAGAGCTCGCGTGTTTGATGATCGAGCCGATCGCAGGCAATATGAATTTTGTGCGCGCCAGCGTCCCGTTCATGAAACGCTGCCGCGAACTTTGCACACAATACGGCGCCTTGCTGGTGTTTGATGAGGTGATGACCGGCTGTCGCGTGGCGCTGGGCAGCGCACAAAGCGTGTATGCCAAATCCATTCCCGGTTTCGAACCCGATGTGACGGTGTTGGGCAAAGTGATTGGTGGCGGTATGCCGCTTGCAGCCTTTGGTGGCAAACGCGCCGTCATGGAACAACTCGCACCCTTGGGTCCGGTGTATCAGGCCGGCACACTCAGCGGTAACCCGGTGGCCACAGCCTGCGGCTTGGCCACTTTGCACGAAATTTCCAAACCCGGTTTCTTCGATGCCTTGTCCGCCACAACCCGTTCGCTGGTCGATGGCCTGACACAAGCCGCGCAAAAAGCCGGTGTGCCCTTCAGCGCCGATTGCGAAGGCGGCATGTTCGGCTTTTTCCTGCTGCCCGAGTTAGCGCAAAACTACGCCAAGGTCATGACCAGCGATTCACCCAAATTCAACAAACTGTTTCATGGTTTGCTCGACCGTGGTGTGTACATCGCACCGGCTTTGTACGAGGCAGGTTTTGTCAGCGGCGCCCACACAGCGCAAGACATTGCCGACACGGTGCAGGCGGCTTCAGAGGTATTTGCCGCTATTTAAAAGCCAAGCCGCGCTTGCGTGAGCGGTTTCAAGCTGGCAGCATCAGCCCTTTGATTGGATGGTGATGGCTGAAATTCGAACACTGTTTACCCGCAGCTTGACGGTGATGGCCATTGGCTTATGTGCTTGCCCGCCAACATTGCAAGCACAAACTGTGAATCCGCAGTCGCAGAGTTCTGACAAACAAAAACCGTTATTGCTGTGGTTGAACGCTGGTTTTTATTCAGCGCATTTCAATACCGACAAAGGCTTGCGCAACAGTAACCCGGGCTTAGGCGTGGAAGCAGTATTCAATGAAGACTGGTCTGCCACCGCTGGCACATTTACCAACAGCGACGACGCACGTTCCAACTATCTGGGCGCGTACTACCAACCCTGGCATTGGGGCAGCTACAAAGCAGGTGTGGTCGGCGGCGTGTTTAATGGTTACCCCAAGGCGTTTGACGGCGGCTGGTTTCCGGCACTGTTACCGGTGGTCACTTGGGAAGGCGAGCGTTTCGGTTTGAACATCGCTTTTGTACCGCCGCTGCAAAACCGCTTGTACGGCGCCATCAGTTTTCAGTTGAAACTCAGAGCGCCGTGAGCTTGTAAAAAATTTAAAAGTATTGAAAATTGCTGTTTATTTTGTTAAATTTTAGATTCAAGTATTAATAAAATTAAATTTTTTATTGCTTTATTAAAATTATTTCATTTGAATTTTTAATTCAGGTAAAACCATATTGACGATCTTGAATGTCTCTGTCTTAATTCAGTTGGCATTTATTTTTTATCAACGTCACTTACTCAAATTGGGGGAGAAAATTCATGGAATTCAATGTGCTTAGTGTATTCAAGGGCATAGAAAAAGAACCTATTAACCCTTTCAATCCGAACGAGGTCGGTACTTCTCTTTTCCTCAATGGCGGTATGGGGCAAAAGATCAAAGACAACATGGAGAAACAAGCCAAAAAAGCCGGTATGGATCGGCGAAATTTCTTTCGTTCTTCCATTGGACTGTCAGCCGCCATGCTGGCAGCCAATCAAGCCAGTGGCATGGAGTTTTTTGAAGTCAGCAAAGCTGAAGCAGTTGACTTTGATGCCAAAGCAGAGGCTATTCAAGTCGCCCGCGCGAGTAGCGATTTCATCGTCGATGTACATACCCATGTCTGCACCCGTCCGGACCACTACCAACTTGGTGTCAATACCTCTGAACGCGGCATGTGGTTTGTCCAATTACTTGACGACTTGGGCAAGGCCTTCGGTATGAAAAACGGTACCAGAGACATGGACATTGACCACTACGGAAAATTGATCCTGGAAGGCAGCGACACAACCGTCGGCATTTTCAATCCTTTCGGTTTTGCAGAGCATTACGGCGGCCAGGACATGGTGCCTATTGAGTATCAGGCACAGGTGAAAAAACGCTGGCCAAAAAATACGATGATGCTGGCCGGCGGGCTGACCCCGAACCAGGGCTTGGATGTCACCTTGGACAGGTTACGCATGTATGCCGAAGATTACAAAGTCTCAGGCCTGAAGCTGTACACCTTTGATGCAACAGAGAAAAAAGGCTGGTGGTTTGACGATGAAAAACTGGCTTACCCCATGTGGGAAGAATGTCGCAAGCTTGGCATCAAAAATATCGGCTGCCACAAAGGCGTTCCATTCGGTCAGTTTTATGCCCGTTACGCGCATTGCGAAGACTTCGATTCAGCGGCTGATGACTTTTTGGATCTCAATTTCATTGCTTACCACGCTGCTTGGCCGTACCACAATGAACTCGCTGCACTGAAAGGCTTCAAGCCCCAGCGCAAAAACCTGTTTGCTGAAATCGGTACAACATTCGCAGCCACCGTCACCAGTCGCCCGTTGGAGTGCGCCCATGTTTTGGGAACACTGTTGCGTGACCTGGGTGAAGACTATGTGCTGTGGGGCACCGACTCTTTGCTATGGGGTAACCCCCAATGGCAAATTGAAGCCTTCAGAAAATTCCAGATCCCGGATCATCTGGTTGAAGGCCATGGCTATCCGAAAATCACCCCGGAGATCCGTCGCAAGGTGCTTGGCGAAAATGCCGCGCGCATCTGGAATATCGACAGAAAATCCGCCATGCAAGCCAAGGCCGAGATCGTCAAAACCGCGCTAGCCTGAGAGTTTTATCGTTGACGCAAACGGCCGACAATTAATTTGCCGGCCGTTTTTTTTGGAGAAAAAAATTGCCTTTTTACGAATACGCATGCGACCCGTGCCTGGTTGTCTACAAAGTCAGACACGGCATGAATGAAGCCGGTCCGAACGAATGCCCCAAATGCAAGGGCGAGTTGAAAAAAGCCATGTCAGCGCCTGGTGTGGTGAGCCGGGATTTTTCAAGCAGAACTGCAGCTAAATATTCAAGCATGTCAGTGACTGAAGAACTGGCTCGCGAAAAAGAATTGCAAAGAGTGTTCGAAACCATTTGGATGCCATCGGAGATCAAACACAACCCTTGGGAAGAAGATCATTAAGTTCAACGGGCGGCATGCAATGAATATTGGATTGATTTGCCTGGCAATTTAGGTTTTCACTTTGGAACACGATTACTTGCGTTTTTTTAACCGGCTAAGCCGAGTTTGCTTTCGCAGTCCTGCAATTCTTTCCAGGAAGCATCGTCGATGACGATGCCGTCGCGCAGCCGCTTCGCCCGCGCCAATCGCTCGGGCTCACCCGCCAGCATCATGCCCTCGGTGCCCGGCGCGCCCGGGCTTTGGCGCATCCAATCGATGAAGTCCAATGCCTCTTGCGCAAAAAATGTCTGATGCCCTAAACGCGCCGGATCAATCACGATGGTCAACATGTTGTTGACCACTGCACGACGACCGTCATGCATGTGGTGCCAAGTGCCGCCGCCGCTGAGCGCACCGGCCAACAGCTCGCAAGCCACCGCCATGCCAAAGCCTTTGTGTTCGCCGAAAGGCAGCAACGCGCCGGTTTTACCGTTGGATTGCGGAACCACCACCACGCCGGGATTAAGCGTGGGATGGCCGTGTTCATCGATCAAGGTGCCGGGTTCTGCGAGCCGGCCTTCGTTGTGCGCAACGCGCATTTTTCCTTGGGCCACGCGGCTGGTGGCGAAGTCAAGCACAAAAGGCTCGCGCGAGTTCTCGCCCCAACCCAGCGGTATGCCTATGCAGCACGGGTTAGTGCCGAAGCGCGCGTCACTGCCACCGAAAGGCGCCACCAGAGCGCGTGACCAGACGCTGACAAAGTGCAGACTGATGAAACCGCGTTCCACCGCCATCTCGGCGTAATGACCGATGCGGCCCAGGTGATGGGCATCAGCCAGCGAAAAAATACAGCAACCGTGTTGCGCCACGCGCTCGAACGCCAGTTCCATGGCTTGAACACCGACGGTTTGACCGTAGCCGTTACCGCCTTCCAAGCCCAGCATCATGCCGTGATCGGTTTGAATCTTCACGGTCGCATTTGGTTGAAGATTGCCTTCAAGCACCGCATCCACATAACGCGCCGCCATGCCTACGCCGTGAGAATCGTGGCCGCTCAGATTCGCCAGTACCAGATTGGCTGCGACCTGTTGGGCTTCGCTGGCGGTGCTGCCGCATTTTTCAAACAGCGCGGCTACTTTGCGGGTCAGCGCGTCGCTGGAAATCGTGTGACTCATGTGTTGTCTCCGTCGTGAATCAAGTACTGTTTACTCTGGTTTTTTAAATCGTTGGCACAAGGCGCTGGTGTGTCGCGCCAGCAAATTGCTGTCCGTGCCCACCGCGGAAAAAACCGCGCCGTGGCTGAGATAGTGGCGGGACAAAGCTTCATCCGGCGTGAGAATACCCGGCGCTTTACCCGCTTTCAGAATCCGCCGGAATGCGTCTTCAATCGCTGCTTTCACTTCCGGATGCGCTTGTTGCCCCACATGGCCCATGGATGCAGACAAATCCGCCGGGCCGATGAATACGCCGTCCACCCCATCGACAGCCGCAATCGCATCGATATTTTCTAAAGCGGTGGTGGTCTCGGCTTGCACCAGCAAACACACCTGCTCATTGGCTTCGCGGGTGTAATTGGTATAGCGGCCCCAGCGTGCGGCGCGTGCCGTGCCCATACCGCGTATGCCTTGCGGCGGGTAACGCATGGCTTGCACCAGGGCTTGCGCTTGTTCAGCGGTATCGACCATCGGCACCAGAATGGTGGTGGCGCCCGCATCCATGTATTGTTTGATCAAGGTCACGCCTGCATGACCGTGTCCAACCGGCACGCGCACCACAGGATGGGTGTCCGGGTAAGCAGCTGTGATTTGCAATTGCATCAATATGCTTTGTAAATCGTTGGGCGCGTGTTCGCAGTCCAGCATCAGCCAGTCAAACCCGGCGCCCGCGCAAATTTCAGTCGAATAAGCGCTGCCCATGCTGACCCACAGCCCGTATTGAACTTCTTTGTTGCGGATGGCTTGCTTGAACCGGTTGACAGGTGTTTTCATAGGTTTCCCATAGACAGGCTGTGCGTGTACTGCGGCCCGATGAACCATCTTACACAGCAAAGCACGTTATCTTGGGTAGTGTTAGCAAGCGCATCGATACCGACAAGGTGCGGCTAAAAACACGACGGCGTGTCGGCGGTTAAAGCTGTCAGAAGCCGGAATCTCAGCGACTTTGAAGGAATTGACGGGCTCGCTCATCGTCGTCCTGGTTGACGAGTTCGGACAGATCGGCGTTGGTAAGTTTGTCCAGCGGCAGGGTTATTTGTGCTTTTGAGCGAATAAGCGGCTTTGCCTGAAAACGCTGCTGTTCATCAATCATATTTTTGGCAGACAGTCCTTTTTCTACCAACTCGATCAGCAGCTCGCTTATGGACTTCCCCTCTTGGGCCGCAAGGGCTTTGAGACGGTTGAACAGCGGATCTGGCAGGTCGAGGGTGATACTCATGATGGAAGTTTTGCACAAAAATACATTTGTGCACAAGGTTCGAATGAACTGGCCTACACAAACCTGATCCATTCAGGTCAATTGGCCAAATGTGCCTTAATTGAAGGGATTGATCTTTCCAATGTCTTGCCAGCCCCATACCTGCACCCCCTCACGCGCATAAGACTGAGTGCCACCGTAAACCAGCGATGGCTGCAGGCTTTCTTCGCCAGCAACTTTGTTCCATTTTTTCAAGCCGCTGGACCAGTCGCTGGCAAATGTGCTGCCAGACTTGATTTCAATGGCTTGTAGCCCTTGGGCGCTTTCAATCAAAACGTCCACTTCATTGCCAGCGCTGTCGCGCCAGAAGTACAGGTCACGCGGCTGACCTGCATTCAGGCGCTGCTTAGTGAGTTCGCTGACAACGTAGGTTTCAAACAGCGCACCGCGTGCGGAATGGGTGTCTAAGGTAGAAACATCTCGAATGCCCAACAGCCAAGCGGCTAGGCCCACATCGCAAAAATACAGCTTGGGCGCTTTCACCAGTCGCTTGCCGAAATTGCGGTGGTGCGGTTGCAGCAGCGTGACGATGTAGCTGGCTTCCAGCACCGACAGCCAATGCTTGGCAGTGACCGACGAGACGCCGCAATCTGCGCCCAGCGACGTCAGGTTGAGCAACTGGCCGCTGCGGGCAGCGCACATCTTCACGAAGGTCTGAAACTGCGACAAATCGCGCACCGTGATCAGTTGGCGCACATCCCGCTCTAAGTACGTGGCGATGTAATTGGCAAACCAGTCTTGCGGTGTCAGCTTGCGGTCGTACAACGCAGGGTAGCCACCTTGGAACAAGGCAGAGTTCAAGTCGGCGGGGGCTTGTTGTGTAGCGGCCAATTCTGTGGCGCTTAAGGGAAGTAACTCCACACGGGCAGCGCGACCCGCCAATGACTGCGTGACGCCCGCCATCAAGTCAAACTGCGCCGAACCGGTGAGCACAAAGTCGCCCATGATGCCGCGCTCGTCCACCAGGCCTTGCAGCCAAGACAGCAACTCGGGGCAGCGCTGCACCTCGTCCAGCACCGCGCCGTCGGGGAAGCGCTGCAAAAAACGCTTGGGGTCTTCCTGGGCGAAGGCCCGCTCGTCGGGGTTCTCCAAAGACACATAGGTTTTGTGGCTGAACACCGTCTTGGCCAGCGTGGTTTTGCCCGACTGCCGGGGTCCGGAGATGACGATCACGGGAAAGCCTTTGGCTAGGCGTTCTAGGGTGGGGGTGGCGGCGCGGGGGATCATTTGTGCAATTTTAAAGTTGAATTTAAAATTTGCAAAAATTATGTAGGATTATTATTTGTATTTTCATTGCAAATTTTTATCACTATAGTGAACTTAAAAAAATTTTAAATTAAATAATGATACATTATTGTTATAAATATTCTTCATTTTAAACAATTTCAATCAAGGAGTCGCTAAATGTCCATTTACACACTTAAATTAATTGCTTTTGCCGTCCTAGTTGCCGCAGCTTTGCACGGTTGCGGAAAACAATCCTCGTCCTCTGGAAACGCTAGTTCGGATGTTGCGTCCTGTAAAGGAGAAGTTGAAAGGGCTGTTCACTTACCCGGTTTATCAGAGCCTGAAGCTTATCGCGCGGGTGAATTAGCACTTGAAAATTGTATGAAGCGTAAAGGCTATTGATTCTGATGAACGATATCGAACTAACCAATCGTGTTATCGACTTTCTGCACAAAGAACTCATCAGTAATTTGAGTACGGAGCGACGATTAACTGCCCAAGAGATTGCCGCCAAAGTTGGGGGCTATGCCCCATCTGTGGGTAGGTGTAGTGACGCAATATTGTCTGAGCTGCTTACTCGAGGTCACAGCATTCGATACGACAATTCATCTAATCCAAAGTGCTTCGTCTTAAACAGCTTATCCTGAGTTTTTGCTAAATGGTTTCTTTTTGAACGGAATTAATTGGAACCTGACCCCAATTTCCCCGAATTTCCCCTTGAAGAAGATCAGCCAGCGCTGTCAACCCTCAATGCCTGAAATGCCTCACCCCCGTGAATACCATGGCCACGCCACGTTCATTCGCCGCGTCAATCACTTCCTGATCGCGCATCGAACCGCCGGGTTGAATCAAGCAAGTCGCGCCCTCGTCCACCACCACGTCTAGCCCATCGCGGAACGGGAAAAACGCATCGCTGGCAACCACCGTGTTTTGCAAACTCAGCTTGGCGTGTCCTGCCTTGATGGCGGCAATCCGCGCTGAATCCAACCGGCTCATCTGACCCGCACCCACGCCCATGGTCATGCCGTCGGCGCAAAACACAATCGCGTTGCTCTTGACGAACTTAGCCACTTTCCACGCGAACAACAGGTCTTGCATTTGCGCGGGGCTGGGTTGCTTGGTGGTCACCACTTGCATATCGGCCAGCGCAAGTTCGTGGTTGTCGGCGGTTTGCATCAGCAAACCTGAACCTACGCGCTTCACATCCAACAAATTCAAACCATTCGCCCAAGGTGTGTCGCCGCCAGGCGGCAGCGCAATCTGCAACACCCGCACATTGGCCTTGGCCTGCAATTGCACCAAGGCGTCGCCCATGAAAGACGGCGCGATCAGCACTTCCACGAACTGCTGCGCCAGCGCTTGCACGGTGGCCAGATCGACCGGGCAATTGAAAGCGATGATGCCGCCGAAAGCCGAAGTCGGGTCGGTCTGGTAAGCCTTTTTGTAAGCGGACAAAGCGTCTTCGGCCACGGCCACGCCGCAAGGGTTGGCGTGTTTGACGATCACACATGCAGGTGTGTCAAAACTCTTCACACATTCCCAGGCGGCATCAGCGTCTGCGATGTTGTTGTAAGACAGTTCCTTGCCTTGCAATTGACGCGCGGTAACGAGTGAGCCGGGCGCCGGGTCAGCGTCGCGGTAAAAAGCCGCCAGCTGGTGTGGGTTCTCGCCGTAGCGCAAGTCTTGCAATTTCACAAAGCGGCCGTTGGCCTGCGCGGGGAACAAACTGCGCTGCTCAGAAGCCAAGTCCAGCGAAGACAAATAGTCGCTGATGGCGCCGTCGTACATGCTGATGCGGTTGAACGCGGCCACCGCCAGTTTAAAACGCGTGCCCTCGCTCAAGCCCTGGTGCTCGCGCCACTCGTCAATGACTGCCTGGTATTGCGAAGCGTGGGTCAACACCGCCACATGCTTCCAGTTTTTAGCGGCGCTGCGCACCATGGCCGGGCCGCCTATGTCTATGTTTTCAATTGCATCATCCAGCGTGCAATCGGGCATGGCGACGGTGGCTTCAAACGGGTACAAATTGACCACCAGCAAGTCGATAGTTTCTATGCCGTGGTCTTGCAAAGCTTGCATGTGGGCAGGCAGATCGCGCCGCGCCAACAAGCCGCCGTGCACTTTGGGATGCAGGGTTTTGACGCGGCCATCGAGCATTTCAGGAAAACCGGTCAGGTCGGCGACCTCGCGTACCGGCAAACCTTGTGCGGCCAGCAACTGCGCTGTGCCGCCGGTGGAGATTAAGTTCACACCTAAATCGTGCAAAGCCTGAGCGAGTTCCACAACACCGGTCTTGTCGGACACGGAAATCAATGCATTCATGGGGACAACTTTCTAATAGGCTGATAAGCCGGTGAGACTGCGTTCAAAGCAATTTGTGGTCGGTGAGTTTTTTGCGTAAGGTGTTGCGGTTCAAGCCCAGCCAAGTAGCGGCGCGCGACTGGTTGCCTTCTGCGTGTTTCATCACCACGTCCAGCAAGGGTTTTTCCATCACTTGAATCATCATGTCGTGCAATTGATCGGGCTCGGCACCACGCAGGTCTTTGAAGTAAGCCTCCAAACTGTGGCGCACCACCTCTTCAATTTGCTTTTTGCTCATGTGTGTATCTCCAGAACAGGTTCTGATGTTGGGTAATGCAAACGGTCTGAGTGTTGTCCCAGCCGTTCAAAGTAATCGGCCACCACCGCCAACTGGCGGTCGCAGTCATCAATCGTATTCATGCTTTGCCTGAAGGCTTGAGCCTCAGGCAATCCGTGTGCGTACCAGCCTATGTGCTTGCGCGCGCTGCGCACACCGATGTGGCTGCCGTACAAGCTGTAATGGTCTTGCAAATGGTGAAGCAGCAAACGCTGCACCTCGGCCACCAAGGGCGACGCCAGCAAAGTGCCGTGCGCCAAAAAATGCTGTATCTCTCTGAATATCCAAGGGCGGCCTTGGGCGGCTCGCCCGATCATCACCGCATCTGCTCCGGTGTACTTCAACACTTGCTGCGCTTTGTGCGGTGAATCAATGTCGCCGTTGGCAACCACCGGCACGCCGACTGCCGCTTTCACCTGCGCGATGGTGTCGTACTCAGCCTGACCGCTGTAGCCTTGCTCGCGGGTACGGCCATGCACCGTGATCATTTGCACACCGGCGGACTCGGCTTGCTTTGCCAATGTGAGGACGTTGCGCTGATCGGCGCGCCAGCCGGTACGCATTTTCAACGTGACCGGCACGCCGAAAGGCGTGGCTGCATCCACCACTGCTTGCACAATCGATATGGCCAAAGATTCATCTTGCATCAAAGCCGAGCCTGCCCATTTGTTACAGACCTTTTTGGCCGGGCAACCCATGTTGATGTCAATGATTTGCGCGCCGCGCTGTATGTTGTAGACCGCTGCGTCAGCCATCATGTCTGCGTCTGTGCCTGCGATTTGCACGGCGATGGGACCTGCTTCGCCGTCGTGGTTGGCGCGTCGTGATGTTTTTAAGCTGTCCCACAAATCTTTGCGCGAGGTCACCATTTCGCTGACCGCATAGGCTGCACCGAGTTGCTTGCACAGCACGCGAAAAGGCCTGTCAGTCACACCGGCCATGGGTGCAACGAACACGTTGTGTGCTAATTCAAAAGAACCGATGCGCATGTGGACAGAATAGGTGTGCTTAAAAAGGAGGCACGATTCTAGCGGTGTGGGAGAGGTTTTGTATCGTGTTTTTTTGCATACTTTTTTTAGAATTAATTGTGTGTTTTAGTGTTTGTTTTAGCTTGAGAGTCAACACTTACACTGCATCACATGGAATTTTTTTTTCAAACCCTATTGACAAATCTGTCGCAGCCAGAGTTTGGATTGGCTGTTTTATTCGCAGCCTCACTGCTTGCAGCCACCTTGTTACCGTTGGGTTCCGAGCCCGTGTTACTTGGCTTGATTGCGATCAACCCCTCTCTGCTGTGGCCTGCATTGCTTGTCGCAACCCTAGGTAACACGCTAGGTGGTGTCGTCGGTTGGTGGATGGGACTGGGCGCAGAACGCTGGATATCTAAACAATTAAACCAAGACAAAGTGACACACCACGTGCGCGCCTTACGCTGGTTGCAGCGCGTCGGCCCTGTCGCTTGTCTGGGCGCGTGGTTGCCCATCATTGGCGACCCGTTGTGTGTGGTGGCCGGTTACTTGCGACTTCCCCTTTTGCCATGCATCATTTACATGGCCATAGGCAAGGCATTGCGCTACGGCGTGCTGGTGTTTGGTTGGCAGTGGCTGGTGTGAATCAACTGCTAAATAAAAAGTTCATCACGTCACCGTCTTTCACCACATATTCCTTGCCCTCCGCGCGCATCTTGCCCGCGTCTTTGGCACCTTGCTCACCCTTGAACTGAATGAAATCGTCAAACGCAATCGTCTGGGCACGGATATAGCCCTTTTCAAAATCGGTGTGAATCACACCAGCGGCTTGCGGGCCGGTATCGCCCACGCGTATGGTCCAGGCGCGCACTTCTTTCACGCCTGCGGTGAAGTAAGTTTGTAAACCCAGCAAGGTGTAGGCCGAGCGGATTAAGCGGTTCAAGCCGGGCTCTGTCTGTCCGAGTTCAGCCAAGAACATGTCGCGGTCTTCGTCGCTCATTTCGCTCATCTCGGCTTCGAGTTTGGCGCTGATGGCCACCACCGGTGCATGCTGGGCTTGGGCAAATTGGGTCAGGCGATCCAACATGGGATTGTTCTCAAAACCGTCTTCGGCCACATTGGCGACAAACATGGCGGGCTTGGCGGTGATCAGGAAAAACTGTTTGACAGCGAGTTTTTCCTCTTTGCTGAAATCAATCGTGCGCACCGGCTTGGTGTCGTTCAACGCAATTTGGCAACGCTCCAAAATGGCGACGAGCTTGGCGGCCTCTTTGTCGCCGGAGCGTGCGGTTTTTTGGTGCCGATGCAAGGCCTTCTCTACGCTGCTCAAGTCGGCCAGACACAACTCGGTTTGAATCACTTCAATGTCAGAGATAGGGTCGACCTTACCGGCCACGTGAATCACGTTGTCATCTTCAAAGCAGCGCACGACATTCACAATCGCATCGGTTTCGCGGATATGCGCCAAAAACTGGTTGCCCAGCCCTTCGCCGGTGCTGGCGCCTGCGACCAAACCGGCAATGTCGACAAACTCGACGATGGCAGGCACCACACGCTCGGGTTTGACAATGCCAGACAACTGGTCCAGACGCGTGTCCGGCACCTCGACCACGCCGACATTCGGCTCAATGGTGCAAAACGGGTAGTTTTCAGCCGCAATGCCCGCTTTGGTCAGGGCGTTGAACAGGGTGGACTTGCCGACGTTGGGCAAGCCCACGATGCCGCATTTCAAACTCATGGCTGTTTCCTTGGAAAGCTAAAGCGCAGGATAGGGTTGTGCGCAAAGCCTGAAATTCTACGGCCAGCCAACTCCTACAATGGATTGCATGTCTACATCCTTTGATATTTGCATTCGCGGCAGCGGAATTACCGGCAGCACACTGGCCTTGCTTTTGGCTAGGCAGCGGCTTCGAATCGCCCTCGTCGGGCATCCCCCTGCGGGCAGCGATGTGCGGGCGTTTGCCTTGAATGCCCAGGCCCGAGAGTTACTGACTGATTTGCGTTGCTGGCCGCACGCCTTGCACGCCACGCCGGTGCAATCCATGCAAGTCTGGGGCGATGCCGGCGGGCAGGTGCAGTTTCAAGCCCCTTCTTTCAACGGCCTGACCCATATCGTCGATGTGCCCGCGCTGGAACAATTGCTGGCTGACGCCATCTCTTTTCAACCGGCCATTCAGCGCGTGGACGCGCCCGCCAAAGCCAAACTGACCGTAGTCTGCGAAGGTCGGCACAGCAGCACGCGCCAAGACCTGGGCGTGGCCTACGACACGTTTCCCTATGCGCAGCACGCATTGGCTACACGCGTGCGATGCGCCAAACCGCACCGCCAGCAGGCGCTGCAATGGTTCAATCAACACGGACAGGAACTCGACATACTGGCGCTGCTGCCGCTGGGTGGCAGCTCTGGTGACCAAGCCGCGGTGGTCTGGTCCATGCCATCTGCGCGCGCACTGGAACTGCAACACGCCTCGCCCGAACAACTGTCTGAGGCGCTCACGCAAGCCAGCCACCAAACGCTGGGCGAACTGCACACCACCCACGCTGCACAGGTCTGGCCCTTGCAACTTGCCAAGGCCTTGCACTGGAGCGGACGCTTTGCTGAAGCCGGCGCCTGGGTGCTGGCAGGTGACGCGGCGCACAGTATTCACCCTCTGGCCGGTCTGGGCCTGAACTTGGGTCTTGCCGATGTCAGCGAACTGGCTTCGGTTTTGAAAGAACGCGAAACCACTGCGTATTGGCGCAGCGTCGACGACCGGTTTTTGTTGCGCCGCTACGAGCGTGCGCGCAAGGCAGGACTGCAAGCCACCTGGCTGGCTTGCGACGGTTTGCAACGTTTGTTCAATCACCCGAATGCCGCAGTGCAAACCTTGCGCAATTGGGGCTTGAACAGTTTTAACCAGCTCACACCGCTCAAGCAATGGACGGTGCAGCAAGCCATGCATTGAATTCAACCGGGAAAATATATATGTTTAACTTTTCAAACCATCGCCTTCTTTCTCTAGCCGTTTTGTGTGGATCGCTTCTCAACAGCGGGGCGGTATTTGCGCAAGGCGAGGAAGCCTTGATTCGCAAAAATCTCAAAGAACGCATGCCGCATATTCAACCGATTGACGAGATCAAGCGCACGCCCATGGCGGGTTTGTTTGAACTGCGGGTAGACGGCACCGAGATTTATTACACCGACGCCAGCGGCAGTTATTTGATACAAGGCCAGTTGATTGAGACCAAAACACAGCGTAACCTGACCGACGAGCGGGTGCAGAAAATCACCGCCATCGATTTCAAAACCCTGCCGGTGAGAGACGCCATCACCATCGTGCGCGGCAACGGCGAGCGCAAGCTGGCGGTGTTTGCAGACCCGAACTGCGGTTACTGCAAACGCTTTGAGCGCGAACTGGCCAAGGCCGACAACATCACGGTCTATTTGTTTTTGTACCCTATTTTGGGAAAAGATTCGGTGGACAAATCCAAATCTATTTGGTGCGCCAAAGAACCTGGCAAAAGCTGGCTTGACTGGATGGTGCGCGACCAGTCACCGGCCTCTGCCACCTGCGACACGGCGGCTTTGAAACGCAATGCCGAGTTCGGCCAGAAGATGAAGATCACCGGCACGCCGACTTTGATCTTCACCGACGGCACGCGTGTACCCGGCTCGATTGAACTCGCACAAATCGAAAAAATGCTGGGCAAACAGCCATGACAACGCTTGCCGCAGCGGTGCATTACCAGGTTGAAGTACTGAACCTGCATGCCCACCTGTGGCAGGTCACGCTGACCATCGCCAAACCCCGAGCTTTGCAAATTCTGCAATTGCCTGTGTGGATTCCTGGCAGTTACATGGTGCGCGAGTTCTCTAAGCAACTCAGCCTTGTCAAAGCCAGTCAGCAAAGCGGCGAAAGCACGGTCACGCAAACCGCCAAAGCCACATGGCAAGTGCGCTCCGATGAAGCACAGGCTTTGACGGTTCACTACCAGGTGCATGCGTACGACGCGTCGGTGCGCACCGCCTGGCTGGATGCATTGCGCGGTTTTTTCAACCCGACCAGTCTGTGTTTGATCGCCGTCGGCCACGAGCAGTACGCACACACATTACAAATCTCTCAACCGGAAAACTGCGCGCACTGGCGCCTGGCTACCGCATTGAAACCCGTGAAAACCAGTGCCAAAGGTTTCGGTCTGTATAGCGCTGCTGGCTACGATGAACTGGCTGATTCGCCGGTGGAGATGGCAGATTTCTGGTCGGGCAGTTTTGTAGCCAAAGGCGTGCCTCACAGTGTGGTGGTCACAGGGGCTGCGCCGTCTTTCGATGGCGCACGTTTGCTCAAAGACATGCAAAGCATTTGTGAAACTGAAATCAGTTTCTGGCACGGCAAAGCCAAGCCTGTGCATGACCGTTACGTGTTTCTCATCAACGCGGTGGCTGACGGCTACGGCGGATTGGAACACCAACACAGCACTGCTTTGATGTGCAAGCGCGAAGATCTGCCGCGTATTGACCAGCTTGCCAACAGCGATGGCTATGTCAGTCTGCTGGGCTTGATCAGCCACGAGTATTTCCACACTTGGAGTGTGAAGCGCTTGCGTCCTGTGGGTTTTACGCGCTACGACTACACGCAAGAAAACTACACTGACCTGCTGTGGTTCTTCGAGGGCTTCACCAGTTACTACGACGATGTGTTGCTGTGTCGCTCTGAACTCATATCGCCTGCGGTGTATTTGAAGTTGCTTGGCAAAACCATCAACAACGTGTGGCAAACGCCGGGGCGCAAAAAGCACAGTGTGGCGCAGTCCAGTTTTGAAGCCTGGACCAAACTCTATTTACAAGACGCCAACAGTCCCAACTTGTCGGTGAGCTATTACGCCAAAGGCTCCTTGGTCGGGCTGTGTTTGGATTTGTCTTTGCGTCAATCTGGTCACAGTTTGGACGAGGTGATGCGCGGTTTGTGGAAACGCTGCAAAGCAGGCCCCATGCAGGAAAGCGATGTGTTGCAGGTGTTGAAAGACATCACCGCGCGCAGTTGGCAACGCGAGCTCAAAGCCTGGGTACACGGCACTGCTGACCTGCCCTTGCGCGAATTGTTGACTGCTCAAGGCGTGGATATCGCCGAAGACAAGCCGCCCTTGACCCAGCAACTCGGTTTGCGCGTGCAGGAAAACCACGCGATACAAGTGCAAACTGTGCTGAATGACAGCGTCGGCGAAGCCGCCGGTTTTGCGCCGGGCGACGAATGGCTGGGCGTGACGGTAGGTGTGGCGGGCAGCGCCACTGCAAGCGCCTGGCGCATCAAACGCATTGACCAACTGCCAGGCTTGCTGGGTAAATACAAAACTTTCACTGCATTGGTAGCCCGTGACGGGCAACTGCTGGATTTACCGGTGCGCCTGCCCATGAAAACACAAGCCGTATGGCGACTGGGCATCAAAGACCCGGGCAAAGTCGGTCAATGGCTGGCGGGTAAATCTGCGACTTAAAGCACTTCAGTTTTTACGCAAATCCAATACCCGTTTAGCTTTGCCTTGGCTGCGTTCTATAGCGCCCTCTTCGCATAACTCCACACTCAAACTGCTGCCTATGTAAGCCTTGGCATCCTGCACTAGCGCTTGCGCAGCAGCTTGCGCCTCTGACGATTGCAGGCTCAAACCCATGCGAGTTTCAACCTTGACCATCAAGTTATCCAACGGACCTTCTTTGCTCAACACGCACTGGTAATGCGCACTCAACGCGGGTTGTCGCAATATCAGTTCTTCAATCTGCGTGGGAAACACATTCACGCCGCGCACAATCATCATGTCGTCGCTGCGTCCGGTGATTTTTTCCATGCGCCGCATGGTACGCGCTGTGCCCGGTAACAAACGCGTGAGGTCGCGCGTGCGGTAGCGGATGATGGGCATGGCTTCTTTGGTCAAACTGGTGAACACCAGTTCACCCCACTCGCCATCGGCCACGGGTTCGCCTGTGTCAGGGTGGATGATTTCAGGAAAGAAATGGTCTTCCCAAATGGTCGGGCCGTCTTTGGTTTCCACACACTCGCTGGCCACACCGGGGCCAATCACTTCAGACAAGCCGTAAATATCCACTGCGTCTATGCCCATGCGTTGTTCGATGTTCAAGCGCATGTCGTTCGTCCAAGGCTCGGCACCGAAGATACCAATACGCAAACTGCTGTCACGCGCTGACAAACCTTGGCGCTCAAACTCATCTGCCAGCGCCAGCATGTAACTTGGCGTGACCATGATGATGTCGGGTTTGAAGTCATTGATCAATTGCACTTGGCGCTCGGTTTGTCCGCCGCCGAACGGCACCACGGTCAGGCCGAGTTTTTCTGCGCCGTAATGCGCGCCCAAGCCGCCGGTAAACAAACCATAACCGTAGCTGATGTGCACCGTGTCGCCCGGGCGAGCACCCGCTGCGCGAATGCTGCGCGCCACGCACTGCGACCAGGTGTCAATGTCGTTCAAGGTATAGCCGACCACGGTGGGTTTGCCGGTGGTACCACTGGACGCATGAATGCGCGCCAATCGATCACGCGGCACGGCAAACATACCGAACGGATAGCTGTCGCGCAAATCGGCTTTGGTGGTGAACGGAAATTTCGCCAGATCGGCAAGGCTCTTGCAATCCTGAGGATGAACCCCTGCAGCATCAAACTTGGCGCGGTAGACAGGTGAATTCGAATACGCATGCATCAATGTTGACTTCAGACGCTGCAATTGCAAGGCGCGCAATTCATCCACACCGGCCTTTTCAATCGGCTCTAATGAAAATGCTGTGTTCACGTGTTCACCACCGTTCCTGCAATTTGTGCGCTTTTGCCTCTGAACACAGCAATCACTTCATCGCGCTGGTTGCGCACCGTCATGTCGTACACGCCGTGTCTACCGACAAGCACCTGTTCGACGCCGGAGCTGGTCAGCACGTCTCCCAGTTGCGCTGGCTTTAAAAATTCAATGCTGGCAGCGGCTGCCACGGCATTGTTGTTGTGGCTGTTGCAAGCAAACGCAAATGTGGAATCTGCCAGCGTGAAAATAAAACCGCCGTGGCAAATGCCGTGACCGTTCAAATGAAACTCCCGCACCTGCATGCGCATGCGCGCATGACCCGGCGCACACAGCAGTAACTCCATGCCCATGGTGACTTTAGAGGCGACATCCACTGCAAACATGGTTTCTCCGACCTTGGCTGCAATCGCCTCAGGTGTGACCGTGTTACCCATGACTTATTGACCGGTGAATCGAGCGGGACGTTTTTGCAAAAACGCAGTCACGCCTTCAATATAGTCATGGGTTTTTCCCATGGCCGACTGGGTGTCGCGCTCTGCATCAAGTTGCTGGTTCAAGCTGCGCGCTCCGGCTTCACGCAACAGGGCGCGTGTAGCAATCAAAGCTTGGGTGGGCATGGCTGCCAATTTGTTTGCCATGTCCATGGAAGCGGCGACACAATCGTCGGCCACATCCCAAATCATTCCCCATTCTTTGGCTTGGGCTGCGGGCAATTTGTCACCGGTCATGGCCAGCGCCATGGCACGCGCCAGACCTAATCGCTCGACCAAAAACCAACTGCTGCCTGCATCCGGTATCAAACCGATTTTGCTGAATGCTTGTATGAAGCTGGCACCAGGTGCTGCAATGGCAATGTCGCAAGTCATCACCAGCGATGCACCGGCACCGGCGGCCACACCATTGACGGCGGCAATGGTCGGCATGCGCAACTGCTGCAAACGGCGGGTGGTGGGGTTGAAGGCTTGGTCAATCACTGGACCTGGGTCGGCGCGCTCGACCAGATCCGGGCCTTCAGCAAAATCAAATTCAGACAAATCGGCACCGGCGCAAAAACCGCGTCCGGCACCGGTGATCACCAAGGCGCGGATGTTGGCATCGGCCTCGGCCTGGTCCAGCGCAATCCACAAATCTTGGTGCATTTTTCGCGTGAAACTGTTGAGAGCCTGCGGCCGGTTCAATGTGACTGTGGCCACGGCTGCGTGGACTTCATACAAAACGGTGTTGTCGCTCATATCTGTCTCCTTTTGAGGTAATTTAACACCCAGGCGGTTCAGCATTCCTTGGTTATAGTTAGCCGGATTCATTCACCCGAACGGACCCTCTTATGTCTTACGAATTCATCAACGTGCACACCGAAGCGGACAAGGTCGGCGTCATCACGCTCAATCGTCCTAAACAATTGAATGCGCTAAGCCCTGATTTGATGGTTGAACTCGGCGCTGCCTTGACGAACTTCGATGCAGATTCAGCGATTGGCTGCATCATCATCACCGGCAGCGAAAAAGCTTTTGCCGCCGGTGCCGACATCGGCGCCATGGCCACTTACAGTTTTGCCGAAGTCTACAAAAACGACTACATCACCAAACACTGGGAAACCATACGCAGCATTCGTAAACCGGTGATTGCAGCAGTCAGCGGTTTTGCATTGGGCGGTGGTTGTGAATTCGCCATGATGTGCGATTTCATCATCGCCGCAGACAACGCACGCTTTGGTCAACCCGAAATCAAACTCGGCATCATTCCAGGCGCCGGCGGCACACAGCGCCTGCCGCGTTCGGTTGGTAAATCCAAGGCCATGGACTTGGTGTTGACCGGTCGCATGATGAACGCTGACGAAGCCGAACGCGCCGGTCTGGTCAGCCGCATCGTGCCTGTAGACAAACTCATGGAAGAAACACTGGCAGCTGCGTTGTTGATTTGCAGCTACTCACAAATTGCGGTGATGGCGGCCAAAGAATCTGTCAACCGATCGTTCGAGAGCGGTTTGAGTGATGGCGTCATGTTTGAGCGACGCATCTTCCATGCTTTGTTCGCCACACAAGACCAGAAAGAAGGCATGGACGCATTTGTCAACAAGCGCCCTGCTGACTTCAAGCACCTGTAACCGTTGGTAAGTCAAGCATGTTGAAACGCCGATATTCACATTCAGGCCACTGGCTTTGGAAGTCAGCAGTCGGATTGATAGCGCTATTGGTAGTGGTGTTTTTACTGGGGCCGGTCAATGACTTTGGCCCCGACACACCGACTCAACGCGCGACTGCCCCAACTGCTTTGAATGAACTCGACGCCTGGCTGGCCAACAGTGAAGCTGCGTTACCGAACCTGCGCCCCGGCACTGCCAAAGGCATTCTCTGGGCCGGTAATGAGAAAAAACGCACACCTTGGTCGGTGGTTTACATACACGGTTTTTCAGCAAGCCGGATGGAAACTGCGCCGGTGGCAGATGAAGTCGCCAAGGCATTAGGCGCCAATCTTTTTTACACCCGGCTCAGCGGTCACGGGCTACCGGGTGAGGCCATGGGACGCGCGACCGCGCAAGACTGGTTGGCTGACACGCTCGAAGCTGTTCGTATAGGTGAAGCTTTAGGCGAGAAAGTGCTTGTCATCAGCTGTTCTACGGGTGCCACTTTATCGACCTGGCTGGGCACCGGCTCTGAAGCTTCTAAAGTCAGCGCACACGTGTTCATCTCACCTAACTTCGGATTGAAAAACAAACTCTCGGAACTGGTCAACGGCCATTGGGGACATCAGATTGCGTTTGCAGTGTCCGGCGACACCATCAGCTACAAACCGTCCGATCCGCGTGACTCACAGGCCTGGACCACGTCTTACCCTACACAAGCCATTTTTCCCATGCTGGCTTTGGTGAAAAAAGTACGCGACAGCGATTTGTCGGCTTTCAAAACACCGGTGCTGGTACTTTTCAGCGCCGCCGACCAGACGGTGGATCCCGAACACATCAAGCAAGCCTTCGTCAGACTGGGTTCGCCCGATAAAACCATAGAAGCCGTGATTTACAGTCAAAGCAAAGGCCAGCACGTGCTGGCAGGCGAGATTCGCGACCCGCAGGCCGTGGCGCCCATGTCAAAGTTTGTCTCGGATTGGGTCCATCAACTGCGCGCGCAGTGAGGGACACATTGATGGATATGCCCGACGGTTATTACCGGCGGGCTGTTGTGATTTCAAGTGAAGAATAAATAAGGCAGACCTATGAACTCATCAGACATTGTCAGCACCATGATGCAGGTGCCTTTATCGCTGAACCACTTGCTTGACCGTGCAGGTATTTTGTTTCCAGACAACGAAGTCATTTCACGCTTGCCCGACAAAACCTATCTTCACCATACCTATGGAGATATTTACCGCCGTACCCGGCAACTCGCGCAAGCCCTGACAGGACTCGGACTGCAGGCCGGTGACCGGGTTGCCACGCTGTGCTGGAACCACCATGTGCACCTGGAATGCTATTTCGGTATTCCCGCTGCCGGTGGCGTCATGCACACCTTGAACCTGCGGCTGTCGCCAGATGAAATTGCATGGATCGTCAATGACGCGCAAGACCGTTTTCTGATCGTTGACGATGTGCTGCTGCCCTTGCTGGCTCAGTTCAAAGACAACTGCAAGTTTGAAAAAATCATCGTTGTGCCTTTCACGGGAAACAAATACAGCGGCCCGGAACTTGACTATGAAGACCTGCTCGCAGCTGCCAACATGCGCGCTTTCGCTTATGCAAAACACCATGAAGACGATGCCGTATCCATGTGCTACACCTCGGGCACCACAGGCAAACCCAAGGGCGTGGTGTATTCACACCGATCGACCCTATTGCACACCCTGGTCGGGTGCTTAAGTGACTGCTGGGCATTGCGCAGCAATGATGTGGTCTTACCTGTTACCCCAATGTTCCATGCCAACAGCTGGGGCATTCCGTATGGTGCATTGATGACCGGCGCCAAACTGGTGTTTCCAGGACCGCATCTGCATCCGGATGATCTGCTCGATTTGATGCAATATGCACCTCCTACGCTCGCATTAGGTGTGCCCACCATATGGATGGGTTTGATTCAAACTTATGAAACAGCTTTGCAACAACAACCCGGGCGTTGGAAACTGCCGGTAGGCATGCGCAGTCTGGTCGGCGGGGCCGCAGTACCTGAATCGCTGATACGGGCTTTTGACAAACACGGCGTTTGGATCATGCAGGGCTGGGGTATGACAGAAACCTCGCCTTTGTGCACTGTCTCGTTTTTGAAATCGAAATTGGCTGATGCACCAGCAGATGAACGCTACCGTCGTGCCGCCATGGCAGGCGTTCCGGTGCCGCTGGTAGATTTGCGTATACGCGGTGAGGATGGACAAGACGCTCCCTGGGACGGGGTGCAAGTCGGCGAGATACAAGTGCATGGCCCGTTCATCACCGGCAGTTACCACCGTGTGCCGGTTCAAGAGGACAAATTCACCACTGACGGCTGGTTACGCACAGGCGATGTGGCCAATGTAGATGCGCAAGGTTTTGTGCGTATTACCGACCGCACCAAGGACTTGATCAAATCGGGTGGTGAATGGATCAGTTCGGTAGATTTGGAAAACGCCTTGATGGCGCATGCTAGCATAGCAGAGGCCGCCGTCATCGCCATCCCCGATGACAAATGGAGCGAACGGCCATTGGCATGCATCGTGTTGAAGCAAGGCGCACAACTTGATATGAATACGCTGGCGCTTCATTTGCAAGGAATGGGGTTTGCCAAATGGCAATTGCCAGAACGCTATGAGGTCATCGCTGCCATTCCCAGAACTTCAACAGGCAAGTTTTTTAAACTCAAATTGCGCGAGATGTATCCGGCTTGAATTTCATTTCACGTGATTTAAAAACCTAAGACAGCGTTGCATTGAAAGACACCCGCCGTTTTGATGGCTTGATCAGCTTGGAAGTGTTTGCAGAACAAGGTACTGACACACTTTTATTGATTGAAAAGTGGAAATCTAAGGCTCACCACGAAAAATACCGCTGAACTTGTACAAATGGCTTTACAAGAAGGTATTTTCAATACTCACACATAATCTTATTTCTTTTTTAAATATTTGAATTGAAGTAACCCCACATAACAAAAAAAACCCTGCCATAAGGCAGGGTCTAAAGCGCTTGTTTGAGCGCAGGGGAGAACTTTTAGATATCAATCAATAAACAAATCTTACGATTATTCTCAATTAACTCATATAGGAAAACTTCACGACAAGAGCTCGATTGGGTTGTCAGGAAGATTTCCCTTGTTAAAATAATCGCTTTGGTAAATAATACCGAATTGTTAATTTAATAGAGTTTCACCATGAAAATCGCTTTGAATTTTTTGCTTCTATCTGCTGCTTTGTTGGTTCACACTGCTTATGCAGCTAACAAACCAGTAGCCTTTGTCAGTTTCACTAAAGGCTTCATCTCTATTTACCAATTAGAAGACATGAGCAAGCTTGCTGACATAGAAGTCGGTGATGGCGCACGTGGCCTGGGCATCAGCAACGACGGAAAGACACTGGCAGTTGCAGTCAAAAGCTCTGGTGATCTGGTATTGATTGATGTTGAGTCACGCAAAATCATCAAACGCATTGCCGTTGGAAAAAATCCTGAATTTGTTCGAGTCTTAAATGACAAAGCTTTCGTAGCCTACGAACCCTCCAGCAAAATGGCACCGCCTGGAGCTGATGCCTCTCATCAAAAGAAAAAAACCAAAGACGATGACGACGACGCCACACCGGCCCGTGTTTCTGTGGTTGATATGAAATCCGTAAAGAAAATAGCAGATATTGAAGCGGGCTTAGAAACCGAAGGCATTGAATTTTCTGCCGACGGACAGTTACTTTTGGTCACCAACGAATCCGATGAAAATGTCAGCATTCACGACATAGCATCTGGGAAACTGGTCAAAAAAATCGATACTAAAAAATACGGCTTGCGCCCCCGCGGTATTAAGCGGTCTCCGGATGGAAATATTTTTGCAGTCACACTTGAGTTAAGTGACAAAATGCTTATCCTCAATAAGTCCTTTGAAATTCAGGAAGTCATCCCCACAGGCAATATCCCTTATGGTGTGACTTTCAATGCAGCAGGAACAGAAATTTACGTGGCACTTGCCAAAGCAAAAGCAGTTCAGGTTTTTGATGCCAAAAGCTATGCCGTCAAACGACAAATCAACGTCGGCGAGCGATGCTGGCACTTCACACTCAGCGCGGATGAATCCAAATTGATTGCAGCCTGTGGCAGGTCCAACAACCTGGTAATTGCCGACACTCAGACAGGAAAAATCCTGCAAGACATACCCAGTCCCGGCACACCGTGGGGCATCGTCACTTACCCGCAATCCACAGGCTCTTTAGATTTCAAAAGATAAACCACTTTGTCTGTAGAGAAAAAGAGCCGCATGAGCGGCTTTTTTTCGTCTACGACATCTATTTTTACTCTTTGGAAGTGTTTACAAAAATCAATAAATACAAAATAATTACAACCTATATGAGTGAATGATTTGATTACCCAATACCTTTTACAGGGATAGAAAATCGGGGTTATCACTCTTACTGCATTTGATCTTAAAATATTTTCTTTTAGAAATTTAAACTTTTGATATCTTATAAGCGTTCAATGTTGCTTGCAAAAAAAATTGTCACAACCCTTGCCTGCGCATGCTTTTATTATTTTGCATTTACTTTCAATAGATTTATCTTCAACGAATATACTTTTTCATTTGGAGTCAATTGGATTTTCATTCCAAGTGGTTTGCAACTTGTCCTAGTATTGATTGCTGTTGAGGAGGCAGCCATAGGAATTATGCTTGCATCTTGGCTCATAGGTTTTCAACACTATTATTTGGGTTCTGATCTTCACACCATCACCACGGGCATCATCACAGGTACTTCGCCGCTGCTTGCGCGAAAGATCTCTTTTGATTTTCTTCATATTGAAGAAGATTTAAAAAACCTCACCATTAAAAGTATCTTGCAAATGTCTGTCATTTTTTCCCTATTAAGCGCTACATTACACCAACTCTGGTTTTTTTATAACAATGTTTCTGATATATTTATAAATAATTTATTTGTCATGATTATTGGAAATTTATCCGGAACTATCATAATATTATTATTAATTAAAACAGCGGTTGGTTTATTGAAACAACCCAAATCACCAATTAAATAAATTTATAGTCAAAGCATGGACTGCTTTAGACAAGCGAAAAGCATGGTTCTGAATCTCCCGTAAACAATGATAGAAGAGTAAACGATTATGTGAGTTTTTTGATTAGCAGCTGATTGGTATCCATGTTTATTGCTGCCTCAAAATTCGAGGCAAACTGTTTGGCTCCTCGTAGCAACATACGCACTGGCACACCATTGGAATATATAAACGCATGGCGAGCAAACAATACAGGTCCGCTGGGGGTTACTCGCACAGCAAATTTTTGATGCGTCAATTTTTCACTTACTTGATCACAGAATTTCTGTACTTCTTCCAACGGTGTGATAGTGCTTGTTGGGAAAGCCTGTGCGATAAGAATTATTTGAAAAGTATCAGGTGCAATTCGAGTCCAGAAAGGATACAGAAAACCTCGGGAGCAGTAAATATCGCCATTTTTCTCAAGGCGAGCATCTGTACGGTTATTGTTGAAAAAATCACAAACCATTTGATTATTCACTTCAAACGGCTTCCATACTTTGGGATGATCCGCATCCGCTTTTTGCGCCCGCGTTTCTTCCATAACTTCAAGAATATGCACAGCCAATTTAGGGATCTCGGTTTTAAGAAATCCTGCGGTACGCAAAATATTTTGAAAAGATATGAAAATCTCGTCAAACTGAGGTGCCTTGATCTGAACTGCTGACGGGGCAGTCTGCATGATCATGTCCTTGTAATAGCGGTCAGGCTTTGCCATTACAAAATTTTGAAATAAATGGTAATCTTCAATCAGCTTGTTAGTAGTCAGTCCAAAGAAAAAATGTCTGATGTCTTTTTTTTCTAGGACATCTTTATAAAACAACTCGATGCCGTATTCGATTTTTTCCTTCAACTCTGCTTCAGTTCTTGTTACCATGACTTTGTCCAGTAAATTAATTAATTTTAAACATCTTACGTCAATGCTTGTATGGAATTTATGTTTCAAAAACCCCACCTACAGATTGAAAGTAAATTATCTTATAAGCAGTACGTTCATTCAAATATCCAAGCCCAATCTTGATGCTTTACAATTTGATTCTTGAGACTGTCCACTACTTATGGATCATCATTTAGTCGAAGATACTCAATGACGCAGTTTATAGCAAGTTTTACAGAAGACAGATATGAGTCAAAATCGGGATTTTGAATTTTGATCATTTCATACAAAGTTGATATGGGTATGTAATCCATTGACCAAGCATAGAAAAAGCATTCTTTTATTTCTTCATAGTGAAGCAACTCAATATCGGTATGTCTATTATCCCTACAGATAATGGCAAATAGTTACTAACTGCACTTCTTTCTCCCTCAAGAACTTGTAGAAAGATTCCTTCGCCACTGCACAAGACTCCTGAAATTCCACAGGATTTGTTCTTAATTTTAAATTTATCTACATTTAAATTGGCAAAGTTGGATGGCTGATA
>CAMBSK010000018.1 GCA_945870575.1 Bordetella parapertussis | reverse complement strand
GGGTGTTGCCGCAATTGCGCCAGCAGTCGCTGCGACCAGATACCTAATTCATTGCTGTCGGGGCCGCTGAGTAAAAAACGGTACTGGGTGCGCGCCACCCGGTCTTCCAAGCTCAGGTCTTGCAAGGGCTGCAAGTAAATATGCATGCCGCTGATACCGTCGGCTGATTGCGATAGGCGTTGCAGTATGTCGGCCAGTGGTGCATCGCGTTGCGACTTGGGCACCAGATTCAAAGTCATGCGCCCGGTGTTCAAGGTGGTGTTCGGACCATCGACACCGATGAACGAACTCAGGCTTTGCACCGCCGGGTCTTTGAGCAGCACCGCCGCTAACGCCTGCTGCCGCTGTGACATAGCAACAAACGAGGTCGACTGCGTGGCTTCGGTAATGACTTGTACCGCACCCGTGTCTTGCACCGGGAAAAAACCTTTAGGCATCCACACATACAAAGCCACCGTCATCACCACCGTCAAAACGAACACAGCCAGGGTCTGCAAGGGGCGGTTCAACACCTCTTGCAAACCTCGCGCGTAGCGATCAATCGCCCATTGCAACCAGGCCGGTGTGTGCAAACTTTGCGCGTTCGCAGTGGTCGCCGGGCGCAACACATATGCGCACATCATCGGCGTGAGGGTCAACGACACCACGGCTGAAATGAGGATCGCCACCGCCAGCGTGATGGCGAATTCATGGAACAAACGCCCCACCACATCGCCCATGAACAACAGCGGTATCAACACCGCCACCAAAGAAAAAGTCAGCGAAATGATGGTGAAGCCGATTTGTCTCGCGCCTTCCAGCGCCGCTTGCAAAGGCCGCATGGGTTTGAGCGGATCTTGCAAATAGCGGGCGATGTTCTCGATCATGACGATAGCGTCGTCCACCACAAAACCGGTGGCCACCGTCAAGGCCATCAAGGTCAGGTTGTTGATGGAAAACCCGGCCAAGTACATGACGCCAAATGTGCCGACCAGCGACAAAGGCACGACCACCGCAGGTATCAAAGTAGCAGCTGCACTGCGTAAAAACAAAAAGATCACCATCACCACCAATGCAATCGACAACAGCAACTCAAACTGCACATCACGCACCGAAGCGCGTATGGTGACAGTACGGTCGGTCAGCACCCGCACCTTCACGCCTTGGGGCATGGCATCGCGCAGCAAAGGCAATTGCTGCTGAATGCGTTCCACAGTGTCAATCACATTGGCACCGGGTTGGCGCTGTATGTTGACGATGATGGCGGGTTTGTCATTCGCCCAGGCCGCCAGCCGGTTGTTCTCTGGCGCTTGCACGATGTCGGCCACATCACCGAGTCGCAGCGGATTGCCTCTGACAAAGGCAATCACCAAATGCTCATACTCTTTGGCTGAGCGCAACTGGTCGTTCGCATCCAGGCTGGAGGCGCGCGCTGCGCCATCGAAATTGCCTTTGGCCATGTTCACGTTGGCCAGGTTGATGGCGTTGCGCACATCATCTAGAGACAAACCTGCAGCAGCCAAGGCTTGCGGGTTGACCTGCACCCGCACCGCAGGGCGTTGTCCACCGGCAATGCTGACCAGTCCCACGCCGCTGACTTGCGACAAACGCATGGCCAAACGGTTTTCCACCAGATCGTGAATCAGCGTCATCGGCATGTCATCGGCGCTGACCGCCAGCGTCATGACGGGCGCATCCGCCGGATTGACTTTGCTGTAGCCCGGCGGCATGGGCAAGTCCGCCGGTAAAAAATTGGCACTGGCGTTGATGCCGGCTTGTACTTGTTGCTCAGCCACATCCAGCGGCAGCTTCAACGAAAAACGCAAAGTGATGACAGACGCACCACCCGAACTGACCGAGGTCATTAAGGCCAAGCCCGGCATTTGTCCGAACTGGCGCTCCAGCGGCGCGGTGACCGAGGCGGTCATCACATCCGGGCTGGCGCCGGGGTAAAGCGTGGTGACTTGTATCGTCGGGTAATCGACTTGCGGCAGCGAGGCCACCGGCAATAAGCGGTACGCCAAAGCACCTGTGAGCAACAAAGCCAGCATCAACAGCGACGTGGCAACCGGTCGCAGAATGAACAACCGCGACAGGTTCATGGCTTGGCGGCTTTCACCACCTCGACCTTGCTGCCTGAGCGCAAACGGTCAGCGCCGTCGGTGACCACGCTGTCGCCTTCTTTCAATTCATCGGATTGAATCGCTTGCCGCTCTTCTTGTACAGCCAACAATTGCACCGCCACCGATTTGACGGTGCCGTCGTCTTGCACCACCAGCACGAAATTGCCTTGGGCACCGCGTTGAACCGAGGCGGTCGGTACTGCCAGCGTGTTTTTCAAAGTGTCGAGTTGCAATTCAATTTGAGCGAACTGGTTGGGGAACAACTGGCCGTCGCGGTTGTCCAAAGCAGCTTTGAGTTTCAAGGTGCCGGTGGCCAGATCAATGGCGTTGTCGGTGGTACTGACCCGCCCGTTCGCCAGTTTTTGTTTGCGTTCGCGGTCCCAGGCATGCACTGTCAAGGGCTGGCCGGCTTTGAGTTTGCGCATGATCAAGGGAACATGAATTTCCGGCACCGCGAAAACCACGGCCATAGGCTGTGTCTGAGTAATCGTGACCAAACCGTTGGCGTCACCGGCGCGCACCAGACTGCCCAACTCGGCTTGCTTCAAACCCAGACGCCCGCTGATGGGCGCAGTCACACGCGTGTAAGACAACTGCAACCTGGCGGTGTCTACCTGTGCTTGGTCGGCTTGCACCGTGCCCTGCAACTGCGACACCAGCGCGGCTTGTGTTTCCACTTGTTGGCGAGCAATCGCGTCTTTTTTTAACAAGTCCTGGTAGCGTTGCAAATCCAGTTGTGCGTTCAACAATTGCGCGTTGTCGCGCGCCAATTGACCCAGCGCCTGGTTGAGTTGCGCATCGAAAGCGCGAGAATCAATTTCGGCCAGTAACTGGCCGGACTGCACCTGCTGTCCTTCGGTGAAGCGCAGCGACTTGAGCACACCATCGACTTGCGAACGCACCACTGCCGTGTTCATGGCGGTCATGGTGCCCAAGGCCTGCACATTGATCTGCATGTCCATGCGTTTGACTTGCGCGGTACTCACTGGTGTGGGCTTGCCACCGCCCTCGCCCATGTCTTTGTTGCCGGGCCGTCCGCCAGTGTATTTAGCTTTATCACCGGGTTTGTCGCCTGGCTTGACGGCCGATTTGTCGACGGCTGTATTACCGGCTGAGGCGTATTGCTGCCACAAAGATTGCAGATCAGCAAAGCGCCAAACTGCGGCTGCCACGGCCACTGCCAGCAAACCGACAGCGACCAGATGTTTAAATCGCAACTGTAAAAATAAAGACATAAGTCAGCAATGCCGTAGATCAGGGTTAACAAGCATATTAACGCTCTCAGAGCAGTCGGGATATCAAAGCGCACACCATGCTCAAAATGAGTGTGGTGGTGAGCGGCAGAAAAATTTCTTTGCCGAAAATCTTAAAGCGCAAATCGCCCGGCAAACGACCGAAGCCCAATTTGCCCAGCCAGGGTGTCACGCCTTGTATCAGCAGTAACACCAGAAAAACCACCAGCACCCAACGAATCATGTATCAGCCTATAAACGGTGCGATCTGTCACCCTGCACAAAACCCACGGGCTCCCAGGGCTCGCCGGGCCCGACCGCCAACACTTTAAAGAGTTCGCCCATTTCATGGTCTTGTATCAACAACTGGGCTTGCTGACGTTCGGCCATAGACGCATTCTCCAGCAATGTCAGCAAACCGCTGTTGATCAAAAAATGCCCCTGACTGGTGTAACCCAAACAACTCAAGCCCGAGTCCTGGGCCGCCAGCGCCATGGCGGTAAAATTCAGGTGGGCGGTGATGTCTTTGCGACCGATGTTGGTCAGCGGGTCAGCGTCGCTGCGGTGGTCCTGGTGGCACATCAGCGTGCCCATGTGTCTTTGCACATGGTAGTACTCGTGCTCAGGGAATCCGTAGTCCATGAAAAACGCCGCCCCCTTGTGTAAACGCTCGCCCAATGTGTGCATGAAAGCCGCGGCCTGCGGATGGATTTCACACAGGTAATCATGCGCGCCTTCAATCTCACATGGCGGCCTGAGCTCTGAGGGTCTGTCCTGCCAGACATAGCGGTTTTGTGACGCATCCCAAGCCACGCCGCGCTCATGCCAAACTTGCTTGATCCTGTGCAGTAACTTCACCGGCATGGCGTCTAACACCTCGTTGCCGACGACCACAGCGTGGATTTGCTCGGGCAATGCATCCAGCCATTGCACTTTGTGCGCGTGTACTTTGAGTTTGTCAGCTTGTTGCTCCCGCAAATGCGCAGACACCTCGACGATGTCGTAGCACACGATGCTGTCGCCTAGGCTGTCCAGCAATTGCAAAGCCAAGCTGCCGTCACCCGCGCCGAACTCCATGACTTGGCTTGTACCCGTGTGTTGCAAAGCCTGTTGCACGCTGCGCGCCAATGCCATGCCGAAAAACGGCGACACCAAAGGCGCGGTCACAAAATCGCTGCCGCCTGAAGGCATACGTCCAATCGGACGACTGCGGACACTGTAATAACCCGCACCCGGCGCATACAGCGCCAAGGCCATGAAACGGTCAAACGGCAACCAGCCCGCTTGCGCCTGCAAGCGGGCCTGCAATAAGCGGTGCAACTCAGTCGCTAAACTCACTGGCTGTTCATTCATTCTTTGCATTCTCCGACATGTCTTCTGCTGTTCCTTTCAAAACTGTCCCGACGGTGCTGGTCACCGGCGCGGGCAAACGCCTGGGCCGCGCGATTGCGCTGGGGTTGGCTGCCGCAGGCTGGCGCGTGGCGGTGCATTACCGTGATTCAGCCGCCCAAGCCGAGCAGACCGCCGATGAATGCGCCGCTTTGTGTGCGGGCGCGCAATGCTTTGCCGCCGACCTGTCAGATGAAAAACAAACCAAAGCATTGGTGCACACGGTGGCTGAGCGCCTGGGCCACGTGGATGCTTTGGTCAACAGCGCCGCTTTGTTTGAACACGACAGCGCCGACAACTTCAGCTACGCCATGCTGCAAAAACACATGTTGACCAACACGGCTGCAGCCATCATGCTGGCGCAAAAACTCCACGTGCATGCATGCGAACGCGATGGCACAGGTGTGGTGGTCAACATGCTGGACCAGAAACTGTGGAACCTGAACCCGGATTTTTTCAGCTACACCCTGAGCAAAGCCTCGCTAGAAACCGCCAACACTGTGTTGGCCAGGGCGTTAGCACCTCAGCTGCGCGTGGTCGGTGTGGCACCGGGCCTCACCTTGACCAGCCATATGCTGAGCGATGAGAAATTCCAAGACCTGCACAAACTCTCGCCGCTGGGGCGCTCTTCCAGTGTTGAAGATGTGGTGGCCACCGTGCTTTTTGTGTTGCTCAACCAATCCATCACCGGCACCACCATTTTGGTAGATGGCGGACAACACCTGATGCCTTTCGAGCGCGATTTTTCGCTGATGTGACATGAACACACCCCAACACGGACACCGCACCTTGTCTCTCTCTGGCTTGCGCTTCAAAGCCAACTTAGGCATATTGGCGCACGAGATTGACGCCCCGCAACCCATACAAGTCGATGCCGAACTCAATCTCGGCCCGCAAGACCTGTTACCCAGCGATGACGACATCAGCCATGTGCTGGACTACCGTAAGTTCAGGCAAATTATCATCAACGAATGCACGGCTGAGCATGTGAATTTGCTCGAGACCTTGATCGGCAAGTTGTCGCACCGTTTGATGCAACTGCCGGGCGTTATCGGCGTGCGGGTGAAAATAGCGAAGTTAGAAATTTTTGATGACTGTGAAGTGGCAATCCGTATGGAGGCAGGCCAATGGTGACAACAACCATAGAACGCGAAACCCAGAAACTGGAAAAACGGCTGTGCCGCCAAGTCGGTGAAGCGATTGTGCAATTCAACATGATCGAAGAAGGCGACAAGGTCATGGTGTGTGTGTCCGGCGGCAAAGACAGCTACAGCATGCTGGATATTTTGCTGAAGATGCAAATGCGCGCGCCGATTGATTTCGAGATCATCGCGGTCAACCTAGACCAAAAGCAACCTGGCTTTCCAGAGCATGTGTTGCCCGAGTACCTGACCAAAATCGGTGTGCCGTTCCGCATCGAAAACCAAGACACCTATTCCATCGTCAAGGAAAAGATCGCGCCCGGCAAAACCATGTGCAGCTTGTGTAGCCGTTTGCGCAGGGGCATTTTGTACCGCGTGGCCGATGAAATTGGCGCGACCAAAATTGCGCTCGGTCATCACCGTGACGATATTTTGCAAACCTTGTTTCTAAATATGTTTTTCGGCGGCAGACTCAAAAGCATGCCGCCAAAGTTGATGAGCGACAGCGGCCGTCACATCGTCATCCGCCCGCTGGCTTTGGTAGCTGAGCGCGATCTGGTGCGCTGGGCCGCGCACCGCGAATTCCCCATCATTCCGTGCACACTGTGCGGCAGCCAAGACGGTTTGCAGCGCCAGCAAGTCGGCGACATGCTGCGTGAATGGGAAAAGAAATACCCGGGGCGTTTAGACAATATGTTCAACGCCTTGCAGCACACCGTGCCTTCGCATTTGCTGGACGCCAAGCTGTTCGATTTCAAAGGCATGAAAGCCACCGGCGTGCCGCAAGAAGATGGCGACATGGCGTTTGACCCCGAGACATTCAGCATGCCCGGTCTGCCGGGCATACAAACCATCGTGGTTTAAAAAATCACGAGGCGAAAAAAAAGCGGCCCGCAGGCCGCTTTTTTCATGCGCAAAGCGTTCAATGCTTTTTGTAGGCAATCACTTTCTGGTGTTGTTCGCCCAGGCCTTCAATGCCCAATGACATAGTGTCACCGGCTTTCAAAAACACAGGAGCGGGCTTGCCGTTTTTCTTCATGCCCATACCGACGCCCGGGGGCGTGCCGGTGGTGATCACGTCACCCGGCATCAGCGTCATGAATTCGCTGACATAGCTGACCAACTTGGCGACGTTGAACACCATGGTCTTGGTGTTGCCGGTTTGCATGCGCACGCCGTTGACGTCCAGCCACATGTTCAGGCGCTGAGGCTTTGGCACTTCGTCGCGCGTCACCAGCCACGGACCAATGGGGCCGAAAGTGTCGCAACCCTTGCCCTTGTCCCAGGTCATGCCGCGCTCGAGTTGGAACTCGCGCTCGGACACATCGTTGATGGTGCAATAACCGGCCACGTAGTCCAGCGCGCGCGCTTGCGACACATAGCTGGCACGCGTGCCTATGACCACACCGAGTTCGACTTCCCAGTCGCCTTTGACAGATCCTTTGGGCAACATGACGTCGTCGTTCGGTCCTTGTACGCAGCTGTTGGCTTTCATGAACACCACCGGCTCTTTGGGCACCGGCAAATTAGATTCAGCCGCGTGATCGGCGTAGTTCAAACCGATGGCGATGAACTTGCCCACATGGCTGACCGGGCAACCCATGCGTGGCTTGCCGCGCACCAGCGGCAGATTGGATGTTTTGATGCGGGCCAGTTTGGCCAGCTCTTTGTCGCTCAAATGCTCGGGGGTGATGTCTTTGATGACGCCTGATAAATCACGCAATTTGCCATCGGCATCGATCAAGCCGGGTTTTTCGCGGCCGACTGCGCCGTAACGTACAAGTTTCATAGGTGCTCCTGAAAAAAATCAATAAGTGGATCGGCCACCGGACAAATCAAAAGTGGCTCCCGTAGAAAAAGAACAATCATCGGTACACAACCAAGCCACCATGGCGGCGATTTCATCGGGTGTGCCAAAACGTCCCATGGGGATTTTGCTCAACATGAACTGTATATGCTCGGGCGTGAGTTGATCGAAGATCGGTGTTTTGACTGCCGCCGGGGTGACACAGTTGACGCAAATGGCGGTGTCAGCAAGCTCTTTGCCGATAGATTTCGTCAAGGCAATCACCGCCGCCTTGCTGGCGCTGTAAGCGCTGGCGTTCGGGTTGCCGTCCTTGCCGGCCACAGAAGCGATATTGACGATACGACCTTTGTTGCGCGCTTTCATGTGCGGCACCAATTCACGGCAGCAGTAATACAAGCCGTTGACATTGATGTCGAACACCTTGTGCCAATCGTCCAGCGGGTAATCCCAGCTCTTCATGTTCGGGCCGCTGATACCGGCGCTGTTGACCAATGCATCAACATCTGCAAAAGCCACGGTTTTCTTCACCGCATCGACCACATGCGCGTGCTGTGTCAGATTGACCTGCACGGCTTCGATGCCCGCTTTAGGCCATTGATGCCGCAGTTCAGACACCGCCTTATCCATGCCCTTTTGGTCGTAGTCCCAGATGGTGACCCGTGCACCCGAGTGCAACAAGCGCTGCACAATCGCCAAGCCCAAACCGCTGGCGCCGCCGGTCACCACCGCGTGGCGACCTTGCATATCTAATTGGTTCATGTGTAAGCGTCCTTGCTGTTGCGTGAAAAATAATAATGGCGCATCAAGCGCTGATTCGCACTTAAGCGAAAGCTGTGACTGTATAGCAAGCGGCGGCGCTTAAATAATCACGGCCAGGCTGGCGTCCAGATGTTCCAGCGGTGAGCGCTTGTAGCCGGAACGCGCAAAGCGCTGTAAACGCCCCAGCACAAATGAAAGCGCCAGCGACGCCTTGACCTGTGCGTCTATCGTTGGCGTGCTTGAATCAGCTGTCGCCTCGCGCAGCACCTGGCGCAAACCAGCTTCCACTTTGTCGAAAAATAAATTCATGCGCTGCTGTAGGCGGTCGTTCTCGAACACCAGCGCGTCACCCACCATGACGCGCACCATGCCTGGGTTACGCTCGGCAAATTGCAACAACACGGTCAGCATGCGGCGCAACTTGTCCTGCGTGCTGTGCGGGCCTTCGGTGATTTGGTTGAGCAGGCTAAAGATGCTGGTTTCGATGAAATCGATCAAGCCTTCAAACATTTGCGCCTTGCTGGCGAAATGCCGGTACAGCGCAGCTTCGCTGACACCGAGTCGCGCCGCCAGCGCCGCCGTGGTTACCCGCTCGGCCCCGGGCTGCTCCAACATGGCTGCCAGCGCTTGTAGGATTTGAATGCGCCGCTCACCCGGCTTGGGGCGTTTGCGCGTCACCGCATCGGTGGCGGTTGCCGGATTTTGCTCATCAGCCATAGGACAGTCTCCCCTGGGATTCAGTGCGAACGGATCATGGTGCCGAAGGCCTGGTCGGTCAGAATTTCCAATAACAACACATGCGGCACACGCCCGTCAATGATATGCACGGCATTGACGCCGCTTTTGGCTGCGTCCAGCGCGCCGCTGATCTTGGGCAGCATACCGCCGCTGATGGTGCCGTCGGCGAATAAGGCGTCAATCTGCCTGGCGCTCAGGTTGGTCAGCAGCTGACCGGCCTTGTCAAGCACCCCGGTGGTATTGGTCAGCAAGACCAGTTTTTCGGCTTTCAGCACGGTGGCCAATTTGGCGGCCACCACGTCGGCGTTGATGTTATAGCTTTCATTGTTTTCACCAAAACCTATGGGGCTGATCACGGGTATGAAGGCGTCGTCCTGCAAAGCTTTGACCACACTTGGATCTATGGATGTGATGTCGCCCACCTGCCCCACATCGTGTTCGACCGCGGGGTCGTGAGTGTCCAGCATTTTGAGTTTTTTCGCGCGGATCATGCCGCCGTCGCGTCCGGTGAGTCCTACCGCTTTGCCGCCAGCCTGGTTGATCAGCCCAACGATGTCTTGTTGCACTTCACCGGCCAGCACCCATTCCACCACCTCCATGGTTTCCGCATCGGTGACACGCATACCTTGAATGAATTCGCCTTTTTTACCGAGCCGCTGCAAAGCGTTTTCAATTTGCGGGCCGCCGCCGTGTACGACGATGGGGTTCATGCCGACGAGTTTTAACAACACCACATCAGCGGCAAAATCGGCTTGTAATAAGGGGTCGGTCATGGCGTTGCCGCCGTATTTGATGACCATGGTTTTGCCGTGGAACTTGCGTATATAGGGCAAGGCCTGGGCAAGTATCTGGGCCTGATCGCGGTGTGCCTGGGAAAGAGTCTCGTTAGGGTTCATGGCTGTGGTTTTGGTTTTCAACGCATTGTGCCCCAAGGTTTGCTTTGTGTTGCAAGACCTGTTCTTTCAAAACAAACAGTATCAAATTATTTTTGAATTTATTATTTTTAATAATTAGTGATTTAAATGATTTGAATAAAATATTACAAACATTTAAATATAGTTGATAATATCATCTGTAAATATTTTTTAATCAGGAGATTAATATGCCCCGTGTCAGTCCGTCTACCCAATTGGAAAAAGTCCGCGCCGCCAGAATCAAACTGGAAAAAGAAGAACAGCGTCTGATGTCGCGCAACCACGATAAAGCGCTGACCCAGATTGTGCAATTGGCCCGCGCTTCCGGATTAACCGCCGAACAAATCGCGGCAGCATTGGGTAGCAAAAGCAAAGGCAAGGCCGCCAAATCAACCGCAGTCAAAGCGCCTAAGGCCAAACGCGCCACCGCCGGTCGCAAAGTAGCGCCTAAATACCGCGATCCGGCCAATCCTGCCCAAACCTGGACCGGTCGCGGCCGCACTCCCGCCTGGGTTCAGGCATTACAAGCCGCCGGCCAATTGGCAACGGCTGAAATCAAGGCTGAATAAAAGCTTTGGCCGCTGCGTCCTTGCCGGACAGCAGCGGCTCGCCTTGAATATCTTTTAAAGGCCAGTCAATACCCAGATCCCGGTCATTCCAGATAATCGAATCCTCGTCACTGGCCACCCAATAATCAGTGGTTTTATAAATAACTTCAGCGGTTTGGCTTAAAACAATAAATCCGTGGGCATAACCCCCCGGTATCCACAATTGCTGGTTTTGTTCACTGTCCAGGACATGCCCGGTCCATTGGCCGCATTGCGCTGAGCCGGGGCGGATATCAACTGCCACGTCAAATATCCGACCCTGCGGCACCCGGACCAATTTGCCCTGAGGATATTGTTTTTGAAAATGCAAGCCGCGCAACACGCCATGCACGGATTTACTGTGGTTGTCCTGTACGAATACCACATCCAAACCCGTGACCTGGTTGAATTCGCGCTGATTAAAACTTTCGAAAAAGAAACCGCGCGGGTCTGAAAACACCTTGGGTTGCAATAATAAAACACTGTCGAGCGCGGTTTTTTTTACAGAATAAGGCATGAGAATTAATCCAATAAATTCAAAAGATATTGACCGTAAGCCGTACTTTTATAAGGCTGGGCCAGTTTTTCCAACTCCGCCGGGCTGATCCAACCCTGTGAAAAAGCGATTTCCTCGGGGCAGGCAACCATCAAACCCTGGCGTTTTTGAATGGTTGCAATGAAAGTGGCCGATTCCATCAAACCGTCGTGCGTACCGGCGTCCAACCATGCATAACCACGGCCCATGGTCTCGACATTCAATTGCTGTTGCTCCAGATAACGGCGATTGACATCGGTGATTTCAAGTTCGCCGCGCGCTGACGGCTTAATATCTGCGGCAATATCACAGACTTGCCGGTCATAAAAATACAAACCAGTGACCGCAAAATTGGATTTAGGCTGCTTGGGTTTTTCTTCAATATGCACCGCGCGCTTGTGTTCGTCAAAACTGACGACGCCGTAACGCTCAGGATCGGACACATGGTAGGCAAACACGGTGGCGCCGTCTTCCTGGCGGTTGGCACTTTGTAATTGTTTGACCAGATCGTGGCCGTAAAAAATATTGTCACCAAGCACCAAAGCGCTATGCTGGTTGTCCACAAAATCGCGCCCGATCAAAAAAGCCTGCGCCAGTCCTTCCGGCTTGGCTTGCACCACATATTGGATATTCATGCCCCATTGCGAACCGTCGCCCAGCAAATCGGCATAACGCGGCGTGTCGTGCGGCGTGGAAATAATCAGCACATCGCGGATGTCGCTGAGCATCAAAGTGCTTAAGGGGTAATACACCAGCGGTTTGTCGTAGACCGGCATCAGTTGTTTGCTGACCGCCAAAGTCAACGGGTACAAACGGGTGCCGGAGCCGCCGGCCAGCAAAATGCCTTTTCTTGAGGTGATCGCCATGGTGTGTCCTGCCTGTTGTGATTTTCTGGGTCTGTTATCAAGTCAATCAGCTTGTGCAGTCGGCCGCAGCTGATGAAGCACTTTATCCACACCTTCTTGCCATGGCGGCCAATCCTGTCCCAGATGACTGGCCAGCGCATGGCTGTCCAGCAGTCCGTAAGCCGGGCGGGAGGCGGGCAAAGGGTATTCGGCGGTGCTGATGGGCTGCACGTCTTGCGAGGCAACCTTCAAAGTCCAGCCCAGCTGTGTGGCTCGCGCCAGCAGGTATTGTGCGTAAGCGTGCCAGTTGGTCTGCCCGGCTGGCGTGGCGTGGAACAAGCCTTGCAGCCCATGCTGCTCACTCTGCTGCATGGCCTGCAAGCTGATACCGGCCAGCCAATCGGCTGACGTGGGCACGCCGGTCTGGTCTGCCACCACACGCAAGCTGTCTCGCTCGGCGGCCAGTCGCAGCATGGTCTTGAGAAAGTTTTGTCCGTGAGCGCCGACCACCCATGAGGTGCGCAACACCAGATGGCGGGCGCCGCTGGCCTGTATGCCGAGTTCACCGTCGCGCTTGCTGCGTCCGTACACCGAAACAGGGTCGGTGGCATCGGTTTCAAGATAAGGGCGGCTGGCACGGCCGTTGAACACATAGTCGGTGGAATAGTGCAAAAGCGCCGCGCCAAGTTGCTTGGCTTCTTCGGCCAGCAGTTCGGGCAAATCTGCATTCAAGGCCTGCGCCTGTTGCACTTCCTGTTCAGCTTTATCGACTGCCGTGTAGGCGGCGGCGTTGATGATCCAGCGCGGCTGACACTGTTTGACCCGCTCACGCACGGCGGGCATATCACTGAAGTCCAACTGTTGGCGGCTTAAAGCGGTGACGGCATAACCGGCAGTTTGTAAACGGAGGTTTAACTCGTGACCGAGTTGCCCGACAGCACCGAAAAGCAGTACCTGTTCAGCCGCCATATTGCAGATCGACCCACTGGCGGTAATGACCGCTGGTGACCGCAGTCACCCAATCCTGGTTATCCAAATACCACTGCACGGTTTTGCGCAAACCGGTTTCAAAGGTTTCCTGTGGACGCCAGCCTAACTCAGTACTGATTTTGGAAGCGTCTATGGCATAACGCCGGTCATGACCGGCGCGGTCTTTCACATAGGTGATTTGTTCTGCGTAACTTTTGCCGTCGGCGCGCGGATGCAACTCATCGAGCAGGGAGCATAAGGTGTTCACCACCTCGATATTAGGCTTTTCGTTCCAGCCGCCGATGTTGTAAGTCTCGCCGGGTCGACCTGCCTCTAACACCCGGGAGATGGCGCGGCAATGGTCTTGCACAAACAACCAGTCGCGGATTTGCATACCGTCGCCGTAAATCGGCAAAGGCTTGCCGGCCATTGCGTTGTGCAACACCAGAGGAATGAGTTTTTCCGGGAAATGGAACGGGCCGTAATTGTTGCTGCAATTGGTGGTCAGAACCGGCAAGCCATAGGTATGGTGCCATGCCCGTACCAGGTGGTCGGACGCGGCCTTGCTAGCGGCATACGGACTGTTGGGCTCGTAGAGATTGGTTTCTTTGAACGCCGGGGCCTGCGGCTTCAGGCTGCCGTACACCTCGTCGGTGCTGACATGCAAAAAGCGAAAACTCTGTTGCACATCCGGGCTCAAGCCGCTCCAGTAAGCGCGCACCGATTCGAGCAACTGACAGGTGCCGACCACATTGGTGTGTATGAAATCCAGCGGGCCGTGTATGGATCGGTCAACGTGGGATTCTGCTGCGAAATGCAAGACGGCGCGCGGTTGGTGCTGTGTCAACAAAGCTTGAACCAACTCACGGTCGGCTATGTCGCCATGCACAAACATATGCCGCGGGTCTTGCGCCAGCGACTGTAAATTGCCCAAATTACCGGCGTAGGTAAGTTTGTCCAGATTAACCAGCAACTCGTCGCTCCCGGCCAGCCAGGTGTGGACGAAATTGCTGCCGATGAAACCGGCACCGCCGGTCACCAGTATGCTCATACAGGCAGGCTTTCCTCAGTGATGCCCAACACTTTGGCGCGCACCATTTCACGCAGTATTTTTTTCTCGGGAAAGCTCAAAGGGCGGTCCAAGGCACGGCGCACACGCAGCAACATGTGACGGTCGACTTCCTGCGGAATACCGTGGCTGCCGCGCAATTCGTCGCGCAAATCCTCGCGCAGGTCTTCGGGCTCGTCGTCCCACCACAAACTGACCACTTCCTGCAACTTGACGCGCACCACCTCAGGGTCTTGCGGCACGGCAGGCGCGGCAGGAGCACGCGGGGCGGCGGTGAGTTCGCGGGCGGCGTGCGGCAGCAACAGCACGCGGCGATCGGCTTGACCAAGCAAACGGCACCAGGCAGGGTCTTCATTGACCAGTTGGTCCATGTGGCGTGCGGATTCATCGGCCAGCAAATACACATTCAAGCCGTGCAACTGGGCTTCATCAATAACAGGCGTCAGGCGGTCATCGTCGCTGGCAATGAGTAAATGTTCGCAGGCTTGGTTTTCAGCCAGGCGGGCGATGTCGGCTGACATGGCTTGAAACACCACGTCGCCCGGTTCGGCACCGGCACCTTCGAGGTGGCGAACAATTTGATCCTGCGGAAATTGGGTGTCGGGCGTGTCTGTGTACCAGTAAACGCGCTGCACATCAAGCGCTAGACCAGCGCCTTTGAGCGCTTGCGCCAGCGAGGGGATGAGGGCGATACGGTTATAAGTTTCCGGCTCGGCAGGTGCGTCAGTGGACTGGCGCAGCAGCCAGGCCATGTAATTGCTGTCTATCAGTGCGATGCAGCGGCCGCTGCGCGAAGGGGCGTTTTCTTTGCGTGGGTGTATGGTGCGTGGCTCGTTCTTCATCTGTAGGTTTACCTGTTGCTTGGGATAGCTATGTGAGAGGTGACAGCGGGCGGAATGTCGTTGGAGAGAATGCAGGCACCCGGAACTAATGACTAAGCCTGCAAACCCTGATATTAGCTGATCTTGAAGCGGGCTGCCAAATCCGGCAAAGCGGAGGTTGATTTTTCCAGCGGCCATGGCGGCGCGGCGCTGACCTGATCGTCAGTACGCCCGAAACGGCGCACGCGTTGCGCATACCAGTCTATGGCAGCTTTCAAAGCGGTTGCATCAAAGTCGGGCCAATACGCATCCGTGAAATACAACTCGGTGTAGGCGGTTTGCCAAAGCAGGAAATTACTGATGCGTGACTCGCCGCCGGTGCGGATCAGCAACTCAGGGTCAGGCAGATTGGCCGTGCTTAAATGCGCCGCCAAGGCGTCGGCGTCCATGTCCTGCAAGGTTTTGTGCGGATGGGCGATTTGCCAGGCGCGCATGGCGTTAAGCACGTCCCACTGCCCACCGTAATTCGCGGCAATGGTCAAATTCAAGCGGGTGTTGTGCGCCGTCTCCTGCTCGGCCTGGTCTATGCGCGACTGTAACAGCGGCGCAAACGCGCTGCGGTCGCCAATGACGCGCAAACGTATGCCTGCGGCTTTCATTTCAGCGACTTCATTTTCCAGGTACTGCAAAAACAAACCCATCAAGGCTGACACCTCGTCCGGCGGACGGCGCCAGTTTTCCGAACTGAAGGCGAACAAGGTCAGGTAGGAGATGCCAAAATCATTGCAAGCCTTGACGATATGGCGCACATTGGAGGCGCCTTTGACATGTCCGACCGTTCGCGGCATCAGACGCTTTTTGGCCCAGCGCCCGTTACCGTCCATGATGACCGCGATATGTTGAGGCGTGTGGTTCATGCTCAAATTGTGACAGGCATCAAATCCTGCATGTCGGTGGTGATGCGGTGGTGTTTGCTCAACAGGTCAACCAGCACCATAGCGCGCAACTCACCATCAGCCTGCTCGTAGATGCCCTCGAGACCGCGCAAAGGGCCGGAGACAAATTTCACCGTCTGACCGGGTTGGAACAAACGCTCGGGCTCACGCGCCGGCAACTGTTGCAAGGCCAGTATCAATTCATCTTCAATGACGGCAGGCCGGTTACCAAAGCTCACCAGCTTACTGACGCCCAGGGTCGAGCGTATCGGCGACCAGTTGGTCTGCTCGGTGTCCAGACGAATAAACAAATAGCGACTGAACATGGGTTCGACCACTTTGGCGAGTTTGCCGCGCCGGAATTTTTCGACGGTGAGCATGGGCAACCAGGCTTGAAAGCCCTGGCGCTCCAGGTTTTCCAGCGCCCGCTCTTCCTGGCGTGGTTTGGAATGGATGGCGTACCAATGCATAAACGTTGTGCGGATCTATTCAATATTGATTAAAGATTCTAATGTAGTTAAATTGCACTGTTATTCACATTGATCACAGGAGCCTCCATGTCAAGCAAGCCCCCAGCGTTCGACCCCCAGCAAATGAGCGAGCACATGAAAAACTCTGCCCAGCAAATCTGGCAGGCAGGCTTGGGCGCCTTTGCCAAAGCGCAGGAAGAAGGCAGCAAAGTGTTCGACACACTGGTCAAGGATGGCAGCAAATTGCAGGAAACCACCATGCAGGCGCAGGCCAAAATGGCCGAAGCCGCCGCCAAAGCCAGTGCCATGGCCAGCGACATGGGGCAACGCGCCGGCGGCCAGTTCGACCGGCTGGAAGGTATTTTTGAAGAGCGCGTGGCCAAAGCTTTGCACAGCATGGGCTTGCCAAACGCCCAAGACATGGCTGATTTACAGGCGCGGGTGGCTGCGCTGGAAGCTGAACTCAAAGCTTTGAAATCCGGCGGCAAAGGCTGAAGCGGTGAAGAAACCGCCGCGCCGCACCGCCGAGCGCATCCTCGCGACCGCGCTGGATTTGTTCAACCGTTATGGCGAGCCGAATGTGGCCACCACCTTGATCGCCTCGGACATGGGCATCAGCCCGGGCAATTTGTTTTATCACTTCCCGGCCAAGGAACTGCTGGTCAACGCTCTGTTTGACGAGTATTTGCATGATATGGACCAGTTGCTGCCAGCCGCCGCCGACGTGCAGGACATGGAGCACGCCTGGTTTTTCATGCACAGCTTGTTCGAGCTGATTTGGCGGCACCGGTTTATCTACCGCGACCTGAACGATTTGCTCAGCAAAAACCGGCTCCTGGAAGCTCAGGTCAAAGGTGTGTTGCACCGCAAACACCAAGCGTTTGAAGTTTTACTCTCAGGCTTGCAAGAACAAGGCTTGCTCAGTCAAAACCCTTTTGAGCGACACAGTTGCGCTACCCACATGGTGGTCTTGCAAACCTGGTGGCTGAGCTATGAGTATGTGCAAAATCCGCGTCACGCCCTGGAAGACGCCAACGCCGACCACAGTGCTTTGCGTGGCGCGCAACAGGTGCTCGGTTTGCTGCTGCCCTACCTGGACGAATTGCCCAAGTTGCAGTTGCAGGCGTTGATACAGGTTTACCGGGCTGAGTAAGTCAGCCGGTGAACAGCACTGTAAAGACCGGTGACTTCAGGCCTTGGCTAAAAACTTCTCGACCATGTTCACCCAGATCGTGCCGCCTAGCGGAATCAAGTCGTCATTGAAATCGTAGCTGGGGTTGTGCAAGGTGCAAGGGCCGCCGCCGTGGCCCATTTCGCGGTGCTGCCCATCGCCATTGGCCAAGAAAAAATACGTGCCGGGTTTCTTCAGCAACATGTAAGAGAAATCTTCCGAGCCCATGGTCGGCTCTTGCGCCAGCACGTTCTCGGCACCGATGATGTCGGCGAGCACGCTGCGGGTGAAGTCGGCCTCTTTGGCGTGGTTGATGGTCGGCGGGTAATTGCGTACAAACTCAAACGTGCATGTCGCATCGTGCGCGGCGCTGACGTGTTCAGCGATGGTGCGCATGCGCCGCTCAATCATGTCCAAAATCTCGACGGTGAAGGTGCGCACCGTGCCTTGCAGCTCGCAGCTGTCGGGCACGACATTGGTGGCTTCACCGGCGTGGATCATGGTGACGGAGATGACACCCGCGTCCACCGGTTTGATGTTGCGCGACACAATGGTTTGGAAAGCCTGCACCATTTCACACGCGATAGGTACCGGGTCTATGCCGTTGTGCGGCAAGGCCGCGTGGCAACCCTTGCCTTTGATGGTGATTTTGAATTCATTGCTAGACGCCATGACCGGCCCCGCGCTGACCGCTGCTTTGCCGACCGCCATGCCGGGCCAGTTGTGCAAACCGAAGACCGCGTCCACTGGGAATTTGTCGAACAAACCGTCTTTGATCATTTCACGCGCGCCGCCGCCGCCTTCTTCGGCAGGTTGGAATATCAAGACGACAGTGCCGTCAAAATTTTTGTGCTGCGACAAATGTCGCGCGGCGGCCAGCAGCATGGCAGTGTGGCCGTCGTGGCCGCAAGCGTGCATCTTGCCGGGGTGTTGGCTGGCGTGGGCGAAGGTGTTGGCTTCGTGCACGGGCAATGCGTCCATGTCGGCGCGCAAGCCTATGCTGCGTTTGCTGGTGCCGTTTTTGATGATGCCGACGACGCCGGTGGTGCCCATGCCACGGTGAACTTCTATGCCCCAGCTGCTGAGCTGCGTGGCCACCAGGTCGGAGGTGCGGTTTTCTTCGTAACAGAGTTCGGGGTGGGCGTGTATGTCGCGGCGCAGGGCAACAATGCTGGCGGCTTCGGTGGCTATCGAGTCGAGCAGTTTCATAGGGGTCACCTGTATGTAAGGATTGAGTAATCAGTCTACCTGATTGGCCTATGTCGGGTTGCCTTGGGTGCAGTTAGCTTTTGCAAAGTGGCACTTCGGGTGAGTTGAGCTAGGTTTGGCGCATGGGGTAAATGTCTTGCCGGTTACGGCAACCACCGCAGCCCGGCCTCGCCTCCATGCTGGCACAACGTCGGCTACGGCCGGGCTGCAGCGTTTGCCTTCTGGACAGCACGTTAGGCCGTTGACACAGCTATTTCACGTAGCTACACTAAATCTAATGAGAATCACTTTTGATCCCGACAAAGACAAGAGTAATCTTGCCGCGCATGGGCTTTCTCTGTCTTTTGCGTCTCAGTTAGCCTGGGACGATGCGCTTGTTTGGGTTGATGACCGGTTTGCTTACGATGAACTGCGCATGATTGGCCTAGTTCCAGAGGGAAATCACATTTATTACGTTGTATTTGTTGATCGCGGCAAATCGCGTCGCGTCATCAGCTTAAGGCAAGCAGAAAAACGAGAGGTAAAACACTATGTCAAAAACCACCCCTAAACGTGTCATCGTCATGCCGACAGATGCCGAGAATCGGAAAATCAGAGCCGCAGCCAAACTCGACCCTGATGCATCTTTGCTTACAGAAGACCAGCTCAAAGCAATGGTCCCTCTTAAATCACTTCGCGGTCGTCCGAAATCAGACAACCCAAAATTGCTTATATCTATCCGCTACAGCCCGGAGGTCATTACCTACTTTCGCAATACTGGAGAAGGTTGGCAAGCGCGTATGGTGGGCGTTCTGCAAGATTACGTTGCAAAGCAGAATTCACGGCGTTCAAGACCTATCTCCTGACAATTCGCTTTTAAAACAAATGCCCTACCAACCAGAAATGCAACGCGTGGCTACTTGTACAAAGGTGAGTTAGATGCCTAAGACCGATACATACGAATCAGAATTACTTTCAGCATTTGAGGGTGGGGCGCTTAAATCTATTGCAACAAATCTAAAAAATCTCATATCTTCGAACATTCCCAACTTCACTGCAATGCCAGTGGATTGGAAATGGGCTGAAGTTGCAATACACATTATTAAAAATTCATAGCCTTTCTCTTAATTTGCCGCATAACCAACTCAATAATCGGCAATGGCACTAGCGAGGCTGACAAATAATCACTCTTGAATACGCCGCCTAGCGGCCGACTCAGGTGTAACGGTGCCAATTCCCAAGAGCAGCCCGAACCATGCACAATCCCAACATGAACACCACCACCATCCTGGGCGCCTGCCCGCACGACTGCCCCGACACCTGCTCATTGGTTACCACCGTGCAAGACGGTGTGGCCACCAAAGTGCAAGGCAACCCGGACCACCCCATGACCGACGGCGTGCTTTGCGCCAAGGTGTCGCGCTACACCGAGCGCACTTACCACCCGGACCGTTTGCTGTTCCCGATGAAACGCACCGGCCCCAAAGGCAGTGGTCAGTTCGCGCGCATCAGCTGGGACGAGGCGTTAACCACCATCGCTCACAAGTTAAAACCCATCGTCGCCACACGCCCTGAAAAATTGCTGCCCTACAGCTACGCGGGCACCATGGGTTTGGTGCAAGGCGAGTCCATCGCCATGCGTTTTTTCAATCTGCTGGGTGCCGCCAAACTCGACCGCACGATTTGCTCGAATGCCGGTGGCGACGCGCTGACCTACACGCTGGGCGGCAAGCTCGGCATGAAGATGGGCTTTTTTGCCGAATCGAAATTAATCATCATCTGGGGCAGCAACTCCATCACCAGCAACATCCATTTTTGGCGCATCGCGCAAGAAGCCAAACGCCATGGCGCGCGACTGGTGTGCATCGATCCGCGCCGCAGCGAAACCGCAGACAAATGCGATCTGCATCTGGCCATCAAGCCCGGCACGGATGCCGCGTTGGCGCTTGCACTCATGCACGAACTGATCACGCACGACTGGCTGGACCACGACTACATCGCGCAACACACTTTGGGTTTTGAGGCTTTGCGCGAACGCGCTTTGCAATGGTCGCCCGAGCGAGCCGCTGCGGTTTGCGGTTTGCAGGTCGAAGACATTCGCCAGCTGGCGTACGACTACGCGCACACCCAACCTGCTGGCATTCGCCTGAACTACGGTGTGCAACGCAGTCGCGGTGGTGGCAATGCGGTGCGTGCCATCGCTTGTCTGCCTGCGCTCACAGGTGCCTGGCGACACCGCGCCGGTGGTGTGTTGATGAGTGCGTCGCACCATGCGCGCGCCAACGCCGTGGGTTTGCAACGGCCCGACTTGCACCGCAACGCCAAAGCACCACTGATCAACATGAGCACCATAGGCGACGCGCTCAACACACCCGGCTTGGTCGAAGCCATGATCGTTTACAACAGCAACCCGGTGGCCGTGGCGCCCGAGTCGGTGAAAGTGGTGAAAGGTTTTGCGCGTGAAGATGTGTTCACCGTGGTGCTCGAACATTTCATGACCGACACCGCGGATTACGCCGACATCGTGTTACCGGCCACCACACAACTCGAGCACTGGGACATTCACAACAGTTACGGCCACACCGACATGGTGCTGAACCGTCCGGCCATCGCTCCCATGGGCGAGGCGAAAACGAACACACAAATATTCCGTGAACTGAGTCTGCGCATGGGCTTGAACAACCCGCTCTTGCAAGAGACGGATGAAGAACTGCTGCACACTACGCTGCAAAGCCCGGCCAACTTGAACAGTGCGCATCCGGTCACCATGGATGAACTGTTGCAACACGGTTTCGCCGCCTGGCCGGTGGCTGATGCGCCGTTCGAGCATGGCGGTTTTCCCACGCCATCGGGCAAATGCGAATTCGTCAGTGAACGCCTGGCCGCCATGGGTCTCGAGCCCTTGCCTGACTACATTCCGAACTACGAGCCATCCGACGCCAATGCGGTTTACCCGTTGGCCATGATTTCGCCACCGGCGCGCAATTTTTTGAACTCTACGTTTGTGAATGTCAAAAGCCTGCGCGACATGGAAGGCGAGCCGCTGTTAGAAATTCACCCGCAAGATGCCACCGCCAGACAACTGAATGACGGCGAGATGGTGCGCGTGTTCAACGACCGGGGCAGCTACGAATGCAAAGCGCAAATCACCACGCGTGCGCAACCCGGCATGGTGGTGGGCTTGGGTGTTTGGTGGCGCAAGCTCGGCGCCAAAGGCACAAACGTGAACGAGTTGACCTCGCAACTGCTGACCGACATGGGCCGCGCGCCGGTGTTTTACGACTGCGCGGTGCAGGTGGCTAGTCTGCGCTGAAACGCTGCGCGGCAATTTGGCGCAGACCGTCGAATATCAAACTGTCGACCAACTCAAACTGCACCGACATGCTCGGTGCCATTTTCCAACCCGCGCCGCCGGTCATGTAGCACAGCGGTTCGTCGTTGCAATGGGCGCGCACATGTTGCACCATGCGCTCGACGGCTCCAGCAATGGCAAATGTGCCGCCACTGGTCAAGGCATCGCTGGTGTTGGTGGGGAACTCGCGCACTTCACCGGTGGGCACGCGCAGTCCGGCGGTACCCGACTCGAGGGCGCGCAACATGATGCCGTGGCCGGGAAGAATAAGACCGCCCAAAAAATGGCCTTGTGCATCTATCGCCTCCACCGTGACGGCAGTGCCGACCATGACAACCACCATCGGCCGTGGTGCAGCTTGGGCAGTCTGTGCGCGCATGCGCGTCAACGCACCAATCATGGCGACCCAGCGGTCCGCACCTAATCGCGTGGGGTGGTCGTAGCCGTTATGCAAACCCGCTTCACTGGCCGAAGGCACGACCCAACTGGGCATCAGGTCCCAGAGTTCGAGTTGCTCGTCCACGCGGCGGCGCAATGCGTCACCAGCGACGATGCAACCCAGCATGCGCGTGGCCGCAGGCAAGGACTTCCAATCTTCATCGGCCAAGCGGTCGATGTTTTCTAAAAACACTGCGCCTTGCGACAACAAGCCGGCGTCGGTGCGCGGGCTGTCATACATGGCCCATTTCAAGCGGGTGTTGCCAACATCTAAGGCAATAAAAGTCATGGTTGAGTCACAAAAGAAGAATGGCGGCGATTATGCGCGGATCAATCTATGCATGCGCTTGATCAAGATCAGGCCGCATCAAGGTGTAACAAGTCTCCAAGGCTTTGGCCGCACGCAACACCAGCGCATCACCAAACATGGGGCCGACCAATTGCACGCCCATGGGCAAGCCATCAGCCGTCAAACCGCAAGGCAAACTGATGGCCGGTTGCTGGCTCAAATTGAACGGGTAACTGAACGGTGTCCAGCCCAACATGGCTTCTGAGTTCATAGCGCTGTGTCCGGCGGGCAATGCTTTGAATGCAGGCACCGCCGTGCTGGGAGTGAGTATCAAATCAAACCGCTGCATAAACTGACGCAAGTGTGATCCGAGCAGTCCCCGGCGTTGGTTCAACTGGTGCAAGGCGTTCGCGTCCAAGGTTTCACCGATGGCTGCTTGCGCCGCAAAGTCGGGATCGGTCAAGGCTTGTTGCTCAGCGCTTAACGTGCGCCACACTTGGTAAGCACCGGCAAACCACAAACCGGTGCTGATATCCAAGGGGTCTTCTATGCCCGGATCGACTTGCTCGACCACTGCACCCAGGTCTTGCAAATGTTGTGCGGCTTGCGCGGTGGCGGCGGCAATCTCAGGGTGGATATGTTTGGCGTAACCCAGGGCAGGTGAATAAGCGATACGCAGGTCCTTCACACCTTGCTGCAAACCGAGCGTGTAGTCCATGCCGTCAAACGGCAACGAGGTCCAGTCGCGCGCATCCGGCTGCGTGATGGCATTCATCATCAGCGCCACGTCGCTCACCGTCATGGCGTGCGGCCCTAAATGCGCGACTGATCCGAACGGCGACAAAGGGAAAGCCGGCACGCGGCCGAAGCTGGGCTTTAACCCGACGTTGCCGCAAAACGCAGCGGGTATGCGCACACTGCCTGCGCCGTCAGTGCCCATGGCCAGCGGCCCCAGGCCGGCGGTCACCGCGGCGGATGCGCCGCCGGATGAACCGCCGGGCGTGTGCGCGGTGTTCCACGGGTTGCGGCTGATGCCGGTGAGCAGAGAATTGGTTTCGCCTTTGCAACCGAATTCGGGCGTGGTGGTTTTGCCCAACAGCACCGCACCGGCTTCACGCAATCGCGCGGTGACGGGCGCGTCCACGTCCCAGTTTTGCTGCAGGTTGACGGTGCGGCTGCCGCGCAATGTCGGCCAGCCTTTGGTGAGTATCAAATCCTTGATAGAAGCAGGCACGCCTTCCAATACGCCGACTGCGGCGCCGTTGTGTCTGTGCGCCTGCCAGCGTTGTTCGCTCAAGCGCGCACTCGTCAATGCGGCTTCTTCGTCCACCAGACAAAACGCATTCAACTGCGGATTGAGCCGGGCTATGCGTTGCAACACCTGTTGCGTGGCTTGCACGGGAGAAGCTTTGCCGCCGCGGTAAAGCGCGAGCAATTGTTCGGCGGTGCATTGCGTTAAATCAGACATGGTGTCTCCAGCTTCTACAAAGAATACGGGTCAATGTGGCTTGCCGCCAGGCACGCTGGCTAAGAGCGCCTGTGTGTACGCATGTTGCGGATTGGCGTAAAGGGAAGCGGTTTTACCGTGCTCCACGATGTGACCTTTGTGCATGACGATGACGCTGTCGCAGAGTTGTGCAGCCACGCGCAAATCGTGGGTGATGAACAGCAAGCCCAGCCCCATGCTGCGTTGCACCTCGCGCAACAAATCCAAAATTTGCGCTTGCACAGACACATCGAGTGCACTGACCGCTTCGTCGGCCACCAACACATCAGGTTGACAAGCGAGTGCACGCGCCAGTGCAATGCGCTGTCTTTGACCGCCGCTGAACTGGCTGGGGTAACGCTCCCAAGCGCTCGCATCCAAGCCGGTTTGCGCCAGCAAGGCTTTACCGCGCTCCTGCGCCTGCTGCGTACTCAAACCGAAATTGCGCGCGCCTTCCATGATGGATTCGCCGACACGCATACGCGGATTCAGCGAGCGATTCGGGTCTTGAAACACCACTTGTATCCGGTGTCGCAAGGGCCGCAATTGCGCTTCAGACAATGAAGCGATGTTGTCATCGCCCCAAAAAATTCCACCGCTGTCCGGGGCTATCAAACGCAGCACGCAACGCGCCAGCGTGGACTTGCCCGAACCGGATTCGCCGACGATGCCCAGTGTTTCACCGGCACGCAATGACAGACCGGCGTTAACCAACGCATCGATGCGACGCACCGTCTCCCAGCCTTCACGACCGACATAGGTTTTGCGCAGGTCTTGCACCCGCAGCACCGGAAGTGTATCTGGCAAGTCGCGCGGTGCAGGCGGTTTCATGTTTGGCACCGCCGCCAATAACTGTCGCGTGTAATCCGCGCGCGGTTGTTGCAACACTTGTGTGCGCGCGCCCTGCTCGACCGCCACACCACGGTGCATCACCAGCACCTGGTCGGCGATATCAGCCACCACACCCATGTCGTGCGTGATGAACAACACCGCCGTGCCGCTGTCTTGTTGCAACTGCTTGATGAGTTTCAAAATTTCTTGTTGCGTGGTCACGTCCAGCGCGGTGGTCGGCTCGTCGCAAATTAAAAGCGCAGGCTTTAACACCATGGCCATGGCAATCACAATCCGCTGGCGTTGCCCGCCGCTGAGTTGGTGCGGAAAACTGTCCATCATGCGTTCGGGCTCGGGCAAGCGCACCTGTTGCATGATCTGCAACACGGCTTCACGGCGTTGCGACAGAGGCCAGTCGGTGTGACAGCGCAGCACCTCGTCGATTTGTTCTCCGCAACGCATCACCGGGTTCAATGCCGTCATCGGCTCTTGAAACACCATGCCCATGGCACGCCCGCGCAAACCGCGCATACGCTCTGGGGTTGCATCCAACAAGGCTTCGTTTTGCAGCAAAACGCTGCCTGCAGTGACGCGCAGTTCCCGCGCGAGCAAACCCATGACAGCCATGGCCAGCACCGATTTGCCCGAACCTGATTCGCCCACTACGCACAAGGTTTCACCGGCGTTCAAGCGCAAAGCAATGTCTTGCAAAGCATGGCCACGGTCAGCGCCGGCTGGCAGGGCTACCGATAAATCATTGACAGCTAAAACTGGCGTGCCCATCAGCCCACCCGCTTGGCAAATTTGGGGTCGAGCACATCGCGTAAACCGTCGCCCAGCAAATTGATGGCCAGCACGGTCGGTACCAAAAACAGCGCGGGGTACAACACATTGCCCGGCTGAATGCTGAACTGCACCCGGCCCTCGGCCATGATGTTGCCCCAAGTCGGCACGTCCGGCGGCAAGCCCAGCCCCAGAAAACTGAGAATGGCTTCGGTCAACACCGCAGACGCCGCCACAAACGTGCCTTGCACCAACAGCGGCGCCATGGCGTTGGGCAATACATGCCGCCACAAAATCACCGCCGTCGGTGTGGCCAGCGCACGCGCGGCTTCCACATAAGCTTCTTCACGCAAACTCAGCACCAGCGAGCGCACCAAGCGCGTGACGCGCGGTACTTCGGGAATGGCAATCGCCACCACCACCGTGGCCACACTCGCTCCCAAGACTGAGACCAAGGCAATCGCCAACAACACCGCAGGAATGGCCATCAAGCCGTCCATGAAACGCATCAGCACGGCATCGACGCGGCGGAAATAACCGGCCAGCATGCCGCACAAACCACCGAGTGACAAGGTCAGCAAAGACGTGCAAATACCGACCACGAAAGAGATGCGCCCACCGTACATGACGCGGCTGTACACATCGCGACCGAAGTTGTCGGTGCCCAGCCAAAACCTGTGTTGCACCACACTGCCGTCGGGCAAATTGAAAACGCCGCTTTTGCCCGCCGGTTGATTGATGACATTCGAGTCCATGGCCGCCGGGTCCACCGTACCTAGCCAAGGCGCGGCCAGAGACAACAACAGCACAAACAGCAACACCGCAGCGCCAAAGCGCACCGAGCCGTGGTCCCATAAACGTTGGTTCAGCGTGGTCATCAGTGACGAATCCTCGGGTCGAGCCAGACATAACTGGTGTCCACCAATAAATTGATCAGCACATAGCTGAGCGAGAACAACAACACCAGCCCTTGTATGACGGGAAAGTCGCGGTTCAGCACCGCGTCCACCGTGAGCGAACCTAAGCCGGGAATCGCGAACACGGTTTCGGTCACCACCACACCGCCTATCAACAAAGCCACGCCAATACCGATCACAGTGACGATGGGCACGGCTGCATTAGCTAAGGCATGGCGAACCAACACCGTGCGTTCCGTCAAACCTTTGGCGCGCGCGGTGCGAATGAAATCTTCTTGTAACGCCTCGGACACACTTGCGCGCGTGATGCGCGCAATCAAAGCCACATACACGGTGGACAGCGTCAGCCACGGCAGTATGAGTTGGCGCATCCACGCCCAAGTGCCTTGCGACTGCGGGCCGCTGATCGGCTTATAGCCTTGCACTGGCAGCCATTGCAATTGCATGGCGAACACATAAATCAACAGGTAGGCGATAACGAATACCGGCACCGAAAAACCAGCCACTGAAAACGCAGACAAACCACGGTCTAACCAACCGCCCATGCGCCACGCGGCCAGACTGCCCAAAGGCACCGCAATGCACACCGCCAGCAACACCGTGCCTAGCGCCAGCGACAAGGTAGGTTCCATGCGTTGCGCCACCAATGCAGTGACGGGTTTGCTCAAGTAATATGAATAACCGAGGTCGCCTTGCAGTACCTGGCCCAGCCACAACACATATTGCACAGCGATGGGCTTGTCCAAACCCATGTGCGCGCGGATGTTGGCGATGTCTTCGCTGGTCGCGTTATTGCCTGCAATCACCGCCGCAGGATCCCCGGGGGCGAGTCGCAACATGAAAAACACCAAGAGCGACACCACCAACAACACAGGCAGCACCGCCAGCAGACGGCGAATCAGAAAAGATGCCATGGTCAGCGCTTGGCCAGTCCCCACATCACCGGTATGCCTGCGGTCTGCAGCAGGCCGCTGGTGTTGTTGCGCAGCACGGTCGGGTTACGGTATTCGCCCAGCGGCACAAATGAAGCGGTTTCAAACACCAGGGCTTGAATCTCGGAGGCGATTTTTTTCTGCTCAGCGCCTTCGTGGGCGCGTGCAAATTTGGCTTTCAACTCTTCGATACGCGGCTCGTCCTGCCAGCCAAACCAGCCGGTCGCGCCTCTGGCGTTCAACATGGCGCTGGTCAACGGGCTGTCAATATCGCCTGCGCTCCAAGTGGTGAAAAACATGTTCCAGCCGCCTTGCCCCGGCAGGTCTTTTTTGGCGCGCCGCGCCACCAGCGAAGCCCAGTCCATTTGCTGCAAATCGATCTTGAAACCAGCGGCTTCCAGTTGCTGCTTGGCGACCAGCGGCAGCTTGGTGATGGCCGACAAATCGGTGGGCCGCATCATCACAATCGGCGTGCCGTCGTAACCTGCTTCTTTCAACAGTTCACGCGCCTTGGCCGGATTCGCCACGCCGGTGAAGCTGTGCGTGTTTTCATCGGCAAACTTGGAGCTGCACGGGTAAATGCTGCGGCATAAACGGCCCAACTCGGGCACACCGACCTGCGTGTTGATAAACGCTTGCTGACCGATGGCCAGCATAGCGGCCTGGCGGATTTTCGGGTTGTTGAACGGCGGGTGTATGTGGTTGAAACGCATGATGTACTGAAAGCCCGCCGGTGCGAAATCGTCTATCTTGACACCGGCGGTTTTCTTCAGCGTCTGGTATTGCTCGAAGCTGGGTTGCTCCACCATGTCGACTTCACCGGCGACGATGGCGTTGAACTGGGTTTGCGGGTCGCGGATGATGACCCATTCCACGCGGTCGAAGTTCACCGGCCTGCCGCCTGCGAGTCCGTTAGGTGCTTCGCTGCGCGACACGTATTTGGTGTTGCGCTCGTACACCGCCACCGAGCCGGGTTTGAATTCATCAGGTTTGAAAATGAACGGGCCCGAGCCTATGTGTTCTTTGATTTGCTCGGTGCCGGGTGTGGCCGCAATCCGCGCCGGCATGATGAACGGCACATTCGATGAAGCTTTACCTAATGCCTCCAGCACTATCGCGCAAGGCTCTTTCAGCACCATGCGAAACGTGTTCGCGTCTGGCGTTTCCAGCTTGTCAACAAACGCAAACAACACGCCGCCCATGGTGTCACGCGAGGACCAGCGCTTGAGCGAAGCCGCCACGTCTTCGCTGGTGACCGGCTTGCCGTCGTGAAACGCCAGACCGCTGCGCAGCTTGAAGGTCCAGACCTTGCCGTCTTTGCTGGTGCTGTGGCTTTGCACCATTTGCGGCTGGATTTTTCCTTTAGCGTCTTCAGAAAACAAGGTGTCGTAAATCATGTAACCGTGGTTACGGGTGACATACGCCGTGGTCCAAATGGGGTCCAGCACCGCCAAGTTGGCATGCGGCACAAAGCGGAAAACTTTGTTGGCGGGCACGGCGTTTTGCGCTTGCAACTGCAGACAAAAACCAGCGGCCAAAGCTGTGGCGGCCATGGCTTTTAAAAATACTCGGCGTGTCATGGGTTCCCCTTGCGCCCGCAGGCGGCTACATTTCAAACTCAGCTTCAATATAAACGAATTCATTCAGGCGCCCGACCCATGGCTATTCACCAACTCAGTGCATTGCAATTGTCTGCCACTATTCACCGGCGCGAATTTTCCTGCCACGAGGTCATGCAGGCTTTTTTGCAGCGCATCGCAGCCGTCAACCCGCAGGCCAATGCCATCGTCAATTTGCAAGATACCGGGCAGCTGCTCGAGCAGGCTGAGGCTTGCGACGCTGAACTGGCCCGGGGTGATTCACGCGGCTGGTTGCACGGCATGCCGCTGGCGTTCAAGGATTTGATAGACGTGGCTGGTATTCCCACCACCGGCGGCTCGCCCCTTTTGAAAAACAATATCCCGGCGCATGACGCGTTGCTGGTGCAACGCATGAAAGCTGCGGGCGGCATCGTCATTGGCAAAACCAATACGCCTGAGTGGGGCCTGGGCTCACACACCTTCAACCCGGTGTTCGGCGCTACGCCTAATGCTTACAACGCCGGCTACACGGCGGGCGGCAGCAGCGGCGGCGCGGCAGTCGCATTGGCGCTGCGCTTACTGCCGCTGGCCGACGGGTCGGACTTCATGGGGAGTTTGCGCAACCCGGCGGGTTGGAACAATGTGTTCGGCATGCGGCCCTCTCAGGGGCGTGTGCCCGCTTTTCCGGTGAACGATGTCTGGGTCAGCCAGCTCAGCACCGATGGCCCCATGGCCCGGCACGTGGCCGATATGGCGCGGCTGCTGGAAACCATGGCAGGGTATGACGCGCGCGCGCCGCTGTCGTTGGCGGCTTTGCCTGCCGGTTGGTCAACCGAGTTACAGCCCAAGGTCAAAGGCTTGCGCATAGGCTGGCTGGGCGATTTGAACGGCTATTTGCCCATGGAGAACGGTGTATTGCAGGCTTGCGAAACCGGCTTGCAGCGCTTGACCGACTTGGGCGCGCACGTTGAAGCCGTGTCGCCGAATTTTTCGCCACCAGCGGTGTGGCAGACCTGGCTGGCCTGGCGGCGCGTTTTGACCGCGTCGCGCATCGCGCCCATGGTGGCCAAAGGTCGAGACCAGATCAAACCTGAAGCACTGTGGGAATTTGACCAGGCTGCCGGCATGACCGCCAGGGATTTTTTGACCGCCAGTACCGAGCGCAGCGCGTTTTACCAACACATGTTGGACTTGCTCAGTCGGTTTGACATGCTGGTGTTACCGAGTGCGCAGGTGTGGCCGTTTGCCATAAACATGCGCTGGCCCGAAGTGATTGAAACACCGAACGGGCCGAGGCAGATGGACACTTACCACCGCTGGATGGAAGTGACGCTTTACGCAAGCTTGGCCGGTTTGCCTGCTTTAAATGTGCCTTGCGGTTTCAATGCCCAGGGGCTGCCCATGGGCATGCAACTCATCGGCCAGCCACGCGGCGACGTGGCGTTGTTGGAAACCGGATTGGCTTATGAGGAAGCCGCGGGGGATTGGTTGGCGGTAAGGCCTTGATTGATCTAGCTATTGCTTTATGGTGTCAATAGTGATTCCGTTTCTTCATGTCTAAGTTGAAAAAAATGCCCTTTAACATGAAGATTGAGCATTACACCCACCGCGTCACTTGGTCCGCTGAAGACGAAGAACATCTAGGTTTGTGCGCAGAATTTTCTTTGCTTTCTTGGCTTGCGGGTTCACCGGAAAAGGCACTATCGGGTATTCGTCAGCTTGTGGCCGTCGTCGTTGCCGACATGTCAGCGCAAAATGAGGTTATCCCTGTTCCTTTGGCTGAGCGCAATTACAGCGGTCAATTCAGGGTTCGCATCCCGCCTGAATTGCATTGGAGATTGGCCATCGATGCCCAAGAACAGCAAGTGAGCTTGAACAGGTTAGTCAGCGCCAAATTGGCCGCCTAAGCTTTACCTCAGCATTAACAAAACCACACACCCCGGCACCACTAAAACCAAACCCGCAATTAACCACTTCAACTGAGACTGCAAACGTGTGATGCTGGCAATCAGCAATGCATTTTGCTCAGCCAACTCGGCCAAGGTCTGCGCCATGTGTTGTTGAGCAGTTGCTTGTGCTTCGAGTTGCATTTGCAAAGCCAGGCAGCGGTTTTTCAGTTCGCCCAGGCTGGGCACCTCTTGCGCCGGTTCCGGGTCAACCGGGGACGTGTCCGGTGTTGACACGCCACGATGCTTGTCGATCAGCCCGCGCGCCTTGTCCAATACGCCCGGCGCGTGTTCCATCACTTTGTCCCAAGGCACGACCTTGAGTGCGCTTAACCATGAGATGGCCATTGATTTATCTCCTTGAGGGTCTCAGAGCCCTTGACAGACAAAGCTTAACGCCTGAACAGGCTTGGGGCTATGATTGACGTACACGTCAATTAGTCGGCTCTTTTTGCTTGACCGGCATGACCACTTTTTCTGCATACACACTGCGCTTGAACGCTGACCACCATGACCGATTTATCCGCTGAATTCCAGGCTCTGGCCCAATACAAACCTACCCATAAGGTGCGCTTTGTCACGGCAGCCAGTTTGTTTGACGGCCACGACGCCGCCATCAACATCATGCGCCGCATCCTGCAAGGCATGGGCACAGAGGTGATTCACCTGGGCCACAACCGCTCGGTCGACGAAGTCGTCACCGCCGCGTTGCAAGAAGACGTGCAAGGCATCGCCATCAGCTCTTACCAGGGCGGCCATGTCGAGTATTTCAAGTACATGGTCGATTTACTGCGCCAGCGCGGCGGTGCGCACATACAAGTGTTCGGCGGTGGCGGCGGCGTCATCGTGCCGGAAGAAATCAGCGAATTGCAAGCCTATGGCGTGACCCGTATTTACAGCCCGCAAGACGGCCAGCGCATGGGGCTGCAAGGCATGATCGGCGAAATGATCATGCGCTGCGACCGTGACTTGTGCGGCTATGCGCCCGCCACTGTGGATGCCATACAAGGCCACACCGAAAGCAGTTGGCGCGCATTGGCGCAACTCATCACCGCGCTGGAAACACCAACCCCGGCCATCGACGATTTGCGTGCGCAATTGAAAACCCAAGCCGCTGGCGTGAAAGTGCCGGTCATAGGCATCACCGGCACCGGCGGCGCGGGCAAATCTTCATTGACCGATGAATTGATTCGCCGCTTTCGCTTGGACCAAAACGACGCGATCCGCATTGCAGTGATTTCGATTGACCCATCGCGGCGAAAAAGCGGCGGCGCGCTGTTGGGCGACCGCATACGCATGAACGCCATTTCTCCTTGGAGCAAATTGGATAAATTGGGGTCAGATACCGATTTGTCAAAGCAACGCGTGTTCATGCGTTCTTTGGCCACGCGCGAATTCGGCAGCGAAATCAGCGCCGCACTGCCCGATGTGATTGCCGCCGCCAAATGCGCCGGTTTCGATCTGGTGGTGGTGGAAACCTCGGGTATCGGTCAAGGCGATGCCGCCATCGTGCCGCACGTGGACATTCCTTTGTACGTGATGACGCCCGAGTTCGGTGCCGCCAGCCAACTGGAAAAAATCGACATGCTGGACTTTGCCGAGTTTGTCGCCATCAACAAATTTGACCGCAAGGGCTCTGCTGACGCGCTGCGCGATGTCTCCAAACAAGTGCAACGCAACCGCGAAGCCTGGACCACACCGACCGAGAAAATGCCAGTGTTCGGCACCATGGCCGCACATTTCAACGACGACGGCGTGACCGCGCTTTACCAAGCCATGAAACCGCGTTTGCAAGAACTGGGTTTGGCTTTAAGTGAGGCGCGTTTGCCGCTGGTGAATGTGCGCCACAGCTCGCACCAGACGCCCATCGTGCCGTCTTCTCGCAGTCGCTATTTGGCCGAGATCAGCGACACCGTGCGCGGCTACAAACACCGCGCTCGCGCACAAGCACAACTGGCGCGCGAAGTGCAGCAATTGAAAGCCGCCTCGGCCATGCTGGCTGAGGGTAAACCGAACAAGCCGCGCGCCTCAGAAGCCAGCTTGGGGCTGGCGCTGGAGCGCGAAGAACGCTTAGACGCAGATGCACGCACCCTGTTGAAAGACTGGCCCACGCTGAAAGCCGATTACTCGGGCGATGAATTGGTGGTCAAGGTGCGCGACAAAGAAATCCGCAGCAGCTTGGTGACCCTTTCGCTCAGCGGGACACCGGTGCGCAAAGTGGCATTGCCGACATTTCACGACCACGGCGACATATTGCAATGGCTGATGCTAGACAACGTGCCGGGTCGCTACCCGTACACCGCCGGCACGTTCGCGTTCAAACGCGACAACGAAGACCCGACGCGCATGTTCGCCGGTGAAGGCGACGCGTTTCGCACCAACCGCCGCTTCAAACTACTCAGCGAAGGGATGCCGGCCAAACGCTTGTCCACCGCCTTTGACTCGGTCACGCTCTACGGCAACGACCCGGATTTGCGTCCCGATATTTACGGCAAAGTCGGTAACTCGGGCGTCAGCATCGCGACCCTCGATGACATGAAAGTCTTGTACGACGGCTTTGATTTGTGCTCACCTGCAACCAGCGTGTCCATGACCATCAACGGCCCTGCGCCGTCCATCTTGGCCATGTTCATGAACACCGCCATCGACCAGAACCTGGAAAAATTCCGCACTGACAAAGGCCGTGAACCCACTGGGGCAGAAGCCACTGAGATTCGCGCCTGGGTGTTGCAAAACGTGCGCGGCACGGTGCAAGCCGACATCTTGAAAGAAGACCAGGGGCAAAACACCTGCTTGTTCAGCACCGAGTTTTCGCTCAAAGTCATGGGCGACATCGCTCAGTATTTCGTTGAGCACCAAGTGCGCAATTTTTACAGCGTGTCCATCAGCGGCTACCACATCGCCGAGGCCGGTGCCAACCCCATCTCTCAATTGGCATTCACGCTGTCCAACGGTTTCACATTTGTCGAAGCCTATCTGGCGCGCGGCATGCACATCGACGATTTCGCACCGAACTTGTCGTTCTTCTTCAGCAACGGCATGGACCCGGAATACACCGTCATGGGACGCGTCGCGCGCCGTATTTGGGCGGTGACCATGAAAGAAAAATACGGTGCGAATGAACGCAGCCAAAAGCTGAAGTACCACATCCAAACATCGGGACGTTCATTGCACGCGCAAGAGATTCAGTTCAACGACATCCGCACTACGCTTCAAGCGCTGATTGCGATTTATGACAACTGCAACTCGCTGCACACCAACGCATTTGACGAAGCCATCACCACGCCCACCGAAGAGTCGGTGCGCCGCGCCATGGCGATTCAACTCATCATCAACCGCGAATGGGGTTTGGCGAAAAACGAAAACCCGTCGCAAGGCGCGTTCATCATCGAAGAGTTGACCGAGTTGGTGGAAGAAGCTGTGCTGTCAGAGTTTGTGGCGATTGCCGAGCGCGGCGGCGTGCTGGGTGCGATGGAAACCGGCTACCAGCGCGGCAAGATTCAAGACGAGTCCATGCATTACGAAATGCTCAAACACACGGGTGAACTGCCCATCATCGGCGTCAATACCTTCAAGTCACCGCAAGCCAATGAAGTGCCGCAAAAAATTGAACTCGCGCGCTCGACAGATGAAGAAAAACAAAATCAATTACAACGCCTTAACGATTTCCACCAGCGTAACGCCGCTGCTTCTGCTGACATGCTCAAGCAACTACAGCAAGCGGTGATAGCTAATGAGAATGTTTTTCAAGTGCTGATGGATGCGGTGCGCGTGTGTTCGCTGGGTCAGATCACGAATGCTTTGTTCGAAGTAGGCGGCCAGTACCGGCGCAATATGTAAGCGTTAAAGCCGTGGCCTTTTGATGAAGCCTTGGTGTTTGAAAGCGACATCAACGCTTTCAGCGCCTACAGATTAATTCGAATGGCTGTTGCGCTTGCCGCGCGACAAATCCACGCCAAGTTGCTTGAGCTTGCGGTAGAGGTGGGTGCGCTCCAGCCCGGTTTTTTCGGCCACACGCGTCATAGAGCCGCCTTCCTTCGCCAGGTGAAATTCAAAATACGCTTTTTCAAAACTGTCGCGCGCTTCACGCAGTGGGTTGTTCAAGTCAAAGGTTTGCAAGGGCTGCATGTTTTGCGGCAAAGCCTGCGGCTGATGCACCAGCGAAGGGCTGACGGTGTTGTCCTGACTGAGCGTTGCTGACACAACCGGCAGCAAGCTTTGCACAGGCCTGGAGGTAACAGGTGCGCCTGCCTTGCGGTTCAGGCCTTGCTCGACCGCCTTGAGCAGCTTTTGCATGGTGATGGGCTTTTCCAAAAAAGCCATGGCGCCGATGCGGGTCGCCTGTACAGCAGTGTCTATGGTGGCGTGACCGCTCATCATGATGACCGGCACATTCAACAAACCTGCGCCGGCCCATTCCTTGAGCAAGGTGATGCCGTCTGTATCCGGCATCCAGATATCCAGCAATACCAGGTCAGGTTGCAACTGCGCGCGGATGGCGCGTGCCTCGGCGGCATTCATGGCCAGTTCAACCTGATGGCCTTCGTCATTGAGAATTTCAAACAACAGGTCACGGATACCAAGTTCATCGTCGACCACTAATATTGTTGCCATGTTGTTTTGTCAGTTCAGGTTGAAGAAGACGCTGTCACGCGAAATGATAACGACACTTGGGCGCCGGTGATCAGATCATCTTGCATTTTGTTTTTCAATTCGATGCGGGCATTGTGTTCGTCGGAAATTTTTTTCACCACTGCCAATCCCAAGCCGGTGCCACTGGCTTTGGTGGTGACATAGGGTTCGAAAGCGCGTTGCAGCACCGCAGCGCTGAAACCAGGCCCATTGTCTTCTATGCTCAGCCGCACCCGGGACGACTGCGGCCGCCACTCGGTCAGCACTTGCACCTGCGGTTTGGCCGCTGCCTGACAGGCATCTTGGGCATTCTGAATCAGATTGTGAACCACCTGGCGCAGCTGTGCCGCGTCTCCCAGAATTTGCGGCACACCGGCAGGCAATTGCCAATGCACCGGCACAAGGGCATTGTCATTTTCATAAAGCGGCATCATTTCACTGAGCAAGTGGTTCAGATCCAGCGACTCCAAGCGGGCCGGCGGCAAGCGGCCGAAATCACGGAACTCATTGACCAACCGCTGCAAGGCATCCACCTGCTCCACAATGGTTTTCACCGACTTGGTCAACAGCGCCTGCTCCACGGGTTGCAGCTTACCTTCAAGCTTCATGGCCAGGCGCTCGGCCGACAACTGAATCGGTGTCAATGGATTTTTGATTTCATGCGCCAGCCGTCTTGCCACCTCGGTCCAGGCCTGAGATCGCTGGGCAGACACAATATCGGTGATATCGTCAAACACCAACAACCAGTCGCCTTGCGGCAGCACCGCGCCACGAGCCACCAGCGTGGTTTGGCCTGGGGCTTGCTGACCGAAATCCGCCGGGCCGTCATTTGTCGTGGCTTGCAACTCAAAGGATTGTTCCCAATGGTCGCTGCCGAGGCTGTGTTCGCCGCTCAATTCCAGAAACTGCTCAGTCACTTGCTGTGCAAAAGCCTCCAGCCCCGCAATGCTTTGCAAAGGCGTGCCTACCCTCGCTTCCATCGCCTGCTTCAAGATGCGCGTGGCACCCGGGTTGATAGACAGAATCAGGCCTTGGTGATCCAGCAGCACCACGCCAGCGGTCAGGTTGTCCAGCATGGTCTGTAAATGGCTGCGCGCCAAATCAAGTTGCGCCATGCTGCGCTCGACCGAATTGCGGGCGTCCGAGAGTTGTTGCGTCATGTCTGAAAAAGAGCGCGTCAAGCCGTCGAGCTCGTCCTTGCCTTGCAAAAAAGGTTTGGGGCGCAAATCACCCGCCGCCACATCCCGCACACCTTCGGCCAGCAACAGCAAGGGCCGTGCGAGTTGATTGCCCAGCAAAACCGCCAGCAGCACGGCACCAAAGACGGCCAGAAACAGGCTCAGCGTCAAAGTGCCTATGTACATGCGCTGCAAGCCGCTGCGCGCCAGCGACCGTTCCTGGTATTCGCGGTTGGCGACCAGCACTGACAAAGCATTGGCTACCAGTGCCGGGGGTAGCCTTTTCACCACTTGAAGCACCTGAATTTTTTCATCCAACTCGAAGCCTGTGCCCGGTAATTTGTACAACACCTTGATGCGTGGAATTTGTCCGCCCAAACTGGTGCTGTCGTCCAGACCTTCGCTGCGCCAGCTGCTGGAACGGTTGCGCACCTGCCGCCACTCGGAGGCCGTGGGGCGGTCCGGTTGCAGGCTGTAACCAGATTCGCTGACGCTGGCGACCAAGGTACCGTTATTGCGCCATAAACTGACTTCAGAAGCGCCTACTTGTTCGCGCAATTTTTCCAGCACCGTCGGCCAGCCGGTTTGCGGATCCTGCCGCAGGCTGCCGCCCGCATTGCGCACGCCAGCCAGCAATTCGTTGGCCAGACTCTCCAGAGTGGAACGACTCAGGTTCAAACCAGCGTCCAGTGCCACCTCGACCTTGTTGTCAAACCAGACTTCGATAGAACGGGTGACAAACTGGTAAGACACGGCATAAATCACGATACCGGGAACTATGCCTACCAATGCAAAAATTGCAGCAAGCTTGACCAGCAAGCGGCTGCCGAATTTGCCTTGGCGCAGCCTTTGCGACAGGCGCCAGCCTATCCAACCAATGACCAACAGCAATACGCCGGCCAGTACTGTGTTGAGACCAAATAAAAGGCCGTAGTTCTGCTCATACACATCCCAGCTTTGGGTGGCCTGGGTCAATAAAAACAGCAACACCAGCGACAGCGACACCAAAATGGTGAGGATCACCCCCAGCAACCAACTGCGTTGCCGCAGTGCGCTCGAGTCACTGGCTTGTTTCATTTGGCCAGATCTTCGAGCCGCACAGTGTGGGTAAAGCTGATGTTCCAATCGCTGCTGGCCTGGTTACCGAATTGCAAGGCCTGCGGCAATTGGCTCAGATCAAGCCTGAAACGCAAATCCAGTCTTTGTTTGCTGTTTTTGTCCAGGGTATCCAAACCGGCAATCCGCCAGCGGCTGACTTTTTTCACTACCTGCATGGCATCACTCAGGCTGTCATAGCTGTTGCCTAACGTCATGCCCAGGCCACTGGCGCCCAGCGCCTGGCCGGATACCTGTACCCGCCAGCGGCGTGACAGCGGCTGGTAACTCAAACGTATATAGCGTTCCGTCAGCACTAAACGCTTGTCATACCAGTACCAGCGCTCGCGCATGACCTCGGCTTGCAGCACAAATGTCAGCGGCAAGCCATGGTCAAGCGCATCTTCAAGTCCGGGGGAAAGTTCAAAGTCCAGGCTGGTATTGAGGTAAATACCGTCCTCGCCGCGATCTATCTGAAATTCGCCCAGCTGCACCGTGGTTTCGGCGCCGGCAGGATGGCTCCACACAAACAAGCAGCACAAAAAACAGACTAGCCACCATTGCAGTGGCCAGGCCTGGCTGCAGCTGTGTGTTCTAAGTGCCTGTTGCTCTGCGTTCCAGCAAGGCATAAAAAAATCCGTCATGCTCACCCGCTAGATTGTCGGAGAGACTGCGGGTGTTTGAGGGAATGCCGGGGATTAATTGACCCGGCGAGGGAAGTAAGTGAGCTTCAGTGTTGTTTGCAAGAAACGCTTGCACCTGATCCAAGCCCTCTTGCCTGAACAGTGAGCAAGTGCAGTACAACAAATGGCCGCCTTTAGCCAGCAACGGCCACAGCGCCTGCAACAGGTTTTTTTGCTGCTTTGCCAGCGCAGCCAGGTCGGTCTGACGGCGCAGCCAGGGAATGTCGGGGTGCCGGCGAACAATGCCGGAAGCGGTACACGGTGCATCCAGCAATATGGCGTCGAACGCCCGTCCGTCCCACCAGCTTGACGGTTTGGCGGCATCCGCACACAGCACCGTGGCCTGCAAGCCAAGACGTTGCAAGTTGTCCGAAATGCGTTCACAACGCGCCGCATCAATGTCCAGCGCCAGCACTTCAACATCAGCGCGTTCAAGCAGGTGTGCGGTTTTACCGCCCGGGGCGGCACACGCATCCAACACCCGCAAAGTTTTTTGTGCACCGGTTATCAGGCCTTGTAACAACAAGGGTGCTGCCAATTGCGCCCCGGCGTCCTGCACGGAAAACCATCCCTGTGCAAATCCCTCTAAGGCCGTGACTGGCTTGGCCTGCTGCAACAGCAAGCCGTCCTCGCCTATGGATTGCGTTTGCACACCGGCGGCCAGCCACTGGGCCTGTAATTCTTCCCGCGCCATGCGTCTGCGGTTAACGCGCACCGCCATGGGTGCGGCCACCAGACTGGCTTGCAAAATAGCTTGCCAATGCTGGGCATGGTCTTGTTTGACAGCAGTGATCCACCATTCGGGATGGTTCCAGCGCGCTTGCGGTTTTTGCGCCACGGCTTGCAGACAAGCCGTTTTTTCACGCCCGAAGCGGCGCACACAGGCATTGATGAACGCGGCCTGGGCCCGGGTTGAGGGGTCGCGCTTGGCGGCTTCCACCAGTTGATTCACCAGCGTATGCATGGGGTACATGGCTGATTCTTCGGCAATAGCCAAGGCCAGACCGACACACAACAAGGTGTCCACGGCTGGCGGCGGGCTGCGACTGACCAAGTATTGACGAATAGCCTGGGTACGCCCCCACTCGCGCAGCACGGCAAACAACAAAGCCTGGGCAGCCGATCGCAATCGCGGCTCTACCGAAGCCAGCGCCAGCGCATGGTTGCTGCCGGCCCGAACCGCACGCAAGGCTTGGCTGCAAGCCTGCAATTGTTGCCATAGCGCAGGGGAATCAGCAGTCGAGCTTGTCGACAATGACACTGTGCTCAAAGCGCAGTGGCCGGTTTGAACTGGAACAAGCGCGCCAGCAGTGCTGCCGGGTATTGCTCAATCGCCTGGTTGTATTCCGCAATAGCTTCATTGAAGCGATTGAGTTCGGGTTGCACCAGCAGATCAAGTTCCAGCCAGCGCTGCTTTAAGGCATCCGGCATATTGATGTAGTAAACGTCGGGGTGTATCAAGGCGGCCCAGGCGTCCTGCAACTCGGCAGCGGCATCATGCAAGGCGCGGGCACTGTCTTCTTCCAGCGTATGGTTCTGCATGCGGGCAATCGCCACCGTGGATAAACCGGCAGCGACTTGCAAACGCGTCCAATGGCTTTGACCGAGTTCGGCACCGGCGTGGCCGTCCCACAATTGCGGCGCTTGCGTAGCGGCAGACACAGCGTGTTGCACGAGTTCCTGGTAATTGAGTAACACCGCTTCCAGCGGCCCGAACTGCTGCTTGACCTGGGCACGCAAGCGCACCAGCCGGTTGTAAGCGCCCAGCACCCAGAACACCAGCACGGCAATGAGAATCCAGAACCAGCGTGAATTCAGCATGACTCAGCCCCCGGTTTGACCAGAGCAGCCTTCGCAACAAGGCCCCCTAAGGGGCCGAGTCACTCAGTCTGCCGGTGTCTCTTCGTTGCTGCCTTCTTGCTGTTGTGCCAGAGCGAGTTCTTCTGCCTCAGTCTCGGCAATGGCGCGTCGCTCGGCCTCGTCCATCAAGTCCTTGGCTTTGCGGGCCTGGTGGTAAGCCATGCCTGAACCTGCCGGAATGAGTCGACCGACGATGACGTTCTCCTTCAAGCCGCGCAATTCGTCGCGCTTGCCCATGATGGCAGCTTCGGTCAGCACGCGGGTGGTTTCCTGGAAGGAAGCCGCGCTGATGAAACTGTCGGTGGACAAGGACGCTTTGGTGATACCCAGCAGCAAGTTGGTGTAAGTGGCCGGCAACTTGCCGTTGCGCTGCAATGCTTCATTGGTGTTGAGCATTTCAGAGCGTTCGATTTGCTCACCGCTGATGTAAGTGGTGTCGCCGACGTTGTCGACCACCACACGGCGCAGCATCTGACGAACAATCACTTCAATGTGTTTATCGTTGATCTTCACGCCTTGCAAGCGGTAAACGTCTTGCACTTCATCAACGATGTAGCGCGCCAGTTCTTCGATGCCGAGCAGTCGCAGAATATCCTGCGGATCAGCCGGGCCGTCGACGATGCTCTCGCCCTTGTTGACCACCTGGCCTTCGTGCACCACGATATTTTTCTCTTTGGGAATCAGTTCTTCCCAGACCGTGCCTTCAGGATCGGTGATCTGCAAGCGGATCTTGCCTTTGGTTTCCTTACCGAATGAAACGGTACCGGTCATCTCGGCCAGAATGCCTTTGTCTTTCGGTGTACGCGCTTCGAACAACTCGGCCACACGCGGCAAACCGCCGGTGATGTCCCGGGTTTTCTGACCCTCCACAGGAATACGCGCAAGCACCTCGCCAGGGCCCACGTCCTGACCGTCGCGCACTTGAATCAGTGCACCGACCTGGAAGCCTATGGTCACTGAATGGTCAGTGCCGGGGATCTTGACTTCTTTGCCGGACGCATCGATCAACTTGACCTGCGGGCGCACGACTTTGGTCGAACCGCGTCGCTTGGGATCGATCACCACCAGCGTAGACAAGCCGGTGACCTCGTCCAATTGCTTGGCAACCGTCAGGCCTTCTTCCACATTTTCAAATTGTGTTTTGCCGGCAAACTCGGTGATCACAGGACGCGTCAACGGATCCCAGTTGGCCAGAATCGTGCCGGCCTTGATGTTCTGGTCCGGCTTGATGGCCAGGATGGCACCGTAAGGTACTTTGTGGCGCTCGCGCTCGCGGCCTTGTTCGTCATGGATGACGATTTCACCGGAACGTGAAATCACCACCAACTCTTTTTTGCTGTTGGTGACATAGCGCATGGTGGCGTTAAAGCCGATGACACCGTTGGACTTGGCGTCAACGCTGGAAGCCACAGCCGCACGCGAAGCCGCGCCGCCGATGTGGAAAGTACGCATGGTCAGCTGTGTGCCGGGTTCGCCGATGGACTGAGCGGCGATAACGCCGACTGCTTCACCGACGTTGACCAGACCGCCGCGGCCCAGATCGCGGCCATAGCATTTGGCGCACAAACCGAAGCGGGTTTCGCAGTTAAGCGCAGTGCGGACTTTGATTTCGTCAACACCGAGTAGCTCAATTTCGTCAATCAGGTCTTCGTCCAACATGTGACCGGCAGGCACCAGCACATCGCGGGTTTCAGGATGCACCACGTCTTCAGCCACGGTACGGCCGAGCACGCGGTCACGCAAAGACTCGATGACTTCACCACCTTCGACGATGGCGCGCATCAACTGACCGTTGCTGGTGCCGCAATCGACTTCAATGACCACCAGATCCTGCGTCACGTCAACCAGACGGCGTGTCAGGTAGCCTGAGTTAGCGGTTTTCAGCGCCGTGTCAGCCAGACCTTTACGGGCACCGTGGGTAGAAATGAAGTACTGCAACACGTTCAGGCCTTCACGGAAGTTGGCCGTGATCGGTGTTTCAATGATGGAGCCGTCAGGCTTGGCCATCAGTCCGCGCATACCGGCGAGCTGACGGATTTGAGCGGCAGAACCGCGCGCGCCCGAGTCGGCCATCATGTAGATGGAGTTAAAGGATTCCTGCTCCACCTCGTTGCCGTGGCGGTCTATGGTTTTTTCCTTGCGCAACTGATCCATCATGACTTTGGAGACGGCGTCACCGGCCTTGCCCCAGATGTCAACCACTTTGTTGTAGCGCTCGCCGGAAGTGACCAGACCTGAGACGTATTGCTGCTCAATGTCTTTGACTTCTTTTTCAGCGCTTTCAATGATGGCGTGTTTTTCAAATGGCACCAGCATGTCATCGATACAAATCGAGATACCGGCGCGAGTCGCCAGACGGAAACCGTTTTGCAACAGTTTGTCGGCGAACACCACGGTTTCTTTCAAACCACATTTGCGGAAGGAAGTGTTGATCAGCTTGGAGATTTCCTTTTTCTTCAGCGCCTTGTTCAAGTGGCTGAAAGGCAAACCGCGCGGCAGGATTTCCGACAGCAAAGCGCGACCGACTGTCGTTTCCACAAGCGAGGTGTTGCTGGAGAATTCGCCGGTGATCTTGTCCTTGGTCCATTCGGTCATTCGCACGGTGATCTTGGCGGTCAACTCGACCACGTTCGCATCCAAGGCGCGTTGCACTTCGCCGATATCGGCAAACACCAGGCCTTCGCCTTTGCCGTTGATGCGTTCGCGGGTGGTGTAGTACAAGCCCAGCACCACGTCTTGCGAAGGAACGATAGAGGGTTCGCCGTTGGCCGGGAACAGCACGTTGTTAGAGGCCAGCATCAGCGTGCGGGCTTCCATTTGCGCTTCTACCGACAAAGGAATATGAACCGCCATCTGGTCGCCGTCAAAGTCGGCGTTGAAAGCGGAACACACCAAGGGGTGCAATTGAATCGCTTTGCCTTCGATCAAAATAGGTTCGAAAGCTTGGATGCCCAAACGGTGCAGCGTAGGCGCACGGTTTAACAACACCGGGTGCTCTTTGATGACCTCTTCCAGAATGTCCCACACCACCGGTGTACCGGCTTCGACTTCTTTCTTGGCCGCTTTGATGGTGGTGGCAATGCCCATCAACTCCAGCTTGCTGAAGATGAAAGGCTTGAACAGTTCCAAAGCCATCAGCTTTGGCAAACCGCACTGGTGCAGTTTCAAAGTTGGGCCCACGGTGATCACAGAACGACCGGAATAGTCAACACGCTTGCCCAACAAGTTCTGGCGGAAACGTCCTGACTTGCCTTTGATCATGTCGGCCAAAGACTTGAGCGCGCGCTTGTTGGCGCCTGTCATGGCTTTGCCGCGACGGCCGTTGTCCAGCAAGCTGTCCACCGCTTCTTGCAGCATGCGCTTTTCATTGCGGGCAATGATTTCAGGCGCATTCAATTCCAGCAAACGGCGCAAACGGCTGTTGCGGTTGATGACGCGACGGTACAAGTCGTTCAAGTCGGAGGTGGCGAAACGCCCGCCATCCAACGGCACCAAGGGGCGCAGATCAGGCGGCAACACTGGCAGCACTGACAACACCATCCACTCAGGTTTGATGCCTGATTTTTTGAAAGCTTCCAGCACTTTGAGGCGCTTGGCGTTTTTCTTGATCTTGATTTCGGAGCCGGTCAAATCGTTACGGAGTTTTTCAATCTCCATGTCGATTTCCATGGTCTCGAGCAAGTCGCGCACGCCTTCAGCGCCCATCTTGGCTTGGAATTCGTCACCGAGTTCGATGCGCTTGGCTTCGTACTCGTCCTCGGTCATGATGGCGTATTTTTTCAGCGCGGTCATGCCGGGATCGGTCACCACATAAGCTTCGAAATACAACACGCGTTCGATGTCGCGCAAGGTCATGTCCAGCACCAGGCCCAAACGGCTTGGTAAGGATTTCAGAAACCAAATGTGAGCGCAGGGCGCGGCCAAGTCGATGTGACCCATGCGGTCGCGACGCACTTTGGTTTGTGTGACTTCAACGCCGCACTTCTCGCAAATCACACCACGGTGTTTCAGGCGTTTGTATTTGCCGCACAAGCATTCGTAGTCCTTGATAGGGCCGAAGATCTTGGCGCAAAACAAACCGTCACGCTCGGGCTTGAAAGTGCGGTAGTTGATGGTTTCGGGTTTTTTGACTTCGCCGAAAGACCATGAGCGGATTTTTTCCGGGGAAGCCAATCCGATTTTGATGGCATCGAAAGGCTCATCAGGTGTGAACTGCTTAAAGAGGTCGAGTAATGATTTCATGAACGCTCCAACTCAATATCGATGCCCAATGAACGGATTTCTTTGACCAGCACGTTGAACGATTCAGGCATGCCTGCTTCGATCGCGTGCTCGCCTTTGACGATGCTTTCGTAAACCTTGGTGCGGCCTTGCACGTCGTCAGACTTGACGGTGAGCATTTCCTGCAAGGTGTAGGAGGCGCCATAGGCTTCCAGCGCCCAGACCTCCATCTCGCCGAAACGCTGACCACCGAACTGCGCTTTGCCGCCCAGCGGCTGCTGTGTGACCAAGCTGTAAGGGCCGGTAGAACGTGCGTGCATTTTGTCGTCGACCAAGTGGTGCAACTTCAACACATGCATATAGCCGACGGTGGTTGGGCGATCGAACGCGTCACCGGTACGCCCGTCAAACAAATGTGCTTGTGTGCGAGCACCGGTCAGGCCCTTGGCCTTGACCACGTCTTCGGGGTAAGCCAGCTTGAGCATGGTGCGGATGTCTTCTTCAGACGCGCCGTCAAATACGGGTGTGGCAAACGGTACGCCCAGCGACAAGTTGTGCGCCATTTCTTTCACGTCTTTATCCGCCAGCGTGGCCAGCTCTTCCTTATGGCCGGTGCTGTTGTAAAGGGTTTCCAGGAAGGTGCGCATTTCAGAAGCCTTGGCTTCCTCTTGCAGCATATGGCCGAGTTGCTGGCCAATGCCTTTGGCAGCCCAGCCCAAGTGCACTTCCAGCACCTGACCCACGTTCATACGTGAAGGCACGCCCAAGGGGTTGAGCACGATGTCGACCGGGGTACCGTCGGCCATGTAAGGCATGTCTTCGACAGGCACGATTTTGGAGACCACGCCTTTGTTGCCGTGACGCCCGGCCATTTTGTCGCCCGGTTGCAAACGGCGTTTGACCGCCAGATACACCTTGACCATTTTCAACACACCGGCAGGTAACTCGTCGCCTTGGGTGAGTTTTTTACGCTTTTCTTCGAAGGACAAATCAAAACTGTGGCGGGTTTGCGCCAGCGCATTTTTGATGGACTCGAGTTGAGACGCCACCTCTTCATCGGCAGGACGGATATCAAACCAGTGGAATTTTTCAACTGCAGCCAAGTAGTCTTTGTCGATCTTGCTGCCCTTAGGCAACTTGTTCGGGCCGCCGTTGGCAGTTTTACCCAACAGCAATTTGTGGATACGGTCGAATGCATCGGCCTCCACAATACGCAGCTGGTCGTTCAAGTCAAGACGGAAACGTTTGAGTTCATCGTCAATGATTTGCTGGGCGCGCTTGTCGCGCACAATGCCTTCGCGGGTGAACACTTGCACATCGATGACCGTGCCTTGTGAGCCTTGGTCCACGCGCAATGAGGTGTCTTTCACGTCAGACGCTTTTTCGCCGAAGATGGCGCGCAGCAATTTTTCTTCCGGTGTCAGCGTGGTCTCACCCTTGGGTGTGACCTTGCCGACCAACACATCGCCGGGCTGCACTTCAGCGCCAACGAAGATGATGCCGGACTCGTCCAAACGGTTGAGTTGTTGCTCTGCCAGGTTGGGAATGTCACGTGTGATTTCCTCGGCACCCAATTTGGTGTCACGCGCCATCACCACGAGTTCTTCAATGTGAATCGAGGTGTAACGGTCTTCGGCCACCACACGCTCAGAAATGAGGATGGAGTCTTCGAAGTTGTAACCGTTCCAGGGCATGAAAGCGACCAGCATGTTCTGACCCAAGGCCAGTTCACCCAAATCGGTGGAGGCGCCGTCGGCGATCACGTCACCCTTGGCGAGTTTGTCGCCGCGTTTGACGATAGGGCGTTGATGGATGTTGGTGTTTTGGTTGGAACGCTGGTATTTGATGAGGTTGTAAATGTCCACACCGACTTCACCGGCTTGTGTTTCCGCGTCGTTGACACGCACCACGATGCGGGTGGCATCAATGTAGTCCACCACACCGCCGCGCAATGCGGTGACGACTGTGCCGGAGTCGATCGCGGCTACACGTTCGATGCCGGTTCCGACAAAAGCTTTTTCGGGACGCAACACAGGCACAGCTTGTCGCTGCATGTTCGCACCCATCAAAGCGCGGTTCGCGTCATCGTGCTCAAGAAACGGCACCAATGAGGCGGCGACAGACACGATTTGCGCTGGTGACACGTCCATGTACTGCACACGCTCTTTGCTGCACAAAATGGATTCGCCTTTTTCACGGGCAGACACCAAGTCGCCGGTCAATCGATCGTCTTTGTCAAGCGTGGCGTTCGCTTGCGCGATCACGTACTTGGCTTCTTCGATGGCTGACAGGTAATCGATTTCGTTGGTGACCTGCGCATCATGCACACGGCGGTAAGGGGTTTCAATGAAACCGTATTCGTTCAAACGCGCGTACAAAGACAGCGAGTTGATCAAACCAATGTTCGGGCCTTCAGGTGTTTCAATCGGGCAGACGCGGCCATAATGCGTAACGTGCACGTCGCGCACTTCGAATCCGGCACGTTCACGAGTCAAACCGCCCGGGCCAAGCGCCGATACGCGGCGCTTGTGGGTGATCTCAGACAAGGGGTTGGTCTGATCCATGAACTGCGACAACTGTGACGCACCGAAGAACTCTTTGAGTGCCGCAGAGATGGGCTTGGAGTTGATCAGGTCATGCGGCATCAAAGGCTCTTGCTCGGCTTGACCCAAACGCTCTTTGACAGCTTTTTCGATACGCGCCAAACCGGTGCGGTATTGGTTTTCAGCGAGTTCGCCGACGCAACGCACGCGACGGTTGCCCAGGTGATCGATGTCATCGACCTCACCGCGACCGTTGCGCAAGTCCACCAGAATTTTGACCACGGCCAAAATGTCTTCGTTGTTGAGCACCATCGGGCCGGTGGATTCATCACGGCCGACACGGGCGTTGAATTTCATGCGACCGACACGTGACAAATCGTAAGTGTCAGGGTTGTAGAACAAACGCTGGAACAAGGCTTGCACCGCGTCTTCGGTGGGCGGCTCGCCGGGGCGCATCATGCGGTAGATGGCCACACGTGCAGCGAATTCGTCGGCAGTTTCATCACTGCGCAAAGTTTGCGAAATGTAGGTGCCTTGGTCGAGTTCGTTGGTGTAGATGCATTGCAAATCTTGCACGCCACTGGTGCGCAGTTTTTTCAACAGTACTTCGGTCAACTCGTCATTCGCCTTGGCAATGATTTCGCCGGTTTCTTCTTCGACGATGTTGCGCGCAATCACGCGCCCGACCAGAAAGTCTTCAGGCACGCTGATGTGGGTGGTGGCGGACTGCTCGAGATCTCGGGTGTGACGCGCGGTGATGCGCTTGTCTTTGGCCACGACCACGTTGCCGCTTTTGTCGGTGATGTCAAAACGGGCAACTTCGCCGCGCAGACGCTCGGCCACAAATTCCATTTGCGCACCGCTGTCCATCAAACGGAAATTGTCGTTGACAAAGAAGTTGGCCAAAATGGCTTCGGGTGTCAGGCCAATGGCTTTGAGCAAAATGGTGACCGGCATTTTGCGGCGACGGTCGACGCGGAAATACAAAATGTCTTTCGGGTCGAATTCATAGTCCAGCCATGAACCGCGGTAAGGGATGATGCGCGCGCTGAACAACAATTTGCCAGAACTGTGCGTCTTGCCCTTGTCGTGCTCAAAAAACACACCGGGTGAACGGTGCAACTGAGACACGATGACGCGCTCGGTGCCGTTGATGATGAACGAGCCTTTGTCGGTCATCAAAGGCACTTCGCCCATGTAGACCTCTTGCTCTTTGACTTCTTTTACAACCTTGGATTGCGGTGTCGACGAGTCACGGTCGTAAATAATGAGTTGCACGCGGGCGCGCACGGCTGACGAGAAAGTCAGACCGCGTGTCTGGCATTCGCGCACGTCGAACGCGGGCTTGGCCAGGTTGTATTCGAGGTATTTCATCTCGACAAACCCATTGTGTGACACGATGGGGAAGGCCGCGTCAAAAGCAGCCTGCAAACCTTCATTGGTGCGCTTTTTGGGCGGGACATCTGCCTGCAAAAATGCGGTGTACGCGTCTTTTTGCATTTGCAGCAGGTAAGGAATTTCCAGCACGCTGTCGCGGCTGCCGAAACTTTTGCGGATGCGCTTGCGTTCGGTAAATGTGTAGGCCATGAGTACTCCGGACTTGATTCACTCGGCGACTGGGGCCGCACAGTTTGCTCTGGGCAAGTGTGCGTTGTGCTTGGCCCGCTGGCCACTACCAGCGTTGGCGGACGGTTGTGCATTGCACACAACCCGAACCAAGGTTCTTCTGCAGTCAGCTCAGAAGACACTCGACAACCGGAGAACACCGGTTATCGGGTGCGCTCTGAGAGCGCCAAAGGCTGGATGCCCCTTGTGAGGACAACCAGCCTTTGTGGGACCGATTACTTGAGCTCGACCTTGGCGCCAGCTTCTTCCAGTTTCTTCTTGGCGGCTTCAGCATCTGCTTTGGGGGCCGCTTCCTTGACAGCTTTGGGTGCGCCATCGACCAGGTCTTTGGCTTCTTTCAAGCCCAAGCCGGTGATTTCGCGCACGGCCTTGATGACGCCGACCTTGTTGGCACCGATTTCAAGCAACATGACGTTGAACTCGGTTTGCTCTTCAGCAACAGCGGCTGCACCACCACCGGCGGCGGCAGGTGCGGCCATGGCCGCGGCGCTCACGCCGAATTTCTCTTCGATGGCTTTCACCAGTTCGTTGAGTTCCATGACCGTCATGCTGTCCAGTGCGGTCAAAAATGCGTCTTTATCGAATGCCATGTTGTTTCCTTAACTCGTTCAGGGCTGCCAATGCGGCAGCAGATTTTTTAAAAGTGCTGCACGCTTTACGCGGCAACCGCCTCTTCTTTTTTCGCCGCCAGTGCGCCGAGTACCACTGCGGTACGCGACATGGGCGACATGAGCAATCCGCACAATTGCGCCAGCAACACTTCCTTGGAGGGAATGCTTGCCAGTTGTTTAACGCCGTTGACGTCCAGGGATTTACCTGCAAATGCGCCGCCGCGAATGACCAACTTATCGTTGGTCTTGGCGAAATCGGCCACCACTTTGGCAGCGGCCACAGCATCTACAGAGAAACCATAGATCAGCGGTCCGGTCATCTGGTCAGCAACAGTCTCAAACGACGTACCGGCGACAGCACGGCGTGCCAGCGTGTTTTTCAACACGCTGAGCGATACGCCCTGGCTGCGCGCACTGGCGCGGAATTTGGTCATGTCAGCGACCGTGATGCCGCGGTATTCCGCCATCACCAGCGTCTGCGCTTGTGCTGCCAATGCCGACACTTCTGTGACGACGGCTTCTTTTTCACTGCGATTCAGACTCAAGGTCTACTCCTTCAAAATGTGTCTCGGGTTGCCCCTTGACACGCCGGTTTCAGCGACCTGACTGTCAAGAAAATTTTCTTTTCAGCGGGATCGCCATCTGCGTTGGCTGGTGAATTAAGTGCAGACAAGCTGCACGCCAACGGTCTTGGATGGCTCAGGCGGCTCGAAAACCACCTGACCCACCGCTTCAGGCCTCACCCGAAGGCAAGCCCTGAATGCCGAGCGCTTTAGGCGCTCAGTGTTTGTGTATCGACGCGCACGCCTACACCCATGGTGGACGACACCGCCAATTTGCGCAGGTAAACACCTTTGCTGGTAGCGGGCTTGGCTTTGCTCAAAGCGTCAATCAATGCGACCAGGTTGCCTTGCAGCTTGTCGCTGTCGAAGGAACGGCGGCCGATGGTGGCGTGCACGATACCGGCCTTGTCGACGCGGAACTGCACCTGACCTGCTTTGGCATTGCGCACCGCAGTGGCAACGTCGGGGGTGACAGTACCTACCTTGGGGTTAGGCATCAAACCACGCGGGCCGAGAATTTGACCTAGGGTACCGACCACGCGCATGGCGTCGGGTGCGGCAATGATCACATCAAACGGCATGTCACCGGCTTTGATGCGTGCTGCCAGATCGTCCATACCGACCACATCAGCGCCGGCGGCCAAAGCTTCTTCAGCTTTAGCGCCTTGAGCGAACACGGCCACACGGGCGATTTTGCCGGTGCCGTTGGGCAACACGACGGCGCCACGCACCACCTGGTCAGATTTTTTGGCGTCAATGCCAAGCTGCACGGCCACATCGATGGACTCATCGAACTTGGCGGTAGCGCACTCTTTGACGATTTTCAATGCATCGGTAAACGGGTAAAGCTTGTTGCTGTCGACTTTACCGGCGAATGATTTTTGTTTTTTGGTCAGGCTCATACCACGCCCTCCACGGTCACGCCCATGGAGCGCGCAGAACCGGCGATGGTGCGAACGGCGGCATCCAAATCGGCGGCGGTCATGTCAACCATTTTGGTTTTGGCGATTTCTTCCAACTGGGCGCGTGTGATCTTGCCTACCTTGTCGACGTGCGGACGGGCCGAGCCCTTGTCGAGTTTGATGGCTTTCTTGATCAAGGTGACCGCAGGCGGGGTCTTGATGATGAAAGTGAAGGACTTGTCTGCAAACGCTGTGATGACCACAGGCAATGGCAGACCCGGCTCGACGCCTTGGGTCTGGGCGTTGAACGCCTTGCAGAATTCCATGATGTTCAAACCGCGCTGGCCCAATGCGGGGCCGATGGGCGGTGAGGGATTGGCTTTACCAGCTGGCACTTGCAGCTTGATGAAGCCGACGATTTTTTTCGCCATGCTTTTCTCCTTACGGGTGCAAACGCCTGTTGAGGGCTCCCCGGGGTTAACGACTCACTGACAACAACCTGCGCCGAGCCGGAAAACGCAGATCAGATTCAAACCAAAGAATCAGGTTTTTTCGACCTGACCGAATTCGAGCTCGACGGGTGTGGCGCGACCAAAAATAGTCACAGACACACGCATTTTGTTTTTCTCGTAATTGACTTCTTCAACAGTGCCATTGAAATCGGTGAACGGACCGTCTTTAACGCGCACAAACTCACCAACCATGAATTCCACTTTGTGGCGCGGCTTGTCAGTGCCTTCTTGCATCTGGTTGACGATTTTTAAAACGTCTTCCTGCGATATAGGCGCTGGGCGGTTGCGCGCACCGCCCACAAAGCCCGTGACCTTGTTGGTGTGCTTGACCAAGTGCCAGCTCTCATCGTCCATGATCATTTCCACCAACACATAACCCGGAAAAAAACGGCGCTCTGTGGTTTTACGCTGGCCGTTTTTCATCTCCACCACTTCTTCGGTTGGCACCAGAATACGACCAAATTTGGACTGCATGCCTGCACGGTTGATGCGCTCCAGAATATTGCGCTCTACGGCTTTTTCCATGCCTGAATAAGCATGAACTACGTACCAGCGCATATCAGGATGCGCAGGCGCGGTGGTGATCAGCATGTTTTCCAATGATTCTTCGGTCATTATTTTTTCCATCCCAGAATCAGGTCATACAAAAGCCATTCCAGGGTTTTGTCGGTCAGCCACAAAAATACCGCCATGATCAGCACAAAGCCGAACACATAGGCTGTCATTTGCATGGCTTCTTTGCGTGTCGGCCAAACCACCTTGAGCACTTCGCGCCAGGCATCGCGGCCAAAGCCGATCAATTGCCTGCCGTGTAGCGAAGTGAAAAACACCACCACCGCCAACAATAAACAGACCAGCAAAGCCGACCACTGAATCAACACGCCTTGCGCTGACAATGTGTAAAAGGCCGCCAGTGCAGCAACCACCAATGCAACGGCAGCCGCCAACTTGGCTTTGTCTGCAGTACTGGTCACGGTTTCGATCTGTGCGGTGGACATGTCAGGCAGTCAGTTGATGGTCAAAAAATAACAAGTCTTAAAAGCGAACCAAGTCCGCCATTGAAAGGCGGGCCAGTTGTTCACCCGGTATTTCTACCAGGTGGCAGGGGCAGAGGGAATCGAACCCCCAACCTTCGGTTTTGGAGACCGACGCTCTGCCAATTGAGCTATACCCCTATGAACCTTAACTGCCAAGCACCTTCAAGTGCACAGCGGTTTGTTTTTCTGGTTAAGCGATGATTTTGGCAACCACACCGGCACCGACGGTTTTGCCGCCTTCGCGGATGGCGAAGCGCAAACCTTCTTCCATCGCAATCGGGTGGATCAGCTTGACCGTGATCGACACGTTGTCACCAGGCATCACCATCTCTTTGCCTT
>CAMBSK010000017.1 GCA_945870575.1 Bordetella parapertussis | reverse complement strand
AACCAAGCACAGTTGCAAATGCAAGACCCGACTTGGTACATCGGTTTTATGCCTCGCATGGGGCAAGTGCTCGCGGCTGAAAGCGAGTGCAATTCCAATTTCACGCGTGAAAAACGCCAAACGCCTACCCAAGGCGAACAAGAAGTTCAGCGTATCGTTGTGCAATGCCTGTCAGGGTCTGTGGCCCGACCTGATGAGCAAATTTCACCCATCAACGGGCCCATCAACGGAGACCATTCATGAAATTCACAAAAATTGCGGCTACTTTCTTGGCAAGCGCCCTCTTGGGTACTTTGTCCATGGGCAGTGCCTTTGCCTACGAAAGTTGCCATAAATCTAAGTGGGGTGCCGCCGACCAAATGGGTGCTTTGAACAACATCACCAAAGACAATATTTTGGCAGCCACCAAGCTCATCAAACAAGGCAAGAAGATGGCCATGGCGATTGAGACCAACACCAAGACGCCTGCTTTCCCACCCCGCACTTACTCCATGACCATTGTCAAACCTGGCCAAGAAAACGGACAAACACTGGGCAAAACCAAGCTCAGTTACCACGATGACATTTTGCAAACTTGGGTGGGCATCGGTACGCAGCTCGATGGACTGGGTCACATCGGTATTGACAACACTTATTACAACTGCACGCCTGGCATCGAAGTGATTGGCACCACCGGCTTAAAGAAATTCGGCATGGAAACCTTCCCAGGTGTAGCCACCCGCGCTGTACTTTTAGACATGACAGCGCTCATGGGCAAAGACATCATCCCAGAAGGAACACCTTTCAATCAGCCTGAAATCGAAGCTGCTTTGAAGCGCCAAGGCAATATGAAAATCAACAAAGGCGATGTGGTGGTTTTCTATACAGGCTGGCACAAACTGTTGGGCGTGGATGACAAGCGCAACGGCGCAGCACACCCTGGCTTGGGCGTGCAGGGCGCTCGCTACTTGGCTTCATTGGGTGTGGCCATGGTAGGTTCAGACACTTGGGGCTTGGAAGTCGTTCCTTTCGAGAACGAAGGCCAGGTGTTCCACGTACACCAAATCTTGTTGGCTGAATTCGGCATCTTCATTCTTGAGAATGTGGTGTCGCAGCAAGCTATCAAAGACGGTGTGTATGAGGGCATGATCACTGTAGGACAGCACCGCACCACCGGTTCGGTGCAAGCTATAGTGAATCCCATTTTTGTTTATTGATCCATCTGTTCGCAGAAATATCAAAGGCACCTTCGGGTGCCTTTTTTTCGGGCTATTGATTTGTTCACGCCATGCCAGTTGTTTCATTTGCGTGTGCTTTGAAGCATTGTGCTTACGCCACGCCGGTTGTGTAGCCGCTCACTGCCGTTTCGCGCCAATGTTCGCTTCGGCCCGCCCGCTATGTCGTCATCTGTTCGCAGGTTTTCCCTGTCAGCATTTATGCGATTCGAGGAAACTGAGATCAGCTTTTACCTATACGGCTTTCCTCACCGCGCATCAGCTTGGCAATGTTTGCCTGATGCCGCCAAACCAATATGCCGCTTATGACCACCGTCGCCAGCAACACCTGCTTATCGATCAACCAGACCACCTGGTTGCCTAAAAAATAATAAGCCGGCGCAAACACCGCACTTGCCAACGCCGCCAGCGATGAATAGCGCGTAAAGAAGGCCACGATCAACCAAGTGGCAAAGGTCGCCAGCCCCAGCACCGGTTCAATACCAAGCAGCACACCGGCGGCAGTTGCCACACCCTTGCCGCCCTTGAAACGAAAGAACACCGGCCAGACATGACCGGCAAACGCCGCCAATGCCACCATGGCCAACGTACCGTCACCCAAACCGTAAGCCGCACCGTAACGCACCACGGCCCAGACCGGTAACCAGCCTTTCAGGCCGTCGAGCAACAAGGTGAGTGCAGCAGCGGCTTTGTTGCCCGAGCGAAGCACATTGGTGGCGCCCGGGTTCTGGCTGCCGTAAGAACGCGGATCGGCCAAGCCCATGACGCGACTGACCAGCACCGCAAACGACAGCGAACCGATCAGGTAAGCCGCCAGCGCAGCCAGCAGCGGATAAACAAGGGACAGCGCCTGTTCCATCCAGGTCAGACAGCCGGATCGCGCATTTCCCAGCGGATCTCGTCTATGGTTTTGAGCATGTCAGGCGTCAGCTGTTTGCCCCAGGCGTCCAGGTCTTCATCGAGTTGCTGCACCGAGGTCACGCCGATGATGGTGCTGGCCACGCGCCACTGCGTGTAGCAAAACGCCAGCGCCATGTCGGTAGGCGTCATGCCGTTGTCTCGCGCGAGCTGGTTGTAACGTTTCGCCGCCGCCAAGGCTTCCGGGCGCGCCCAGCGCTGCTTGCGCACGCTTTCATATTTGGCGATACGTCCTTCTTTGGGCGACTTGTCACTCAGAAAACCTGCTTCGTCGTATTTGCCGGTCAACAAACCGAAGGCCAGAGGCGAATACGCCAGCAACGACACATTCAGGCGGTGCATGGTTTCGTCCAACCCGTTTTCCGGCACACGGTTGACCAGGCAATACGCGTTTTGTACGCTGACAATGCGCGGCAAATTGTGTTGCTCGGCCAGACGCACAAACTCGTGCACACCGTACGAAGTTTCGTTAGACAAACCGATGTAACGCACCTTGCCCTGCTTGACCAGCCCGGCCAGCGTTTGCAACTGCTCGTGGATAGAAGTCGCGGATTTTTCGTTTTTAGGCTCGTAGTACATGCCGCCGAACATAGGCACATGGCGCTCAGGCCAGTGAATCTGGTACAGATCGATCACATCGGTTTGCAAGCGCTTGAGGCTGGCGTCACACGAGGCCAGGATATCGGCCGGCGTCATGCCTTCGCTGGTACGCACCCAGGGCATGGCGCGCGACGGACCGGCCACCTTGGAGGCCAGCACGATGTTCTGGCGCATGCCAGGGTGCTTGGACAGCCAGTTGCCGATATAGGTTTCGGTCTTGCCGAAAGACTCGGCGGTCGGCGGCACAGCGTAAATCTCGGCGGTGTCAAAGAAATTGACGCCGCGCGCAATGCTGTGGTCCATGATTGTGTGCGAAGTGGCTTCATCCACCTGCTGACCGAAAGTCATGGTACCCAGAGAAATAGGGGTGACGTGCAAATCGCTTTGACCCAAGCGGACAGGGGTGAGTTCGAGTTTTTTCATAAGACCAGAGTTTACGTGGGGTGAAGACGCAGACAGTATTTGACAAAGCATGAGAATACGTGATCTGGTTCTTACCGAACTTTCAAGTCAGCCGATAATTTACTCAAAATGACAATAGATACAAGTCGCCCCCCACTCACCGCCATCGTCACCGGCGCAGCGCGCGGCATCGGCCTGGCGACCACTCACTTGTTTTTAAGCAAAGGCTACCGGGTCGCCATGGTCGACCGGGATGCGCTTGAACTTAAAAACGCCGCAGACGGTTTAGACCTTGTGTTGCCAGTTGAATGCGATGTATCTCAACAAGACCAGGTCAGCGCCATGCTGCACAGCGTGATGCAATGGTCCGGCCGGGTGGATGCACTGGTGAATAACGCAGGCGTCGCCGATTTCGCGGCCATACAAGACACCACGTTCGAGCGCTGGCAAACCGTGATGCGCACCAACCTCGACGGTGTATTTTTATGCTCTCAGGCCTTACTGCCCGCGCTGCGCGAGAGCCGGGGTTGTATCGTCAATATCGCGTCCATCTCCGGCTTGCGCGCGTCCACGCTGCGTGTGGCCTACGGCACCTCCAAAGCGGCGGTCATCCATCTGACCAAGCAACAAGCGGCTGAACTCGGCGAATGGGGCATACGCGTGAACTGCGTGGCGCCCGGACCGGTGAAAACCAAGCTTGCCATGGCAGTACACACACCCGATATCGTCAGCGCTTACCACGATGCGATTCCGCTGAACCGTTATGGCAGCGAAGAGGAAATCGCGCGGGTGATTGCGTTTCTATCGTCTGCTGAAGCCAGTTACCTGACCGGCCAAGTGATTGCGGTGGACGGCGGGTTTGATGCGACAGGGGTGGGCTTGGCTGCTTTGAGGGACCAATAATAATTTATAATATAGTGTAAATTTTTTTATTAAAGATAGTTATTTTATATCATTTATAAGATAAAATCTTATCTTATAAATACTTGTAACTTTGCCAATTCAAAGCTACCCAAACTCTTTCCGTATGTCATTGATAGAAAACTGGAAATTCCTTTGTTATCGCAATGCAAGCGGGAAGAATCAGATATCCCCGCACTTGGTACGCTTGTCCAAATCGGGAATCATGAAACTGAGAAGAACCCTAGAGCATTTGCAGGTCAAGCCTCAGACTGCCTGGAGCCGACCGCAGGCCAGCCCGACAGGAAATAACATATATGTGATACATTTCACTGACGAAAATCGTACACAGCATAGACTGTTCGGTCACCATGAAATCACTTTTCAAGAGTTTGTCATCACGCTTTTCGGCGTAGAAAAGGACGGAAAATATGCACCTGCAAACTACATCTCCATTTGTACCGACAGGAAATGCGAATGCTTGGCCGCCCCAAGAAAGCACAAATGCTCATGCTTGGAACGTGGCGACGCCCTTTTCCCAGACTGGCAGACCTTACCCACCAAAAAGCCGCGATTGGATGCAAGACCCGGAAGACCGCCAAGCCTACATGGTCGCGAGCGTTGAACAAGACATAGCCTGGCAAGTGCGCATCAACCGGGAACGGCGCGGCTGGACACAAACGCAACTGGCAAAAATGATAGGTACCAAGCAGTCAGCCATTGCCCGCATCGAAGACCCGACTTACGGCAAACATTCGCTGGTCACTTTGACTAAACTGGCAGAGGTGTTCAATTGCGCACTTATGTTGCGATTGGTTGATTTTGAAAAATTTGCGGATGAAACCGAAGACTTGCGCGAAGACAGTCTTTACGTCAAACCCTATGAGGCAAACCATGATCAATGAGATTCAAGAAGCAAAAATCCAGCAGGCTTTGAACATACCCCACGGTTTGTTCGTGGTTGACACGTTATTGAAAACGAAATCCGATGGCCAGCAAATGCAACTGAGCTTAGGGTGGGTGGCACCAAACGAAGGCATCAACCCGGTGGCGACGCTGGTCATGTCAGCCGGCTTTGCAGCAGAGCTTGCCAAGGCTTTGGTTGCGGCAGCGAAGCCTATGAAGAGAGCGCGTTGATTAATCGTCTTGCTGTTTCGGTTTGATGCGCTCAAAATTATAAAAAACGAAATCCCAGTCCGCGCCCAATTGGAATCACTTGACAGCACTGCGCACATGGTGCGATGCCAAGCCCAAAAGGTTAAGCTGCCCACTCACCCCGTTTTGACTCTCGCAAGCCAACCAGAAAAAAAACCGTTTGAACTTTTCTGATTTACACCTCTCCCCCGCCATGCAACATGCCGTGGCCGACATGGGTTTGCACACCCCCACCCCGATTCAAGCCGAGGCCATTCCCCCTGCGTTGCAAGGCCGTGATTTGTGGGCGACCGCGCCCACCGGCTCGGGCAAGACGCTGGCGTTTGCTTTGCCGCTGGTTCAGCAGCACGTGTTGCAGCCGCGCCAGACCAATTTCCGTCGCCCCATACGCAGTCTGGTGCTGGTGCCCACGCGCGAGCTGGCGGTACAGGTCGGCGGTGTGCTCACGCATCTCTCCTATAAACCGGGGCTGAAAGTCGCTGTGGTGTTTGGCGGTGTGTCCATCAATCCGCAAATGATGGACTTGCGCGGCGGTGCCGACATGGTGGTCGCTACGCCGGGGCGTCTGCTGGACCTGGTGGATCACAACGCAGTGAGCCTGAGCGATGTGCAACACCTGGTGCTGGACGAAGCCGACCGCTTGCTCGATTTAGGCTTTGCCGATGAATTGCAACGCGTGTTGGCGCTGTTGCCTGCGAAGCGACAGACTTTGTTGTTCTCGGCCACGTTCGCGCCCGAGGTGGAGGCGCTTGCCGCCAACTTGCTGCGCGACTCGGTTCGCATCACGGTGGAGGCATTTGAGGGCCACAAGCCCGACATCACCCAACGCGCTATTCGCGTGGATGACAAAAAACGCAGCGCTTTGCTGCGTCACTTGATGGCAGAAAACAGCTGGAAACAGGTGCTGGTGTTTGTGGCCACGCGCTACGCCTGCGAGCATGTGGCCGGCAAGCTTTACAAAGCAGGCATTTTTGCCACGCCTTTTCACGGCGAGATGAGCCAGGGCGCGCGCCAAGATGTGCTGCGCGATTTCAAAGCCGGCCGCTGGGACGTGGTGGTCACCACCGATCTGGCCTCGCGCGGCATAGACATCGCCATGCTGCCCGTGGTGGTGAATTACGACTTGCCACGCTCGGCCACCGACTACACCCACCGCATCGGCCGCACCGGCCGCGCGGGTGAGCATGGCGACGCGGTGAGTTTTGTCACCGCAGAAACGCTGGCGCATTGGATGCTGATACAAAAACGCGAAAGCCTTTTGCTTGATTTAGAGAACGTGCCGGGCTTCGAGCCGGTGGATGAACCGCCAGCGCCGCAAGGCAACGGTGGCATCAAAGGGAAAAGGCCGAGTAAGAAAGACAAGTTGAGAGCGGTGGCGGGGCTTGGTTGATTTGATAATTATTTGCGCAGGAGCACTAAATTCAAGCAATAGACAACTGATAACTATCGGCCAGCACCACCGGACGCAATGAACGTTGGTTCTTTTCCATACGCACGAGTCCATAGCGAGACATGGTTTTCAGGGTGCGCGACAGATTGCCTTGTTTGCGCCCTGTCATTTGGGCAAGCTCACTGATCGAACTTGGATTTGATTGGCGAATCACGTCAAGCATGGCACGGTTTTCGTCACTAAATACCTCAGCCAGCGAACGCATGGAGGTAAACCAGACCTTCGGGTCAGATAGCTTGGGTGTGATTTCGCCCTTGGCAATAGCTAATACGCGCTGGCGGATTTTTTGCTGGGAAGCGATGCCTATCTTGATGACTTTCATTTGGATTTGACCTCTTTCAACACTCAATCATATTTAACGAAAGAATCTGATGTCAATGCTTAGTCAATAACAAAATCGCCCTCTCCTCCTCCCTCAACCTCAACACCCTCCTCTGCACTTTCCCCGTTGTCGTCATCGGCAATTGATCGATGAACTCAATCTCCTTGGGGTATTCATAAGGTGCCAGCAGGCCGCGCACATGCTGTTGCAACTGCTTCACCAATGCATCTGAAGGCGCAAAGCCAGCAGACAACACCACATAAGCCTTCACCAAGTTACCGCGATCTGCATCCGGTTTGGGCACGACAGCGGCATTGGCCACGGCCGGGTGTTTCACCAAACAGTTTTCAATTTCGCTGGGGCCAATACGGTAACCGGCGGCTTTGAACACATCGTCTGCACGGCCCTGGTACCAAAGGTAACCATCGGCGTCGCGCGTGGCCAGGTCGCCGGTGCGGCACCAGTCGCCGGTGAATTTGTTGGCGGCGGCGCTAGGCTGGTTCCAATAGCCGAGAAAGAAAATCGGGTCTGGCTGGCCGTGTATATCCAACCGGTGCACCGCCACATCGCCGGGCACGCCGTCGGCGCATTCATGGCCGTCGTCGTCAATCACCGCGACGCGGTGCCCGGGGTAGGCGCGGCCCATGCTGCCAGGTTTGGCAGGCCAGCCTATGCCGTCACTGGTGTCGCCGTTCATGGCGCAGTTGCCAACGATGTAATTGATTTCCGTTTGCCCGAACATTTCATTCACGGTGACGCCGAGCTCATCGCGGCAATAGGTAAACACGGTGTCGCCTGCGGCCTCGCCCGCGCTCATGATGGCTTGCAAATCCAACTGAAAGCGCGCCTGCGGCGACGGATAGGCCTTCATCATGGCTTTCAATGCCGTGGGAAACAAAAACGCATGCGTCACGCGTTGTTGCTGCATCAACGCAAACGCCAGATCGGCCGAGAAACGACCCGGCCAGGCAACGATGGGCCGACCGAAATAAAGGGTCGGCAACAAAGCGTCCATCAGGCCGCCGGTCCAGGTCCAATCGGCGGGTGACCACATCACGGCATGGCTGCCAAAAGGCAATTCCTTATGGCTTGTCACGCCATAGCCACTGGTTGAAAAACCGAACCAGTTTTGGCTGCACACAAAACCGCTGAGGTTGCCTATCAGCGCTTGGTGCGGAATCAACGCGCCCTTGGGCGGGCCGGTGGTGCCGCTGGTGTAAATCAAGAGTGCAGCGTCGGTGGCCAAGGTGTTGAACAAAGGCCATGGCGGCGTCACAGCTTTAGCTTCATGGTCAAAGCAGACATCGCCGCAACCCGGGTCCATGCCGACGACCAATCTCAATGCCGGACATTCTTTTTTCATGCCGCTCACCGTTGCCGCAGACACCTGGTCGACCACGGCCAGCACCGCGCCTGAATCCTGCAAACGGTAAAGCAGCGCATCCGGGCCAAACAACTGCGACAGCGGCATGGCGACCGCGCCCATTTGCAACACCGCCATATAAGCCACAGCCGTCTCAAACCGCTGCGGCAACACCACGGCCACGCGGTCGCCGGGTTTGACGCCTTGCGATGCCAGCACATGACTGAGCGCATTGGCGGCCTGTTGCAATTGCGCGTAACTGTAGGCGCGGCCCTCGCCCGCCTCGGCCTGATGCCGCAACACGGCTGTGCCTGAGGCATGCGCGGGCGACGCCGCCCAGCGGCGCGAACACACCTGAGCGATATTGAAATGCGTGGGCACCGACCAGCGAAATCTGCTGTGCATCAGCGGGTGGTTGTCTGTTGTGTGACCGGCGGTCATGCGCTACATCCTTATGATCGGGTGAATGTACCAAGTAAAAAAAGCCTCGCGCACAGTTTTTATCAAATTGCGCCAACTGAATTACCACGTGCGCGAATGGGGCACACCACGTCCCGGGCAGTTGCCACTCTTCATGGTGCACGGTTGGATGGATGTCAGCGCTTCCTTTCAGTTCGTGGTGGATGCCATGAAAGAAGACCGCCACATCATTGCGCCGGACTGGCGCGGTTTCGGCCTGACCGATGTGGGCGAGGTCGACAGTTTTTGGTACCCGGACTACCTGGCAGATCTGGATGCGTTGATCGACCATTTCCAGCCCGAGGGCCAAATTGATTTGCTCGGTCACAGCATGGGTGGCACGATAGTGTCCATGTACGCTGGCGTGCGGCCCGAGCGCATACGCAAACTGATCAACCTGGAAGGCTTTGGCATGGCAGCCAGCAGACCTACGCAAGCGCCCGGGCGTTATGCCAAATGGTTGAACCAAATCAAGTCGCTGCGCAACGGCGGCATAGGCCTGCGCAGCTACCCCGACACCGAAGCCGTGGCAGATCGCCTGATACGAACCAATCCGCGCCTGAGCTCGGACAAGGCGCAATGGCTGGCGCAGTACTGGGCCAAAGAAAACGCCGACGGTCTGCTGGATATTCTGGGTCATCCGGCCCACAAAATAGTCAACCCTTATTTGTTCCGGGTAGATGAAATGCTGGCGATTTACCGCAATATCAGCGCGCCGGTACTGAATGTCGAGGCCAGCCAGAACGATCTTGAAAAATGGTGGGAAGGCAAATACTCGCTGGACGAATTTCACGAGCGTTTGCAATCCATCGCCGACCTGCGCTCGGTCACCATTGCCGACGCCGGTCACATGGTGCACCACGACCAGCCGCTGGCACTGGCGCAACACATAGAGGCGTTTTTGCAGCAGCCATGACCCAGGTCGATGTACTCATCATCGGCGCGGGCGCGGCCGGCTTGTTTTGCGCAGGCGTGGCAGCACAGCAAGGTTTGAACGTTTTACTGCTCGACCATTACCCCAAAGTGGCGGAAAAAATCCGCATCTCCGGCGGCGGGCGCAGCAACTTCACCAACAAAGACATAGACCCGCGCGCGCCGCACACGCATTTTCTGGGTGAGAACCCCATGTTCGCCCGCAGTGCGCTCAGCCGTTACACAGCGCAGGAGTTCATTGCGCTGATGCAAAAACACAGCGTGCCAATCCATGAAAAACACAAAGGCCAGATGTTTTGCGACCGCAGCGCGCAAGACCTCATCGATGTGCTGCTGCGCGAATGCGAGGCCGGTGCCATGGGCGGCAAAGTCACACGCTGGCAGCCGTGCAGTCTAAAGGGTTTGACATACAGCGATGCGCCCGGGCCACACTATGTCGCCGACACCGATCAAGGCCAGGTGCAAGCGCGCGCCGTGGTGGTAGCCAGCGGCGGTTTGTCTATCCCGAAGATTGGTGCCACCGACATCGGCTACCAGCTGGCCAAACAGTTCGGTTTGCGTGTGGTCGAGCCGCGTCCGGCGCTGGTGCCGCTGACCTTTTCTGCCGCCGACTGGCAGCCTTATGCAGCGCTGGCCGGTTTGTCGCTGCCGGTTGCCATGCAAACCGGCGAAGGCAAAAAACCGGTGTTGTTCAATGAAGACCTGTTGTTCACCCACCGGGGCTTGTCCGGCCCGGCGGTGCTGCAAATATCCAGCTATTGGCAGCCGGGCACGCCTATCCGCTTGAACCTGTTGCCCGACACCGACCTGAACCAAGAACTGCTGCAAGCCAAGCAAAACTCTAAAAAAAACCTGGCCAATACCCTGGCTGCCTGGCTGCCGACGCGCCTGGCCGACACCTGGACGGCCGGCCACAGCGACTGGCAGCGCAACTTGCCAGACACGCCGGACAAGGCCTTGCAGCGGCTGGCGACAGCCTTGCAGGCTTGGGCGCTGACGCCGTCCGGCACCGAGGGCTATGCCAAGGCCGAGGTCACCGCCGGCGGTGTCGACACCCGGGATCTGTCCCAACAAACCATGGAATCCAAGCAAAAAGGCTTGTATTTCATAGGCGAAGTGGTGGATGTCACCGGCTGGCTGGGCGGCTACAACTTCCAGTGGGCCTGGGCCAGCGCACATGCTTGCGCGAAAGCCTTGGCAACCCGGTTTAAACCGCTATAATTTGTGGTTTGGCGGATCAGCCCCTAGCGTTGAGCCCCCAATAACCCGTAACACCGCTGCCCGGCTTTGAGGTCCGATCTTCTTCAAACACCAGGTGTGCACATTTTGAAAATTGTTGTCAATGACCACCATCCGTGTAAAAGAAAACGAACCCTTTGACGTGGCACTGCGCCGTTTCAAGCGCACCATTGAAAAACTGGGCCTGCTGACCGATTTGCGCGCCCGCGAGTTTTACGAAAAACCCACCGCCGAGCGCAAGCGCAAAAAAGCCGCTGCTGTCAAACGCCACTACAAGCGCGTTCGCAGCATGCAGTTGCCCAAAAAGCTGTACTGATATTCACAGGCCTTGGCCTGATCAGGCTCGCCCGGACCAGTCCGCGCGGGCCTTTTTCTTTTTTCCAGGAGACACACCATGAGCTTGAAAGCCCTGATCACCGAAGATATGAAAACCGCCATGCGCGCCAAAGACAGCGTGCGCCTGGGCACCATCCGTTTGTTGCTGTCGGCGATGAAGCAAAAAGAAGTGGACGAACGGGTGGAACTTGACGATGTCATGGTCATCGTCATCGTCGACAAACTGATCAAGCAGCGCAAAGACTCGGTCACCGCTTACCTGAGCGCGCAACGCCAAGACCTGGCCGATGTGGAAAGCGCGGAAATTGCCGTGTTGCAGGCCTACCTGCCGCAACGCCTGTCGCTTGAAGAAGTGCAAAAAGAAGTGGCGGCCATCGTCGCCGAACTCGGTGCCAGCGGCCCCGGCGACATGGGCAAGGTCATGGGCGCGGTGAAAACACGTCTGGCCGGCAAAGCCGACATGGGTCAGGTAAGTGCGGCGGTCAAGGCGGCATTGTCCTAGTCAAGAAACCGAGCGTACCACGCCTGCTGGCGCTCAACACTCTGATGCATGCCTGTGCGGTGAAGCTGTTCACATTCAAGGTTTTTGCTCAGACTTGCTCTCATTTTTCTTTCCAAAAAATAACGATTCAAGAAAGGCAGATCTCAAGCCGAATCTAGAGTTATGAAAGCTGAACAATTTATAGAGTTTGCCAATGACTTTGCAAAAGCCAGCGCTAAAACATCCAGCGCTGAAATTCAACAAGCCTATGTGAACAACTTAGATTGCCTTGCCCGCCCGGGCGATCAAGTGGTGGTGATCAAAAAACCTTGGCCCACCGGCCGCTGGGGCAAAGTCATTGCATTTCGCGAATTCAATCCCTGCTATTTCCGCGTGGAAATTGAAATTTATGGAAAGCAAATTCAGATTCCAGCGCATGCCATCGCCCGATGGGTAGGTGCGCCGGATTGTGAAAAAGCCGAACTCCAGAATATCTATTTACTGATGAAAATCAATGGCTTGACGATAGCGCATTGATGAATTAATTGATAAAAATCCGGTCGCAAGCTACGGCCTGCTCTTCACATACCTGGAGTCATTTAGCCAAACTCAAATGAACCCGGATGGCGTCTTCAACAGCTTGCAGACTTTTATCGCCAGTTCGTTTATCCCAAAGATTGGGCCTTTGAACAAGCAGGCCATAGACAGTGCCTAAAATCGCTGAAATGTCGCTTTGAATCTAGCTTGACTCAAACGCAATACCCGCCAACTTTCCTTTGACAAACACCGTGGCCGATTCCCCTGTTTATCTGCGCATAGATCACATCAGCAAACGCTTTGGCGACACCGTCGCCGTCAACGATGTCAGCCTGGACATTGAGCGCGGCGAAATATTCGCGCTTCTGGGTTCCTCGGGTTGCGGCAAATCCACCTTGCTGCGCGTGCTCTCGGGCTTTGAAACACCTACGAGCGGTCGCGTATGGCTGGATGGCAAAGACGTCACCGACCTGCCGCCCTACGAGCGCCCGATGAATATGATGTTTCAGTCTTACGCGCTGTTCCCGCATTTGAACGTGTGGGAGAACGTGGCCTTCGGCTTGAAACGTGACGGCGTGGCCAAAGCGGAAATTGCGCAACGCGTGGAAGGCATGTTGCAACTGGTGCAATTGCAAAAATTTGCCAAACGCAGCCCACACCAACTTTCAGGCGGTCAACAGCAACGCGTGGCGCTGGCACGCAGTCTGGTCAAGCGCCCGCAATTGCTGTTGCTGGATGAACCGCTGGGCGCACTGGACAAAAAACTGCGCGAAGAAACACAGCTTGAACTGGTCAATATCATCAAAAAAGTCGGCGTCACCTGCGTCATGGTGACCCACGACCAGGACGAGGCCATGACCATGGCCGACCGCATTGCCGTCATGAGCGAAGGCAAGTTTCTTCAAGTGGGCGCGCCCGGCGAGGTCTACGAATACCCCAATTGCCGCTTTGTCGCTGACTTTGTCGGCAATGTGAATCTGCTGGACGGGGAGATTGCAGAAGACCAAGCAGATCACGCCGTCATCAGCAGCGATGTCTGCGGTTTTCATGTGGGACACGGCATCTCGGGTCACCTGGGCATGCCGGTGACCGTGGCCTTGCGCCCGGAAAAAATCCAGTTAAGCCTGCAAGACCCGAACCGAGCTTTCAACGCAGTGGGCTGCGAGGTTCAAAGCCTGTCTTATTTCGGCAGCTACACCAGTTACCACTTGAAAATGGGCAATGGCAAGTCCTTACAAGCCTGGGTGACCAACACCGACCGGCACCACGAAAGTATTGAAATAGGTCAACGGCTGTGGGCACACTGGCCGGACAACGCCATGGTGGTGCTTAACCGCTGATAAGGTTCAAGCGCCGGCCACTTTCATGCGGTTGATCAACACAGATCCCACCGACTTGGCGCCGTAGTTGTAAGCGTCAGCGCCTATGGCTTGTATGCCCATCAACATGTCTTTCATATTGCCGGCGATGGTGATTTCCTGGACCGGGAAAGCGATTTCGCCCTTCTCCACCCAAAAGCCGCTGGCGCCGCGCGAGTAGTCGCCGGTCACATAGTTGATGCCCTGGCCCATCAATTCGATCACGAACAAACCGGTGCCAAGTTTTTTCAACATGGCTTTCAAATCGTCTGCAGAGCGAGTTTGTGTCGATGACATCATCAGGTTGTGCGAACCGCCCGCGTTACCGGTGGTCGTCATGCCGAGTTTGCGGGCTGAGTAACTGCTGAGGAAATAGCCTTGCACCTTGCCATCTTGTATCAATTGGCGGGCGCTGGTTTTGACGCCTTCTTCGTCAAACGGTGAACTGCCTTTGCCGCGCATGACAAACGGGTCTTCCAGCACATTGATGTGCGCGGGCAGCACTTGCTTGCCCAGCGAATCCATCAAAAAACTGCTTTTGCGGTAAAGCGCCCCGCCGCTCAAAGCGTGCACCAGACCGCCGAGCAGCCCCGAGGCCAGCGGCGACTCGAACAACACCGGGCAACTGACGGTGCGGATTTTGCGCCCGTGCAAACGGCTGAGCGCGCGTTCGGCGGCGTAGCGACCGACCACCTCGGGCGCGGCCAGTTCATCCGGATGCCGCATGGAGCTGTACCAGGCGTCGCGTTGCATGTCGTCGCCGGTACCGGCGATGGGTGCGACCGACACACTGTGGCGCGAACTGGCGTAGCCGCCGCGAAAGCCGTGGGTGTGCGCGCTGAAGAAATGGCTTTGTTGCGCCGACACAGCCGCGCCTTCGCTGTTGGTGATGCGCGCATCGGTTTGCAAGGCCGCGGCTTCGCAACGCAGGGCCAGTTCAGCGGCTTGTTCGCTGTTGATCGCCCAGGGGTGAAACAAATCCAAATCTCGCAGCTCATGTGCGATCAAATCCGCATCCGGCAAACCCGCCATCGGGTCTTCGGCGGTGAAGCGCGCAATATCGAATGCAGCTTGCACAGTTCGCTCTATCGCTGCTTCGGAAAAGTCCGAGGTGCTGGCGCTGCCGCGCCGGTTGCCGACATAAATCGACACACCCAGCGATTTGTCGCGGTTGCGTTCGACGTTTTCCAAATCGCCTTTTCGAACGGAAACGCTCAATCCGTAGCCCTCAGAGGCTTCGGCAGCGGCGTCAGTTGCACCTATTTTTTTGGCATGCGCGAGCGCGCTGTCGACCAGCGCCTCAAACTGGGCACGGCTGTGGCTGAAACCCGGAAGGGTTTTGTCAGAGGGGGAATGGGGAGTGGAATGTAGTTTCATATCGACGGCTATGATACTTGCCACACCATTACCCCCACGACATGTCACGCAAACCCACCAAAGGTTATTACGTCAAAGGTCATTTTGTTGCCGAAGGCAGCGAGCTGGACCTTGAACTCAAACGCGAGCTCAAAGGCAGCGACAGCGCCAGCCGCACCGACCTTAAACGCGAAAGTTTCGAGTTGCAAAAGCTCGGTGAAGACCTGCTGCAACTGCGCCAGGACGCCATGCTTCAACTGGTGGCAAAGCAGCAAGTGCCCGAACTGCTGTTTGAAGCCATCCGCGACGCCAAAAAAATCACCAACTTTGAAGGCTTGCGCCGGCAAATGCAATTTGTCGGCAAGCTGATGCGCAAGCTGGACGAACCACAGGTGCAGGCCATCCGTGACGCGCTGGATGTGCAACACAATGGAAGCGCCGAAGAAACCCTTGCCTTGCACATGAGTGAACACTGGCGCGATAGATTACTCAAAGACGATCAGGCTCTGGCCGACTGGCTGGCCGCGCACCCGGATACCGACAGCCAGCAATTGCGCGCCTTGGTACGCCAAGCTCGCAAGGATGGACTGCCGGACAAAAGCGCAGTTTCGCAAGGCGCGTTTCCGCGCCAGGGCCGCGCCTACCGCGATATTTTCAAACTCGTGCGGGATCAGTTGTCCGCGCAAAAGGCAGAAACCCCGTGAATGCAGATCCCTCTTTAGACACGGTTCGCATCGGCATTATTTCTATCAGTGACCGTGCTTCCAGCGGCACCTACGAAGACAAGGGCTTGCCCGCATTGCGCGAGTGGCTGCAACAGGCTTTGCACAACCCACTGGTGTTTGAAGCCCGGTTGATTCCCGATGAACAAGCATTGATCAGCCAGACGCTGATTGATCTGGTCGATGCAGGCTGCTCACTCGTGCTGACCACTGGAGGCACCGGCCCGGCCATACGAGATGTCACACCCGAAGCCACACTGGCTGTGGCTGACAAAGAAATGCCCGGCTTCGGCGAGCAAATGCGCCAGATCAGTCTGCGCTTTGTGCCGACTGCTATTTTGTCCAGGCAAGTCGCGGTGATTCGCGGCAACAGCTTGATCATCAATTTGCCGGGCCAGCCCAAGTCCATCACCGAAACCTTGGGCGGCTTGAAAGGCGCGCAAGGCACCAGTCTGGTGGACGGCATATTTGCCGCCGTGCCCTATTGCATAGATTTGATTGGCGGCCCTTACATGCAAACACGTGACGCATTTTGCAAAGCCTTCAGACCTAAAACGGAGGTGCGACCCTATACGCCGCCGGTTTGAGCCTCAGTCTTTAATCAGTTGAAATTTCACCTGATCAATATCGAAATACATCTTGTCGAAAAACAATTCAGTGGCATTGGATCCGCTGCTGCTCAGGCGTAAATTGGCCGTCTGCGGACTGTCCATAACTGCGTCCTCGGGTGAATAGTGCAGCGTGACAAACACATACTTTCCCAGTGACCGCAAAAAGACCGCAAAGCCGGGGACGTTAAGTTGCGCCGGGTCATCGCACACCATCAACCAGTGAGAGTGAAACGCATTCGGCGCAAACAGTTCTAGTTTGATCAGGCAGTCCTTCAACATCAAGCCATATTGCTCCACACTGAAGGCCAACTCGGCTTTGAAATTGCCATCCTCCAAACGCTGAAAACTCAGGCTGTGCGGGTGTAGTTTGATGAAACCGGCCATATGCTCAGAATCGGTTTGAAACTACTTGGCTTTAAGTTGGAGATTAATCAATCAGCTTGTTCAGCTTTTCGATATCGGCGTGTGTATTTTTAGCCGCATCCAACGGTACGCAATCAGAAGCGTTCAACGAGCCTTGCGACAATTTTTCCAAAGCCTGCCACAGCATGGCGATTTGCTTGTCTTGTTCGGCTGTGTAGTCGATCAGGCCGCGAATGGCCTGGCTGAGCGGGTCGTCGTTTTGCGTCACGCCATAGGCGGAAAAACCCATTTTGGAGGCGACTTCTTCGCGCACCGCATCGGTTTTGGCTTCGATGATGCGCGCCGGATTGCCCACTGCCGTCGCACCCGCAGGCACGGGCTTGGTGACCACCGCATTGCTACCGACCTTGGCACCGTCGCCGACCATGAATCCGCCAAGCACTTTGGCACCAGCGCCGATCACCACATTGCGACCTAAAGTCGGATGACGCTTAGCGCCTTTGTAAAGCGAGGTGCCGCCCAAGGTCACGCCTTGGTAAATCGTGCAGCCGTCGCCGATCTCGGCGGTTTCACCGACCACCACGCCCATGGCATGGTCAAAGAACACGCCCGAGCCTAAAACTGCCGCCGGATGGATTTCAATGCCGGTCATGAAACGCGCTATGTGCGAAATGAACCGTCCCAGCCATTTCAAGCCCATGCCCCAGCAGGCATGCGCGAGCCGGTGCAGCACCACGGCATGCAAACCGGGGTAGCAGGTCAACACCTCGAACCCACTGCGCGCGGCAGGGTCACGGTCGAGAATGGTTTGAATGTCTGAGCGGATTCTTGAAAACATGCAAAGAGTCTAACTTTTTCGTTGTGATGAATGCGTCATGGCCTTGGCAATGCCGCGCAGAATGTGGACTTCTTCTTCGGTCAACGAGGCGCGGTTAAACAACTGGTTCAAGCGCGGCATCAGCTTTTTCGGGGCTTTCGGGTCGAGAAAGCCGATGTCCGTCAGCGATTGTTGCCAATGCGACAGCAAGCCTGCGATTTGCGCGGCATCGGCTTGCACAGACGGCGACACCGCGTCTTGCACCGCAAACCCGCCTAACGCCAAACGCCATTCATAGGCGATGACTTGCACCGCACCGGCGATGTTGAGGGAACCAAAACTTGGGTCGGTCGGAATGCTCAGCGCAACGTTGCAACGGTAGACGTCTTCGTTGGTCATGCCAAAACGCTCTGAGCCGAACAAAAACGCCATGCCGCCTGCCGTTTGTGCGGGCGGCGTCAGTTGCGTGAAATGCTCTCTGGGCGTGCGCGTCGGCGGGCCGAAATCTCGCGGCGTCATCGCCGTGGCGCACAGGTGCGTCATGCCGTCCAGCGCCTCGTCCAGCGTGTCGACAATACGGGCGTTTTCCAGCACGTTCAGTGCCCCGCTGGCGCGTTGAATGGTTTCCTCGCGGCGCAACACATTGGCCCAACGCGGTCGCACCAGCACCAGATCATCAAAGCCCATGACACGCATGGCGCGTGCGGTCGCACCGACATTACCGGCGTGGCTGGTTTCGATCAGGATGAAGCGTGTGTGCATGGGACTAAAATGAGGTCTATTGTCGCCGCCCGCGTTACCGGGCGTGTTTTTTTGCTCCAGACGCTGCTTGTACGCGTTCAACACAGGCTTGGCTATCTCCCCCACATGACCACCACCGCTTCCTCATCCTCCATCCACCCCATGCTCAATATCGCCATCAAGGCGGCGCGCTCGGCAGGAGCCATCATCAACCGCGCTGCCCTGGATGTGGAATCGGTGCGCGTATCGAAAAAAATGGAAAACGACTTTGTCACCGAAGTCGATCAGGCCAGCGAAAAAATCATCATCGAGACTTTGCTCAATGCCTACCCTGACCACGGCATCCTGGCCGAAGAATCAGGCACGACGCATGGCAACCCGAATGCAGAACACGTGTGGATCATTGACCCGTTGGACGGCACTACCAACTTCATTCACGGTTTTCCTTTTTACTGCGTCAGCATTGCGCTGCAAAGCCGTGGACGTTTAGATCAAGCCGTAGTCTATGACCCGACACGCAACGATTTGTTCACCTCCACACGCGGACGCGGCGCCTTTCTCAACGACCGACGCTTGCGCGTGAGCAAGCGCATTCGCATGAACGAATGCCTGATCACCACCGGTTTTCCTTTCCGTGAAGGCGACGATTTCACCGCTTACCTAAGTATGATGGGCGAAGTGATGAAACGCACCGCCGGTGTGCGCAGACCGGGTGCTGCAGCATTGGATCTGGCTTATGTCGCCGCTGGTTTCAGCGATGGTTTTTTTGAAACAGGTTTGCAGCCTTGGGACATGGCTGCAGGCGCGTTGTTGATTACCGAAGCTGGCGGTCTGGTGGGTAATTTCACAGGCGAAGCCGATTATTTGCACCAGCGCGAATGTCTAGCCGCCAACCCCAAGATCTACGGCCAAATGGTGAGCTTGCTGCAACCGTATTCCAAATTTTCCGGCGTGGCCGACAAGGCGCTGGCGGCGCAGGCAATAACTGAATTGCGCCAAGACATTGACAACGCCAATTAATCCATGATCAGCGCTGCGTGACCATGGCAGACACACCACCGCACACCCCCATGATGACCCAGTACCTGGGTCTGAAAGCAGACTTTCCCAACACGCTGCTGTTCTACCGCATGGGCGACTTTTACGAGCTGTTTTTTGAAGACGCTGAAAAAGCAGTACGCCTGCTCGACATCACTTTGACACAACGCGGCCAGTCTGCAGGCAAACCGGTGGTGATGGCGGGGGTGCCGTTTCATTCGGTGGACAACTACTTGTCCAAGTTGATCAAGCTGGGCGAGTCGGTGGCGATTTGCGAACAAGTAGGTGAAGTCGGTGGCAAAGGACCGGTCGAGCGCAAAGTGGTTCGCGTGGTGACACCCGGCACGTTGACCGATGCGGAATTGTTAAACAACAAAACCGAGGCCTATGTGTTGGCGGTGCATGCCGGAGAACGCGCTGGCAAAACCGCTGGTTGCGGACTGGCGTGGTTGAGCGTGACCGAGGGCGAATTGCGTTTGGCCGAATGTTCGGCCGATCAGTTGCCTGCGTGGATTGCGCGCATTTCACCCAGCGAAGTGATTTTCAGCAGCGAACTGCCCGCGCATTTGCTGCCCTTGCTATCCGGCGTGAATGTGAAATCCGAGCGACCTTCGTGGGCGTTTGACAGCAGCTTGGGTCAGCGCAAATTGCTCGAGCAGTTACACGTCGCCTCCTTGGAAGCATGGCAAGCGCAAGACCTGGTGCAAGCGCACGCGGCCGGCTCCGCCTTGCTGGCCTATGCGGAACACACACAAGGCCGCAGCCTCACGCATGTGCAAAAACTGCGGGTCGAGCGCAATGAAGAGCGCATAGATTTACCCGCCACCACGCGGCGCAATCTGGAGTTGACGCAAACGCTTAGAGGCGAAGACAGCCCGACTTTGTTTTCGCTGATGGACACCTGCATGACCGGCATGGGCAGCCGCACATTAAAACGCTGGCTGTTAGAACCGCCGCGCGAGCGCGCATTGGCACAACAACGACTCGACGCCATCGCAGCCCTGCAAGGCGAACACGGTGCCGGTGTGTGGCGAGATTTGCGTACTGCGCTGAAAGGCCTAGGCGATGTGCAACGCATCAGCGCGCGCATTGCTTTGCGCCAAGTGCGGCCGCGCGAGTTGGTGGCGCTGGGCTTGGCGCTGCAACGCGCAGCACAGTTACCTGCGATGTTGTCTGAATCAGCAGATACGCCTTGGTTGAAAACACTTTGCAAATCGTTGGTGTCGCCGCCTGAATGCGCTGCCTTGTTGCAAGCTGCTTTGTTGTCCGAACCGGCAGCGCTGGTGCGCGATGGCGGTGTCATCAACCATGGTTTTGATGCCGAACTCGATGAGTTGCGCAATATACAAAACCACGGCGATAGTTTTTTGCTGGAACTCGAAGTGCGAGAGCGTGAGCGCACCGGCATTCACAACTTGAAAGTGCAGTTCAACCGGGTGCACGGTTTTTACATCGAAGTCAGTCAAGGACAGTTGGAACGCGTGCCTGACGATTACCGCAGAAGACAAACTTTAAAAAACGCCGAGCGCTTCATCACGCCTGAGCTGAAAGCCTTTGAAGACAAGGCCTTGTCGGCGCAGGAGCGCGCGCTGTCGCGTGAAAAATTTCTGTTCGAACAACTGCTAGATGACTTGCAACAGTTTGTACCCTCGCTATCGCAAGTGGCTTGGGCGCTAGCCTCTTTGGATGTGCTGGCTTGTTTGAGTGAACGGTCGTTGACACTCCACTGGTGCGCGCCAGAGCTTGTGAACACGCCGGGCATAAGCATCATGCGCGGCAGGCATCCGGTCGTCGAAGCGCGCTTGGCAGAGACCGGTGGCAGCTTCATCGCCAACGACACACAGCTCGGACCGACACAGCGTATGCAAATCATCACAGGCCCCAACATGGGCGGTAAATCCACTTACATGCGGCAAGTGGCGTTGATCGTGTTGCTGGCCAGCATTGGCAGCCACGTACCCGCTGAGGCGTGTCGTATCGGACCGATTGATGCGATTCACACCCGCATAGGCGCGGCTGACGATTTGGCGAATGCACAATCCACATTCATGCTGGAGATGACCGAGGGCGCGCAAATTTTGCATGCCGCCACGCCGAACAGTTTGGTGTTGATGGACGAGATCGGGCGCGGCACGTCCACCTTCGATGGACTCGCACTGGCCAGCGGCATTGCCACTTACTTGCACGACAAATCGCAGTCCTTCAGTTTGTTTGCCACGCATTATTTTGAATTGACCGAATTTGCGGCTACGCACCGCTCTGCGGTGAATGTGCATGTCAGCGCCGCTGAGAGCGGCAACGACATTGTGTTTTTGCACGAAATACAACCAGGTCCGGCAAGCCGCAGTTACGGCATACAAGTGGCGCGTTTGGCGGGCATGCCCACCAGCGTGTTGAACCATGCCAAACACGCGCTTGCCGCTTTAGAAACAGATGCGCAAAACATGCGCGCGCAAGTCGATTTGTTTGCCGAACCGCCTGAAGCCATAGACACCGGCCCCTCGCCTTTACAAGCCAAACTTTCTCAGATAGACCCCGACACACTCAGCCCACGCGAAGCGCTGGATGCTTTGTACGCGCTTAAAAAATTGCTCTGATAACTGCGCCCTGATGACTTCTTATCCTGATGTACCTGCCGGTCAACCACTGGTGCTTTTCTTTCACGGCAACAGTTTTCCGGCCGGCACCTACAACATGATGTTGAATGATTTGCGCAGACGCGGCATGCAAGTGCAGGCGCTGGAAAAAATCGGCCACAACCCGGCTTACCCGGTCACCAGTAACTGGCCGCATTTGGTGGAAGAAATACATGCGTTCGCCAAACCTTTGATAGCTGCGCACAGTGGGCCGGTGGTGCTGGTCGGTCATTCACTGGGCGGCATGCTCAGCCTGATGCTGGCCGCGCAATATCCGCGACTCGCACATGCCGTGGTCATGGTCGACGCGCCAGCGCTTGGCGGTCTGCGGGCCAAGGCATTGCATCTGTCTAAAACACTGTCTTTGACCAGCAAAATTTCACCGGGAGCCATCAGCCGCAAAAGACGCAATACCTGGCATTCAGCAGAAGAGGTACACGCCCATTTCTTGTCTAAAAAAGTATTTGCACGCTGGGATCCACAGGTATTGAACGACTATGTGCTGCACGGTACGCACGAAGAAAAAACCGATGAAGGTGTACAACGGGTTTTGAGCTTTGACCGAAATATAGAAACACAGATTTATAACAGCGTACCGCACAACTTGGAGCGCTTGTTGAAAAAGTACCCGCTGGCTTGCCCGGTCAGTCTGGTTGCTGCGCGTCATTCAAATGAAATGCGCCTAGCCGGTTTTGACTTCTCCCAAAAAGTCACCAAAGGACGCATCTGCACCATAGACGGAACGCACTTGGTTCCTATGGAAAAACCGATGGTGACTGCAGCCGCTATTGAAGCGTCTATTTTGAATATGCTCAGTATCAAGTCATCAAAATAATGCGTGTCAAGGTTGCCAGACGATCCAACCCTGGTAAGAAGTGAGCAACACCACTGCGCCGAAAGCAATTCGGTACCAGGCAAACGGCACAAAATTGTGCGTAGAGATATAGCGCAACAACCAGCGCACACAGACCAGCGCGCTGATAAAAGAAAACACCAGGCCGACGGCGAACATGGGCACATCGTTCACACTGAGCAAGGCGCGTTCTTTGTACAAACTGTAGACACCCGCGCCCATCAGCGTGGGAATCGCCAAGTAAAAAGAAAACTCGGTGGCGGCTTTGCGTGAAAGCCCCAGCATCATGCCGCCGATGATGGTGGCACCACTGCGGCTGGTGCCGGGCACCATAGCCATACATTGCACGAGACCGACTTTGAGTGCATCCAGCGGCGACATGGACTCCACATTCACAATGCGCACGTGGTCGTCCGGATGGCCGTCGTGCAAAGGGGCTCTGCCCCAGCGTTCGACCCACAAAATCACCAAACCGCCCAGAATAAAAGTAGTGGCAACCACAGTGGGCGTGAACAAATGCGCCTTGATGGCTTTACCGAACAACAAACCCAGCACCACAGCGGGTAAAAATCCGATCAACACATTGATGGCAAAGCGCCTGGCCATTCTTTGTGACGGTAAGGCCATCACTGTACTGCGGATTTTGTCCCAGAACACCAGTACCACGGCAAATATGGCACCGGTCTGAATGGCAATATCAAACACCTTGGCCTTCTCGTCGTCAAAGCCGAGCAATGCCCCAGCCAGTATCAAATGTCCAGTCGAGGAGATGGGTAAGAACTCGGTCAAACCTTCGACAATGCCCATCACGGCGGCTTTCAAAAGCAACATGAAATCCACTGTGTATCCTTTTGATTAATTGAGATTTATTCTAAGTGACGCTGAACGGAAAACAGCAAACTGGACATTCGTAAGAATTTGACCATGCGCCTTACATTCAATCTTCTACCGTACATTTGGCAAAGCCTTGCTTGATTCCTGACTGTTATGCAACTCACTCCCCTGATCGCCGTTCACATGACTTCTGCCATTGGCGCTGTCATTCTTGGCCCCTTTGCGCTATGGGCGCGCATGGGTTCAATGCAACGCCCGTGGCTGCACCGCGCCGCCGGCTATGCCTACGTCACTTTCATGTTGCTGGCTGCGTTCACCTCTCTTTTCATACGTGACTTTAAATTGCCGAATCTGCATGGTTTTACATGGATCCACTTGCTGGTACCCGTCACGCTGACAAGCTTATGGGTGGCATTTCGCGCCATTGCCAGAAAAGACTTTGTCACGCACCGCATCACCATGCAAATTCTTTATGTCAGCGCTTGTGTGATTGCGGGTGGTTTTACGCTACTGCCCTCTCGCTATCTGGGCAACTTGATTTGGCAAGAATGGCTGGGGTGGATTTAAAACATTTGCTTGAAATTAGCAGCCTAAAATCTGGGTATGACCAAACCCGTACACCCTGCTTCCGAACATGAACACAAGCCCAGCAATTTTTTGCGCCAAATCATTGAAGCCGATCTGGCACAAGGCACACACACCCAGCGACGATGGGCCGGCAGTCCGGGTGACGCGGCACACCATGCACAGGCCGCCATTGATCCGGCCAAAATCCGCACCCGTTTTCCGCCCGAGCCCAACGGCTATTTGCACGTCGGTCACGCCAAAAGCATTTGTTTGAATTTTGGTCTGGCGCGCGATTACCAAGGCATTTGCCATCTGCGCTTTGACGATACCAATCCTGAAAAAGAAAACCTGGAATACGTCAACAGCATCATGGATGCGGTGAAATGGCTGGGCTTTGACTGGAACGGTTCGCCTGATGCCCCGCCCTACCAGGCCAGCGATTATTTTGAATTCATGCACCGCGCTGCGGTGCATTTGATCGAACAAGGTCTGGCCTATGTGGATGAACAAAGCGCTGACGACATGCGCATCAACCGGGGCGACTTCGGCAAGCCCGGTGTAGACAGCCCGTTTCGCACACGTTCGGTCGCAGAAAACTTGCAACGCTTTGCAGACATGCGGGCAGGCGGCTTAGCCGATGGCAGCGCGGTGTTGCGCGCCAAAATCGATATGGCCTCGCCCAATATCAATATGCGCGACCCGGCCATCTACCGCATACGCCACGCCACACACCACCACACCGGGGACACCTGGTGCATCTACCCGATGTACACGTTTGCCCACCCTATCGAAGACGCGCTGGAAAACATCACCCACAGTATTTGCACGTTGGAGTTTGAAGACCAGCGACCTTTTTACGATTGGCTGATGACACGCTTGAGCGAAGGCGGTTTGATACAAACGCCTGCTTCGCGACAGTATGAATTCGCACGCTTGAACCTGACCTATGTGGTGACCAGCAAACGCAAACTCGCGCAACTGGTGAACGACAAACACGTCAGCGGTTGGGACGACCCGCGCATGCCGACCATCGTCGGCTTGCGCCGTCGCGGTTACACACCGGCCAGCCTGCAACTCTTTGCCGAACGCATAGGCGTGACCAAAAGCGACAGTTGGATCGACTACAGCACGCTGGAAGGCTGTTTGCGTGAAGACTTGGAACTCAAAGCGCACCGCGCCATGGCCGTACTGGATCCGCTCAAACTGGTACTGACCAATTGGGATGAAGTATTTGGCGCCGGTCACCTAGAACCTTGTACCCTGCCCGCTTTGCCACACTCGCCAGAAGGTCAGCCCGAACCCGCAGCGCGGCAGTTCACCATTGGCAAAGAAGTCTGGATAGAACGCGATGATTTCGCCGAAGTGCCACCCAAAGGCTATAAACGCCTGAGCCCACCCGTCACCAATGCAGATGGCAGCGTGACGCCGGGCAGCATTGTTCGGCTCAAAGCGGGTTATATCGTTCAATGCACCAGTTGCTTGAAAGACAGTAATGGTGTTGTTACTGAAGTGCATGCCACGGTGTTTCCAGAGACCAAAAGCGGCTCGGCAGGCGCAGACAGCGTGAAAGCCAAAGGCGTGATCACCTGGGTGGGTGTGGCAGACGGCTTGCAAGCCGAGGTGCGTTTGTATGACCGCTTGTTCAGCGAAGAACACCCGGATACAGGAGGGCGCGATTTCCTGAGCGTGCTCAATCCGCACAGCCTGTCAACCATTACCGCTTATGTCGAGCCTTCACTGGCACAGGCCAAAGCCAACGATAAATTTCAATTTGAACGCCTCGGTTATTTTGTCGCTGACCGGATAGACCACAATACGGGGAGGTTAGTGTTCAACCGGGCCGTCGGCTTGAAAGACAGTTGGGGAAAGTAACCAAGGTAAAAAGATGTCACAACTACTTGAACAATTGCAGTGGCGTTATGCTGCCAAAAAAATGGATCCCGCCAAATTGGTTCCGCAAGACAAAGTTGAACGCATCATTGAGGCCGCAAGACTTGCACCCAGCTCCAGCGGCCTGCAGCCCTATGAAATCATTTCGGTCAGTAACCACGAAGTGCGTGCACGTATCCGCGCGGTGTCCCATGATCAAGCTCAAATCACAGACGGATCACACCTGTTGGTGTTTGCTGCCTGGGACACGTATTCACCAGAGCGCATCAACCATATGTTTGATCTGAACGTGAACATGCGCGGGGGTACCAATGAAGGCTGGGAGAACTACCGCCACATGCTGCTGAATAACTACCCGTTACGCGACCATCAAGTGAACTTTGAACATGCTGCGCGTCAAGCCTATATTGGATTGGGCTTTAGCCTGATTGCCGCTGCAGCCGAACAAGTGGACAGCACGCCCATGGAAGGTTTTGAACCCGAGGCGGTTGATGAGATTTTGAATTTACCTGCCAGGGGTTTGCGCAGTGTGGCTATCATGCCTCTGGGCTACCGCTTAAGCGGTGAGGACTGGCTGGAAAACCTTGTCAAGGTGCGCCGTCCGCGCTCTGAATTTGTCATCGAAGTGAAGTAGGCCACACGCTGCTTTGCGCTACCGTCATACCACCCACATCAGGAGCAACTCATGGCCAAAGGCGAACAACGCAGCAACAAAATGTCCAAGAAACCGAAAAAGGACACCTCTCCGGCCAAACCCATCGTGCCGGGAGACCGTCCAAGTGCACCGATTACTTTTGTTGCGCCGCGCGGGAAATTGAAAAACAAATAAACGCTGTCAATGCACAGAACCCTTGAGTGCAGCGGGCATTGGCAAAGGCATGACATGAATGCCCTCTTCAAGCAAGGAGCGGGTTTCTTCGCGTGAAACCTGACCACGGATATTGCGTTCTTCGGTTTCGCCGTAATGCATTTTGCGGGCTTCTTCAGCAAAGCCCTGGCCCACATCCTCGGTGTTGGCAATCACATGCTGAACCATATGTAACCAGGCGGCTTGAGACTCCAGGCTTGCGGGTACGTCTGCTGCTTCAGGCGTGGCAGCCACAGGCATTTCACGGGCGTCCTCAGTCGCTTGGATAGGCGTTGCGTGCAGCCTAGAGGTCAATAAATTCAACCGGGGTGCGCTCAACATCTTGAGTATGGAGTTGTCGCCGCAGACCGGGCATTCCACCAGATCGCGGCTGCGCTGTGACTGGTAATCGTCTTCAGAGGCAAACCAGCCCTCAAACAGGTGTTGATGCTGGCATTGAAGATTAAGAACTTTCATAAGTCCATTATGTCAAAGCCGTTAAATTCAGGTGCCGAGTGCCTGAACCACCGCTACTGCGCATAAGGACATCAAACCGCCGGGGAGTAAACCAAGTACCAGCACCAGTCCGCCGTTGATGGCCAGTACGACCTTGACATGGCTATCGGCTGATACCGTACTGGCAGTCAGCGGCGGGTCAAAGTACATCACCTTGATGATGCGCAAATAATAAAAAGCACCGACCAGCGACATCATGACGGCAAACACCGCCAACACCAGAGAACTGATTTGCTCCGAGGCGATCAGCGCCTGCAACACCGACAGCTTGGCAAAAAAGCCGACGAGCGGCGGCACACCTGCCAGCGAAAACAAACAAACCGCCATGACACCGGCAAACAAGGGACTGCGCTGGTTCAAACCGGCCAGGTCAGAGATTTCTTCGCTTTCAAAACCTTCGCGAGCCAGCAACAATATGACGCCAAACACACCCAAGGTGGTGAGTACATAGCTGATCATGTAGAACATGGCGGAACTGTAGGCATTGGCAGCCGACAAAGTATTGCCGTTATTCACGCCCGCCAGCATGCCTATCAACACAAAGCCCATTTGAGCAATGGTGGAGAACGCCAGCAAGCGCTTGAGGTTGGTCTGGGCAATGGCAGACAAGTTACCTATCAACAAAGACAATACGGCCAGCACCAGCAACATCTGCTGCCAATCGATAGCCATGGGCAGCATACCGTCAACCAGCAATCGCATCATCAAAGCAAAGGCTGCGAGTTTGGGCGCACCTGCAATCATCAGCGTTACCGCAGTAGGCGCTCCCTGGTAAACATCCGGCACCCACATATGAAAAGGCGCGGCACCGAGTTTGAAAGCAATACCGCAGACCACGAATACGACGCTGAGCACCAGCACCTGGTGCTTGATGTGTCCGCTGGCGGTGGCCTGGAACACGGCGGTCAAATCCAACGAACCGGTGGCGCCGTACATCATGGACAGGCCGTACAACAAAAAGCCGCTAGCCAATGCGCCGAGCACGAAATATTTCATTGCTGCTTCGGTGGCATTGCTGTTATCGCGACGCAATGCCACCAGTGCGTAACCGGACAAGGTCAAGAGTTCAAGGCCTAGGTAAAGCACCAAAAAGTTATTGCCGGAGATCATCACAAACATGCCGAGCAACGAGAACAAGCTTAGGATGAACAATTCACCGCCTTGCAGCATTTTTCTGTCGACGGCATAAGGCCTGCCGTACACCAAGGTGGTCATCACAGCCAGGGTGGCAAAACATTTCAACCAATTACCCATGGCATCCGACACCACCATGTGACCGAAGCCATAGACGGTTTCACCGGTGGCAGCGTAAAAGGCTTGCATCACAGCCACAACGCCAAGCGTCAACATGGTCAAACCGTAAGTTAAATCCCGCTTAGGGGACTTGACCCACAAGTCCACCAGCGTAATCAGGCAAGCCATGGCCAGCAAAAAGATTTCCGGGTAGGCAGTCATCCAGTTGACGTTATTCATCATGGTTGACTTTCTAGGTAGTTCAAGGCTTGGGCATTCATAAAGGTAATTTACTCATAGCCACGTGCTGCAACAACTGAGTGACTGAGGCGTTCATCACATCGGTAAAAGGTTTGGGGTAAATTCCCATCCATAAGACCGCAGCGGCGAGCAGACTCAACATCAAAAACTCCCGTGCATTGATATCCGACAATGTCTTCACATCGTCATTGAGTATCGGGCCAAGGTACACCCGTTTGACCATCCACAAGGTGTAAGCAGCGCCGAACACCAGCGCCGAGGCGGCCAGCGTACCAAGCCAGAAATTGAACTTCACTGCAGCCAGTATCACCATCCATTCGCCGACAAAACCTGCGGTGCCCGGCAAACCGCAATTGGCCATGGCAAACAACAAGGCGAAGGCGGTAAATTTGGGCATGGTGTTGACCACGCCGCCGTAACTGGCGATTTCGCGTGAATGCACACGGTCGTACAACACGCCTATGCACAGGAACATGGCAGCAGAAACAAAGCCGTGGGCAATCATTTGCACAATGCCGCCGCTCACGCCGAGTTCGCTGAAGATGAAAAAGCCTATGGTGACAAAACCCATGTGCGCCACCGACGAATAAGCCACCAGTTTTTTCATGTCCTGCTGCACGATAGCGACCAGACCGACATAGACCACGGCAATCAAGGACAGTGCCAGCATCAGCCAGGCCCATTCATGCGAAGCATCAGGCGCAATCGGCAAGGAAAATCTGAGGAAACCATAAGCGCCGAGTTTCAACATGATGGCCGCCAGCACAGCCGAGCCGCCGGTAGGCGCCTCGACGTGTACATCCGGCAACCAAGTATGCACCGGCCACATAGGCACTTTGACGGCGAAAGCCGCAAAAAAAGCAAAGAACAACAAAGTTTGAGGCGTGGCCGCCAGGGGCATTTGCTGCCAGGTGGCCAGATCAAAACTTCCATCTGATGCAATGTACAAATAAATGAGTGCCACCAACATCAGCAAAGAGCCGAGCAAGGTGTATAAAAAGAATTTGAAGGCGGCGTAAATTTTGTTAGGCCCGCCCCATACACCGATGATCAAGTACATAGGTATCAGCGTGGCTTCAAAGAACACATAAAACAGCATGCCGTCTAGGGCACAAAACACACCGACCATGAGCCCGCTGAGCACCAAAAATGCGCCCATGTATTGGTTGACACGCTCGGTGATGACTTCCCAACCCGCAATGATGACCACCACGGTGATGAACGAAGTCAGCAACACAAACCACAGTGAAATACCGTCAACGCCCAAGTGGTAATTCACATTGAAACGATCTATCCAGGGCATATTTTCCACAAACTGCATAGCGGCGCTGGCAGTATCAAATTGCGCATACAAAGGCAGCGTCAGCACAAAGCTGATGATGGCACCGGTCAGCGCGAACCAGCGTACCGCATTGGCAAGCTCATCGCGGCCCAGGGCCAGCAGCAACACGCCGAAAACAATAGGCGTCCAAATAGCCAGGCTCAGCATTTCCATGGCAACTCGCTGTCATCAATCCGGTAGAAGGGCATGGGGTACTTCATGGTTTGAGCCAGACGAACCAGGTGATCAGTCCGAACATGCCCAGAATCATCATCAAGGCGTAGTGATAGAGGAAACCGGTTTGCAAACGACGCGCGATCAAAGCAATTTTGCCGACCAATTGCCAGGAGCCGTTGACCACAAAACCGTCAATCACCGCTTGGTCGCCGCCCTTCCACAAGCCGGTGGCCAGCAGCCGGGTGCCGCGCGCCAGAATTTTTTCATTGAAATCATCGAGGAAATATTTATTCACCAGCAGCGTATGCAATGGTGCCAGATGACGTTGAATAAAAGCAGGCACCATGGGGTGAATCATGTACATGTAAAACGCTGTGAGAACACCGGCCACGGCGAGTGCAAAAGGAACCGAGGTTAGCGCGTGTTCTGCCATGGCCATGGGGCTGTGAAAAGCTTCGTGTAACTCGGCCATGGCGGGATGAAGCGCAGCGTTCACGCTGACGGCATCCTTGAAGAAATCGCCAAACAACATGTAGTCGACAGTGAAGTAACCGATGCACACAGAAGGTATGGCCAGCAACACCAGCGGCAAGGTCACCACCCAAGGGGACTCATGCGGTGCATGCGAATGCCCGTGCTCGTCGTGATGGGCGTGAGGATCTTGATCAAAACGTTCTTTTCCGTGGAACACCAGGAAATACATGCGGAATGAATAAAACGCGGTGACAAACACACCAGCTAACACAGCAAAGTGCGCCCATTGAGCAGCAGGTAAATGACTGGCGGCCACAGCTTCGATGATGCTATCTTTAGAATAAAAACCGGAGAAAAGCGGTGTACCAATGAGGGCCAGGGAGCCCAACAATGAGGTCAGCCAGGTGACGGGCATGTATTTGCGCAAGCCGCCCATGTAGCGTATGTCCTGGTTATGGTGCACGCCCATGATGACCGAACCGGCAGCGAGGAACAACAGCGCTTTGAAGAATGCGTGTGTCATCAAATGGAACACCGCCACCGAATAGGCGGACGCACCAAGCGCGACTGTCATGTAGCCAAGTTGAGACAAGGTCGAGTAAGCCACGACGCGCTTGATATCGTTTTGCACAATGCCCAGGAATCCCATGAACAGCGCGGTGATCGAACCGACTATCAGCACCAGGTTCAAAGCCGTGTCAGACAACTCGAACAAGGGCGACATGCGCGCCACCATGAAGATACCTGCCGTCACCATGGTGGCCGCGTGAATGAGTGCAGAAATAGGTGTCGGGCCCTCCATGGAATCCGGCAACCATACGTGCAGCGGGAATTGCGCCGATTTACCCATGGCACCGATGAACAGGCAAATGCAGATGACAGTGACCAGTGACCAATCAGAACCCGGCAAAGTCAATGCAGACAGTTCAGTAGTCTTGGCAAATACTTCGGTGTAATTCAATGAGCCGGCATAGGCCACGATCAAACCAATACCAAGAATAAAGCCGAAGTCACCGACACGATTTACCAGAAAGGCTTTCATATTGGCAAACACCGCACTGGGCTTATTGAACCAGAAACCAATCAACAGATAAGACACCAGTCCCACCGCTTCCCAGCCGAAAAACAGTTGCAGCAAGTTGTTGCTCATCACCAGCATCAACATGGAAAAGGTGAACAAGGAGATGTAGGCAAAAAAGCGGTTGTAGCCTTCGTCTTCTTGCATGTAGCCAATGGTGTAGATATGCACCATCAGCGAGACAAAGGTGACAACGCACATCATCATGGCGGTCAGTCCATCCACCATGAAACCGATTTCCATTTTCAAGCTGCCGACTTGCATCCAGGTGTAAAGCGTTTCATTGAAACGCGCGCCGTCGACTACCACGTCCTGCAACGTCAGTGCAGACAGCACAAAAGAGATGAACACGCCAAGAATAGTGAGACTGTGTGACCAGCGACGACCCAGTGCGGCGCCGCCGAGTTGCGTGCCCCAAATACCGGCCAGCAGCGAACCGGCCAAAGGGGCCAGCGCAACGGCTACCAGTGTGGATGCTTGAATGGATTGGCTCATGGTGTGTGGCGGGGTCAGCCTTTGAGGCTATTGAGTTCGTCGACATTGACGCTGGATCTGTTGCGAAACAACAGCACCAGAATCGCCAGGCCGATGGCCGATTCGGCGGCAGCCACTGTCAGAATGAAAAACACAAAGATCTGGCCTTGCATGTCACCAAGGTAATAAGAGAAAGCCACGAAATTGGTGTTGACTGCCAACAGCATGAGTTCGATGGCCATCAGCAGCACGATCAGGTTTTTGCGGTTTAAAAAGATGCCGATGACAGACAGTGCGAACAGCACGGCACCTAGCGTGAGGTAATGTCCCAGAGTGACGTTCATGGCTTAGGCTCCTCGGCAGGTGGCGGAACCAGCGCCTGATGAACCGGGTCCATTTTGACCATGTGCAAACGGTCTTTGGCTTTGACTTTGACTTGCTCGCCCGGGTTTTGTGCTTTGGTGTCCTTGCGCTCGCGCATGGTCAGCGCAATCGCTGCAACGATGGCCACCAACAAAATCACCGCAGCAATTTCAATCGCGTAAAGGTAGTCGGTGTACAAGACAATACCCAACTCCTTGGTGTTGGAATACTGTGTACCGGCAGGCGTGGCAGTCTCGGCCACCACTTGCACTGTACGAAAACCGCCCATCAGCACCGAGGCCAGTTCGAGAGCCAGTACCGCACCAATGGATGCGGCCAGCGGGAAATGGTTCCAAAAGCCTTGCTTCAAGGCGTCCAGGTTGATGTCAATCATCATCACCACAAACAGGAACAAGACCATCACCGCGCCGACATAAACCAGCACCAAAGTGATGGACAAAAACTCTGCTTTCAGCAGCATCCATATGCCTGAGGCTTGAAAGAAAGCCAGCACCAGGTACAAAGCGGCGTGCACAGGATTGCGTGCCGTGATGACGCGCAAAGCGGCAAACAGCATGACGACTGAGAAAAGATAGAACAGCGCTGACTTGACTTCCATGTGCTTATCTGTCCCTGTGGTTAGCGGTACTTGGCATCGGCGGCCTTGTGGGCCGCAATCTGCGGTTCGTATTTGTCGCCCACGGCCAGCAGCATTTCTTTGGTGAAATACAAATCGCCGCGCTTTTCGCCGTGGTATTCGAAAATATGGGTTTCGACGATGGAGTCAACCGGGCAGCTTTCTTCGCAAAAACCACAAAAAATGCATTTGGTCAAGTCGATGTCGTAACGCGTGGTGCGGCGTGAACCGTCTTCGCGCACATCGGATTCGATGGTGATGGCCATGGCCGGACACACCGCTTCACACAGCTTGCAGGCGATGCAGCGTTCTTCGCCGTTTTCATATCGGCGCAGCGCATGCAAACCGCGAAAGCGCGGACTCATGGGTGTTTTTTCTTCCGGGAACTGCACCGTGATCTTGCGTGCAAACATGTATTTGCCGGTGATGGCAAAGCCCTTGAAAAATTCCAGCAGCAAAAAGCTAGAGAAAAAATCCGCCCAGGAAAAAAGCGTAGACGGTGTGGTGGACGTATGCGTTGTCATGGTTATCTTTGCATCAGTTCCAAATGTTCCAAGGTGTTTGCATCCATGCACCGATGAGTACCAGCCACACCAGTGTCACCGGGATGAAAATCTTCCAGCCCAGACGCATGATCTGGTCATAGCGAAAGCGCGGGAATGTGGCGCGCACCCACAAAAACATGGTGACGACCACAAAGATTTTGACGGCCAGCCAAATCCAACCCGGGATCCAAGCCAAATACACCGTGTCCAAGGGCGGCAACCATCCACCCAAAAACAAAAGCACGGCGATGGTGGACACCAGAATCATGTTGGCGTATTCGCCGAGAAAGAACATGGCGAATGACATGCCTGAATATTCAATCATGTGACCGGCGACGATTTCAGATTCGCCTTCGACCACGTCAAACGGGTGCCGGTTGGTTTCAGCCAGACTGGCAATGAAGTAGATGACAAATATGGGTAACAAAGGCAACCAGTTCCATGACAGAAAGCCTATGCCTTGAGAAGCGAACATGCCCTTACCCTGGCCCATGACGATGTCGGTCATGTTCATGCTGCCTGACACCATCAGCACCACCACCAGGCAAAAGCCCATGGCGATTTCGTAGCTGACCATTTGTGCTGATGCGCGCAATGCGCCGATAAAAGCATATTTGGAATTGGAAGACCAGCCGGCAATGATGATGCCGTAGACCTCAAGCGAAGTGATGGCCATGAGGAACAGCAAACCTGCGTTTACATCGGCCAGTACCACCTCAGGGCCAAATGGAATCACCGCCCATGCCGCCATCACCGGCATGATGGTCATCACCGGGCCGAGGAAGAACAAGCCTGAACTGGCCTTGGTCGGCAAAATGATTTCTTTGGTCAGAATCTTAAGAGCATCAGCAATGGGTTGCAACAAACCACCGGGGCCGGTGCGGTTAGGGCCTAAACGAATCTGGGTAAAGCCGATGGCCTTGCGCTCCCACAAAGTCAGATAAGCAACGCAGCCAAGCAATGGCAGCACCACCGCAACGATTTTGATCAGCGTCCATAAAACAGGCCAAGCCATGTTCACCCACCATGCATCGGTGAGCAAGCCCGCGCCCAGGTTGAACAAGCTATCAACCATGAACATGCCCTTGGTGTGCATCCGCTGTATGTTGCAGCGCAGGTGCGCGTCTGACCAAAGCGTCCAACCGATAGATGGATGCGCTCACAGGTGCTTGGCTTGCAGCTGTCAGATCGACTTTGGCTTGCGTGGCATTGGACAAATGCAAGGCTATGTCTTGCGGCAAAGCCATGGCGCGAACTTCTTCAATGGTCTCAAATTCAAAGCCCGGCAACTTCAACATGCTGCCAAGCACGCGCAACACTTTCCAGGCAGGTCGTGTTTCGCCCAGCGGTTTGACCACGCCGTGGAAACTTTGCGCACGAGCTTCGCTGTTGACAAACGTGCCTGCGGTTTCAGTGAAAGGCGACACCGGCAACAGCACATCGCTGATGTCCAGATTGGTTTTGAACGGCGACATGGTGACAACCATGTCTACATCGGCCAAGGTATGTGGGGCCACCGCGCAGTCGTGCGCCGGTTCGGTGTTCAACAAGAACATGGCTTTCAGCGATGAAGCCTGCAACATTTGTGCGGCATTCATTCCGCTGTGCAAGGGGCGCGCAGACACCAGTTGCGCACCGACTGTGTTGGCCGCTTCGCCCAGGTAACCGACGCTGGCACCGGTTTGCTCTGCAATGAAATTGGCCAAGGCCAGCAGGCTTGAAGCTTTGGCGTGGTGCGCGGCTGCATTGCCCAGCAACACGGCTTTGCGTTCACCAGACAATAGCGATGCTGCAATGGCTTGCGCGGCAGGCGAAGAGGCATTGCCGGGGGCAGGTAATTCAACATTGTTTTTCTGAGCGAGCGCAGCAGCGATATCGGCCAAGGCTTGAACCCAGACTGCACTGTCAGCCAAACAGACTTCGGCCAAGGGCATGGCCCAATCAAAAGCCTGTTCATTCAAGGCATGCACTTTGGCACCGCGGCGAACCGCCTGGCGGATACGCTGAGCCAGCAAGGGCTGGTCTTTGCGGATGTTGGAGCCGATGATCAGCACCCTGTCCAACGTGGATAAAGAAGCGAGGGAAGTTCCCAGCCAACGGGTCTTGCCGTCGTGCTGAAAATCAGCGGCGCGCAAACGGCTGTCTATGTTGTCGCTGCCCAAGCCGCGCATGAACTGGGTTGCCAGGTACAACTCTTCCAGCGTGCTGTGCGGGCTGGCCAGACAGCCGATCGCTGACGCGCCATGTTCGGTCTTGATGTGTTGCAAACCATTGGCAATGTATTCAAGTGCGGTCGACCAATCGACTGTGATCCACTGACCGTCTTGCTTCAACATCGGCTGGGTTAAACGCTCATCGCTGTTCAAAGCTTCATAACTGAAGCGGTCGCGGTCGGCGATCCAGCATTCGTTCACTTCTTCGTTTTCCAAGGGCACCACGCGCATGACGCGGTTGTTTTTGACCTGCACAATCAGATTGGCACCGGTAGCGTCGTGCGGGCTGACCGACTTGCGGCGGCTCATTTCCCAGGTACGCGCCTGGTAACGGAAAGGCTTGCTGGTCAAAGCACCGACCGGGCAGATGTCAATCATGTTGCCTGAGAGTTCAGAGTCGACGGTGTCGCCGACAAAAGCTTCGATCTCGGAATGCTCGCCGCGCTGCGACATGCCCAACTCCATGCTACCGGCAATCTCCTGGCCGAAACGCACGCAACGTGTGCAATGAATGCAACGGCTCATCTCTTCCATACTGATGAGCGGGCCGACGTCTTTGTGAAACACCACGCGTTTTTCTTCTTCGTAACGCGAAGCACTGCCGCCGTAACCGACCGCCAAATCCTGCAATTGGCATTCGCCGCCTTGGTCGCAAATGGGGCAATCCAATGGATGGTTGATGAGCAAAAATTCCATCACCGATTTTTGGGCTTTGATAGCACGCTCTGACTTAGTGTGCACCACCATGCCTTGGGTCACCGGTGTGGCACAGGCTGGCATGGGCTTGGGTGCTTTTTCAATGTCAACCAAACACATGCGGCAGTTGGCTGCAATGCTGAGTTTGCGGTGATAGCAGAAATGCGGAATGAACGTGCCAGCTTGCTCTGCCGCTTGAATGACCACGCTGCCTTCAGCCACTTGCACGGTCTTGCCGTCGATTTGCAATTCAATCATGGTGATGGCTCGCGTGTGCCTGCGACGAGACCATGCAGGTCTTGTGCGTGATGTGGTGTTCGAACTCGGCGCGGAAATGTTTGAGCATGCCGCGCACCGGCATGGCCGCCGCATCGCCTAATGCGCAAATGGTGCGGCCCATGATGTTTTCAGCGACGTTGTCCAGCAAGTCCATGTCAGACGGCTTGCCGCGTCCGGTTTCTATCCGATCAACCATGCGCGACAACCAGCCCGTGCCTTCACGGCAAGGCGTGCATTGGCCGCAGGATTCGTGCATGTAAAACGCAGACAGGCGTTGCAAGCTTTTCACCATGCAACGGGTGTCGTTCAACACGATGACAGCACCTGAACCGAGCATGGAGCCGGCCTTGGCAATCGCGTCGTAATCCATGGTGATGTCCATCATGATGGAAGCAGGCAGTACCGGCGCTGATGAACCGCCGGGAATCACGGCCTTCAGCGCCCCGCCCTGCACACCACCAGCGAGTTCAAGTAACTTGGCAAACGGCGTGCCCATGGGAATTTCGTAATTGCCAGGCAGTGCCACGTCGCCGCTGATGGAGAAAATCTTGGTGCCGCCGTTGTTCGGTTTGCCGCAAGCCAGGTAAGCTGCGCCGCCGTTGCGAATGATCCACGGCACCGCCGCGAATGTTTCAGTGTTGTTGATGGTCGTCGGTTTGCCGTACACGCCAAAGCTGGCTGGAAACGGTGGCTTGAAACGCGGTTGGCCTTTTTTGCCCTCCAGCGATTCGAGCAACGCAGTTTCTTCGCCGCAAATGTAGGCGCCGAAACCGTGGGCTGCGTGCAGTTGAAAACTGAAGTCGCTGCCTTGTATGCGCTCGCCCAAAAAACCGGCAGCGCGCGCTTCATCGAGTGCAACTTCAAAGCGTTCGTAAGTCTGGAAAATTTCGCCGTGTATATAGTTGTAGCCGACGCTGATGCCCATGGCATAAGCTGCAATCGCCATGCCTTCGATGACGATGTGAGGATTGAACTCAAGAATGTCGCGGTCCTTGCAAGTACCCGGCTCGCCTTCGTCTGAATTGCAGACCAGGTATTTTTGCCCGTTGAACTGGCGCGGCATGAAACTCCACTTGAGACCGGTGGGAAAACCGGCACCTCCACGCCCGCGCAAACCTGACTCTTTGACACAGGCAATCACCTGGTCCTGGGTCCAGGCTGCTTCGCCGTTCAAACCAGTAATAGTGCGCAAGGCCTGGTAACCGCCGCGTGCCACATAGTCTTGCAAACTCCAGTTGCGTCCGTTGAGGCCGTCATAGATTTGCGGGTTGATATGACGGCCATGGAAACATGATTCCAGACCCTTGGCCTGAAATTGGCTGAGTAATTGTTCAACGTTCATGGTTTGGCCTCCGCCTGTTGCAGACCGTCAATCAACTGATCGAGTTTATCGTGGCTCATGAAGCTGCACATGCTGCGGTCATTGACCAGCAGCACCGGCGCGTCTGCACAAGCGCCCATGCATTCGCCGGGTTGCAAGGTGAACATGCCGTCTGCTGTGGTTTGTCCGACTTCAGTATTCAACTTTTTACACAGGTGTTCCAACGCCTTTTGACCACCGCGTAACTGGCAAGGCAAATTGGTACACACATTGATTTTGAATTGTCCAACCGGCTTCTGGTTGAACATGTTGTAAAAAGTAAAGACTTCATGCACTGCCATGGCAGGCATTTCAAGCACAGCCGCCAGCGATTTTTCCTGCTCAGGGGTGACAAAGCCGTTTTCCTGTTGAAGAATGGAAAGACAGGCAATGACCGCCGACTGTTTTTGATCGTCAGGGTATTTGTTCAACTCATGCTGAAAACGCTGCATGGTTTCGGCTGAAAAATGTTCGACTGCGGTATTCATCGGTCAATTTCCCCAAACACAATGTCCATGGTGCCGATGATGGCGACGGTATCTGAAATCATGTGACCGCGTGTCATCTCGTCCATGGCGGCCAAGTGTGCGAAACCCGGCGGGCGGATTTTCAAACGGTAAGGTTTATTGGCGCCGTCACTGACCAAATAAATACCGAATTCACCCTTGGGGTGCTCGACAGCGGCATAAGCCTCGCCTTCGGGCACATGAAAACCTTCAGTGAACAATTTGAAGTGGTGTATCAACTCTTCCATGCTGGTCTTCATAGACTCACGCGAGGGTGGTGCGACTTTGTGGTTGTCGGTGATGACAGGGCCGGGATTGTCGCGCAACCATTTCACGCATTGGCTGATGATGCGGTTTGATTGGCGCATCTCGGCTACTCGCACCAGATAGCGGTCATAGCAGTCGCCGGTCAAGCCAACAGGCACATCGAAATCCATTTGGTCATACACGTCATAAGGCTGTTGCTTGCGCAAGTCCCAAGCAATGCCGGAGCCGCGCAACATGGGCCCAGTGAAGCCCAGATTTTTCGCACGCTCAGGCGTGACCACACCAATACCGACAGTGCGCTGTTTCCAGATGCGGTTGTCGGTCAGCAAGGTTTCGTATTCGTCAACGTATTTGGGAAAACGCTTTGTAAAATCGTCGATAAAGTCGAGCAGCGAGCCTTGGCGGTTTTCATTCAAACGCGCAATGGCGCGCGCATTTTTGATTTTGCTGACCTGGTATTGCGGCATGCTGTCTGGCAGATCGCGGTAAACACCACCGGGACGGAAATACGCGGCGTGCATGCGCGCGCCGGACACGGCTTCATACATGTCGTACAAGTCTTCGCGCTCGCGGAAGCAGTAAATCAAGATGTTCATCGCGCCGCAGTCAAAACCATGCGCGCCCAGCCACAACAAATGGTTGAGCATGCGCGTGATCTCGGCGAACATGACGCGTATGTATTGCGCACGCACCGGAACTTCAAGTCCCATGAGTTTCTCAATGGCCAAACAATACGCGTGTTCGTTGCACATCATGGACACATAGTCCAAGCGGTCCATGTAAGGCAGCGATTGGATATAGGTTTTGCTCTCAGCCAATTTTTCAGTGGCGCGGTGCAGCAGGCCTATGTGCGGGTCGGCGCGTTGCACCACTTCGCCGTCCAACTCAAGCACCAGACGCAACACACCGTGCGCCGCCGGGTGCTGCGGGCCCAAGTTCAAGGTGTAATTTTTAATGTCAGCCATGGCTTAATGCAACCCGCCGTAATGGTCTTCACGGATGATGCGTGGCGTGATCTCGCGCGGCTCGATGGTGACGGGTTGGTAAATGACGCGTTTTTGCTCAGCGTCATAGCGCATTTCGACATGGCCCGAGGTGGGGAAATCTTTGCGAAACGGATGACCGATGAAACCGTAGTCAGTCAAAATGCGACGCAAATCGGCATGGTCTCTGAAAAGTATGCCGAACAAATCAAAGGCTTCGCGCTCGAACCAATTGGCGGCGCTCCAAATGCCGTTGATTGAATCCACCTGTGGCATGTCTTCATCAATAGCGTGCACACGCAAACGCAAACGCCAGTTATGCGTCAATGACAACATGTGGCAAACCACTGCGTAGCGCGGTGCATCTGTGAAAGCTGAATGCGCGCCGTCTTTGTAGGCCGAGTAATCCATGCCGCACAAGTCAAGCAGTTGTTCAAAAGCGAGTTCGGGGTGGTCGCGCAACTGCAAAGCCACGGACAAATAATCTGCGTCATTGACTGTCAGCGTCAATTCGCCCAGCGCCAACTCCAACTTTTGAATGCGCTCGCCCAGTACTTGCCGTAAGGCAGACTGCAAGGTGTCAATGGAAACGGTGATGGTCATAGAAAAAGGTATCAGCGGGCAATGGTATTTTCACGGCGGATCTTGGACTGCAACTGCAAGATACCGTAAAGCAAAGCCTCTGCAGTGGGCGGGCAACCGGGCACATACACGTCCACCGGCACGATGCGGTCACAACCGCGCACCACTGAGTAGCTGTAGTGGTAATAGCCGCCGCCGTTGGCACATGAACCCATGGACAAGACCCAGCGTGGTTCAGACATCTGGTCGTAGACCTTGCGCAAAGCGGGTGCCATTTTGTTGCACAAGGTGCCGGCGACGATCATCAAATCGGATTGACGCGGACTCGGGCGAAACAACATACCGAAGCGGTCTATGTCGTAACGCGCTGCACCAGCGTGCATCATTTCAACCGCACAACAAGCCAGACCGAAAGTCATGGGCCACAGCGAGCCGGTTTTGGCCCAGTTCACCACCGAGTCGTAAGACGTGGTGATAAAGCCTTCTTTGAAAACGCCTTCAAGTGACATGTGTCATTCCCAGTCAAGGGCTCCCTTTTTCCACTCGTAGACAAAACCGACCACAAGAATGGCAAGAAAAATCATCATGCCGATAAAACCTGTCAAACCGATCTCCTTGAGTGACACCGCCCAGGGAAACAGAAAAGCGATTTCAAGGTCGAACAAAATGAAAAGGATGGCGACCAGGTAATAGCGCACATCAAATTTCATGCGGGCGTCTTCAAAAGCTTCGAAGCCGCATTCGTAAGGGGAGTTTTTGGCCGCATCGGGCTTGTGCGGGCCCAGCAGTGCGCCGATCAACTGAGGTGCAACACCAACCAGCAGGCCGACTATGATAAACAAAAGAACAGGAAGGTACTGGGCCAGGCTCATGGGTAACTCAGTTTACACATCACGGAAGATAGTTTGCTACTGTGTGCTGACATCAGTGTGACAGCTGGTTTTGATGGTGCCGTCGGCGAGACTCGAACTCGCACAGCTTTCGCCACTACCCCCTCAAGATAGCGTGTCTACCAATTTCACCACGACGGCTTTGATTGTATTTTGACAGGCGTGAAACCTGTGAAGCCTCACATCTTAACCCTAAATATGCTGTCCTCCGGCCTGAAGATATTGATTATTCAGATAGTGTTATTTGGCAGGAATCTGAGAAGCAGGCGAACCGGCCGGTGCAACGGGTGCAGGCGTAGAGGCCGGTGCAACAGGACTTGGAACCGACTTGTCGGTGGCCGCTTCTGGTGCGGCACTAGAAGAGCCTGGGATCTTGTCGGCGGCCGTCGCTGGAGCGCTGACCGGAATCGGCGTGCGCTCTAACAAACTGCCGGTGTCTGCAGAGGCTCGCAGATTGCCGAAATAAGCAAGCGCCAGGGTACACACGAAAAATACCGCCGCCAATACCGAGGTGGTGCGCGACAAAAAATTGGCGCCGCCAGTGGCTCCGAACAAGCTGCCCGAGGTACCGCTGCCAAAGGCTGCGCCCATGTCAGCGCCTTTGCCGTGTTGAACAAGAATCAAACCGATCATGCCCAAGGCCGACAAAATTTGAACCAGCAACAATAAATTAAGAAGCGTACTCATGAAAACTCCGTGAATGTCAGTGCGATGCCGCAGCAACAATAGATAAAAAATCTGCAGATTTAAGGGAAGCCCCGCCGATCAGGCCACCGTCAATATCGTTTTGCGACAGCAGGCTGGCGGCATTGGCGGCGTTCATGCTGCCGCCGTACAACAAGGCAATGCGCTCGGGGTGCGCAGTCGCCGCTTTCAACTGGGCGCGCAACAGCGCGTGTACCTGCTGCGCCTGTTCGGGACTGGCGGTCTTGCCGGTGCCGATAGCCCACACAGGCTCATAAGCCACCACAATTTCACTGATGCAATGACCATTGGTATGTATGACTGCGGCAAGCTGGCGTTTGACCACTTCTTCGGTATGCCCGGCTTCGCGCTCGGCCAATGTCTCGCCCACACACACAATCGGCGTGATGCCGGCTGCCAATGCGCGTTGTGCTTTGGTAGCCACCACTGCATCGGTTTCGCCATGGTAATGGCGACGCTCGGAGTGGCCAACGATGGCAAAGCGAACACCGAATTCACGCAACATAGCAGCCGACAACTCGCCGGTGTAAGCGCCCTGCTCGTGGGTGGACACATCTTGCGCGCCCCAAAGCAATGGCGAACCACCGGCCAGTTGCTGCAACTGCGGCAGATAAATCGCAGGCACACAAACAGCCGCCTTGCAAGAGGTACCAGACAGACCGGCAATGACCGCCCGCACCAGGTCCTGATTGGCAGACAGGCTGCCATTCATTTTCCAGTTACCGACAATCAGTTTGCCACTCATCTGTGTATCACTCTTGGTGAGGTTGCTCTTCGTGGTGCGCAGGCGCTTCGGGACGATCCAGCAATGCCTTCATAGACAGCTTGATACGGCCTTTTTCGTCAGTCTCCAGCACTTTGACGCGGACGATTTGGCCTTCGGCCAGCACGTCAGTGACTTTGGCAATGCGCTCGTGGCTGATCTGGCTGATGTGCAGCAAACCATCTTTGCCGGGTAGCAAATTGACCAGGGCACCGAAGTCCAGAATCTTGGTGATCGGGCCTTCGTAGACCTTGCCGATTTCCACTTCTGCGGTGATTTCCTGGATCCGGCGTTTGGCTTCGTCAGCTTTGGCGCCGTCAGTGGCGGCGATGGTGATGGTGCCGTCTTCCTCGATATTGATCTGGCAACCGGTTTCTTCGGTCAGCGCGCGAATGACTGCGCCGCCTTTGCCGATCACGTCCCGGATTTTCTCGGGGTTGATCTTCATGGTGTAGAGCTTGGGTGCGAAGTTGCTGACCTCGGTCTTGGCTTCGCCCATGGCGTCTTGCATCTTGCCCAGAATGTGCATGCGCGCTTCCTTGGCCTGGGCCAAAGCGACTTGCATGATTTCTTGCGTGATGCCTTGGATTTTGATGTCCATTTGCAAAGCGGTGATGCCGTTGGTGGTACCGGCCACTTTGAAGTCCATGTCGCCCAGATGATCTTCATCACCCAGGATGTCGGTCAGCACGGCGAAACGGTTACCGTCCTTGATCAAACCCATGGCGATACCGGCCACGTGCGCTTTCATGGGCACACCGGCGTCCATCAGCGACAAACAACCGCCACACACAGACGCCATGGAGGATGAACCGTTGGATTCGGTGATTTCTGACACCACACGCATGGTGTAAGGGAACTCTTCTTTGGTCGGCAAACAGGCGGCAAGCGCACGCTTGGCAAGACGGCCATGACCGATTTCGCGACGCTTGGTGCTGCCCATGCGACCGACTTCGCCGGTGGCGAACGGAGGCATGTTGTAGTGGAACATGAAGCGGTCTTCGTACTCGCCTGCCAAGGCGTCGATGCGCTGAGCATCACGCTCTGTACCCAGTGTGGTGATGACCAGCGCCTGGGTTTCGCCGCGTGTGAACAAGGCGGAACCGTGGGTGCGCGGCAACACGCTGTTGCGGATTTCAATGGGGCGCACGGTGCGCGTGTCGCGACCGTCGATACGCGGTTCACCAGCCAAAATTTGGCTGCGAACAATGCGCGCTTCGATGTCAAACAACATGCTTTCCACTTTGACGCCGTCGAACTCGACGCCGTCGGCTTTGAGGCCTGCCATAACGGCTGTATAGGCTTCGCGACAGGCTTGTGTGCGGCTTTGCTTGTTGCGGATCTGGTAGGCGGCGGCCAGCTTGTCGTCGGCGAGCGCCGCGACTTTGGCAATCAAAGGCTCGTCCTTGGCAGGCGGCTGCCAATCCCACACAGGCTTGCCTGCGTCACGCACCAGTTCGTGGATGGCGTTGATGGCAATACGGCTTTGCTCGTGACCGAACACCACCGCGCCAAGCATGATTTCCTCTGACATTTGCAAGGCTTCGGATTCAACCATCAGCACGGCGGCTTCGGTTCCTGCGACCACCAACTCGAGCACGCTGTCCTTGCGCTGGGTCTGGCCGGGGTTGAGCACGTATTCGCCATTGATGTAGCCGACGCGGGCCGCACCTATAGGGCCGTTGAATGGAATGCCGGAGATGCTGAGCGCGGCAGACACGCCGATCATGGCGGCGATGTCAGCGTCGACTTCCGGGTTGAGCGACAGCGTGTGAATCACCACATGCACGTCGTTGTAAAAACCTTCGGGAAACAGCGGACGGATGGGGCGGTCGATCAGACGGCTGGTCAGCGTTTCGTGTTCGCTAGGTTTGGCTTCGCGCTTGAAAAAGCTGCCGGGGATTTTGCCCGCGGCGTATGTTTTCTCGATGTAGTCCACGGTCAGGGGGAAGAAGTCCTGGCCGGGCTTGGAATTTTTCGAACCAACGACAGTGGCGAGTACCACGGTGTCATCGATGTTGACCATGACTGCGCCGCCGGACTGGCGGGCGATTTCGCCGGTTTCCATGGTGACCGTGTGCTGGCCCCATTGAAAGGTTTTGCTAATTTTGTTGAATAAAGACATATTGGATTCCTGAACAGAATAGGTGAAGTGAAGGCCACTTCATCAAAGCCCAAAGTCACTGTCAGAACACGATGCCATTCCAGAAAAATACGACTGTTTTTTTTGGAATGACACAGCTTCGATCTGAGTCAGTTGCTTTGCTTGCGCCCTGCCCCATGAAACAACGCCTGAGTGAGGGCTCAGGCGCTGTACACGGACGGGTGTTACTTGCGCAAACCCAGTTTGGCGATCAGCGCGGTGTAGCGCTCTGCGTCCTTGGATTTGAGGTAGTCGAGCAATTTGCGTCGACGGCTGACCATGCGCAACAAGCCGCGACGACCGTGGTGGTCTTTGGCGTGTGTTTTGAAATGGGGGGTCAGTTCATTGATGCGTGCGGTCAGAATGGCGACCTGCACTTCGGGGCTGCCTGTGTCGTTGGCAGAACGAGCGTTGGCCTTAACGACCTCGGCCTTGTTTAAAGTTGTCATGATGTTTTTCCAAAAAATTTGACATGCGCCAACAGCCGGAAATGCCAGATGGCGTGAACTTAAGCCGAAATGGCTAAGCCTTGGAATTATAGCTTGCCCAGCCAGCCTCTCAGGCGATCAGCCCCCTGCCCCAGCCTGTCCTGGTCTTGAGAGGCGAAGCACCAGCGCAGCCAGCCCTGCGCTTCTGGAGCGAAAGCGCAGCCCGGTGCCAGCCCCAGACCGGCCTCGGCGACCAGGCGTTTAGCGGTCAACACGTCGTCGGTGTGGCCGGGTAAGCAGAAAAAAGCATACATACCGCCGTCCGGCACCGCCAATTCCAGTCCCGGGATGTTGCTCAATTCGGCAAATAAACGGTCGCGGCAGGCCTGCATTTGCATCACCACTTGGGGCACGATGTCCCCGGCGCGCTGCATGGCGGCGACGCCTGCGCGCTGCACAAACACACTGGCGCACGAGGTGTTGAACTCAATCAACTTGCCCATGTGTTCGGTCATATCCACCGGCATGACCAGCCAGCCCAGACGCCAGCCGGTCATCAAAAAGCTTTTAGAAAAGCTGTGCGCTACCACCAACCGGTCTAGCGGCGCGGCGAAGTCCAGGAAACTTGGGGCGCAGCGGTTCTCAGTCGGCAGGTAATACAGGTTTTCATAGACTTCGTCTGACAGTATCCAAGTGTCGGTGCGGCGGCAGTGAGCCAGTATGGTTTGCTGTTCGGCTCGGCTGAGCGTCCAGCCGGTCGGGTTGTTCGGCGAATTGATCACCACCAGGCGGGTGTGCGGCGTGATCGCTGCCAGCAATTTCTCCATGGGCAGCGTCCAGCGGCCGTGTTGCGGCTCCAGGCACACTGTGCGCAAATCAGCTCCCAAAATGACCGGCTGCGAAGTCAGGTTTGGCCAGACCGGCGTTACCACCACCACCTCGTCACCCGGGTTGACGATGGCTTGCATGGCCAGCATCAGCGCATTGACCCCACCGGAAGTCACGGCGATGCGTTCCACGCCTATGCCTGCGCCATGTCGCTGCTGCATTTCTGCGGCGATGGCTTGGCGCAACTCGGGCAGCCCCAAGTTGTGCGCGTAAAAGGTTTCACCACTTTGCAGCGAATCAATGGCGGCCTGGCGGATGAAGTCCGGACTCACCTCGTCGCTTTCGCCAAACCAGAAAGCCAGCACATCACTGCGTCCTATGCCGGCATTGGCAACATCACGGATACGGGAGGCTTGCAAATCGAGAATGGCTTGGCGCATAAGGTGTGACTTTCGGGTTATTCAGGCTGGTGTTTGCGCCAGCGGCCAGCGCGGTAACACATCAAAGGCGTAGTCAGTGTTCGGCAGTTCAACCCCAGCCGTCAAGCGCATGGCCGCCGCCATGCCAATCATGGCACCGTTGTCGGTGCACAAATCCGGCTCGGGGTAATGCACCCGCGTGCCTATCTTGCGGCAATCCGCCTGCAAGCGCTCGCGCAAAGCCCGGTTAGCGCCCACACCACCGGCGACCACCAGGGTTTTCAAACCGGTTTGCTTTAAAGCCTTGACCGATTTTTTCACCAATACATCAACGATGGCAGCTTGGGTGGACGCCGCCAGATCGGCTTTGCGGTTTTCCAATTCATCGCCGAGCTTGCGGCTTTGTGTCAATACCGCCGTCTTCAGACCGGCAAAAGAAAAATCCAAGTTAGGCTGGTTAAGCAACGGCCTGGGCAAGGCAAAAGCCAGAGGATCGCCATGAACAGCCAGCGCCGACAAGGCCGGGCCGCCTGGGTAGCCCAGGCCCATGAGCTTGGCAGATTTGTCAAACGCTTCACCGGCCGCGTCGTCTATGGTTTCGCCCAGCAACACATAACTTCCGACCGCGTCGACTTGCATCAACTGCGTATGACCGCCGGAGACCAGCAAGGCCACAAAGGGAAAAGACGGCGGATCGGCGCTCAAAAATGGCGACAGCAAATGCCCCTCAAGGTGGTGAATACCCATCAAAGGTTTGCCCAGACTGGCGGCCAAGGCACAAGCGGTTCCAGCACCGACCAACAAGGCGCCGGCCAGACCGGGTCCGCGCGTGTAGGCGATCACATCCAACTGCGACAAACCTAGGCTGGCCTCGTGCATCACTTGCTGAATCAAGGGCAATACGCGCCGTATATGGTCGCGGCTGGCGAGTTCGGGCACCACGCCGCCATAGGCCTCGTGCATGGCCGCTTGCGTGTGCAAGGCTTGTGCCGCCAGCACGGGCAATGGCTTGCCCGCGTCTGCACGCACCAGCGCCACGCCGGTTTCGTCGCAGGAAGATTCAATGCCCAATATCCACATGCGACGAGTTTAGCTTTGCGTGATTCGCCTCATAACTGAAAGTCATCAAGCTTGTTCCACAATCCGTGTCATGAGCATCAGCCATTTCATTAAAGAGATAGGTCGCGGCAAACAGGGCGCGCGCGATTTGACGCGTGAGCAGGCAGCTGAATTGATGGGCCTGGTGCTGGACGGCGCGGTGCCCGATCTGCAACTGGGCGCGTTTTGCATCGCTATGCGCGTCAAAGGCGAAACCGCGCAGGAGATGGCGGGTTTTCTGGATGCGCTTGACAGCCGCTTGCAGCGTATTCCCAACGACAACGCCGCGCCTGTGGTGGTGCTGCCCAGCTACAACGGTGCACGCCGACTGCCTTTGTTCACGCCCTTGCTGGCCATACTGTTATCGGCACAGGGTGTGCGCGTCCTCGTGCACGGCGGCAACACCGAGGACTCGCGCGTATCCACAGAAGACGTGATGCATGAACTGGGACTGGCTTGCCTGACGTCCTTACGCGCATTGACCGGCAGTGAGGTGGTGTTTGTCCCGGCAGAGCTTTTGAGTCCCGGTTTGTGGCGGCTGCTGCAAGTGCGACGCAGCCTAGGACTGCGCAACTCAGCCCACAGTCTGGTGAAAATGATGAACCCGGTTGACGGGCCTGCGCTACTGGTGGCCAGCTACACCCACCGCGAGTACGAAACCTCCATGACGGACACTTTGCAATTGATGCAAGCCAATGCCTTGCTATTGCGCGGCACCGAAGGCGAACCGGTGGCCGACCCCAGACGACTGCGCAAATCCGTCTTGCTGCAAGCAGGTTTGCTGTTCGCAGAAAACGATCCGCAGGACACGCTGTCCGCAGACAGCATGGCCTATCCCGGTGGACTTAACGCCGGGCAAACCGCCGATTACATACGTTCGCTGCTGGCACAGCCTGAACGCATACCCGCTCCTATTCAAGCCCAGGTGAAGCAGGTGTGCGAACTGGCTCATCAAATTTCTATCACACCATGAAACCCAAAACGCTCATACCCAAAGTCACACTGGTCGGCGCAGGTCCCGGCGACCCCGAGTTGCTGACGCTCAAAGCGGTCAAAGCCATTCAAGCCGCCAGCGTATTGCTGGTCGATGACCTGGTGCATGCCGATGTGCTGCAACACGCTTCGCCCACCGCCCGCATCATTCATGTGGGCAAGCGCGGCGGTTGCCAGTCAACGCCGCAGGCCTTTATTGAAAAACTCATGGCGCAAGAAGCTTTGGCCGGTGAAAACGTGGTGCGCCTCAAAGGCGGCGACCCATTGATTTTCGGCAGAGCAGGGGAAGAAAAGCAGCATTTGCAAGCGCTTGGCATAGAGGTAGAAGTGGTCAACGGCATCACCGCCGGTTTATCCGCTGCGCACGGCCTGGGCGTCGCCCTCACCCACCGTGCGTATGCACATGGCGTGATCATGATCACCGGTCACGCATCACCGGCACGCACTGGGGCGCCACTGCCTGCTGTGGATTGGGCGCAACTTGCCCGCACCGCGCATGACTGCCGCTTGACGCTGGTGATTTACATGGGCGTGCAAACCGCTGCACATTTGCAGCAAGGTTTGCTGCAAGGCCTGCCGCCCGACACGCCTGTGGCGGTGGTGGAAAACGCCAGCATGCCGGTACAGCGCCATGTCTGCACCCAACTGTCGCAATTAAGCGCTGTGTTTGCGCTTGAAAAACTCGCCAGCCCGGCCATCATCATCGTCGGCGATGTGCTGCTCGGCATGCAAACCCTGTCAATCGCTAAGGCCCCGGCGGCAGCGCGTGGCGTATGAACAGCCGGGCCATGCGGCACTCAGGGGATAATCAAGGTTTACGCAAGTATTTTGAGGCTACACATGGACGCAGAACGTATCAACACCATTGGCAATTTGCTGGTCGATTTGGGTGCACGCACTCTCGACCTACGGGGGTATCTTTGACTACGATGCCAAATCGGAACGTCTGAGAACCGTCAACGCATCGCTGGAAGACCCGTCGGTCTGGAACGACCCTAAGAAAGCCCAGGAACTGGGCAAAGAAAAAAAATCCCTGGACGACATCGTGCTGGTGCTCACGCGCCTGAGCCAGGAGATTGCGGACAACACCGAGCTGTTTGACATGAGCAAAGCCGACAACGACGACGCCGGTTTGCTCACCATCGAAGAAGACACGCAGCGCATCGAAGCTGAAATACAAAAGCTGGAATTCCGCCGCATGTTCTACAACCCGGCCGATCCGCTGAACGCGTTTCTGGATATTCAAGCCGGTGCCGGTGGTACCGAGGCCTGCGACTGGGCCAGCATGCTGTTGCGCCAGTACCTGAAATACGCTGAACGCAAAGGTTTCAAAGCCACACTGGAAGACGAATCGCCCGGCGACGTGGCTGGTATCAAAGGCGCCACCTTGAAGATAGAGGGCGAATACGCTTTCGGTTTGCTGCGCACCGAAACCGGCGTTCACCGCCTGGTGCGCAAATCGCCTTTCGATTCGGCCGGCGGACGCCACACCAGTTTCGCCAGCATTTTTGTGTACCCGGAAATTGACGACTCGATTGAAATCGACATCAACCCGGCGGACGTGCGCACCGACACCTTTCGTGCCAGCGGCGCTGGCGGCCAGCACATAAATAAAACGGATTCGGCGGTGCGCTTGACGCACATTCCCACCGGCATCGTGGTGCAGTGCCAAGACGGACGCAGCCAGCACAGCAACCGGGATGTGGCTTGGAAACGCCTGCGCTCGCGCTTGTACGATTTTGAAATGCGCAAGCGCATGGAAGCGCAACAAAAGCTGGAAGACACCAAAACCGATGTCGGCTGGGGCCACCAGATTCGCAGTTATGTGCTGGACCAAAGCCGCATCAAGGATTTGCGGACCAATGTCGAAATCAGCAACACCCAGAAAGTGCTGGACGGCGATCTGGACACTTTCATCGAAGCCTCGCTCAAGCAAGGTGTTTGAACCCCATTGAAAAAACAACGGAGATTTCCCATGTTTCGTGAAGGCCAGACCGTGATCACACGGCGCGAGGACTACCAGGCACCCGCATTCCTGATTGACAGCGTCGATCTGGTGTTCGACCTGGAGCCTGCCAAAACACGCGTGCTCAACACCATGCAAATCCGGCGCAACCCGGATTTGGCAGCGCAAGCGCTGAAACTTGACGGCGAAGAACTCAATTTATCCCGGGTACTTGTCAATGGCCAGGGCACCTCATTCAAGATGGACGGCGATCAACTGGTGTTGGAAAACCTGCCAGAAGGCAATGAGGCGTTCAAACTGGAAATTTTCACCACCTGCAACCCGTCTAAAAATACACAGCTCACAGGCTTGTATATGAGCCAGGATTCGTTTTTCACACAATGCGAAGCACAGGGTTTCAGACGCATCAGTTATTTTCTGGATCGCCCGGATGTGATGTCGCTGTTCACTGTGACGTTGCGCGCCAACAAAACCGATTTTCCGGTGCTGCTGTCCAACGGCAACTTGGTCGAACAAGGCCATCTGGAAGACGGTCGGCATTTTGCAAAATGGGTAGACCCGCACCACAAACCCAGTTATTTGTTTGCCTTGGTGGCCGGCAAACTGGTGTGCCGCGAACAGCGCATCACGGCGCGCAACGGCAAAGAACATGTGCTGCAAATTTATGTGCGCTCCGGCGATCTTGATAAAACAGATCACGCCATGCAATCGCTGATGGCCAGCATCGCCTGGGACGAAGCGCGCTTCGGCCTAAGCCTGGACCTGGAACGCTTCATGGTGGTCGCCACCTCGGACTTCAACATGGGTGCCATGGAAAACAAGGGCCTGAATATTTTCAACACCAAGTACGTGTTGGCCAGCCCGTCCACCGCCACCGACCAGGATTACGGCAATATTGAAAGCGTGGTCGGCCACGAGTATTTTCACAACTGGACCGGCAACCGCATCACCTGCCGCGACTGGTTTCAACTGTCGTTGAAAGAAGGCCTGACCGTTTTTCGCGACCAGGAATTCAGCCAGGACTTGTCTGGCTCTGCGTCCGCGCGCGCCGTCAAACGCATCGAAGACGTGCGTCTGCTGCGTACCGTGCAGTTCGCCGAAGACGCCGGTCCCATGGCGCATCCGGTGCGCCCCGACAGCTACATGGAGATCAACAACTTCTACACCGTCACCATTTATGAAAAAGGTGCTGAAGTCGTTCGCATGATGCAAACCCTGGTCGGCCGCGACGGATTCGCTGTGGGCATGAAGTTGTATTTTCAGCGGCACGACGGCCAGGCCGTGACTTGTGATGATTTTGTGCAAGCCATTGCCGACGCCAACCCGGCCACAGAACTTTACAAACAACTCGATGTATTCAAACGCTGGTACTCGCAGGCCGGTACGCCGCGCGTCGACGTGCAACTGGAACACGATGCGGCCAATCAGCGCCTGAGTCTGCATTTCAAGCAGTCGTGCCAGTCCACACCCGGACAAATGCTAAAACAACCGTTTTTGATTCCGGTGCAGTTCGGTCTGCTGAACCAAACCGGCGAAGTGGTATTGCCGGATCAACTGATGGTGCTGAGCCAAGACGCCCAAACACTGGTGCTTGAAGGCATCACAGAGCCCGTGATTCCTTCGCTGATGCGCGGCTTTAGCGCGCCGGTGCAACTGCATACCGACTACAGCGAAGCCGAGTTGCTGGTGCTGTTGGCGCACGACACGGATGCGTTCAACCGCTGGGAGTCGGCGCAACGTTTGTTCATGACAACCGCTTTGCAGGCCTTGTCGCAACAACTGCCGACAGAGAAACTGTTGTCGCCGGGGTTGATTGAAGGTTTGCGCCAGTTGCTGCGCCACACTGAACTGGACTCGGCCTTCAAAGAACTGGTGTTGACGCCGCCTAGTGAAAACTACATCGCAGAACAAGCTGAAACTGTGGATCCGCAAAAAATCCACGAGGTGCGCGAAAGCATGCGCCGACAAATCGCAGTTGAATTACTTGACGATTGGGTTTGGGCTTACGCGCATTACCGCGTCAAAGGAGAATACTCACCGGACGCAGCGCCTAGCGGGCGTCGCGCCTTGCATGGTTTGGCATTGAATTACCTGTGTCTGGCCGGTCAACTGCAACACAAGGATGAGTGGGCGCAGCAAGCTTTGCAGGCGTTCAAACAAGCCAACAACATGACCGAACGCATGCACGCCTTGCAGGCGCTGGTTGCCATCAATCACGCCTTGGCAACAGATGCTTTGGCTTTGTTCTATCAGCAATTCCGCAAAGAAGAACTGGTGCTGGACAAGTGGTTTGCGGTGCAGGCCGCAGCAAGCGACCATGAAGGCCATGTGTTATCGCGAGTACGCCAGTTGATGCAACATCCCGATTTTCAGATCCGCAACCCCAACCGTGCGCGCAGTCTGATTGCCAGTTATTGCAACAACCCGGCAGCCTTTCACCGCACCGACGCGTCAGGTTATGTGTTCTGGAGCGAACGCGTGCTCGAGCTTGACAGCTTCAACCCGCAAGTGGCGGCGCGCCTGGCGCGCGCCATGGACCGCTGGCGCAAGTTGGTCGAACCTTACCGCAGCGCAGCGCACGAAGCCATACGCCGCGTGGCCGCCAAAGATGATTTGAGCGCCGATGTGCGCGAAGTGATTGACTCTGCCCTGGAGGACTGACACATGGCCGCTTCCCTTTCCCGTTATCTGGTCGAGCAACAACGCGCTAAACAACACATACCCCCTGAGCTGCGTTTGCTGCTGGAAGTGGTGGCACGCGCCTGCAAAGGCATCAGCCATGCGGTGAACAAAGGCGCATTGGGCGGCGTGCTGGGCTCAGCACACAGCGAAAACGTGCAAGGTGAGGTACAGAAAAAACTCGACATCATCGCCAACGAAGTCTTGATTGAGGCCAACGAATGGGGCGGTCATCTGGCGGCCATGGCCTCGGAGGAAATGGACAGCATTTACGTGGTACCCAACCGCTACCCGCAAGGCGAGTATTTGTTGTTGTTTGATCCGTTGGACGGCTCCAGCAATATCGACGTGAATGTCAGCATAGGGACCATCTTCAGCGTGCTGAAAAAACCTGAATCTGCCGAGAAAGTCAGCGAAGCGGATTTTCTGCAACCCGGACATGCACAAGTGGCAGCCGGTTATTGCGTGTACGGACCGCAAACCACTTTGGTGCTGACAGTGGGGGACGGCGTAGCCATGTTCACGCTGGACCGCGAGCAAGGTTCGTTCGTGTTGACCGAAGAAAACGTCCGCATTCCCGAGGATACGCGTGAATTCGCCATCAATATGAGCAATATGCGGCACTGGGACAAAACGGTGACTGAGTACATTGCGGAATGCCTGGCCGGTAAAGACGGCCCGCGCGGCAAGGATTTCAATATGCGCTGGGTGGCCAGCATGGTGGCGGACGTACACCGCATACTGACGCGCGGCGGCGTGTTCATGTACCCCTGGGATAAGCGCGAGCCGCAAAAACCCGGCAAGCTGCGGCTGATGTACGAGGCCAACCCCATGAGTTGGCTGGTGGAACAAGCCGGCGGCATGGCCACCAACGGACGTGAGCGCATTCTGGATATTCAGCCGACACAATTGCACGAACGCGTCAGCGTTTTCCTGGGCTCAAAAAATGAAGTGGAACGCGTGACGGCAATGCACAAGGTTTCTTGATCAAAGGCTGTTATATTTTCAAGTAACGTCGGCGTTGCTCAGTCGGCAAAACAGCTCATTCGTAATGAGAAGGTCGGGTGTTCAATTCATCTCTCCGGCACCATAACTTGTTGATTCATAACAGTTTAATTAGAGAAACTACTCTTGACAGTTGTATGAATTTTAGTATACAACTACCAAATGAGTCAGAAGAAGACAAAACAGTACATTCCTAAAAGTGTAAAAGTTAATTCTGTTCCTGTTGATAAAGAACGGGACGGTACTTTACCTATACCTGAAACATTAGAAAAAGTTAAAGGGTACAAATCATTGACTATCTACAAAATGATGAAGTCACCCTACTATTATGTTCGGTTGTTTGAAGAACGAAAAGTGATTAGAAAATGTACCAAGACAAATGACCGCAAAGAAGCAATCAAGTTTGCCGAAAGATTTTTTGTTGAGATTAAATCAAAAATAATGAACAAAGAACCACTTTCGTCAAAAAGTGGTTTTGAAGTCTGTGCTCTTGGTCTACAAAATGAGAACAAATCAAGAGTTGAAAGAGGCGAACTTTCAGATAAAAAATTTATCAATGATGAATACAGACTCAAGAAAGACATACTTCCATTTTTCAGCAGATATGAAGTCGCTGAAATCAATTACAGATTGATTAATGAATACATTCAAAAACTGAACAGCAACTCTAAAGAGCGGAAACTAAGCAGTAGTTCATTGAAAGTTCATCTATCGCATATCAAAACAATTCTGAAATTTGCTCAAAGAATGGATGTGATCAATACTTTGCCAGCATTTCCATCAATAAAAACTGTTGATAAACCAAGAAGTTGGTTCAACAATGCTGAATACGCAAAACTACACAATACAGCAAGAACACATATCGGAGAAGAATTTTTAATCTACTCTGGGAAAGACAACAGTGTTTTAAGAAAAGGAATTCTCACTCAGGAACTTTATGACCTAATATTGTTTATGACAAACACATTTATCAGACCAACTGACATTCGTGTAATAAAGCACAAACATATAGCGATTGTAAAAAGTGAACAAGTCTACTTACGACTATCACACCTTATCACGAAGGGACATTCAAATCCAATAGTATCTCTACCGAGCGGTATTGAGATTTATGAATCAATCAGAAACCGTCAATTAACTGAAGGGTATGGAAAAGATGAAGATTTTCTATTTCAACCCGAAAACTTGAACAGAGATTACGCTTTACAGCAATTACATCGGCAATTTGACTATTTACTTCAAATAACGAATCTGAAAAACAATCCAACTGGCGAAGCAAGAACTCTTTATTCATTGAGACATACATCCATCATGTTCAGACTAACAGAATCAAAGGGGTTAGATTTATTGTCACTAGCGAGAAATGCGAGAACATCAGTTGAAATGATTGATAGGTTCTATGCAAAGCATTTGACTGCTGAAATGAACGTAGAACTCATTCAGTCAAACCGTTCAGATGGATTAACTGAAGTAAATGCCCAAATCAAGAAACGAGTTATGGGTGATTCCAATATCAAGGTATCAAAAGTTTCTTCAGTAATCTCACCCACGAAAACCACTAAGACAATCGCCAAGAAATCTGCTACAAAGACGACTAAGACACGCACAGGAACGACTAGGACAGGTTCTAAATCAGTTCGGAAAGTGGTCTAGT
>CAMBSK010000016.1 GCA_945870575.1 Bordetella parapertussis | reverse complement strand
ATCCTGACCGTGTACCTTTGTCGCGCTCGCTGTTGATGTATGTATTGGAGATGTTCGGTTATAAATTCTGGAAGATGGTGGTGGACTACCACTGGCGCGGTTGCCAGGGAAAATTTGACGCCTCCGACTTAAGCTGTATTGCGCCGCTTAAAATTCCCGCCGTGATACGAGAATTCCGTGTGGTGATGGCAGGTTACGTTTTAATGTTTGCAGCTGCTTATATGTTGGATCCTTGGGCGCCGCTGGTTTTGATCATAGGACCCAGGATAACCGGCGAAATACTGTTGCGGTTTCTGCGCATGTCTGAACACACCGGCACCGAAGATTCCCCTGATTTGCTGCGCAACACCCGCACCACCAAAGTGTCCGGAATTCTGCATTATTTTTACTGGGAAATGCCTTACCACGCAGAACACCATTTGGCGCCCTCCGTGCCATTTCATGCGCTCAAGCGTCTTCATGCAGCGGTCGGTGACAAGGTCGCACACACCGGCGCGGGCTTGTTTGAAGTGCACATGGGTTTGATTCGCAGCATACGAAAAAATACTTTAGCGGCTGCGCAAACAGGCAAGCGATAAATATGTAATCCAGCATGAACCCCGCCTGCCTACTCATTTGCAATGACATCGCAGACCAGGCTCAAACTCAGTTTGACCATTGGTACCAGACCGAACACCTGGCGGAACGGCTGGCCTTACCCGGCTTTACCAATGCGCGCCGCTATGCCGCTGTCAAAGCATCTCACGGCTGGGCGGCACTCTACGAGCTTGACAATATGGCGGTGTTACACAGCCCCGCCTACCTTGAACGATTGGCGCAACCCAGCGAATTGACCCGCGCTGTGATGCCGCATTTCAGACGCATGGTGCGCAGCGGTTTAGAGCAGCAAGCCGATGTCGGTCAAGGTTGCGGCGGTGTGCTGGATATCTTGGTGATGCCAAACCAGGTAGCTGGCGCTGTTGCTGACACTTTGATTCACAACTGGTCATTGCACCCCTTGTTTCAACGCCTGCGCCTGCTGCATCAACCGGATCAAGCTGTGTCTGTGAACGCCACTGCCGAAGCGCAGTTGCGCGGCGCAGCCGATCAGGCTTGGACTGCGGTCTGGTTGCTCGAATGGGCGACAAACACCGGCGATGAACTGCCGGACACGCAGGCACAGGCGCTGGCGCATGGATTGCCTTTGTTGGCGGCGCAAGGCGGACGCTACCGCTTATTGAAGGAGATGAAGTCATGAGTCAAAAAACAGCGCTGGTAGCAGGCGCTACCGGCGTGGTCGGGCGCAATCTGCTGTCGCACCTCGGAATGAATACAGACTGGAATGTGATTGCAGTGTCGCGCAGACCGCCGGATGCGCCCGGCCGCTACACGCATATCGCCATCGATTTGCTAGACCCGCAGGACTGCCGCAGCAAGGCGCATTTGCTCAGCGCAGTGACTCATGTGTTTCACGCCGCCTATGTGGAGCGCGCCGACAGCAACGCCTGGGTGAACGACAACACTGCCATGCTGGTCAACCTGATTCAGGCGCTAGAGCCTGAGGCCGAAGACCTGCAACACGTGCATGTGGTGCACGGCACCAAGTGGTACGGCAATCACCTCGGCGCGTTCAAAACACCAGCCAAAGAAGACGACCCCAGGCACATGCCGCCGAATTTTTATTACAACCAATGGGATTGGTTGCTTGAAAAATCTACCGCTGCGCATTGGACTTGTTCTTCAGTTCGGCCACACGCCATCAGCGGTTTCGGCATAGGCAACCCCATGAACCTGCCGCTGGTGATTGCCATGTATGCGGTGATTTCGCGTGAACTCGGTTTGCCGCTGCAACACCCGGGCACGCCCGGCAACTGGCACGCGCTGTACCAGGCCACCGATGCCACGCTGCTGGCCAAGGCCATGGTCTGGATGGCCACCGATGCGCGCTGCGCCAACCAGGCGTTCAACATCACCAACGGCGACTTGATCCGCTGGGAAAACCTGTGGCCGCAGATCGCAGCTTATTGGGGCATGCAGACCGGGACGCGCCGTCAAATCAACCTGACCCGGATAATGGCCGACAAAGCACCGGTCTGGGACCGCATTGTTCAGCGTCACGGGCTGGTAGCGAACCGTTATGAAGATGTGGTCTCCTGGCCCTACGGTGATTTTGTGTTCACGCCTGAATTCGACATCATCTCCGACACTGGCAAATGCAGACAGTTCGGTTTTTATGAATTTGCCGACACCGGGCAAATGTTTTTCAAGCTATGGGATCAATACCGGCAAGCCAAAATCCTGCCGATTTAACACTTGAATGCGCCGTAAACTGTAACTGCAAGACGTTGAAGCCGTTTGATCAAACCGCAGCGTTAAAGCTTCGACTGATCTGCATAGCCAGGTACTTCGCATAAATGAAGCTTTGGGCAAAGCTGCCGTAAAAGCAAACAAATGCCGGGTGTGTACGCACAAAGGGGTTTAATCAGGGTAATTCATTCATAGTTGGATGTGACATTTAGAACTCAGAAAAAAAAGTTATAGCTCCAGCACCAATCGCCCGCCTATCGCACGCGAGCAGCAAACCATCATTTTTGAATGCAGCGCGCGCTCGGCCGCCGTCAACACCAGATCGCGGTGGTCTACCTTGCCGGCCAGCACCCGCACCTCGCAAGAGCCGCACAAGCCCTCGCCGCAATCGCTTTGCACGTCGATGTTGGCGGCGCGCAAAGTCTCCATCACCGTGCGGTCAGCCGCTACCGTGAGCAGCAGTCCGGAGTCTTTGAGTTCGATCTCAAAAGCCTGCTCTTTGGCGGGATCGAGTACGGCGGCTTGGGCCTGAAAGTATTCGAGCTTGAGCGTCACGCCTTGCACACCATCGCACGCGGATTCAATCGCTTGCAACAAGGCTTGAGGACCGCAGGCATACACCTGCGTGCCTGATTCAGATGCAGTTAGCAAAGCCACATAGTCGGCGCGCGTGCCCTCACTGCTGAGGTGCAACTGCAAACGATGGCCGTGCAAAGCTTGCAATTCATCCACAAATGCCATGTGTCCTCGAGAGCGTGCGCTGTAATGGAACACGTAATCCATGCCGAGTTGCAAAGCCTGGCGCGCCATGGCCAGCACCGGCGTCACGCCTATACCGCCAGCCACGAACACCGCGCGCTTGGCGGTGTCATCGAAACGGAAATGGTTGCGCGGGCCGCGCATATGCAGCAGGTCTCCCGCCGCGAGCTTGTCGTGTAACCAGACTGAGCCGCCGCGACTCTGCGGGTCTTTCAACACCGCAATCTGCAAACGCATGCGGTCTGCCGGATCGCCGCACAGCGAATACTGGCGAGACAAGCCCGTGTCACCGCAATCGACATCGATGTGCGAACCCGGTGTCCAAGGCGCAAACGCCTTCCCGTCTGCGGCGCTCAATGTCAGGCCAACAATATCGCGCGCCAGCGTTTGAATGTGCTCTACACGCACGGCGCGGCTCAGGCTTTGGCGCGTGGATTCGCCGATGCGAACCGCATGCCTTTGTTGCAGCACACCTGGGTCACGCCGTTCGGGATTGGCGGCAGGGTCCCATTCGACCAGCAGGTGTTCCGGCCCGCGAAACGACATATTGGACAAATAGCTAAAGGTTTGCTGTTGCAATTTCAGATGCGGCAGGCGTTGCGACAACTCTTGCAAAAACACTTGCAACTCCATGCGCGCCAGGTTTTTGCCCATGCACTGGTGTGCGCCGTAACCGAATGACAAATGGTCTGCGGCGTTGTCACGGTGAATATCCAGCAAGTCTGCATTCGGAAAATGCTGTTCATCATGATTGGCCGAAGTCATCAGCATCAAAAATTTCGTGCCCGCAGGTAAATCAAGACCGCCGACTTTCACCGGTTGCAAAGCAATGCGCCGCCAAGAAATGATGGAGCCGGAAAAACGCAAACACTCCTCGACGGCGTTGGGAATCAGCGAAGGGTCAGCGGCTATGTCCTGCCACGCACTGGGGTGTTGCAACAGCAATTTCAAGGCGTTCGCTGTGGCATTGGCAGTGGTCTCGTGCGCAGCCACAATGCCTGCCATCATCATGGAATGCAAATACGAATCGGTGACCACCTCCGGGTGATCGGCTTGCATGCGTATGCCGAACTTCATCCAACCCGGGCCGCTGGGGTCGCGCCGCATCTTCTCCAGAATGCGACCGGCCAGTTGCCAGAAATTACCGACCGCGTGCGCCACTTTCAATTGCTCGTGTTCGTCCGGGCGGCCCCAGGTATTGACCGTGTGGGCGATCGAATACTGGCGCAACATGGGCATGTCTTCTTCGTCCACACCCAGAAAATGCAAGGCAATGGTCAGCGTCACCTCCCACAGCATGTGCTCGACCAGATCGGCTTTGCCGTCATTGATGAAACGATCCACATACTCGCGGGCGAGTTGCCTGACCATAGGCTCGTGCAGCTTCAGGGCTTCAGGCGTGAAGGGCTCGAGCAGCAAACGGCGTCTGGCCATGTGCGCCGGTTCGTCCTCGTTGACCAGGGTCCTGCCCATGGCGTAGTTGTAGGAAGCCAGCACTTCAAGGACGGCTTGGCCGGGCGGCGTGATTTTTTCCAGCGCATTGGCCGGACTGAAATTGGCGTGGTCACGGAAAATGGCTTTGATGTCGTCGTAACGCGTGACCACCCAGTACCCGAGTTGCGGGCTGAAGAACACCGGTTCTTGTTCGCGCGCCCAGCGCACATACTCGGGCGGGTCTTGCAAATAAGCTTGTTCAAACGGATTAAAGTCGGCGGCCCGGGCGCTCACAGGGCAACCCTCAGCTGCCACGGCGCCGGATAAGGCCCGGTGGTCAACCGGACAAGCGCTTGATTCAGCAGCCATGAACTCGCCTTTCATTGGGATGCTGCGAGTTTATTACGCCCTAAAATGGTTTAGCACCGGGCTCAGACATCAGCAGATTTCCCCCGCACCATAAGGAACACACATGTTTGAACGCCGTCAAGCCCTCGGTCTTTTTTCCCTGGCAACGCTGGCTGTCATGGCCCCTCACGCCCTGGCGCAAAACACCGCCTACCCGTCTAAAACCATACGCTGGCTGGTGCCCTACCCGGCCGGCGGCGGCTCAGATTTTCTGGCCCGCACCCTGAGCCAGCAACTGTCCACGCAAATCAAACAATCCATCCTGGTCGACAACAAGCCCGGCGGCAATACTGCCATCGCGGCCTCTGAATTGGCGCGCTCCGCCCCTGACGGCTACACCATCATGTCGGCCGACAACGGCACGCTGGTGTTCAACACCGCTTTGTACGCCAAGCTGTCCTACAACCCCGACAAAGACTTAGCGCCGGTCACGCTGATGGGCAGATTTCCCATGGTGCTGGTGGTCGGCCCGGCGTCTGACGCTAAGGACGCCAAAGACTTCATCGCCAAGGCCAAAGCCAAACCCGGCAGCGTGAATTTCGGCTCGGCCGGGGCCGGCAGCCCGCACCACCTGGCCATGGAATTGCTCAAAGTACAAGCCGGTTTGTTCATGGTGCACATTCCTTATAAAGGCGCGGCACCCGCCTTGTCCGATCTGGCCAGTGGCCAGATTCCCGCCATGATGGTCGACCTGGCCGCAGGCAACGGCTTCATCAAAAGCGGCAAGATTCGCGCGCTGGCCGTGGCCAACTCGGTGCGCCTCCCGCAACTGCCCGATGTACCTACGTTTGCCGAACTGGGCATTAAAAATGTAGAAGCATCGGCACAAGTTGGCATCGTCGCTCCTGCGGGCACACCGCCCGGGGTGATCAACGCTTTGCAAAAGCAAATCGCCGAAGCCATCAACCAACCCGCCATACGGCAAAAACTGATCGACTTCGGTATCGAGCCGGTGGCGAATACGCCGCAGCAATATGCCGATCTGATACGCGCTGAAACAGCCATCTGGCACAAGCTGATCAAGCGGCAAGGGATTTCGCTGGATTGAGGCGGTTAACTAAATTTAATTAAATAGCTGGTTGCTTGCAGTGGCAGGCGAGGGATAACTTACCAAGGTATCAATTCGGTCGCCAGCTGTCAACCTGCTGCGGGTTAGCGGCGATCCAGCGTTCTGCGGCTTGACGCGCTGATATTTTTTCCACATTCATAGATTTATCCATTTCTGTGATCGCCGCAATCGACAAGCGGATATTACTCAGATAGGCAAGCGTACGAGGTGACAATTTCGACTTTAGTTGCTGATTGGCTATCAGATATGCGCTGTCTGTACCAAAAATACGCTTGGGATCTTCCAGCACACGCAATTCATAGACGGAATTTATCCATTGAGGTTGCCACAATGGAAACACCACCCAGTTCCCTGCTTCATAGGCGGTTTTAAATGTACCGATCCAAGTACCCGGGGGAGCGGCTTGCAATTGATAGCCTGCGGCATCAAGACCGTAACTCTTGAGCACCTCAAGACCCAAAATCGTCAAACCAGTGGATTCAGGCAGTGAGACGATAGTCGACGGCATGCGGGACTTGACTGAAGGTTTCAGCAGATCTTCAATTGAGGAAACCTCTTGAGCCGGAACGTAGGCTGGAACCGTCCAGTACAGACGAGCATCGTCATAGAGCTTGGCTAATTTGAATGTGCTGGCTTCCACTTTTTTGTATAAAACCGCATGCGCGTTGGGAAGCCATGACGCAGCAAGTATGTCCACCTCACCTGAACCAACCTTAGGATAAATATCGGCATGCGAACCTTCAATCACTTCGACGGTGTATCCCTCTTTTTCCAACACGTGCTGGACTATGCCTCCAGTGACTGCGTAAAAGGACAAGGACACCTGTCCCAGCTTGATGGATTCAGCTGTTACCAATAAGGGGAGCAAGATCGAGAAAAAAACCAGAGAACGCATAATTTTCATGACTAAACTCCATTGTTTGATTGAATAATGACGAGTTTAGTCAATCTTTGTTAATTTAGAAAATTTCCCTTCAAGCAATAGGCTTATGTCGCCGCTTCTTTCTCCACGGCGGCCAGTAAAAAATCCAGCAAAGCTTTGTTGCGCAAAAAATTCATGCGCTCGGGCGTGATCAGCGCCACGATCTGCGAGCCGAATTTGGTCAGTGGCGTCCATTCGGGCAATACCCTGATCAGGCTGCCATCTCTCAGCGATGTTTCACACAAATAATCCGGCAACAGTGCAATCCCCAGCCCGGCGACCGCCGCGTGGAGCACGGCCTCTGCGTTGTCCACCGCATAACGGGTGCTGACCCTGACCGGAATTTTTTCCTGCACCCGCTCAGGCTGCACGCGGTGACAACTGAGCACCCAGTTGTCGTCGCTGCTGTCGCGCCGGTAATACAAACAGCTGTGTCTGGACAACTCGGGCGGTGTCTGCGGCATGTCGTGCGCAGCCAGGTATTCAGGAGACGCGGTCAACAACCAAGGCACGGAAATAATGGGCGTGTTTTTCAATTCACCGGTTGCCGTGGCCGACCATCTGAAGGCAATGTCCATGCGCTCGGCAGCCAGGTCCATGATCCTGTCAGACAGTATCAATTCGATTTCCACCGCCGGGTGCAATTTGAGAAACGACGGCAAATGCCGCGCCAGCACCCTCTGCCCCCACGACACCGGGGCTGTCAACCGCAAGCTACCGGTAAGTTCGGATTTGAGTGCCCGCACCCGCTCCAGCCCCCCGGCGATTTCATTCAAAGCCCGCTGCGCGTAAGCCAGATAGGCCTCACCTGCCGGGGTTAGGACAATTTTGCGGCTGCTGCGGCTGAACAAAATAATGCCCAGCTTTTCTTCCAACTGAGCGATGCGTTTGCTGATCAAGCCCTTGCCCACGCCCAGCGCGGCAGCGGCATTGCTCACGCTTCGCGATTGCGCCACGTGCACAAAAGCGGTCAGCATGTCGGTGGAAATAGGTCTTTGCTGGCGTTCGGAGGGGATCATCGTTTCCAATTTGAAGACAATCTGTTCGCATTACAACAGTTATCAGAACATGGGTCAATCCATATACTGACTTTGCGCTCATCCCCAAAACAACCAAGGAGACACTATGAAAATTCTCGCAGACCCGATCACGGTCAACTGTAAAAAAGTATTAGCCGGTCTTGATTTAATCGGTGCCAAATATGAGCTGGTTCACGTGGACTATTTCAAGGCGGAACAAAAGGAAGCGGCTTACCTGGCCCTCAATCCGAATTCCTCTTTGCCGACCATGGTCGACGGCGATTTTGTGTTGTGGGAATCAAATGCGATTCTTCAATATGCTGCCGACAAAACCGGTAACGACGCGGCTTACCCCAAGGATTTGAAAACCCGCGCCGACATCAACCGCTGGTTGCTCTGGGAATCGTCCAGCTGGTTTCCCAGCTGCTACGTCTACTTGGTGGAAAACTGTGTCAAACCTTTGCTCGGCGGCGAAGCCGACCCCGCGGTCATTGCCGCGCAAGATGCACAGTTCCACAAACTCGCGTCCATACTTGATCAGCGTTTGTCGCAACATACCTGGGTGGCCGGCGACCATGTGACGATTGCAGATATCGCACTTGCCGCTCCCATGCATTTGCACGGCTGGCAACAACTGCCGCTGGACAATCACCGGCACTTGAAGCGCTGGCTGACCACCGCCATTGAAGGCCTGCCCTGCTGGCAGAAAACCATGATTTACCAGGGCTTCACCACCCAGAAACCTAACTGAGACCGGAACCCACGACGATGTCTTCGACCACTGTACGCGCCACGCTGAAATACTCTGTTGACAACGGCATACCGCCGGATTACTACTTCTACGATCCCGGTCCTGAGGTAAAACTCAATCCGCCCGGCACCGATTCACATGAAGTGGATATTCACGACGGCTGGCCTCAACTGAATTCGTTCAGCGCTGACAAACAAGGGTTCGAGTTGCATGAATTCGATCCCTCCTTCAAAGATTTCGATCACGACGACCTGATCAAACAGGTGTTTTACCAACAAGTGGTTAATTTTGTGAAGTTGCATACAGGGGCGAAGCGCGTCGTGGTGTTTGACCACACCATCCGCAAACGCCTGCCTTCAGATTTGAAAGCGCAAACCGAGGTGCAGCGCCCGGCCGTGCTGCTGGTGCACAGCGACTACACCGTCATCAGCGGCCCGCAGCGCGTGCGCGATATCGTGCCCGAGGATGCCGACGACTTGCTTCAGCGGCGCGTGGCTTTTTTCAACGTCTGGAAACCGCTTTACCGCCGGGTTGAGGAATTGCCTTTGGCCATGTGCGACGCCAGCACCCATGAACCCGATGACATGTTGCGCATGGACTTGAAATACCGCGAACGCACCGGCGAAATCTATGTCATGCGCTACTCGCCCAAACACCGCTGGATGTATTTCCCGTTCATGGAACCCAACCACGCCTTGATCCTGAAAACCTATGACTCTGAAGTTGACGGACGCTGCCGCTTCATGGGGCATTCGGCGTTCGAACACCCGGACACAGCTACAGACGCGCAAAAGAGAGAGAGCATAGAAGTCAGAACCATGGCGTTTTTCTAGGCCTTGGTGTGAATACCGCTGCGCAAGCGCTGCTGAATTACCTGGAGCCGACTGCGCAGCCCCTGCATACCTACAGCTACGACCCGCCCGACGGCAACCCGCGTTTCAACGGCCAACTGCAAGACTACCGTATGCCGGTCAGCGATGCACGCAGCCTCAAACCGTCAGCTACGCTGGACTCGCACGGCTTCACCATGGCGCATGCGCCAAGCGCGGTGACAGATTTCTGGAACGAAATACAAGTTCGCGACACCTACTACGCCGAGTCAGCCCGCTTGTTGATGGCGTTGACCGGCGCGCGGCAAGTGCTGGTGTTTGACCATACGCTCAGACGCAGAGCTGCACACAGACCACAGCTTGACGGCATGGGCGGCTCGTTCAGCACTGTGCGTGAACCGGTAGGCCGAGTGCACTTGGACTTCACACCGCGTAGCGGCCCGGTGCGCATACGCCAGGTTTTGGGCCTACCGCCGGATGAACCGATGGAATTGCAGCGCTATGTGATTTACGGCATGTGGCGCTGCATCAACGACGCACCGCTTGAAGATGCGCCGCTGGCGCTGGCTGATTGCCGCACAGTGAACAGCAAAGACCTGGTACCTAACAAACTGATTTACCCGGACCGTACCGGCGAAACCTATGCGATCACGCGGGACGCGTCGCACCGCTGGTTTTACTATCCGCGCCAGACGCGCGATGAAGTCATTGTGTTCAGGCATTTTTCCGGTAGCGATGTACTTCACAATGTCAACACCTCGGTGCCGCACAGCGCCATAGAAAATCCGCAGGCTTGTGAGAATCCCCCGCCACGCCAAAGCATAGAGTTGCGTGTGCTCGCCCTTTTTTAGAAGCAGGGCCGCGCGGCGCAAACGTAAGATACCGGTTTGCATGCTGATGCAACGCAGTCACAGAAAGCAGACCATGAAAATCAATGCAGACACCACAGTCCGGGTGACGATCAACACCGCTGAACTGCCATGGATTGTCTCGCCCATGCCCGGTGTGGAGCGAAAAATGCTTGAACGCGACGGCGAGGAAGTCGCCAAAGCCACCAGCATCGTGCGGTATGCACCGGGCTCGAGTTTCAGCAGCCACCGCCACGACCTGGGCGAAGAATTTCTGGTGCTCGACGGCATCTTCGAGGATGAAAACGGTCAGTACCCGGCGGGTACTTATGTGAAAAACCCGCCGGGAACTTCGCACACGCCTTTCACGCAACACGGTTGTACGCTGTTTGTCAAACTGCGCTACATGGCCGAAGACGACCAAGAACACAATGTGATCGATACCCGCTCAGCGCAATGGCACCCGGGTATGGTTCCCGGTTTGTTGGTGTTGCCCTTGTCTGAATCCGGCGCCAGCCATACCGCGCTGGTACGCTGGGCGCCAGAGACATATTTCAATCCGCACAGACATTTTGGCGGTGAAGAAATCTTTGTGATTGAAGGCGTGTTCGAGGATGAACACGGGCGCTACCCGCAGGGCAATTGGCTACGCAGTCCACACATGAGTGCGCACAAACCTTTCAGCGTGGAAGGCTGCACCATCTTGGTCAAGACCGGGCATTTAATGTGACAGTCTGCGACGCCACCGCTTGAGATTCACATTCAAACGCCAGAACAGTTTGACACCGAGGTAACCCGTTAGAGATGAACCAAATGCAAATACACCCATGCCCACCAGCGTAGGCCAAGCAAAGCTGGTCAACCACTGGGTCGGCAGCGCCGAATAAGAAACGCTGGCTTCTACCGGCTCCCCCAACAACACAGAGCCGAGCCGGTAGGCCAGCCAAAGCCAGAAACCAATAGTCAAGGGATTCGTCACCATGGTCATCAATGCAGCAACGGGTATGTTGGCCCGCCACCAGACACAATGGGCCGCGGCCACCAGTACTTGTGCAGCCGGAATAGCAAAAGCCCAGAACAAACCCACAGCAACACCGCGTGCTACCGCTTCATGCTGAATTCTCCAAAGCTGAGGATCCAGCAGATTGCCTGCGATCGGTTTGAGCCTGGGGTGCTTGGCCAGAAATTCCTTTCCGGGCAACCATTTGCCGACAGCGTCAAGGATAAAGGACTTGTTTTGAGTCATTGCTTTACAAACAGTCGTTTATCCGTATGCGAGTGATTGATGTTGAAAGTCGCATAGGCATGAGAGAAGCAAAACACTGATCGTATAAATCGAAAAAACACATTCAAGCAAGACATAGCAAAGCCTTTTGGCGATTCAAAAAACAATTTTGTCATCAGAAGCAAACGATTGATAGCATGTTAATGCGCACTATCAATCAGTTTTTTACGAAGTATTTTTATTTTTTCGTCAGTAAATGAATGATTAGATTATTTGTTTCGCAAATCTGTATGAGAACAGCGCGCGGGTTAAGTGTCAGTAATTTCTTGCTGATTACTTCGTCAATATTTAACTTCTAAGGTTTCAATGCATACTGTTGCTCCGCTGTGGCTGTGGGCCACTTTTGGCGTCATCGTGTTGGTGTCTCTGTTCATAGACTTTGTTGTACTCAAAAAAACAAGGGGCGGACGATATCGGTGTGAAGGAAGCGTTGAACTGGTCCATCGTATGGATTCTGATGAGCTTTTTATTTAATGGCCTTTTCTGGTGGGCAGTTGGTTGCTGGCTGAATTCCACTGGATTCTTTATATTTTCGGTGCTTTGCTGGTATTGACGGGTATCAAGATGTGCCTGATTGATGTCTACAAAATACCTGTGAGCGTTTCACTGGCAGTGGTCTTAGGCATTCTTGGTTTAACCATGTTCTTGAGCATGAAGACAGCAAAGTCGCATGCCCGTACTTAAGTGGCTTTAAACAGAAGCCTGCAGCATTCGCTGTACCAGCGGGTGTTGCACTTTTTTTTCTGTGCCTATCGCAAAGAAATGTTCAATCACGCCTTCACAAGGTCCCAGGCGCTTTACCGCGAAATGCAATAACAAATCTTCATGTACCCATTCTGCGCCTGGAAACACCCCCATACCGCTGGAGCCGAAAGTTTTCAGCAAGGCACTGTCTTCAAACTCACCCACGATGCGCGGCTTGATACCTTGCTGCTCAAACCACTTATCAAGCCGATCCCGGCTTGCTGTGTGCGAGGTCGGCAAAAGAACCGGTAATTCAGACAGACAGGCGGGGAAAGGCTTTTTTGAAGTCTTCAACAGCGCCGGTGTTCCATACCAGGCAAGGGTTGAAAAACCCAGCGCATGGCTGTAGAGCTTGATATTGGGGTTCGATGGTGCAGGCTTGTCTGAGATAACCAGATCAAGCTTATGTAAAGCCAGATCGCCTAACAAATCATTGAACTGCCCCTCGTGACACAACAAACGCAAGTCAGGCTCGGCTATCACCGGCTGCAGCAGGCGATGAACCACAAGTTTAGGCAAACCATCGCTGATACCTAGCCAGAGTCGAACCGAGGGCTTGCTAACGGCATCCCGTACCCGGGTTGGCAAATCCTCACCGAGTTGAAAAATCAGATCAGCCTGCTGCATAGCGGCAACGCCGGCATCTGTCAGTACCAGACCACGTCCGGCCGGTTTGAGCAATTCACAGCCAAGTGACCTTTCAAGTTCGCGCACCTGCGCACTGACAGTCTGAACTGCCATGTCTAACTTATCGGCAGCGCGGGACATGCCGCCTTCCTTGGCCACCACCCAGAAGTAATACAGATGCTTGAAATTAAAGGATGCGCTCATATTCAGTATTTTCAGGAATATTGATGAGAAATTATCTGCTTTTATTTGATTGCGACAACGCCTATCGTGAAAACCGTTCGTGGAGAAAGGAATTCTTTCAAAGAAAGTTTTTCAAACCTTCATCTGCAAACAAATGGTTCAAATGAATTTTTATCTTAGAAAGGAACGCCATGAGACTCAACACCACATCTCTTTCATCGGACAACCCAACTGGTTTTCCAGTGACGGTGGCTCAGCCTGAGTTTGTGCATGCGGTCGACGTAAAACGTGTATTGAGAAATACTTACGCATTGCTGTCCATGACTTTGTTGTTCAGCGCCGCTGTTGCTAGCGCTGCTGTAGCTTTTCAATGGCCCGCCCCCGGCATTATTCTGACGCTAGTAGGCTATTTCGGTCTTTTATTTGCTATCCATAAGTGGCAAAACAGTGCTCTCGCCCTGCCTGCCGTTTTTGCCTTGACCGGGTTCATGGGCTACACACTAGGCCCGCTGTTAACCCATTCACTGGCATTACCCGGCGGCGTGCAAACCGTCTCCCTGGCACTCGCCGCAACAGGTGTAACTTTCCTGAGCCTGTCGGCTTATGTGTTGCTGACACGGCGCGACTTCAGCTTCATGGGCGGCTTTCTTTTTTGCGGCATGGTGATTGCACTGCTTGCAGGCATAGCAGCCGCGGTATTTGACATCGCTGCCCTGGGATTAGCTGTATCGGCCATGGTTGCTTTGTTATCTGCCGGTCTGATTTTGTTTGAAACCAGCCGCATTGTGAACGGCGGTGAAAGCAATTACGTACTGGCGACAGTAGGTCTGTTTGTATCGGTGTTCAACCTGTTCACCAGTTTGCTGAGCTTGTTCGGTATCGGTGGCACCAATGAATGATATTCAAATGCCGCATGCAGCTTGGGGTGGCATGCTGGCTGTAGTTACCGTTCTTTATAGTGCCTGGCAAGAGTTCAAAGCAAAAAACCGTCGGGACGCACGCTTGCTTGCATTGACGAGTGCTATCAGCATAGCTGGTAGCGCTGCGGTCATATACATGTGACCAGGATTTTAAGAATCATGATTTATCCATTAAGCGAGAAGTACAAATGAAATGTCCTCATTGTGTTGACACCACCCTGGTCATGTCCGACAGACAAGGCGTGGAAATTGATTATTGCCCGGCCTGCCGTGGTGTTTGGCTGGACAGAGGCGAGCTGGATAAGCTGCTTGAAAAATCAGCCTTCATACAAAACGAAAGCGCTCCTCAATCCCGGGCAGCGGCAGTACACGTCCATCAACCAGCGCATGTAGATGCGTACTACAAAGACGATTTGCGTTACCAGCGCGGTCGCAGGAAATCTTGGCTTGAAGATATTTTTGATTAAAAATACACTGTCACTAAAGCAGGGTTTTTTTCAAAGCTCAACCTGCCCTGATTCTCATGACGCAACAACATGACTCAGCAGATGCGCTTTGAAAGCTTGAGAGATCGGCGCCAATTGCTTTTTCGCGGGATGCACGATGTGCCAATGCGTCATCACCGGAAAACCTTTGACGTCGATGATGGCTACGCCGTGTTCCTTGGTCAGTCCGTGCAAAGCATGCTTTCTTCCTAAAGCCAAACCCTCGCTCTACTTCGGTATGTCGCTGGGCATCACCTTCCCCTCGAGTCAGGTCGAACAGGTTCAAGGCTGAGATACCGATCAATTCGGCAGCTTTGACAGCAGAACGCCAGCGTTCCCAGAGTCGCTATGGGGATTAAAGATGAAGACACTTTGAAATCCGCATTCATCGAAGCCGTGTGCGAACTTTGGCAATGTACGCATTGCAACTACAGCAGTCACAAAACGCTAGCGCAAACACTGGAGCCTGATCCGCAAGTATGTGACAACTGCAAGCCTTGAGTGCACCTATCATGTGTACCTGCTTTTCACAGAACACAGGAACCTCAGATGATTCGCTATCTCAAGCGCGGCAAAGATGCTCAAACCAAATCCGACGCAGACGCCAAGGTGCGCGCCACGGTGGAATCCATTATTCATGCCATAGAGTCACGCGGTGACGAAGCAGTGCGCGAATTCAGCCGCCAATTCGACAACTGGGACCCGGCCGACTTCCGTTTGTCACAGCAGCAGATTGAGGCCGCCGTCAAATCGCTGTCGGCGCGCGAAATTGAAGACATACGCTTTGCCCAAACCCAGATCCGTCGTTTCGCACAGATTCAGCGCGACAGCATGAAGGACGTGGAAGTCGAAACCCTGCCCGGCGTGGTGCTCGGTCACCGGCATATCCCGGTCAGCTCGGTAGGCTGCTACGTGCCCGGCGGCAAATACCCCATGATTGCATCCGCGCACATGAGCGTGCTGACCGCCAAAGTGGCAGGCGTCAAGCGCATTGTGTCTACCGCACCGGCGTTTCAGGGCGCGCCGCACCCGGCCATCGTCACAGCCATGCATTTCGCCGGTGCTGACGAAATACTCACGCTCGGCGGCGTGCAAGCGGTTGCCGCCATGGCGATTGGCACCGCCACCATCGGTCAGGTAGATATGCTGGTCGGTCCGGGCAATATGTACGTGGCCGAAGCCAAGCGTCAGTTGTACGGTCGTGTCGGCATCGACTTGTTTGCCGGTCCTACCGAAACCCTGGTGATTGCCGATGAAACAGTGGACGGCGAAATCTGTGCGGTGGATTTGCTGGGCCAGGCCGAACACGGCCCGACCTCGCCTTCGGTGCTGCTGACCAACAGCGAGAAGCTGGCCAAAGACACCATGGCTGAAATCGCACGCCAGCTCACGCTTTTGCCTACCGCAGCCATCGCGGCGCAAAGCTGGGCCGAGTTCGGCGAAATCATCGTCTGCGACACCTACGAGGAAATGCTGGACAAGGCCAACGACATCGCCTCCGAGCATGTGCAAATCATGACCGCCAAAGACGCCTGGTTTGAAACGCATATGCAAAACTACGGCGCTTTGTTTGTCGGCCCGCGCACCAATGTGTCTTTCGGCGACAAAGTCATAGGCACCAACCACACGCTGCCGACCAACAAAGCAGCGCGTTACACCGGCGGGCTGTGGGTGGGCAAGTTTTTAAAAACCTGTACCTACCAGCGTGTATTGAGCGACGAGGCCAGTGCACTGATAGGCGAGTACTGCTCGCGCTTGTGCCACATGGAGAACTTCGCCGGTCACGGCGAGCAGGCCAATATCCGTGTCAGGCGCTACGGCACGCGCGACGAGGTGCCTTGGTACCAACCGGTACCTGCTGCCAGCGACGCATAAGCGCCAGTAGGCATTAGTGAAAGCTCATCACGCGTAGCCCGGTGGCGCTTGAAACGCGGCAAATTCTTTTTCCAATCGTTTAGCCATGTCTATGCACAACAGGTCGCCATATTGCGGGCCGATGATTTGCACACCACTGGGCAAGCCTGCTTCGGTCAAACCCGCCGGGGCCACGGTCGACGGCAAATACGCCATGCCCGAATAACCGGCCCAGAACAATTGTGTGGTGGTCGGTTGCGGTTGGCCGTTCACATCCAACATACGTTCCCAGCGTTCACCTTGTTGGTTGTGCGCAAACGCTGTGGTCGTGGCGGTCGGGCAGATCAAGAAGTCGTAGTCTTTGAAGAAGGCTTCCCACTGCAATTGCATGCGGTTGCGCTGTTCGTGCAACAGCAGCCATTCGTAGTGCGATAAGGCACACCCGCGCAGCATCCAGGCCTCGTAGTCTTCGCGCTTAGGGTCCAGTGCGGCTGCACGTTCTTGTACGCCGCGAAACTGCTTTGGCGACAAATTGCGCGCAGTCGCGGCGCGCAACAGCAAAATGAAAGTCTTGTGCGCCTCATGCAAATCAATATCCGGCCTGGCGCTGTCGCTGACCTTGGCGCCGGCCTTACCCAGAAAATCGGCCACGGCTTGGATACGCTGCTGCACCGCCGTATCGACCGGGGCAGTGGCTGCGGTTTTCAGCACCGCCACTTTGAATTCTTTCCAGTGCTTCTTCACCGGTTTTTTCAACTGCACACGCCAGCCGCGCGAATGCACATCGTCGCCACCGGCCATGATACCCAGCGCAATTTCCAAATCGCGCGCGCTGCGCGCCAGCGGACCGGCAACGCAAATATCGTCGACCGACAAAAACGCGGGCAAGGCATGGCCTTCGATGGAACACAAACCGTAGGTAGGTTTGTGGCCGTAGACACCGCAGTAATGCGCCGGGTCGCGGATGGACGCGCCTATGTCGCTACCGGTCTCAAGCGCGGTCATTCCGGCGGCTAGCGCCGCTGCTGAACCACCGGATGAACCACCTGGCACCCGCGACACGTCCCAGGGGTTGTTGGTGGTCCCGTAAACCGGGTTGAAGGTCTGCCAGTCGGCCAGCATGGTGGGCACATTGGTCTTGCCAAAGATGACCGCACCGGCAGCGCGGTAGCGCTTGACCGCGTCCGCGTCGGTGGCCGGCACATGCTGCTTCATGTCCACCCTGCCCCAGGTGCTGGGCAAGCCGCGCATGTCAAACGACTCTTTGATGGTCATGGGCAGCCCGTGCAAAGGGCCGCTGCTTTCGCCGCGCAGCGTCATGCGATCGGCGGCACGCGCTTGCTTTTTGGCGCGCTCGATGTCGAGCACGACGATGGCATTGAGCGCCGGGTTGAAGCGATCAACACGTTGCAGGTAGGCGTTGAGCAACTCCAAGCTGCCGATTTTTTGCTGACGGATGGCAGCGGCCAGTTTATGCGCCGGTGCGAATGGATTGAAGCTCATGGGTTTGCCTTAAGGTGAACTGCTTGACCGTTGACTAGGGTTTGGCGGGCGGCGGTGTTTCCAGCCCACCGAGGTAGAAACGGTTGTGCGTCGGTGAAATCACCAGTTCGTTGATGCAAGCACGCGCGGGCATGGTGGCCAAAAACAAAATTGCGCGGCCCATGTCCTCGGGTTGCACCATGCGCTCGCGGGTTTCTTTGGTGGGAGGCACCGGGCGTTTCTCCATGATGGGTGTGGCGACCTCGCCGGGCAGCAAAGAGGTGGCACGTATGCCGTGGCTGCACTCTTCCATGTTGATGGATTCACTCAGCGCCAGTACAGCGCGTTTGGTAGCGTTGTAGGCCGGACCGGTCAGTTTGGAAGCGTACAAACCGGCCCATGAAGACACGTTGACAATCAAGCCGTCGGCTTGCGCGCGCATGGCGGGCAACACAGCATGCACGCAATAAAACAAGCCGTTCAGGTTGATGTTGACCACATCGTCCCAGGAATCGGTGCTCAGCACGTCAAAGTTGCGCTTGGTAGCGTTAATGCCTGCGCTGTTGACCAATATGTCTATGCGACCGTACGCGGCCAGAATTTGCTGCGCCACGGCTTTCACCGCATGCTTGTCGGCCACATCCATCAACACTGATTCGACGCTGCCCAGTGCCTGCAACTGCGCCAGCGCAGCTGCGTTGGTGGCGGCGTTGCGTCCACTGATGACCACGTGCACCCCGGCTTTGACCAGTTCGACGGCACCGGCCAGACCGATACCGCTGCTGCCGCCGGTGATCCAGGCCACCCGGCCTTTGAGTGAGTCTTGCATGTATGTCTCCTTCTTGTTGTATAAGCAAACTGGCTGCTTGCGAAGCTATGTTAAGTCCTGAGACATCGCAGGCAAGTCAGGCATGGCCTCAGACTATGCAGTGCCTCAGGTATAGCGGATCAGCCACGCCCGCCTCTGCAAAGCCCTTGGCGCGCAGAATGCACGAGTCGCAGGCTTGGCATGGCTTGCCGTCAGGCCCCGGGTCGTAGCAGCTGCTGGTTTGGGCATAGTCCACGCCTAAGCGCAGGCCTTCCAGAATGATTTGCGCCTTGGACAAGCTAATCAGCGGGGAATGGATTTTCAACTTTTGCGCGCCTTCGACACCGGCCTTGGTCGCCAGATTGGCCATGACCTCAAAAGCTGCGATGTATTCGGGCCGGCAATCCGGGTAGCCCGAGTAGTCCATGGCGTTGACACCTATGAAGATATCGGACGCGCCCAGAGTTTCAGCCCAGGCCAGCGCAAAGCTGAGAAACACCGTGTTTCTGGCCGGCACATAGGTCACCGGTATGCCTTGTGCCATGTGTTGCGCCGAGCGGCCTTTGGGCACATCTATATCGGCGGTCAGCGCAGAGCCGCCGAATTCGCGCAGGTCTATGTTGGCAACCACATGCTTGACGGCATGCAGCTTGCGGGCGACGATCTCAGCGGCCAGTAATTCGTGTGCGTGGCGCTGGCCGTATTGAAAGCTCAAGGCATAAGGGGCAAAGCCTTGCTCTGTGGCCATGGCCAGCACCGTAGTCGAATCCAAGCCGCCGCTTAGCAACACCACCGCATTCGGCCGCTTGGCAAGACTGTTATTCATAGGGAAAACCGGTTGGCAAACATGAATTCAGTTTAGCTTGAGGCAGAGGGCAAGCTTGCGAAACGCATAGTCTTATTCAGTCCGCGGCAGGCTCACATACCGGGCTTGCAAACAGCTAGCATGGAACTATCTGCCCCTTTAATTACTGTGACTCAATGAAAACGACTTTTCTGCTGCTACTGATGTTGTTGCCATGTTTTGCACAGGCCGGGATAAGAATCGATCTTGCTGATCACTTACCCTTCTTATTTCATGCCTGATAGCTGACGCACAGCCTTTGCATCCTCAAGCCAATGCATGCTCTTTCTCAGCCACGGGTTCGGGTGTGCGAATCAGGTAATCAAAAGCGCTGAGCGCTGCCTTGGCACCCTCTCCTGCAGCGATAACGATTTGCTTGTAGGGCACAGTGGTCACGTCCCCGGCGGCAAACACACCGGGCAGGCTGGTGCGGCATTTATCGTCAATCACTATTTCCCCAAAGCGGCTGAGCTCTAAAGTGCCTTTCAAAAACTCGGTGTTAGGCACCAGCCCGATTTGCACAAACACACCTTCCAAAGCCAAGGCGTGTTCCTGCTGCGAGGCGCGGTCTTTGAAACGCAAGCCGTTCACTTTGCGGCCGTCGCCGGTAATTTCCATGGTTTGTGCGTTCACGTGTATGTCCACATTGGAGAGGCTTTTGAGTTTGCTGACCAATATGGCATCGGCTTTCAAAGCATCGGCAAATTCAATCAAGCTGACGTGCGCCACCACACCGGCTAAATCAATCGCCGCTTCTACACCTGAATTACCGCCACCGATGACGGCCACTCGCTTGCCTTTGAACAAAGGACCATCGCAATGCGGGCAATAGGCCACGCCTTTGTTTTTGTATTCCTGCTCGCCGGGCACGTTCACGTTACGCCATCTGGCACCGGTTGACACAATGACGCTGCGTGCGCTCAACACCGCGCCATTGCTCATATGCACTTGCAGCATGCCGCCGGCTTCAAAGGCGGGAACAATTTTGTCAGCGCGCTGCAAATTCATGATGTCTACTTCGTAGTGACGCACCTGGGCTTCCAGCGCAGCAGCAAACTTGGGTCCGTCAGTCTCCAGAACCGATATGTAGTTTTCGATGGCCATGGTGTCCTTGGTCTGGCCGCCGAAACGTTCGGCCGCCACGCCAACGCGTATGCCTTTGCGCGCTGCGTAAACCGCTGCCGCCGCGCCTGCGGGACCACCGCCGACTATCAGCATGTCAAACGGATCTTTTTCGCTTAACCTGGCGGCTTCGCGTTCTGCCGAGCGGGTATCGAGCTTGGCGACTATTTCTTCTAAGCTCATGCGGCCTGAACCGAACACCTGATCGTTCAAGTAAACCATGGGCACGGCCATGACTTGGCGTGCATCGACTTCAGCCTGGTTCAAGGCGCCGTCAATCACCGTGGTCTGAATCCGCGGGTTGTAGATGGCCATCAAGGCCGCCGCCTGCACCACGTCGGGACAGTTGTGGCAAGACAAAGACATGTACACCTCGAATTTCATGTCAGCGTCCAGCGCTTGAATTTGCTCAATCACCTGCGGCTCCACTTTGGGCGGGTGGCCGCCGGTCCACAACAAAGCCAACACCAATGAAGTGAACTCGTGGCCCATGGGAATGGCCGCGAAACACACCCCCCGTGTTTCGCCTTGCTTAGCAATCACAAAGGAAGGCTTACGCTTTTCTGTGCCTGTTTCATCCAGACTGACTTTGTTTGACAGGCTAACGATATCTTGCAGAAGTTCACGCATCTCTGCGCTGTGCGCGCTGTCATCCAGGCTGGCGATCAAGCGGATTGGCTGACGGAGGTTTTGCAAATAGGTCTGCAATTGAGATTTCAAGTTCGAGTCAAGCATGGTCTTGTATTCCTTGGTTCAAAGCGCATCAAGCGCAAACAGTGGGTTGAAATAAAAGCTCAGGGCTTCCATGCAAAGAGGCGCACAGCGCACACCTCTTTGAGCAGAACACCTGGTGCTTAGATCTTGCCGACCAGGTCGAGTGACGGGGTCAATGTCTTGGCGCCTTCATTCCATTTAGCGGGGCACACTTGACCGGGGTTATTGGCCACGTACTGAGCGGCTTTCAATTTGCGCAATGTCTCTTTGACGTCGCGCGCGATGGCGTTGTCGTGCACTTCAGCGGTCTTTATCTGGCCTTCAGGGTTGATGATGAAAGTACCGCGCAAGGCCAGACCTTCTTCTTCGATGTGCACGCCGAAAGCGCGTGTCAGTTGGTGTGTGGGGTCGCCGATCAAAGGGAATTTGGCTTTGCTGACAGCCGGTGATGTTTCGTGCCACACCTTGTGCGCGAAATGGGTGTCGGTGGTGATGATGTAAACCTCGGCACCGGCTTTCTGGAATTCGGCGTAGTTATCGGCTGCGTCTTCAACTTCAGTCGGGCAGTTGAAGGTGAACGCGGCCGGCATGAAAATCAGCACAGACCATTCGCCTTTGAAGCTTTCGTCAGAAACCTGAACGAATTTGCCGTTGTGGAATGCCTGGGCTTTGAAGGGCTGGACTTTGGTATTGATGAGTGACATGCGGGTTCCTTTGATTGGTTGATAAAAACTATCGAATGAGAAAAACTCATTGAAGCGAATCATAATCAAATATCGGGTTAACCCTGATTGTTTATTTCAATGGCGATCATTGAGCTGGGCTTATTTCTGGCTTGGCAGGTGTTTGGATTGCAACTGCATCAAGGCTTAATGAACACTGAAGAAAGGTAATTTGCAACAAAACAGGTATATCGTCGGCATGGCGGTGTTTCTGGCCTCGGCAGACGCGACCGGCATGACCGGTCAATCCATACAAATGGACGGCGGCATGGTGTTGTGCTGAACCGCTTATTGACCACAGAACCGACAGACTAAGGACACTCATGGATTTGCATCTCACCGATAAACATGTCTTGATCACCGGCGGCAGCAAAGGCATTGGCCTGGCCTGCGCGCAGGGCTTTCTGGCCGAAGGCGCCAAAGTCACACTGGTGTCGCGCGACCCGGGCAATCTGACCGCAGCCGTCAAGATACTAAAAGCCGACTATCCTGCATCTTCGGTACACACCATCGCCGCCGATATGCAAATCGCCGCAAACGGTGAGCAGGTATTGAACCAGGCCGAACAACACTTCGGTGCGGTCGACATACTGGTGAATTCAGCCGGTGCTGCCAAACGCACCGCGCCCGACGATCTCAACCCCGAGGCCTGGCAGGCCGCTATGCAGGCGAAATATTTTTCCTACATACACATGATCGATCCGACCATCAAGCGCATGGGGCAAAGAGGTGCAGGCGCCATCGTCAACGTCATAGGCGCAGGCGGCAAAGTGGCCAGCGCCATACACATGCCCGGCGGCGCGGCCAACGCAGCGTTGATGCTGGTCAACGCCGGCATGGCCTCGGCTTATGCGGCCAAGGGCGTGCGTGTGAACGCGGTCAACCCCGGCCTCACCCTCACCGACCGTTTACAAGAAGGCATGGCCACAGATGCGCGTGCGCAAGGCATCACAGCACAGGAAGCCATGCAACGCGCGAATGCACGCATTCCCATGGGACGCATCGCCCGGGCCGAAGAAGTAGCCGATGCCGTTGTCTACCTGGCGTCTGCGCGTGCCAGCTACATCAGCGGCGTGGTGCTGACCATGGACGGGTGTACGACTGCGATGGTGGTTTGAACAGGGCGGTCAGGGCCGTGAAGCATCAATCGCCACGGGACCTGGCCTTAGAAAGGGTGAGGTATCTGTTGATCCAGAAATAACTGCCCAGGGCAATGACCAGCAAGCCCATGAAAAGCTCAGTGATCAACAAGGCGTCCGGTTGCTTGAGGGCTGGAAAATTTTCAAAGTTCATGCCGAAAAAACCGGTGATCAGGTTCAAGGGCAGAAAAATAGCTGTCAGCGCAGTCAGCGTTTTCATCACATCATTGTTGTGATTACTTTGAATATTGAAATGCATTTGCACTGCAGTTTCAGCACTTTGCTCCAACCGGTTCACATGGTGCACGACACGCTCAATATGCTCCAGCACATCCCTGCTGCGCACCTTGAGTAACTCGAGTTCTTTGGCTGACAAGGCCTCATTCTCCAGCCAAGTATCCAAAGCTTCTATCCAATCCTGCATAGCGGCTCATCTGTGGGATTGGCTGGCAACCGGTTGGCGGCATGGGAAACATTGGAGGAAGTGACGGCATTCAATAGTTTCGCGGCAAAGGCATCTTTCACCGAACAATCGGCCGGATGAACCGTGATGATTAATTTGTCAATGACAAGAAAGCCTATGGGGCTGGTATCTATGCGCCGCAGTATTGGCGGACCGCTGCTGGAACTTGCCGAGTGAAGTAGCTGGCCGGGATGAGACACATCGGACTCTGAGCGGCCCCGGGCCAAACGTCTGAAAATGATGACATCGTATTAGGAGGTGTAATCGTAATGCGAGGGTAATTGGTTATTCAGTAAATCAGTCAAATGCAATTCAAGCACTTCGAGCTTAAACAATTGAATTGCCGTGAATATGGAAATTGCGCATTTGTTATTTCCGGTCTGTCTGCTTGCCTGTGAAAAGGGGAATGACAAGCCGGAAATACTAACACTCAAGTCCTGTTATTTTTGAAAGCAAATACATACTCGACACCGCTGTTACCCGAGTGGATTTCGAAGTTCTCAGTGCCGTCTATGAAAAATACCTCGTGTTTGGCGTAGACAGATTGTGTGTTTTGCGTTTTCAACTCGAGGTCTCCATCGAGCACCAAACCGAAAATTTCCTGCTCGCCTGGGGGCCTACGCAAGACTTCGCGAGGCGGTAATGCACTGAGCATAGGAGAAATGAATCCCTGGCTGTCCAGCGATTGCTTAAAGCGTTCAAGTGAGGATTGTGACTGTTTCATTTTGAGGAAAGACTATTGCATACTTTAATGAAAAAAATATGACAGATCAAACTGTCAACTGTTGATCAATGTATCTTTCTCAGTGGCTCTTAACCTTCATCTGCCAGGCCAGTCTGCTGCCTGCCCCCACAGTCACCGAACCGCACCAGAACACCGCCGCCACACCCAGCCACGCGCCCAGGCTGCCGAACAGCAAAGGCATGGCAACGCTGGACGCGTTGATCAGCATCAGCCGCAAGCCTAGGCCTTCGCCCTGGCGATCCGGCGGTAACAGTTGGTGCAAACTGCTCATCACCATGGGTTGCACACTGCCCAAGGCCAGCCCCAGCAATGCAGACATCATGCCCATGGCCCAGGCCGAGTGCGCCAACGGGTAAAGCGCCAGCAACACACAAGTAAACAGCATGGCCACCACAATCACTTGCCATTCCTGCCAACGCTTAGCAAGCCACGGAAGTACCACGCGTATCAGCGCTGCGCACAAGGCAAAGCTGCCCAATATGGCGCCAATGGCCGACGCGCTGATGCCGCGCTCGTGCCCAAGCAGCGGCACCACAAAGGTGTGCAAATCCCAGCTGGCGGATAAAAACCAATTCACTATCAACAAGCGTCTGAAGCCGGGCTCGGCCAGCAAATCCCAGGCGCGTTTGTCCGGGTCCTTGAGCGCTTGCTCCTTGGCCGGCAAGGGCGATTCGTAGCGCACAGCAAACCATGCAAACCAAGGTAACACCGCCAGCAAGGCGAACGCAGCCGGAAAGCCAGAGGCATCAATCAACAAACCTGCAACCAGCGGGCCGACAAAATTGGAAACCGCCGGTCCTATGGCCAGCCAGCTGTAGGACAAACGCATCTCGTTTACATCACGCGAAAGCCTTCCCACATGTCTTTGCAAAGCGATGATGGCCACACCGGTTGCGCCTCCGCTGAGCAACGCGCTTAAACACAAGACCGGAAACACCGGCCAAATGGCGGCCAGCACCGCACCCATACTGGATGCCAACACACTCAGCATGACCGGCCGCTTCAAACCGTGTTTGTCTGCGTACCTGCCCGAGGGCAAAGCCAGAAACACCTGGGTCAGCGCAAACAGCGCTATCAATACGCCGACAAGCACTGCGCTATAGCCTTGGCGCAAAGCCAGCAAGGTCGCCGCCATGCGCATGCCTGTCATGCAGGCGTGCAAGCAAGCCTGGCCTGCAATCAGTTTGATCAGATTTTTTTTCAAAACAAGGTGTACAGGCGCAGCTTAATCAGGGTCGTTAGGGTCTATGACGTCTGACATATCGTCCATTTGTAATGGCAATCGCGCCAGCGCTTCGCTCTCCGGCAAGGCTTCAACCACTTTGAGCGCGCGACGCATTTGCTTGCTGCGCGTGTCGGCCTTGTCCAAGGTGTCTGCCGCCTTTTGCACTTGCTCGCGCACCTTGGCCACCCATTCGCCATAACGTTCAAACTCGGTTTTGACCGCGCCCAACACCTTCCACACTTCAGAGGCTTGTTTCTCCAAAGCGAGCGTGCGAAAGCCCATGTGCAAGCTGTTCAATATGGCAAGCAGCGTGGTCGGCCCGGCCAGCGTGACCCGAAAATCTCGCTGCAAAGCGTCCATCAAACCTGGGCGTCGCAACACCTCGGCGTACAAACCTTCGACAGGTAAAAACAAAATCGCAAAGTCGGTGGTGTGCGGCGGCGCCAAATAACTTTCTGCAATGGTTTTGGCTTCCAAGCGAATACGCGCTTCCATGGCTTTGGCCGCGCTTTCTGCACCCGGCGCGTCAGAACGGTTTTGCGCTTCGAGCAAACGCTCATAGTCTTCGCGCGGGAACTTGGCGTCTATGGGCAGCCACACAGCGGTGCCGTCATCGCTGCGGCCGGGCAATTTGATGGCGAAATCCACACGCTGGTTGCTGCGCGGTTTGGTTTCCACTTGCTTGCCATATTGCTCGATGGTCAACACTTGGTCTAGCAGCGCCTGCAATTGCACTTCACCAAAGATGCCTCGGGTTTTCACATTGCTCAGCACTTTTTGCAAATCGCCCACGCCTTGTGCCAAGGTTTGCATTTGCCCCAAACCTTGGTGTACTTGCTCTAGGCGCTCGGCCACTTGTTTGAAGCTTTCACTCAAACGCTTTTCCAACGTGGTTTGCAGTTTTTCATCCACCGTTTTGCGCATCTCTTCGAGCTTGGCAATATTGGTTTCTTGCAAGTTTTGCAATTGCCTGTCCAAGGTTTCGCGCACCTCGGCCATGCGGCGCGTATTGCCCTCGCCCAAGGTTTGCAACTGGGCATTGAGCGTGGCCTGCATCAAGGAGAGTTGCTCGGTCAAGGTTTGCTGAAACTGAGCCATGCTTTGCGACATTTCCTGACGGTTAGCGCGTAAGTTTTCGCTGACTTCAAAACGCATGTCACGCGAAATTCTTTCTAACTTTTCCTCTAGCTGCTCCATGGCTTGGTTGCTTTGCGCTGGGACATTGGAGAAGCGGCGCATGGCATAAAAGGCCGCGCCAATAACGCCGGCCAGCACGATGACGTAGGTCCAATCGGTATTCATGGGCGGGTCAATACCTCGGGGTTAAGTGGCGTGAGCACCGTGCCATTGCTGAAAAAAGCAATCAGGTTGTCTGCGGCCAGATTGGCCATGGCCAACCGCGTCGCGCGCGTGGAACTGCCGATGTGCGGTGTCAGCACAGCATTCGGTACTTTCAATAAATCCGGGTGTAATTTGGGTTCGCCTTCAAACACGTCCAAACCTGCTGCGGCAATTTGACCGGTGGCCAAAGCCTTGGCCAAAGCCGCATCGTCAATGATGCCGCCGCGCGCGATGTTCACCAGTGTGGCGGTCGGTTTCATCAACGCGAGCTCTGCCGCGCCTATGGTGTGGTGCGACTCTTTGCTGTAAGGCAACACCAACACCACGTGGTCGGCTTGTTGCAACAATTCTTGTTTGCTCACATACGTGGCCTTGCATGCGGCCTCATCCGACGCGCTGAGACGGCTGCGGTTGTGATAAATAACACGCATATTGAAGCCGTGCGCGCCACGCTTGGCAATAGCCTGTCCGATGCGCCCCATGCCGATGATGCCCAAGGTGCTGCCGTGTACCGCCATGCCAGCAAACGACTCTAGCGCCCATTTCTGCCAATGACCTTCGCGTATGTAACGCTCGCTCTCGGTGACGCGGCGCGCTGCCGCCATCAACAATGCAAACCCGAAGTCAGCCGTGGTCTCGGTCAACACATCAGGCGCGTTGGTAGCTAACACCTTGTGTCGCGTCATGGCCGGCACGTCAAAATTGTTATAGCCCACGGACAAATTGGCGCAGATGCGCAAACGCGGGCAGGCGGTCAGCACCTCTTCGTTGACCGTTTCTATGCCCATGGTCAGCGCGCCGTCATGCTGACTCAGCGCCTGGGTCCAACGCTCGATATTCCATTCAGGGTCGGTCTGGTGGGCTGTGACTTCAAAATCAGCTTTTAATCTCTCGATCACATCAGGGTAGATCGGACGGGACACGATAAGTTTGGGTTTCATTCGTTCAACATTTTCAATTTAGCCGCCCACCAAGGTGTGATGGCAGGTAACAAGGTCAATGTCCAGATGACAACCCAAGCGGTCAAGGGCATCAACATGGTCATGGTTGGAAATTGCGCCACGGTGATGACGGCCAGCACCACGGGTATGACACCGGTTTCACGCACCACGCACAAAAACAATTTTTCCTCCAGTCTGATGTTTGTCACCAGCAACGAGGCAAACACCGCCACCGGCCTGGCCACCAACATAAACACCAAGGCCACCAGAAATCCGGACACTGCCGTATCGGCCAACATTTGCGGCGAGACGAATGGCCCTACCATCATGAAGATCACCGGTTTAGCCAGGCTCTCTATGTGTGTTTCCATGTGATGCAAGCCACTTTGAAAATAGCTTTGCTTGTGGTTGAAATTGGCCAACAACCCCGCCACAAACGCCGCCAGAAAACCATTGCCGTGCAGCATTTGTGCCAGCAGAAAAGTCGCCAGCGGAATGAACAACAGCAGCGCAAAATCAAACGCCGGATGCGCCAGACCGCGTTGGTGCTCACGCTCTCTGAACTTTCCATAAGCCTGCGTCAACAGCCAACCGGCGATACCGGCGAGGCAACCAAACAAAAACTGCTGCCCCAAGTTGATCAGATTGTGGGAGCTGAACAAGGTTTGCGACAGCGCTTCAACGCTGTCCATGGGAGATTTATCTAGCACCATGTTGGCCACGGCAGCAGTGAAAATGGCGCCAACAGCGTCATTCAGCGCGCTCTCGGCCACCGACACATTCACCACGCGCTGGTACACGTGTTTAAACATCAAGTGCTTCAATGTCGGTATCAATGCCGCCGGGTCGGTCGAACCAATGATGGCCGACAGCAAGGCAGCTTGCTCAGCTCTCAATCCCAGCCAGACCAGGAAAGGGAACATGACAAAGAAAGTGATGCCATAGCCGACCACGGCAATCATCAGCGTTGGCCAGGCGATGGACAGAAACTCTTTGCGGTCGATTTCATCGCCGCCGGATTTGAGTATCAAAGCTGCCAGTGCGGTGCACACCACAACAGCCAACACCAATTGCACAGACAGCGGTTGCAAGGCGTCATGCAAGACAATGCCGATCAGCAATTGCAGCGTGAAGCTGGGAAACACAGTGCCAGTGGACAGCTTGCTACAAGCCCAGCCAAAACCCAACATCAGCGAAATGCACCAGAGTGATGTCGCCAGAACAGACTCGGCGATTGCCATACCTTCCATTTTCAGCAGCAACTCAGGTGCAGCAAGATTGACCAGCCAGGCGAACACAAACAAAGCTAAGAGTTTCAAATAATTCATTTAGGGCGATGAAGATGAAGAGGTGGAATTTGCAGGTTGCGCAATGTCAAACACCTGCCGCAAATACGCCATGTAGTTAGCGTCTTCGCACATGTTTTTAGAGGGTGTATCTGACAGCTTGGCCACCGGCTGTCCATTGCATTCCACCATCTTGATAACGATTTGCAATGGCTCATAGCCAAGGTCGTTGGTCAAGTTGGTGCCTATGCCGAATGCCAGTTGGCAACGACCGCGAAAGCGTTGGTAAAGCTCTATGGTGCGCGGCACAGTCAAACCGTCGCTGAAGATCAAGGTCTTGGTCAAGGGATCGACCCGGTTGAGTTTGTAATGATCGATCATGCGCTCACCCCAGCTGAACGGGTCGCCGCTGTCGTGGCGAGCACCGTCAAACAATTTGCAAAAGTACATGTCGAAATCGCGCAAAAACGGTTCGATACCATAGACGTCGCTGAGCGCAATGCCTAAGTCCCCCCGGTATTCACGCGCCCATGTTTCAAAACCGAACACTTGGCTATCGCGCAAACGTGGGCCTAGTGCTTGGCACGCTTGCAGGTATTCGTGCGCCATGGTGCCCAAAGGCGTCAAGCCCAAGCTTTTGGCAAACAAACAATTGCTAGAACCAGCAAAACGCCCGGTCGGTCCCGCCCCCAAACGTGCAGTCAGCACACGCAACACTTCTTCGTGCCAGGACTTAGAAAAGCGCCTGCGCGTGCCGTAGTCGGCAATTTTCAAGTCCCCCAGATCGACGGCCTGCAACTGCGCAACCTTGGTGTCCAAGCGCTTGCGCCCTTCCACGTAATCCGGCACCGGTTGGGTGCGGCGGAAATACACCTCGTTGACAATGGCCAGCACCGGAATTTCAAACAAGATGGTGTGCAACCACGGGCCTTTGATTTGAATGTCAATGGAACCATCGGGCAAGGCGTTGACGGTGATGTATTTTTCATTCAGCCGAAACAAACCTAAAAAGTCGACAAAGTCGCTTTTGATGAAACGCAATGCGCGCATCCATGCCAACTCTTGTTCTGAAAACTTCAACTGGCACAGCGATTTAATTTCGCTGCGTATCTCGTCCACATGAGGCGCGAGCTGCACGCCGGGTGTGCGGCATTTAAATTTGTAAGACACCTGCGCGCCGGGAAACTGATGCAGCACCGCTTGCATCATGGTGAATTTGTACAAATCCGTGTCCAGCAGACTGGTAATGATCATGGCGAGGTCCGCTTTAATCGAGCCAACGAGTGAAAGCCGTCACGGGTTCGCGCGGCGTGCGAAAGGTGTTCACAATCTCGCTGTCGTCCGCATAGCCTAGGGCCATGCCGCAAACCAGCATTTCATCCTCACCCGCGCCTACGTGCGGCAGAACAATGCTGGCAAAGCCGTTCCACGCCGCCTGCGGGCAGGTATGCAAACCCATGCCTCTGGCGGCCAGCATCAATGTTTGCAAAAACATACCGTAATCCACCAGCGAGCCACGGCCCATGACTTTGTCCAGCGTGAACATCAGACCAACCGGCGCATCAAAAAAACGGTAATTGCGCTGGTGCTGCGCGTGCATTTTGTCTTTGTCGCCCTTGGTAATACCGAGCAAACCGTACAAGCTCCAGCCGTTTTCGCGCCGTCTGTCTATGAAGGGGCTGACCCATTTTTCCGGGTAATAGTCGTAGGGCTCGCGGTACTCGGCAGCTTTCTCAGGATGAGCTCTCACCTCGTCGTGCGCGGTACACACTTTGTCCACCAGTGTGTCGCGGCTGTGGCCTTGCAACACATAGACTTTCCACGGCTGGGTGTTGGTGCCCGAGGGCGCGCGCGCAGCCTGCGCCAGCAATTCAGTGAGAAGTTCACGCGCAACCGGTTGCTGAGTGAAGGCACGCGCTGACATGCGCGTGTCTATGGCTTGTTGAACGTTGGCGGAAATGCTCATGTCAATTTTTCTAAAACGTTTAAAAGAGCAGCAGGCAGTTGTGACACTGGCCTGCGCGTGAGTTTGTCTACATAGACATGAATGAAATGACCGTGTGCAGCGCACAGCGGCGCGTCTTCGGCAAAGATGCCGACCTCGTAGCGCACGCTGGAAGCACCGATGCGCCCCACTTTGATACCGGCTTGCACGGTTTGCGGAAAAGCCAGCGAGGAAAAAAAATTGCAATGCGTCTCAACCACCAGGCCTATGGTCTCGCCGCTGTGAATATCCAGCGCGCCGTTTTCAATCAAGTGTGCGTTCACCACCGTGTCAAACCACTGGTAATACACCACGTTGTTCACATGCCCGTAAGCGTCGTTGTCCATCCAGCGGGTGGAAATGTTTCTAAAGCTTTTAAAGGCTGAGCGCTCTAGCGCTTGCGGGCGGGAGGAGGTAGATGTCATGGCTGCTGATTTTGCCAGTGTTGCCAGACCTCATAAGCCAGCGTGAATGTATTTATTTGCACCTGCACCGTGTCTGCCACGTCTTTGCCGTAGCCGCCGGCCATGACCATCGCCAAAGGAATGCGCCTTTTACCGGCCCATTGCAGCACCATGCGGTCGCGCATTTGCAGCCCCGCAAAGCTCAGTTGCAAGCGACCTAGCCGGTCGCCTTCGTGCGGATCGGCTCCCGCCAGGTAAAAAATCAACTCAGGCTGACAAAGCGCTTGCAGTTGCTGCAAACCGGATTGCAACTGCGCCAGGTAGTCATCGTCGCCGCAGCCGTCGGGCAATTCAATGTCTAAATCGCTGTTTTCCTTGCGGAACGGGAAATTTTTGGCACCGTGCATGGAAAACGTGAACACCGTCGGGTCATCCCGAAAAATATGCGCCGTGCCATTGCCCTGGTGCACATCCAAGTCGATCACCGCCACTTGCAATTGCCTGCGCCGCACCCGCCCGGTTTCGGCTTGTAGCAAACGCGCTGCCACGGCCACGTCATTGAACACACAAAAACCGCTGCCCTTGTCGGCGTAAGCATGATGGGTGCCGCCTGCCAGGTTGGCGGCCACGCCTACTTTCATGGCGGTACGCGCCGCGCTGAGTGTGGCGCCCACAGACCGTCGCGCCCGCTCGACCATGCCCTCTGACCAGGGAAAGCCGATTTCGCGCTGGGCTGCCTCGCTCAAGCCGCCCTGCATGACTGCTTCTATGTAGTCAGGCGTGTGCACGAGTGCCAGTTCGCCGTCGCTGGCCGCATCAGCCAGTGCCAATTGCAATTGCGGCAACTCAGCCACCAGCCGCTTTCTCAGCAACTCGTATTTGCCCATAGGGAAACGGTGCCCGGCGGGCAGCGTTTGAATATGTGTAGCGGCAAAGTAAATGTGCATCCCGGATTATTGGTGACGACCACGACCAGCCGAAAAAAACTGCTGTGAATGGCTTGAAATACCAACTTTTTTCAATTATCGGAAAAAATGTGTGCTATTAAAGGTGTATTTTTGATGTTAAACAACAACATAATTGTATTTAATAATTAATTATTGAATTTATTGATTTAATTGTTATTAACATTTATTTATTGAAATTTATTAATTATAGATTTTGATGAATCCGAAAATGAATGCTTTATCACACTATAAAACGAAGAAAGTGAGCCAGAGTTGCTGGGTGTCGCTGTTGCTCTGCCCTGTTCTGGCTCACGCTGGGCCTCAAGGTGCTCAAGTGGTCAGCGGTCAGGCCGTTGTCATACAGTCAAGCCAAGGCGGGCAAAGCGTCACCACCGTCACACAAACCAGCAACAAAGCCACGCTGAATTGGCAACAGTTCAATGTTGGCCCGACTGAGATTGTCAAATTTGTTCAACCCGGCGCCTCCTCTGTGGCCATCAACCGAATCAGTGACCCTAACGGTTCGCGCATCCTGGGAAAACTTAGCGCCAACGGCCAGGTGTGGCTGATCAACCCGGCCGGTGTGTATTTCGGCCCGGGCGCGCAAGTCAATGTGGGCGGCTTGGTCGCGTCCACCCTGAACCTGGCGGACAACACCAAACCAGCCCAGCTTCAAGGCGCGGTGTCGGCGGGCAATGACAAGGCATCCGTCGTCAATGAGGGCCGCATACAAACCGCTGAAGGCGGTTATGCCGCTTTGATGGCCGGCAATGTCAGCAACCCGGGCAACATCACATCACCAGGCGGACGCATTTTGTTATTGGGCGACAAGCAAAACGGCAGCGTGTCGCTCAGCGGCAGGCTGGACACGTCAAGCGCGGTCAGCAACACCCCCGGTTTCATTGAAACCAGTGCGGCTGTCGTGCGCATTGCAGATACAGCCAGGGTTTACGCCCGGGCTGCTGACGGCAGCAGCGGCGAGTGGCTGATAGACCCGACCGACTTCACCATCAGCAGCGGCTCCAGTGCGTCCACCAGCAGCGGAATTGGGGCGACCACGTTAAGCACCAGTCTAGACAGTACCAATGTAATCATTGCCACCGATGACACCAGCGGCAGCGATTCGGGCAATATTTATGTGAACTCAGATGTCAGTTGGAGCGCGGCCACTCTACTGACTTTAAGCGCTTACAAAGATATTTACATCAACGCGCCCATCACATCCAGCAACAGCAGCGGCAAACTGAAACTGATGTACGGACAAGGCAGTACCAGCGGCAGTATCAGCGGAGTCGTCTCGGACTATTACGTCAACGCCCCGGTCACATTGGCGGCTGGAACCAATCTATACACACAATTGGGCAGCGACACGACCAACCTGAAAAGCTACCAAGTGATCACCGGCCTGGGCAGCTCAGGCAGCACCACCGCCAGCGATCTGCAAGGTATGAACGGAGATTTAACGGCCAACTATGCACTCGGCGCAGACATTGATGCCAGCGGCACCTCCTCCTGGTCGACCAGCACCTATGTCAAAGGCTTCACTAAAATCGGTAACAACACCACTTCTGCCGACTACTACAGCGGCACATTTGCCGGTCTGGGCCATGTGATATCAGACCTATACCTGTACCGCCCGCTTGTAGGGGTGAGCGGATTGTTTGCCGTACTCAGCAGCGACGCGGTGCTCAGAGACACCGGCATGGTGAACATGGCCATCACCACCAACAGCAGCGGCGGTCTGGTCGGGCGCAATTACGGCAGCATCAAAAACAGTTTCACCACAGGCAGCATCACCAGCCAGGCGGGTTTTGTCGGCGGCCTGGCAGGCGATAACGGAGACACCGGCACCATCACCAACAGCTATTCCACGGCCACAGTGACCGCAACCACAGATATCCCGGCCGGTGGCCTGATCGGGCGCAATTACGGCAGCGTGGTCAACAGCTATGCCTCAGGGTCGGTCTCCGGCACCTCGGGCTATACCGGCGGGTTGATTGGCAATTTGATGGCGATTGGCAGCGTCACCGACAGCGTATGGAACACCCAAACTAGCGGGCAAAGCAGCGGTGCTGGCATCAACTCAGCGACCAGTGGTAACGACGATTTCACAGGCCTGATCCCTGCGGAAATGAAGCTTGTCAGTAATTTCAGTAACTGGGATTTCACTACGCCTTGGATCATTTACAGCAGCTACACCGAACCGCTGCTGCGCGCCTTCATGACGCCGCTGACCATCAGCGCCTACGCCTACGGCACCAAGGTGTATGACGGCACCACCACCACAACCGCAGCCAGCTACACCGACCCGGGCAGCTTAAGCAAAACTTTTTCAGGCAGCATCAGTTTTGCGCTGGACGGCGCAGATGTCGGTGCACATTCGGTAGTAGCAAGCGGTTTCTACTCAGATCAACTGGGTTACCAGATCAGCTATTCATTCAGCACCAACAGCGTGACGGTGACCAGCAGCGCCAGCTCTTCAACCACCGCTGTACCCAGTATCACCAACACCGACATCTCCTCCACCGCTTCAACTTCCACAACTCCCACTTCCACAGCAACAACTTCAACAGCCTCAACTTCCAGTGGCATAGCACCAGCAAGCGCCAATTCATCGAGCGCAACTTCTGCCGCACCAACTTCCACGGCATCAACTGTTTCCGGTAGTGCATCCACGACCACTTCAACTACCGTTACTGCAACTGCGGTAGGCAACTCAACAACTGCCACCGTCACCTTACTGACTCCAGTTATCGAATCCGATACAACCAGCGCCCCTGCCAATGAAACCGTCAGCAACACCAATACCGAGATCAGTTCTGCGGCTTCAGATAAGTGCGATGACAGCAACAACCAGTCGGTTACCACTTACACAGCGATCAATACAGATTCGCAAGAGGAACAAACCCATGCAAGTGACACCCAGATATCCGGGCACAGCAATACCTGCGACTCAACAAACGTCAACACATCAGGCAACACCGCCAGCACTCAGTTCTATCTCGGCTATGCCTCGGCGAACGCTGACCAGGTGACAGCACAAAAACAATCGCAGCTGACGCTACCCTCTATCAGCGATAAGCTACCCGGCGGCCGCACTGTCGAAAAAAATGCGGAATTGCCCGCCGGTCTGAACCACGCCTGGAACGCTGAATTCAGCGTCAATAACCATGGCAGCAGCTACACCGGAGAAACGCAAACCAGCCTGCGCCAGCAACATACACAGTTGCTGAGCAACGGTGACAGCCTGGACTTGAACCTGCTCGCCAGCTCGGGAAATATGCAATATGGCCGTTGGTCTTATGAAATGCCAATGAGGCAAGACGGATGGCGAGTCGGCGCTACCAGTGCCTACTTGAAATACAAATTAGGCGGCAGTGCGGCGTCGCTGGATGCTTACGGCAATGCCAGGCAAAACAGTGTCTGGGCCGATCAATTGTTGTTTAACAACCGGCAAACCCAGTGGAACTGGCGTACTCAGTACGACCGGATTGCGCTGCAAGATGTTGAAGAGGCAAGCAGCACCAACAATGACCGCTTGTTGCAAGTCTGGCATTTAGGCACCAGTGGTGCACGCGCTGACAGCGTGGGCGGTGGCCGCACCTGGCTGAACCTGGATTTGCTGTGGAGCTATCTGCGTTTCAATGACACCACCGCGCAAACGACAGATGCATCCGCCGCCGAGACACAAGGCCATTCCAACCGTCTGACGCTGTCCGCCGGTCGCTTGCAACCTCTGGGCGACAACACACAGTTGATGCTCAACTGGCAGGCGCAATGGGCAAATCAAAACCTGGATACCACCCAAAAAATGTCATTCGGCGGCGCTCACAATGTGCGCGCCTATGCGCCCGGGGTGTTGTCGGGCGACGCCGGTCACCTGCTGACGGCTGAAATCAAACACCGGCTGACGCCGACCGGCAAAGCTGTGACGATCAGCGGCGACTTGTATGCCAGCGTGTTTGTCGACGCCGGTTGGCTCACGCTCTATCAAAACCCGTATGCCTCAGGCAGCAACCAGGCCCGCCTGGCCGGTGCCGGCGTTGGTCTGTCCTGGGAGGGTCCCCGGTATTGGCGCGCCAGTTTCAGTGTCAGCCAGCCAATTGGCAATGAACCCTCACAACTGAGCGGCAGCAGTTATTTACATGCCAATGCCTGGCTGGAGTTGAGCAAAGGCTTTCGCTGAGGCTATTCAGTTTTGCACACCGAGTTTTGCTGCTGAATCTTTTGACGCGATGGTTTTATTCAATAATTAATACAATTTATTTAACTTAAAGCTTTTTCAGTTAGGTATCCAACTCTAATATGTTGCAACGCAACAAAAAAGACTTGCATGCGCTAGTGTAAACCCTATACTTATAGTCATGCTGCGGCGCAACATGAAAGCACGCAGTCCCGAGTGAATCTCTTAACCACCTTGAAGGAAATTGCCATGATGACCGCAGAACAAATGATCGCCGCCCAAAAAGCCAATATGGAAACCCTGTTCGGCCTGACCGAAAAAGCCTTTGCAGGCGTTGAAAAAATGGTTGAACTCAATATGGCTGCCGTCAAAGCCGCCATTGCTGACACCCAGTCACAAGCCCATGCAGCCATGAACGTCAAAGACGTGCAGGAACTGATGGCTTTGCAAGCTGGTTACCTGCAACCCCTGAGCGAAAAAGCCGTTGCTTTCAGCCGCCACGTGTACGAAATCGCTTCCACCACCAGCAAGGAATTCGGCGAAGCTGTCGAAGGCAAAGCTGCTGAAGCACAAAAATCTGTTTTCGGTCTGGTTGACTCTGTCTCCAAAAACGCCCCCGCCGGTTCTGAAAGCGCCGTTGCCATGATGAAGTCAGCCATGTCTGCCAGCCAAACCGCTATCGAGAGCGTGCAAAAAGCGGTCAAGCAAGCTACCGAAGCTGCTGAAGCGAATATGCAAGCCCTGGCCACATCAACCGTTGCCACAGCGACTGCCAAGCCTGCTTCACGCAAGCGTTAATCAGCATGTAAAGATTGTCTCCTCGGATCCTCAGGAACACTGGTTCAGGGATTCGTTTACAAGGCCCGCTCACAAGGCGGGCCTTTTTTTATGGCTCGCCTTGTTTTGAGACTGAGGGCTTTTTTTATTGCGCCAGCAAAGCCCGCAACTGCGGCATCGCCTGCTTCATGGCCGCGCGTCCGGCTTCTATGCTTTTCTTGCGCGCCGAAAATTCGGTGCTGCCTATGTCGGGCAAGGCCGGTCGCACCACCACATCGGCCTGGGTCAATTCCAGCTGGCTGATGCTCTTGCTCATGATGCTGAAGGTTTGTAAAAGCACTTTGAGCATGTCCGTGGTTTTAGCGTCCTCGGGGCGGCTGGAAATATCCACCGCCAGCACCAGGTCCGCGCCCATTTGCCGCGCATAACGCACCGGCACCGGTGACACCAAACCGCCGTCGACAAAATCTTTACCCGCAATTTGTACCGGCTCAAACACCGAGGGCACAGCGCTGGAAGCGCGCACTGCCGTGGCCACATCGCCGCGCCTGAACAAAATACCGTCGCCTGTGCGCAAATCGGTGGCGACTATGCCCAGCGGCAACTTCATGTCTTCTATCTTCATGCCGTTCAACTGGCTGTTGATGTATTTGCCCAGCGCTTCGCCGCGCAATATGCCGCGACCGCTGAACGGGTTGGCCCAGTCGGTGAACTGGGTTTCGTCCATGGTGTCGGCCAGCCATTGCAACTGCTGACCGGTTTTGCCGCTGGCATAAAAAGATGCAACCACGCTGCCGGCCGAGGTACCGACCACCAGCGAAGGCTTGATGCCTTCTTCTTCCAACACCTGCAACACGCCTATGTGGGCAAAACCGCGCGCCGCCCCGCCGCCCAGAGCCAAACCCAATTTGGGGATTTTTTTAGGCGGTGGCGGTGTTGTGGGAGCCACCGGCGGTGAGTTATCGGTAACAGGCAGCACAGGTTTGGCAGGCGGCGGCACGGTGGCGCAAGCGGCCAGCAAGAGCAGCACACAGGCCAGGTGAACGCGCTGTAAGAGATTCATATAGATCTAGATCAACTTAGTAAGTAATAGCCGGATTGTGGCAGGCCGTCACTGCCATAATCTTTGAGTTAGCGGCTGCAGGTGCAGCCGGATGTTTATTGAAAGGCTCTTATGCAAATTAAAAACAACGTTTTCATTGTCACCGGCGGCGCGTCCGGTCTGGGCGAAGGCACGGCGCGCCTGTTGGCGCAACACGGCGCCAAGGTGGTGATTGCCGATATGCAGGATGAAAAAGGCCTGGCCATTGCAACTGAACTCGGCGGTGTGTTTATGCACTGCGACGTCTCCAACGAGGAACAAGCGGCCGCTGTCGTTGCCAAGGCGCAGACTCTAGGCAAGCTGTCCGGTCTGATCAACTGCGCCGGCATTGCCACCGCCGAGCGCACCGTTGGTAAATCCGGCCCTCACGTGCTGGCAGGCTTTCAGCGCACCATCAATATCAACCTTATCGGCAGCTTCAATATGATCCGCCTGGCCGCCCAGGCCATGAGCACCAACACACCGGAAGACACCGGCGAGCGCGGCGTGCTGATTTCGACAGCCTCTGTTGCTGCCTATGACGGCCAAATCGGCCAGGCAGCTTACGCCGCGTCCAAGGGCGGCATCGTCGGCATGACCCTGCCGATTGCCCGCGATTTGTCCAAACTCGGCATTCGCAATATGACGATTGCCCCCGGCATCTTTGGCACGCCAATGATGTTCTCCATGCCCAAGGAAGTACAGGAAGCATTGGCAGCCGGTGTGCCCTTCCCGTCGCGTCTGGGCACGCCGCAGGACTACGCCAAACTGGTCATGCACATTCTTGACAACGACATGCTCAACGGCGAAGTCATCCGCCTTGACGGTGCCATCCGCCTGCCCCCGAAATAACTCTTAAGAAAACACACATCATGACAAACCAACTTCTTCCTTTCGCCGCCCGCTTGAGCGTGCATACCGCTTGCTTGTTGCTGCTCGGCAGTTCTGTCGCTTTTGCTAAAAACAAAGCACCGCAAGCGCCCGCCAAAGCCGACACCGAAAAAGCCGGTATGCCGTTTCAACACCGTGGCGTGGCATCGGCCAACCCGTTGGCCAGCGCTGCCGGTTTGCAAATCCTCAAAGCAGGCGGTTCAGCGGTTGACGCAGCGATTGCTGTGCAACTCGTGTTGACCCTCGTCGAACCGCAGTCCAGTGGCATCGGCGGCGGCGCTTTTCTGGTGCACGACGACGGCAAGCAACTCCAAGTGTTCGACGGCCGCGAAACCGCGCCCTTGCTGGCGCCCTCCGACATCTTCATGTTGAACGGCAAAGCGCTAAGCTTTAACGACGTGGTGGCAGGCGGTCGTGCTGTGGGCGTGCCCGGTCTGTTGCGCATGATGGCGCTGGCACACAAACAACACGGCAAATTGCCTTGGGCCGCGCTCTTTAAACCGGCGATAAAAATCGCCGAAACCGGCTTCCCCATCAGCGCGCGACTGCACGCATTGCTCAAAGCCGAACCCACGTTGCTGAAAGACCCGCAATCGGTCGCTTACTTTTTCAAACCCAACGGCACACCGCTGCCGGTCGGCCATCGCCTGACCAACCCTGGTCTGGCCAAGGTCTACAAACTGATCGCCAAGGATGGTGCAGATGCTTTCTACACCGGAGCGCTGGCACAAACCATCGTCAACCGTGTGCAGCAGTACGCCAACAACCCCGGCCTGCTAACCATGGCAGACATGAGCAAATACCGTCCCGAAGTGCGCGAAGCTATGTGCTTCTCGAACAGCGGCACGCAATCTGACGGCAAAACCATGCATATCTGCGGTGCCGGTGCGCCTTCATCCGGCCTGATCGCCATGGGCCAGATCTTCGGCATGCTGTCTGCCCAGGCCCGCCCCGTCAACGATATGCAAAGCGTTGACTGGCTGCATAACTACAACGAAGCCGCCCGCCTGGCCTTTGCCGACCGCGCGCAGTTTGTCGCAGACCCGGCCTTTGTGACCGCGCCCGGCAAAGACTGGAGCAGCATGCTGCAACCGGCTTATTTGCAACAGCGTGCCGAGTTGATTTCTCCACGTCGCATGGTCGATGCACCGGCGGGCAACCCGGGCAACACGACCACGAGTTATGCCCCCATGGCTGACCAGCCTGAATATGGCACCAGCCACATCAGCGTGGTCGACGCCCAGGGCCGGGCGGTGTCCATGACCACCTCCATCGAAAGCGGCTTCGGCGCGCGCCTTATGGTCAGTCCCGGCCTGCGCGGCGGCTTTTTGCTGAACAACCAGTTGACCGATTTCAGCTTTGTGCCGCGCGACGCCAACGGCGTGCCGGTAGCCAACCGCTTGCAAGCCGGCAAACGCCCGCGTTCTTCCATGAACCCCATCCTGGTCTATGCCAGCGACGCCGGCGGACAACGCGGCCCGCTGATGGCCAACCTGGGCAGCCCCGGCGGCCCAATGATCATTCACTACACCAGCCAGACCCTGTGGGCCATGTTGAACAACGGCCTGGACGCGCAAGCCGCCATCAAACAGCCGCACTCAGGTGTTGCCGCCGCCAACGGCCCGCTGTTGCTGGAAAGCGGCCGCTTCCCCGCAGCCACAGTCGATGGCCTCAAAGCCCGCGGACACGAAGTGCAGCAAACTCGGATGCATAGCGGTTTGCAAGCGATTCAACGCAAAGGTGAAGGCTGGCTGGGCGCCGCCGATCCGCGTCGCGAGGGTTCGGTCAGCGGCGACTGACAGCCATGGCGATTCCCCAGTCTTTCATTCAGGAGTTGATAGCGCGCACCGATGTGGTTGAAGTGGTCGGCCGCTATGTACAACTGAAAAAAGGTGGGGCGAATTACATGGGTTTGTGCCCGTTTCACGGCGAGAAATCGCCGTCGTTTTCTGTCAGCCCGAGCAAGCAGTTTTTCCATTGCTTCGGCTGCGGCAAAAACGGTAATGCCATCGGTTTTCTGATGGAGCACAGCGGCATGAATTTCATCGAAGCGGTGAAAGATCTGGCCCAGTCCTACGGCATGCAAGTGCCCGAAGACGAAGCCGATCCGCAGGAACGCCAACGCGCCGCCCAGCAACGCCAGCGCCAGGTCACGCTCAACGACGTGCTGGAAAAAGCCGGTGAGGCTTACCGCAAACAACTGAAAACCAGTCCCCGCGCCATCGATTACCTGAAGGGGCGCGGCCTGTCCGGCGACATCGCCAAGGCTTTCGGTCTGGGCTACGCGCCCGAAGGCTGGCGCAGCCTGGCCAGTGTGTTTGCCGATTACCAAGACCCGCTGCTGGTCGAGTCCGGCTTGTTGATCAGCAACACCGAAGACGGCGCCGAAGAAAAGCGCTACGACCGTTTCCGCGACCGCATCATGTTCCCCATCCGCAATGTCAAAGGCGAATGCATAGGCTTTGGCGGGCGTGTCATGGGTGACGGCACGCCCAAATACCTGAACTCGCCCGAAACCCCGGTGTTCAGCAAAGGCCGCGAACTCTACGGTTTGTTTGAAGCGCGCACCGCCTTGCGCGAAGCGGGTTATGTGCTGGTCACCGAAGGCTATATGGACGTGGTGGCGCTGGCGCAATCGGGCTTTGCCAATGCGGTGGCAACGCTGGGTACGGCTTGCACCACCGACCATGTGCAAAAACTGTTTCGCTTCACCGACGCGGTGGTGTTTAGCTTTGACGGCGACGCCGCCGGCCGACGCGCTGCGCGCAAAGCGTTAGACTGCGCCCTGCCCTATGCCAGCGATGTGCGCAACGTCAAGTTTTTGTTTTTGCCGGCTGAACACGACCCCGACAGCTACATACGCGAGCACGGCAGCGAGGCGTTTGCACGACTGGTATCAGACGCCACCCCTTTGAGCCGTTTTCTGGTGGATGTGGCGCGCGACGGCTGCGACATAGACAGTGCCGAAGGCCGCGCCCTGCTGGCCTCGCAGGCCAGGCCGCTGTGGCTGGCGTTGCCCGACGGCGTGTTGAAAACGCAGTTGCTGAATGAGCTCGCCGACCTGGTCGGCATAGGCACGCGTGAATTGCAAAGACTGTGGCTGGGTGACAGCAGCGCCAAAACGCAGCGCACGGCTACACCCGGACAAAGCGGCGGCAAACCGCGCGAGACAAGCGCGCCGCGCAGATCATCAAGTCCCGTCAGCATGCGTCGCAAAGCGCCGGTACGCCAGGACCGGGCTTTGCAAATCCTGTTCACCGACATGGCACAGTGGTCAGCGCTGGCTTTGCCACAGCAACACATGCTGATGGACTTGCCGGCGCCGCACGGACCTTTGTTCAGCTGGCTAGACAGTCAATCGCAGGAGCATGGCGTGCAACCGCTGGCGGCCTTGCGTGAAGGTTTGCGCGGCCATGAAGACGAAGACATGTTGATGCAATTGCTTGCCAGCGCCCCGGTCGATATGGACAACGATGTCAGTGAATTGCAAAGCATCATGTTGGAGTTGGAGAAAGCGCATGTGTCCACGCAAATCGACGAACTGACCCGGCGCATGGCCAGCGATCCGGCGGCTTACGCTCAGATCAAAATGTTGAATAGTCGTCTGGCGAGTTTAAAAAAATCCCCTCTGGTATAATAATTCCCACTGACAAGCGCGACAGCAACACCTCCGGGCCCGGCCAACAGTGACACACAGCTCACGACCCGCCATTCACCGCTAGGACTGCATTCCAAATGTTCGCCCCACCAGCTTGTTTGCCCTCGATGATCAGCCTTCACGCGCTCTGCGCTCGCGTGTAACCTTTTTTATTGCCTGAGGATTGACATGACTGCCAAAAAAACCGCCAAGCCCGTCGCCAAATCTGTAAGCAAAGCTATCACCAAGCCTGCGCCCAAGACCGCCGCCAAACCTGCGGCCAAACCCGTTGTGAAAGCCTCAGTCAAAACGGCGGCCAAACCCGCTGCCAAACCCGTTTCCAAAACCCCTGCTAAACCTGTGACCCAACCCGTGACCAAAGCCTCTTCTGCCAAACCCGCCGTGACAACTGCCGCTAAGCCCGCAGCCAAACCCGTAGCTAAAACTACCACCAAACCGGCAACAAAACCTGTGGCCAAAACCGCAGCCAAGCCGGTTGCAAAAACAGCAGCCAAACCAGCTGCAAAAAGTACAAGCAAACCAGCTGCGCCCTCTGCCGAACGCGCCAAGCCGTCCAAAGCCGCCGCTAAGCCAGCGGCCAAAGGGAAAGCCAGCAAAAAAGTCATCACGGAAGTAGACGATATCGTTGACCTTGAAGCCGAGTTCGCTGAAGAGACGCCAGCCGCCAGCGGCGAAAAAGTCAAGCCTTTGCGCATGAAAATCAGCAAGGCCAAAGAACGCGCCTTGATGAAAGAGTTCGGTCTTGACGAAACTGTGTTGTCCGAAGAAGACCTGGCCAAGCGCCGCTCGCGCCTGAAAACCCTGATCAAGCTGGGCAAGACGCGCGGCTACCTGACGCACGGCGAAATCTCCGACCACCTGCCGGACAAACTGGTTGACGCAGAAACGCTGGAAGTTGTGATCACGATGTTGAACGACATGGGTGTGGCGGTGTTCGAGCAAACACCCGACGCCGAGATGCTGATCATCAACAACACCGGCCCGACTGTGGCCAGTGAAGAAGAAGCCGAAGAAGAAGCCGAAGCCGCCTTGTCCACCGTAGACAGCGAATTCGGCCGCACCACCGATCCGGTGCGCATGTACATGCGTGAAATGGGCACGGTTGAACTGCTGACCCGCGAAGGCGAAATTGAAATCGCTAAACGCATCGAAGGCGGCTTGATGGCCATGATGGAAGCCATCAGCGCATCCCCCGCCACCGTCGCAGAAATTTTGCGCATGGCGAACGATATCCGCGAAGACAAAGTGGTCATCTCTACCATCGTTGACGGTTTCACCAACGCCAACGAAGCCGACGACTATGTGGCCGAAGAAGACTTCGACGAGTTCGATGACTCTGACGACGACGACGGCAAAGGCGGCTCTAAAGCCCTGACCAAAAAACTCGAAGAACTCAAGAGCGAAGCGTTGACACGCCTCGACCGTATTCAAGGCTTGTTCGACAAACTACGCAAAAGCTTCGACAAAGAAGGCTACGGCACTCCGGCCTACATGAAGATTCAAAAATCCATCAGCGAAGAAATGATGACCGTGCGCTTCACCGCGCGCACCATCGAAAAGCTGTGTGATCTGGTGCGCTCGCAGGTTGATGATGTGCGCAAAAAAGAACGCGAACTGCGCCGCATCATCGTCGACCGTTGCGGTATGCCGCAAGAAATGTTCATCAAAGAATTCCCCACCAATCTGTTGAACCTGAAATGGGTGGAAAAGCAATCAGCCGCAGGTAAAAACTGGTCGGTCACCATGACCCGCAACATTCCTGCTATCCAGGAATTGCAAACCAAACTGACTGACATACAAAACCGCGTGGTCGTACCCTTGGCCGAACTCAAGGACATCAACAAGCGCATGAACGAAGGCGAACGCGCCTCGCGCAACGCCAAAAAAGAAATGATCGAGGCCAACTTGCGTTTGGTCATCTCTATCGCCAAAAAATACACCAACCGTGGTTTGCAATTCCTGGACTTGATCCAAGAAGGCAATATCGGCTTGATGAAGGCCGTCGATAAGTTCGAATACCGTCGCGGCTACAAGTTCTCCACCTACGCCACTTGGTGGATTCGTCAGGCCATCACCCGCTCTATCGCCGACCAGGCGCGCACCATCCGTATTCCGGTTCACATGATCGAGACCATCAACAAGATGAATCGCATCAGCCGTCAACACTTGCAAGAATTCGGCTTCGAGCCTGATGCGTCTGTGCTGGCGGAAAAAATGGAAATGCCCGAAGACAAAATCCGCAAGATCATGAAGATCGCCAAAGAGCCGATTTCCATGGAAACGCCGATCGGCGACGACGACGATTCACACTTGGGCGATTTCATCGAAGACGGTGCCAACACCGCGCCTATCGAAGCCGCCATGCAAGCCGGTTTGCGTGATGTGGTCAAGGAAATCCTCGACGGCCTGACTCCGCGCGAAGCCAAAGTGCTGCGCATGCGTTTCGGTATCGAGATGGACAACGACCACACGCTGGAAGAGGTGGGCAAACAGTTTGATGTGACGCGCGAGCGCATTCGTCAAATCGAAGCCAAGGCTTTGCGCAAACTCAAGCACCCCAGCCGCTCGGACAAACTGCGCAGTTTCATCGACACACTGTGACCCTGGACTACAACCGGCGTGGCGTGATCGCCATGTCGGCCGGAATGGTGTCTTTTGTCATGAACGACATACTGGTCAAATTCGTCAGCCATACCTTGCCCGCTGCTCAGCTTATTTTTTTACGCGGCCTGTTATCTGTCGTTGTACTGTTGTTGCTGGCACGCATGACAGACCCGCAAGCACTCACGCGGGAGTGGCGATTGCATATGACGCAACGCTGGGTGCTGGCGCGGTCCTTGTTGGACGGCGCGGCCAGTCTGGTTTATTTGAGCGCCCTGTTCAATATGCCACTGGGTAACGCCACCGCCATCAATATGTCTACGCCGCTGCTGATCGCTTTGTTATCCGGACTGCTGCTCGGTGTGCACGTGAGTCTGCGCAACTGGCTGATCATCGGACTGGGTTTTGCAGGTGTGTTGCTGGTGGTGCAACCGCAAGCTGAAGGCTTTAACGCCTGGGCCTGGGTTGCGCTGTGCGGCACCTGTCTGCATGCCATGCGCGATATGTGTGTGCGCTTTATTCCGCATCAAGTGCCCTCTAATGCGATCGCTACGGGAACAGCGCTGACCGCCACCGTCATGGCCGGTATCTGGAGCCTGTGGATTGATTGGGTGGCAGTGTCGCCCTTGCATTGGCTGATGATGGCCGCAGCGTCCGTGTTTTTGAGCAGCGGTTATTTCTGCCTGATCCTGGCCACGCGCATGGCTGACATGAGTGTGATCGCGCCGTTTCGCTATATGGGTTTGCTGACTGCTGTAGTGGCGGGCTTTGTCATTTGGGGCGATGTCCCAAATGGCATGGCTTGGTGCGGCATGCTACTTTTGGTCGGTGCCGGTCTGTTGATGCTGCGCCTGAACCGGCAGTTACCGGAGCCGTACTAAGCCAGACGCGGGTCGTATATAAATGGTCTGACGACTCTGGCTTTGATGTGTCGGGCATGCTTGTGACCGGGATTGATCAACAGATTGAATTCTTCGGGCACGATGACAGACGGCACCAGCAACAACAGTTCATTGGCATGGGTCAGCCAACGGTCACCAAGTCTCACGGTGTCCATACCGGCAGTTTCGACCAGCCAAGTTTGAGGTAACTCTTGCGCGCTCAGCGTTTGACGTTCGGTCCACAGCCTGACTGGTATGTCTATGGCAACCAGAAAACGGTTGCGGCAATGTATGTCATCCCCTAGGTGCGCCAGGGTTTCCAACACGCAAAGCGAAACAGAAGTGGCCGCGTAAACCACATGCTTACCTTCGCTGTTCCAACGCCCGCCGACCGCGGCTGCGCCGCCCCCGCTGAGCTCATCTGCCGCAAATTCCCGGGTGTGTTTGGCAATTCGCCAGACGGTGACCGGGGCGGACTCAGCTGAGGCCATCAGGCGACCACGCCGTACTCAATCCGACCCAAGGTCTTGATCACCAACTCATAACCGCTGTCAGTGTCCATCAATGAGACCGGCGTGACGCCGCCTAAACTCCGGTTACTGCGCTTAAACCATTGCGCTGCGGCCAGGTTGTCCTCCAAAACCTCTTGCGCCTTGCGCAAGGCTTTGGCAGATCGCAGTACCGCAGCGCCTTCGGCTCTGGTCAGCGGTGTTTTGTTTTTGATACGCGCCTCTATGGTGCTACGCGGTAAATCCAGCCCCTCCAGGTACAAAACGCGAGAGATAGACAAAGCCTCGCTCATTTCAGCGACGTAGGCCGCCGGCAAACCCTCGCGGACTTGCAGGGTTTGTTGCCACAGATCCAGATTGATCAGGTCGAAAACGGATACGTCATCAACGATTGCGGCCTGCGCAGCGTTAACTGAAGCAGTGACAGCGAATGCCCCGGAGCCTGTTGCCCGCCCACCCGTGTAAGTGGAAGTTATGTCAGTCATGGCTATCCATTTCAGGAGATTATTAATCTTATTATAGATAATTCAAGCCGGTTTTGCCAAACAAATAAAAAACCCGCCCTCTGTGTGTAGCAGCAAAGGAACGGGTTCGGGTCATAGTGCAGACTCAGCCCTAAGGCAGTGTTGCGTGTCGCTCAGTGCGGCGGTTTCCAAGACGCGCCCATCAAAGAGTTTGAAGGCAAGGTTTCGTCCAGCAATTTGTGCGCGGTCTCCACACCTGCCACCGGCAAGCCTTTGGGGTCGAGCTTGCCGATTTGCACCAGCACGCTGGCCTGATCCCAGTAAATATGCTCGTGATAGAGCTTGTCGCCACGGAATTTCACGATCGCGATCAAAGGAATTTCCACGCGCTTGCCGGTCGGTGCAACCCCGGGCAGCATCCACGGCACTTCACAGGTGTGGGTGAAGCAAAACAGCATTTCATCGACAATTTGTGTGGCACCCACGGTGCGTGAAATCGGAATCAAGCTGGTGTCGGGCGGGTTGCTGTTGACGAAATGGTTTTGGTAGAAATGCGCCAACAGTTTGTGGCCGACACCACCGGTCATGGTCGGGATGTGGTTGACGTAAGGCTCATCCACCATGGTCGACATGGTGGCCGCCACATCGCGGGTGGCGAATTCGTATTCGCAATGTTTATCCCACAGCGCTGACAGGTTGAAGTTCGGGCCGATGGCGGCTTTGAATGCAGCCATGCTGCGCTGGTGCGCCATCAAAGCCGCCGGTTTGTCGAAATGGTCGCCGCCGTTGCGGGCAAACGCATGGTCAACACCGGGATACACATAAGTCTCCACCTGCGGATGAGCTGCCAGTGCACTGGTGATGGCAGCTTGCGCTTCAGGCGGACAGAACTGGTCTTTTTCTGCAATATGCAGCACCAGCTTGTTTTTGATATTGGAAGCTTCGTTCAAAGCTTTGTCTATGCCGACACCGTAGTAAGACACGCTAACCGAAGCGTCGGTGCGACAAGCAGCAAGGTAAGCGAGTTTGCCGCCCAGGCAAAAACCCAGCACACCGGGCTGACCTTGCACCTCGGCCATGGTACGCAAGGCGTTCAAGCTGGCCTGTATGTCTTCAACGCCCTTGGCTTCGTCGAAGCCCTGGTAAAAACCGAAGGCGCGTTGCCAGTCTTCAGGCGTGTAACCAAGTTGCACGCCGGGCTCCTGACGCCAGAACAAATCGGGGACTAGCACCACATAACCTTCTTGCGCGTAATAGTCGGCCACTTCGCGCATGGAAATGTTGACGCCGAAAATTTCCTGTGCAATCACCAGACCCGGTCCGCTGCCGCTGGCAGGCAGCGACAAATAGCCTTGAAACGTACCGCTTTTGTCCCCGGCTTGAATGTCCATCATGCGTGTCGTCATTTACTGGTCTCCTCAAAAATTAACATTGACTTAGATTTAATCACATTGCCTGCAAGCGCTCGCTTCGTCGGGGCACTTTCGCCTGCGAAGCTTCGTTTTCCACTTTCTTGCGCAATGCCGCCAATTGTGCGGCAGCGTTGTCTTGCCCGACCATTGCAGGTGCAGCTTGCAACAAGCGATCAAATTTGCTGCTGCCGCGTGCATGCGTGTCGCTATAGCCTTTGACCAAACGGCGACAACGAATGACTTCAACGGCCAGCAAATAATCTGCGGGTATCAGCGCTTTGGCTGTGTCCAACCACTGCGTCAGATGAGCGGTTTCCACCGCATGCCGCTGGCTGTGGCGGCGAAACCGGCGCAAACTCGCCAAGGCATGCAAAACGCTATGACCAAACACGGTATGCGAGCGCAAGCGCTTTCCGTCGCCGATCAAAGCCAGCAACAGTTTTTTCAAGACAGAGCTACCTTCTATCCAACGGCACCAGGACGCAGGCATCAGACCGTATACCTCTTCGATACGCGGGTGAAAAAACTCCACGCTGCCAACGACTTCATCCCTACCGGCACCGACCTCCTCGCGCAAGCGCTGCGTACGTTGCCAACGTGTTTTGAGTTCGGCCACGCGAATCACATCGTCGTAAGACATGGCCACCGCCACCCAGCGCGCCGCTTCCAGCGTAGCCAGGTGCGCGTGCGCTGCACCGCCGTGCGCCAGTCCGTGTTGATGCAAAGTTGACATGCGCTCCAGGTATTCACAGCCATAGGCGATGTCTTGAAACTCGAGCACGCGTTGCAAGCCTGCACCCAACATGGCGTGGCATTCGCGTGGGAATTCTTTTTCAATGCGGGCACGCAAGGGCTCGACCTGAGCAGCGGCTGCACGAGCGGGCAAAGGACGCGGCGCGGTAGCCATGGGGTCTTGCACAAGCTCTTGCTTCACCGGTTGACGGGTTGATTGCAAACCTGCTTGAAAACAACGCAGACTGGCCTCCACGCCTATACCAGCACGCTGGATCGTGTCTTCGTAAGCAGCATCTTGAAACGGCAACTCAGAGGCACCGGCCAGCGCACCGAACAAAGCCGCCGACAAGACGCTGCGCTGTTGCGCGGCAATTGCTTGCATGTCGTCGTGCAAAAACCGTTTGGCATGCGTGACACCAGCGGTGAGTACCGCAGAGGCATCGGCAATACCGTTGCCTGGATTGACTTTCTCCAGCGTCGCGTAATCCCGGTGTGAAGAAGTGATGAGTGTGGTTCTGTCTGAAGTGACCAAGCCGCGTTGCATGGCGCGACCGGCTTCCATCAACTCGGAGGCGATGACGATATCGACCTCGCCGGGCACCGGCATTTGCGCCAGCACCGGTGTCTTGCCGCTAGCGGCAATGTGCGCCTGCGCATACAACTCAATGTAATAAATCGTGGCGCCAGTGCGTTGCGCCACACCTGCCACCGAGGTGGCCTGCGCCAAATAGTGATTGTGCGTAGCCAGATCGACGATCCAGTCGACCAATACACCGCCACCCTGCCCGCCCATGGCGAGAATGGCGATGGTGATAGGAGAAGACGGGTCGGCGCCCAGTGTGCGCGGCGCGCTCATGCGTCAACGTCCTGGTACAAAGCGCGTGCGTTCAAGCTGCGCTGCTGTCGAAGCTGCATCCAACCCACCACTGTTTGCTGCAAACCGTGAAACCATTTTTCAAATGCACCGGCGTTGCGCACCCACTCGATACGATAAAACGACGGGCACAACACTGCCGCGTCGGCCACTTCGCCGCAATGCCCGCAGGCCACACAGCCGTCGTCCACATGCGCCACCGGGTCCGGCTTGAGCGGGTCGCCGCTGTTTTTCAAAGTGAGAGACGGGCAACCCGAGAGTCGCATGCACGCGTGGTCGCCGCTGCACACCGAGGCGTCTACGCCAAATTTTTCTTTCACTACGCGGTCGCCGCTGTTCACCGCTGCGGCGATTTGCGGTTTGACGCGGCGTTGCTTGTTCAGCATGCATTCGCTTTGCGCGATCACTACCTTAGGGCCCTGGTAATCGGTGGTCAATGCGTCGTTCAACACATCGCGCATGTACTTGACGTCGTAGGTGTAGTCCACGGTCTTCACCCATTCCACGCCGACACCGCGCACAGCGGCTTCGATGGGGTGTTGCATGCTGCGGTTGTCTTTTTGCGAGCGGGATGACAGCAAGTCCTGACCGCCCGTGGCAGCCGAGTAGTTGTTGTCCACAATGACGATCACGCCGTCGGCCTTATTAAATACTGCATTGCCTATGCCGCTGGCCAGACCGTTGTGCCAGAAACCGCCGTCACCCATCACCGAAATGGAGCGTTTGCCCGCCTCGACATTCATAGCGGCTGCGCTTGATGCGCCCAGACCATAGCCCATGGTGGTCGCGCCCAAATGAAACGGCGGCATGGCGGCGAACAAATGGCAACCTATGTCGGCCGAAATATGGTGCATGCCCAAGTCTTGCTGCACCAAGGTCATGGCAGAAAAAATTGGCCGCTCCGGACAACCGACACAAAACCCGGGAGGGCGCGCCGGTACCACCGTGGCCAGTTCGGGCGCTGCCAAGCGCGTCATGGCAGCCACCGCAGCCTGCGCTTGCGCCGCGCCACTGACTTGCGTTTTCACCTGATCGATGACGGCACCAGCCTGCTGCACCGCTTGCGATGGTTTGACCGGCATACCGATTGACACCGGTTTAGCCAGCGCCGCCGGGTGGTACTTGGAGAGAAAGGCTTGAAGCCCGCGCTTCAAGGTTTGCACCGTGTATTCACCGGCCTGCGGCAGCATGTCTTTGCCGTGCACCATGGTGCGGATTTGCGCGCGACCCAGCACCGTATGTATGGCCTGTTCGTGGTACTCGGGCTGGCCTTCTTCAATCATCAAAATGGCTTTTTTGCCTTCACAAAACCGTTGTATTTCTTCGTCTATCACCGGGTAGGCGACATTCATCACATAAAGCGGAATACGCGATTTGCCGTAAATGTCGGCCATGTCGTAAGCCATCATGGCGCGCATCACGTTGTTGTACATGCCGCCCAGCATGACGATGCCTATGTCCTTCAAATCGCCATCAAAAAACTCGTTCAAACCGCGCTCTTTAATGAAACGAACAGCCGCCGGCCAGCGGTCCAAAATTTTTTCATGCTCGTGCAAATAACTGGCAGGCGGCAACACGATGCGGCTGGTGTCGCGCACTGGTGTTTCAAGCGCCTGCTTCAAAGTGAATGCGGGCGCGCGGTTGGCTTGTGTAACAAAGCTGCCGTGCAAATGGCAGGAACGCACGCGTAACTCCAGCATCACCGGTGTATGACTGGCCTCAGACAATTCAAATCCGTCGTGTACGGCTTTGACGATGGCCGGCAGATTCGGGCGCGGGTCAAGCAACCAGATTTGCGATTTCATGGCGAACGCATGGCTGCGCTCTTGCATGATGGACGAGCCCTCGCCGTAGTCTTCGCCGATGATGATGAGCGCGCCGCCGGTGACGCCGCCCGAGGCCAGATTGGCCAGAGCGTCAGACGCAACATTGGTGCCTACCGTGGACTTCCAGGTGACCGCGCCGCGGATCGGGTACATCACCGACGCCGACAAAGTGGCCGCTGCGGTGGCCTCGCTGGCGCTGGACTCGAAATGCACGCCGAGTTGTTGCAATATGGGTTGGGCATCGGCCAGCACATCCATCAAATGCGAAATCGGCGAGCCCTGGTAACCGGCCACGTAACCGACACCGCATTCAAGCAGCGCCTTGGTCACCGCCAATATGCCTTCGCCATGAAACACCGTGCCGGGCTCGGCCAGCAGTTGTTGTACTTCTTTGGTGAATGAACGTTCTGCCATGTTCGCTCCAGTCTGTCGCGCCTAAGCGCCTGCCGTGGTCTGGCCGCGTTCCAGCCAGCCCGCATCGGGCTCGGGCAAGGCGATCGCGTCCATCAAATCCCGGGTGTATGCATGCCGGGGTTGCGAAAAAATCTGTGCTGCTGCGCCCTGCTCCATGACTTCACCCTGGCGCAGTATCAACACGTCATCGCACAGGCTGCGCACCAGCGACAAATCGTGGCTGATGAAAATCAGCGCCAAGCCCTCTTCGCGGCGCAAGGCTTGCAGCAGCGCCACAATACGCGCCTGCGCCGACACGTCCAGGCCCGAGGTGACTTCATCTGCAATCAAAGCCACCGGTTGCAGCGCGAGTGCGCGCGCAATGCCGACCCGCTGGCGTTGACCGCCGGACAACTGGTGCGGATAGCGCGAAGCCAAAGAACTGTCGAGACCGACGCGGCGTAATAACTGCATGACTTTGTCTTGGCGGTCCGAAGTATTCAGGTCGCGCCCCAGCACTTGCAAAGGCTGGGCAATGATGTCGCTGATGCGCCGTCGCGGATTCAGCGAGGACATCGGGTCCTGAAAAATCATTTGCAACTGGCTGCGGTAGTTGATGCGCTGTTGGTCATTGAAAGCCAACACAGACTCGCCGCGAAACAGCAATTCACCTTCTTGCGGCGGCATGATCAGCGTGAGCGCGCGCGCCAGCGTCGACTTACCGCTGCCAGATTCGCCAATCACGCCCAAGGAAGAACCTGCCTGCAACTCAAAACTGATGTTGCTGAAAATGCGCTTCATAGGCGCTGCTGCAAACAAGCTTTTGTGCGCCATGTCCGGTAGGCTCAAGCCCAGACCTTTGACTTGCAACAAGGGCGGGCTCATGCGCTCACCCCGCGTTCACTGTCGTACGCACGAGCTTGCGCGTTCAAGCTGTCGATCAAGCCGTCGTCCACCGGCACCAGTGTGTGCTCAGGCCGGTCAAAACGCGGCGTGGCTGCCAGCAGGGCTTGCGTGTATGCATGCTGGGGCTGCGCAAACACGGCTTCGACGCTTCCTTCCTCCAGAATGCGCCCGGCGTGTATGACCGACAGGCTGCGGCACAGCTTGGCAACCACGCCCAAGTCGTGCGTGACCAACAACACGCCCTGGCCTTCGCCCGCCAGACGATGAATCAAACGCAGCACTTGCTTTTGCACCGTCACATCCAGCGCCGTGGTCGGTTCGTCACAAATGATCAAACGCGGCCGGCAAGCCCAGGCCATGGCTATCACCACACGTTGGCGCATGCCGCCCGAAAGTTGGTGCGGGTAGGCTTTGAGCACCGCTTGCGGTTCACGCAGTTGCACTTGCTCGAGTAGGCCTACCAGCGTGGCTTCAATGTCTGCGCCGGCAGTGTGCGCGCGCAGCACATCGGCCATTTGCGCGCCGATGCGGCGCACCGGATTGAGCGCCGTCATCGGGTCTTGCAACACCATGCTGACCGCACCGCCGCGCAGCGTGCGCCATTGGTTTTCAGACCAATGCGTGACATCTTGACCATCAATACAAATGCTGCCGCCGCTGATGCGTGCGGCCTGCGGGAGCAAACCGGTGACTGCTTTGGCAACCATGGATTTACCGCCGCCGGACTCGCCGACCAGCGCGTGTATGCAGCCCGGTGCAACGCTGAAGTTGACGCCGCGCAATATGGGCAGCCAAGTGTCGGCGCGGCGAATTTCGACGTGCAAATCGCGGATCTGCAAAGCGGGTGTGGCATTGCTGTTATTCATCGCGTCATCACCGGGTCAAACTCACGCCGCAAACCGTCGCCCAAGGCATTCAAGCCAAGCACAGCCAGCATCATCAAGAGCATAGGAAAGACCATCAACCAAGGCGCTTGGTTCACATACAAACGTCCTTCGCCGACCATGCCGCCCCAGGTGGCCGCGCCTGAAGACAAGGACAAGCCGACAAAACTCAAAATAGCCTCGACCACAATTGCCACACCCATCTCCAGGGTGAACAAGGTGATTAAGAGCGGCATCACATTCGGGCGTATCTCGTGCCACACAATTTGCCAGGAACGCATGCCTAACATGCGTGCCGACACCACATAGTCCAGCGCGGCCTGCGCCTGTGTTTCGGCCCGCACCACGCGGCAAAATCGGGTCCAGTCGACGATGACGATGGCAGCGATCACCGACCACAAACCCGTACCCAGCACCGACACCAGCACGATGGACAACAGCACCGGTGGAAACGACATCCACACATCGACCATGCGGGAAATCAAACTGTCGATACGCCCACCGTAAAAACCCGCCAGCGCACCCAGCAAGGAGCCCAGCAGCGCCGCCAGGGTGGCTGAAATAACTGCGACCAACATGGCAATGCGTGCGCCGTAGATCAAACGAGACAACACATCGCGGCCCAGGTTGTCGCTGCCCAGCCAATAGTTTGGCAAGCTGGGGTCCGATGCGGCGTAACCGAACAGCAAAGGCTTTTCAAACGAGGCCATCAACTCCTGCTGCCCCGGGTCTTGCGGCGCCAGCCAGGGAGCCAGCAAGGCGGTTAGCACCAATAGCAAACAAACAGCGCCGCCGAACAGCACACGCGGGTTGCGTCTGAGACGCAACCACACAGACACGGGTTTCGCGTCAGCCATGGCGGGCTTTCGTGTGCGGTATCAAAACGAGGCGCACGAGCATCACGCAGTTTGAGAAGCGCGCAAACGCGGATTGAGAAACACCACCAGCACGTCGACCGCGATATTGATGGCGATGAACAACAGCGCAAAGGTCAACACGATGGCTTGTATCAATGGCAGGTCACGCCCGATGACAGCGTCAATCGCCAGACTGCCTATGCCGGGGTAGCTGAACAAACGTTCGATCAGCACCGTGCCGCCCAAAATGAAAGCGAATTGCACGGCCGACAAGGACAGCGTAGGCGTGACCGCATTAGGCAAAGCCTCGACCAGCAACACATGCCTGGTAGACATGCCTTTCAAGCGCGCCAGCATCACATAGTCGCTCGACATTGCTTCTTGCATGGAAGCTTTAAGCAGTCGCGCCAGCATGGCCGCCACCGGTAAAGCCAGCGACAGCGCCGGGGCCAGCATGTACAGCAACAAGGACTTGACCAGCTCTGTGCGCGCGTGAATCAAGCTATCAATCAACAAAAAACCGGTGCCTGCCTGCTGGCTCAAACCCGGGTCCAGCCGCCCTGAAATCGGCAACCAGGGCAACAGCACGCCGAACAACAGCATGAGCATCAGTCCCCATAAAAAATCGGGAATGGATTGAATGACAGCCACCAGCGCGTCTATCAGGTTGCTGACCCAGCCGCCGTCGCGCGCAGCCGACCACAAACCGGCAGCACCTCCCAACAAGACGGCCAGCAGCATGGCGACACCACCAAGCTCCAGCGTGGCCGGCAAGCGTTCACCGATCAGCGTCAACACGTCCTGGCGAAAAGTAATGGAAGTACCGAAGCGGCCTTGCAGCACTTCGCCCAGCCAGATGACAAACTGTTGCGCAATCGACTTGTCCAAGCCGTACAAGGCCCGCATGTTTTGTATGTCCTGCGGGCTGGCACCGGGCGCAATCATCATGGCGATAGGGTCGCCGGGCACCACGCGCATGAGCACGAACACCACCACGCCCACGCCTAGCAGCGTAGGAATGGCGATCAACACGCGTTTGAGATAAACCAGCGGATTCATGATCCTGCGAACCAACAAAAAACCGGTCCGACCGCAGTTGTCTGCGGCTGAACCGGCGGGCAATCAGGCATTAAGCCTTCTTGACGGTTTGCGGCAATACAAAACCAGCGCCGTGCGGTGCGGCGTTTAAGCCTTTGCGGAACACTACGGTCTGGTTGTACTGGAACAAGGGAATCACACAAGCGTTTTCAGCGATGTACTTGTCTACCTTTTTGTAACCGGCGATGCGCTTGGCTTCATCCTTCTCACCCCACAGCGGGCCGATCAGGTCGTCCACTTCTTTGGTTTTCCAGGCCGAGTGCGGTGAATGCGTGAACATGGCAAAACCGGTGGAAGTTGATGGGTCGCCGATGGCATTGCCCCAGTTGTAAAAGGCCGCAGGTGCCAGCTTGTGCTGGGCGCGCAGTTCGTAATGCTTGGCGATCTCGTAGACCTCGAGTTCAGCTTCAACACCTATGTTTTTCCACATGCCGACCACGGCTTGCATGACTTCGAAATCCTTGGGCTTGAAGCCGCGTGTAGTCTGCACTTTGAAGCGCAAGGGGTTTTCTTTGGTGAATCCAGCTTGCTTCATCAAATCGGTGGCCTTGGCCACGTCGTAAGCCACTTTGGTGCTTGGATCGTAAGCAGCATAAGACGGTGCTTGCAGCGTATCAATAGGTTGAGCCGCACCTTTGAGCAGTTTTTCGGTGAGCGCTTTTTTATTGATAGACATGGCCAGCGCTTTGCGCACTCTGACGTCTAGCATGGGTCCCAGGCTGGTGAGGAAAATCATGCCAATGTCGGTGACCGGCGCGTTGGTGCCGCTAAAGCCCTTGGCTTTGAGTCGGTCGTATTCCTCGAAAGGGATTTCCATGGTCATGTCCGAGCGGCCAGATTCGATTTCTGCAATCCGCGCTGACGGGTCAGTGACGAATTTGACGATGACAGTCTCAAACGCCGGCTTGCCGCCGAAGTAGTCGGCGAAGGCCTTGAGTTTCATATGCGAACCGGCGACAAACTCTTCGACCATGTAAGGGCCGCTGCCAAGAGGTTTTTTCTCGAAACCTTCTTTGCCAACTTTCTCGTAATAGGCCTTGGGCAACACGTAGCCGGTGAGGAATGCCATCCATTTGAAGAAGGCGGGTTCGAATTCTTTGACGTCGGCGGTGACGGTGTCGCCTTCAGCCTTCACGTTGGTGACCTTGCCCCAGACGAATTGAATAGGGTTGCCGGTTTTCGGGTCACCGGCGCGAATCAGCGACCAAGCCACGTCTTCAGCGGTGACTTTGCTGCCGTCGTGCCACTTGGCGTTTTTGCGCACGGTCATGCTGATTTTGCTGCGATCGGCGTTCCAGCCCCACTTGGTCAGCAAATCAGGTTTGAGGCTCAAGTCGGCATTCTGGTCGATGTACTGCGACAGCACAGCTTTGTACAGCGCTTGTATGGTCGGGTTGACGGCCGAGGGACCGACGGTCGGATCCCAGGAGGGCAGGCTGACGTTATAGGCAATCGTCAAAGTGTTGCTGTTTTGGGCCAGCACCTGCAAGGGGCCGCTGGCGCCCAGGGCGGCCAGGCTCAAACCTGTGTGACGCAAAAACGCGCGGCGCTGTTCGGCAAATTCAGGGGTGTCGGTGAAATTCATGGTCATATCCTTGAAGTGAAGGGAAAAAATAAATCGAAGGCAAAAAAATCAGGCGGGCAACAAAGCCAGTACGCGCAAAGGGCTACCTGAGCCGCCTTTGATTTTCAGCGGGGCCGAAATAATCAAAGCGCCGGTAGCGGGCAACTGGTCTAGATTGGTCAGGCATTGCAAACCGAAGCGGTTGGCGCCGTGCATCAAAGTGTGACAGGGGTAAGGCATGGGCCAGGCATAGGACTGGCCGGCGTCGGTGTTGATGGTTTCCACCGCAAAACCGTGCACATGGCGTTCCTTGATCAGCCATTCCACCGTGGCCTGTGTCGGGCCGGGGGTATGGGCACCGTCTTCGCGCATATTCACATACGCCACCGGGTCGGAGATGCGCTTAGACCAGTCGGTGCGAAACGCCAGCCAGGCACCCGCAGGAATCTTGCCGTGCTTGGCTTCCCAGGCTTGCAAAAACTCGACCGTCAGCAGCCAGTCCGGGTTGGCCTTGACCTCGGCGCTGGCGTCAACCACCACCACGGGCGCGATGAAGTTGTCCGGCGTGATGGTGTCGACGGTGTTATTCGGGTGGTCTTTGCCGGTGACCCAGTGCGCCGGTGCGTCAAAGTGGGTGCCGGTGTGTTCGCCGCAGCTGAAGTTGTTCCAGTACCAGCCCGGGCCTGCGTCGTCGTATTTGGAAATCTGCTCCATTTTGAAAGCCGCCACCTGACCGAATTGCGGCGGCAGTTGCAAAGGAGGAAAGTCGGAAGACAAGGGATGTGTCAAATCGATGATGCGAATCTTGCCGCTGGCGATATCGGCAGCAAAGGAAGCCAGAGAATTGCTCATTAAAAACTCCTGAAAGCAAAGGCAAATATTATTATGTGCAGGGGTAGTGGCTTTGGCAATCCGATTTTCGTTGACTCTTATCCGAAAAACGCAATAAGAACCTAGCACCTTCCCTGACCAGGCCCCCCAAATGTTTCGTTATGGAGCTTGCATATACTGTTTTATCTTTAACGGTTGGGCTCACCATGACCTTCCAGATGTTTCCCCGGTTTCAGGCAAACGTCCACCTGCTGGACAACTACCCTTTGATCCGCAGCCGCAAAGTCGAAGAGGCCAGGGAATTGATAGGCTTGGCGTTGTCGCCGCACCGGTTGGAAATCACCGGCCACGCTGCGCGGTTTGAGGCCCGCCATAACCAGGTGCGTCTGAACCAGGTGTCGCTGAATGTGCTGAGCTACGGCGCCGACGTCACCATAGACCCCGGCGTGCGCGGCGATTTTTATTTGTTCCAACTGCCGTTGCGCGGCACGGCCTTGCTCAACTCCAATGGGCAACAAGCGCAAGTGGACACGCGCACCATGGGCGTGCTGTTGCCGCACGCCAAAACCACCATGAACTGGAGCAGCGATTGCGCCATGTTGATGGTGCATGTGCCAAGCAAACTGCTGCACCAACGCCTGCCAGCCGCGCCCGGTCAGGCTTGTTTGCCGTTCAGTCTGACGCAATCTTTGGACAACCCGGCTGTGTCCGCCTGGTGGGCGGCGTTGGTCGACATGACGCGCAACCTAGACCAACACGGCGAGCAATGGCTGAAATTGCCAGCGGCACAGGCGGCGATGGAAGCGTTTTTACTCAGCGGTGTTTCTATGTTGCATTCCCCGGAGGGGGACAAGAAAGTACCCGGCACATCCAAGACAAATATTGCCTTGCAAAGATCGCTGGATTTCATTCACGCCCACGGACAACGCAGCCTGCATTTGCACGAAGTCGCCGAAGCGGCCCGGGTCAGTCCACGTACGCTGGAGAGTATTTTTCACAACCGCTTCGGTATGTCGCCGCTGACCTACGAACGCTGTATGCGGCTCGATCAGGTTCACCAGGCACTGAAAACTTATGCTGCCTCAGGAGAGCATGCCTCGGTGACGCAGATCGCTTTGCAAAACGGGTTCATACACATGGGGCGTTTTGCGGCTTATTACAAAGCGCGTTTCGGCTGCTCGCCATCTGACACCTTGCGCCAAGTTTAAGTCGTCACTGCGCTCGTTTTTTAACACGGGCATCAGCATTGAACGGGGCGCTTTAGAAAGACTCGGTATCGACTTCTTTGGTGACTGCTTCGTTGTAGCGGTTGCCGCTCACGTTGTCATGGTTAATGGCTGCGTCCAGACGCGCCAAAATTTCCGGCGACAGTTGGATATTCGCCGCGCCCATGTTGTCTTTCAAATGGTCTATGCGCGAGGTGCCGGGTATGGTGACAATATTCGGCGCCTGGTGCAACACCCAGGCTATGGCCAGTTGCGCCGGTGAGCAACCGATGTCGCGCGCAATCTGCAAATAACCGTCCAGCAATTGCAGGTTTTTGGCGTAATTGTCGACATGAAAACGCGGCGAAGTGTGACGCCAGTCGGTGGGCAGCAGGCTGCCGATATCGAGCAAATCACCGCACAAATATTTTCTGGCCAAGGGACTGAAGGATACGAAAGCCACGCCGAGGTCACGGCAAGCGTCCAGCACTGAAATTTCAGGGTTGCGTGTCCACAACGAATATTCGGTTTGCAGCGCTGCGATGGGATGCACCGCAAAGGCTTTGCGCAAGGTAGCGGCAGACACCTCGGACAAACCTATGCTGCGTATTTTGCCGGCCTGAATCAAATCACTCATGGCGCCTACGCTGTCTTCTATAGGCACTTTTTTGTCCCAGCGGTGCAGGTAATACAAATCGATGGTTTCGGTTTTCAAACTGCGCAAACTGTTTTCGCAGGTCGCGCGTATGGTTTCAGGCCGACCATCGATGACGCGCACTTTCTTGCCGTCGCCATTCAAGTCCACGCCATGCAAACCGCATTTGCTGGCCAGCACAAAACGGTCGCGCTGCGACGACAAAGTTTTGCCGATGATGCGCTCGCTTTCGCCGAAACCGTAGAGCGCCGCCGTGTCCAGAAAATCCACGCCCTCGTCCAGCGCCGTCAGCAACAGCCGTTGCGCGTCGGCTTCAGCTGGCGGCGGCCCGTAGACCGGGCAAATATTCATGCATCCCAGGCCTATGGGATTGACGCGGAAAGGGCCGACTTGACGTGTTTTCATGACCGCATTCTAGGCCTTGAAAAAGACTGATGTTTGATGCAGAATCATCAAACATCTTTAGGATTCGACCATGCGCACCACCTTAGACATAGACGACGACGTGCTGTTTGCCGCCAAAGAAATCGCCAGGCGCGAGAAAAAAACCATAGGCAAAGTGGTGAGCGAACAGGCGCGCCGGGCTTTTCATATGCCGGCCCATCCCTTGCAAGCCAATGAACCTGCGCCGCTTGCCGAGGGGCCGTTAGCCAAATACGGATTTCATCCGCTGCCGCACCG
>CAMBSK010000015.1 GCA_945870575.1 Bordetella parapertussis | reverse complement strand
AAAACCCAAACCCGACGCATATTTCCATCTTTACGGATTGTGGCTGAATCATAATAATAAGTAACTGATTCCCTCTGGCTATACATCACCCACTCTGCCCAAGCAGAGCCAGCCAGCATCATCAAGCCAACAAGTAACAGCTTCTTCATACGCTAGACCTTTCTCCAGATTCTTTCCCAAAAATTGAGAGGCTCACCCCAACCCATGCGAGCAGGGGGCGGGTGCAAATACTGATACATGATGCTATTGTCATTGGGCTTTTGATGAAGTTGATTATGCCCATCTGATCTAAAACTCAGACCTGATAACAGAACATATTTAGGCAAAACTCTTTTTTAAATGGCTAGGAGGCTACCGCAATCTTTCACCATGCCAAAGCACCCCTCCCCCCTATCAAATCTAGCTCCAAATCCATTGATTTATCATAGCCAGCAGGAAAGAGTCATGTGGGTAGAAGTGTGGGTAGAAATGAAAAACGCCCCGAAAGGGGCGTATTCATTGAAGCACTGGCGGAAACGAAGGGATTCGAACCCTTGATGAGGCTCAACACCCCATACTCCCTTAGCAGGGGAGCACCTTCGGCCACTCGGTCACGTTTCCAGTAATGCAAATTATGCCTGATTCTGCTCCAAGTCAAAGGCTTTGTGCAAAGCGCGCACCGCCAGCTCCAGGTACTTCTCGTCAATCACGACGGAAGTTTTGATTTCGCTGGTGGAAATCATCTGAATATTGATACCTTCGCCGCTCAAACAAGCAAACATTTTGCTGGCCACGCCCACATGGCTGCGCATGCCGATACCGACGATAGACACTTTGCAGATCTTGGCGTCGCCCAATACCTCGGGGTTGCCCAACTCAGGCAGCACACGGGTTTTGAGTATCTCGACGGCGCGGGCATGGTCGTTGCGGTTGACCGTGAAGCTGAAGTCGGTCAGGCCGCCTTTGCTGATGTTCTGGATGATCATGTCCACTTCAATATTGGCCTCGGCCACGGTGCCCAGAATCTTGTAAGCGATGCCGGGCTTGTCGGGCACGCCGATGATGGAAATCTTGGCTTCGTCTCGGGTAAAAGCGATGCCGGATACGATGGCTTGTTCCATTTGTTCGTCTTCCTCAAAAGTGATCAAGGTGCCGGACTTGGCTTCCTCTTTGATATCAATGTCCCAGGGCGTGAAGCTGGAGAGCACACGCAACGGCACCCGGTACTTGCCGGCAAACTCCACCGAGCGGATTTGCAGCACCTTACTGCCCAGCGACGCCATTTCCAGCATTTCTTCAAAACTGACCGTGTGCAGTCGGCGCGCTTCGGGCACCACGCGCGGGTCGGTGGTGTAGACGCCCTCTACATCGGTGTAAATCAGGCACTCGGCCGCTTTCAAAGCCGCAGCCACCGCAACGGCAGAGGTGTCCGAACCGCCGCGCCCCAGGGTGGTGATGTGTCCTTCAGGATCAACTCCTTGAAAGCCGGTGATGATGACCACTTTGCCTTGCGCCAGATCCTGGCGCACCCGCACATCGTCAATCGACTCGATGCGGGCTTTGGTGAATGCACTGTTGGTGCGCACCGGCACCTGCCAGCCCGCGTAGCTGACCGCGGGCACGCCTTCTGCTTGCAAAGCAATAGCCAGCAATGACGAAGACGCCTGCTCGCCGGTGGCGGCCAGTGCGTCAAGCTCACGCAAATGGGCGTCGCTGTGCGCGTTACCGGCGAGTTCTTTGGCCAGACCGAGCAAGCGGTTGGTTTCGCCGCTCATGGCTGAGGGCACCACTACCATCTGGTGACCGGCTCTGGCCCATTTGGCCACGCGCCTGGCCACATTGTGTATGCGCTCGGTCGACCCCATGGAGGTGCCGCCGTATTTATGAACGATTAATGCCATCTGAGAAGCTAATGATCAGCAGTCAAAGCTTTTGATTGTACCAATGCAGGCATTCGCCCTCGCGTCTGACAAAACCGTTTCCTACCTTGATGTCAATCTGATGCCCGCGGGTTGTGCACGCCTTGATTTGCACCAGCAATGCGTCTATTTGCGCCGAACTCGCCTGAACCTCCAGGCTATGTAGCCAAAATCGCAGCAAATTGACCTGGCGCGCCTCATCCAATGTCTGCACCGTTTTGATACGCGGCGGGTCACCCGTGGTTTGCAAATCTTGCTGCGCCAGTGCGGTCAGCAACTGCTGGGCTTGCGCCGCGTGCCTGGCACTTCGCGCAAAAGTCTGGCGAAACGATGGGAACGTCTCTTGCAAGGCAGGCAGCAAACGCTGGCGAATGCGGTTGCGGGTGAATTGCGGGTCTTGGTTGCTCGGGTCTTCCACCCATGCAACCCCGCTGTCGCGCAACCATTGGCGAATGTCTGCGCCTGTCGCGTTCAACCAGGGCCGGTGCAGCACCAGGCCGTGTCTGTCCATTTTTTCCGGCATGGCCGACAAACCCGGTAAACCCGCGCCACGCGACAAAGCCAGCAACATGGTTTCCACTTGGTCATCCGCATGCTGGGCCAGCGCCAGGTCGCGCACCGTACCGCCCCAGTGTGTGTGCAGCGCGTGAGCTATGGCCAGATAACGCCCCCGCCTGGCGGCTTCCTCCGGGCTTTCACCCGGCGCGTGCTTGGCATTGATGCGCTCGACAGCCAGCGGCACCTGAAGTTGTTCGCAGAGTTTTTCACAATGGCTGACAAAACCGTCGGCCGCGGCCTGCAAGCCGTGGTGTACGTGCACCGCCCTCACCTGCTGCGGCCAGCGCAGCGCACACGCCAGCAGCAGCGCTGTGGAATCAGCGCCGCCGCTCAGGGCAACGGCAAAAGGAAGTGCGGGTTTGAAATGCGCCAGCGCAAGCGTTGCAGGCATGGCTGCAACCGGTGGAGCCGGATCAACTGGCGTCGGCTTTGGTGTCGTTGAATCGGCCATAGCTTTGCAGCCGTTCATAACGCCTGTCGAGTAACTCTTTGAGTTTGAGGTCGCTGAGTTGGCGCCAGGCGTCATTCAGGCCGCGTTTCAGGTGTGAAGCCATGAGCTTGGTGTCGCGGTGCGCGCCGCCCACCGGTTCATTCACAATTTTGTCGACCAGGCCCAGCGCCTTGAGCCGGTGCGCGGTAATGCCCAAGGCCTCGGCGGCGTCGGAGGCGCGTTCTGAGGTTTTCCACAAAATAGAAGCGCAGCCTTCGGGGCTAATGACCGAGTAAATGGAATATTGCAACATCAACAATTGGTCAGATACGCTGATGGCCAAGGCTCCGCCGGAGCCGCCTTCGCCGATGATGGTGGTGATGATGGGCACTTGCAACTGCGCCATCTCAAAAATATTGCGGCCAATGGCTTCGCTTTGGCTGCGTTCTTCGGCGTCTATGCCGGGGAAGGCGCCGGGTGTGTCGACAAAGGTGAACACCGGCAGTTTGAATTTCTCTGCGGTTTTCATCAAACGCAGCGCCTTGCGGTAACCCTCGGGGCGGGTCATGCCGAAATTGCGCGCGGTGCGCTCTTTGGTGTCACGCCCTTTTTGCTGGCCCAGCACCATGCAGGCGTTGCCGTTGAAACGCGCCAGGCCGCCGACGATGCTCAAGTCATCCGAGAAATGGCGGTCGCCGTGCATTTCGACAAAGTCGGTGAAGATTTCGCTGATGTAGTCCAGCGTGTACGGGCGCTCGGGGTGGCGGGCGATCTTGGTGATCTGCCACGGCGTCAAGTCGCTGTAAATGTCTTTGGTCAGCTGCTGGCTTTTTTTGGACAGCTGCTCGATTTCTTCTGAAATATCGACCGCCGACTCGACTTGCACGTAACGCAGTTCTTCAATCTTGGATTCAAGTTCGGCAATCGGTTGCTCGAAGTCGAGGAAGGTTTTCTTGGCCAATCGTTTCTCCTTGTCCGCTGTCGTTCAACGCATGGCTGTCAATAAGCCACCGGCTGAGGGTCCAGCGAGCGCCAAATATACCAAGTCGCCACACTGCAATACGGCGCCCAGGCCGCAGCCACTTCGCGCGCGTCGCTGCGGCTGACAGCTTCGCCGGAAAAATAGCTCTTGCTGATGCCATTGATCAGACCGACATCGTCCAAGGGCAGCACGTTGGGGCGCAGCAGATAAAAAATCAAAAACATCTCGGCGGTCCAGCGACCTATGCCGCGTATGGCCACCAGTTCTTCGATGATGGCCTCGTCGTCCATCTCGGCCCATTTGCGGGTCTGCACCGCGCCGCTGGAGAAATGCACGGACAGATCGACCAGGTACTCCACTTTGCGGGCCGACAAACCGGCAGCGCGCATATCGTCAATCTTGAGTTTGAGCACCGACGCCGGGGTCAGCGTTTTGCTGAGCACCGTGAATTTGTCCCAGACCGATTGCGCGGCTTTGACCGAAATTTGCTGGCCCACAATGCTGCGCGCCAGCGTGACAAAAGCGTCACCGCGCGACTCCAGACAGGCGTCGCCGAATTGCGGAATCAAGCGACGCATGACGCGGTCTTTTTTGGCCAGGTGCTTGCACGCCTCTTCCCAATAATCCGGGGTGACGCGTTTCACAGGCAGGGGTTTGGCAGCCATCAGGCACGCTCCCACACAGTGCCTTGCGCTGAATCTTTCAGCACCACGCCCATGTCGCTGAGCTGGCGTCTGATCTGATCAGCCTGGGCAAAATCTTTGGCAGCTTTGGCAGCGGCCCTCGCTGCGATCAATGCTTGAATCTGTGCGGCTTCATCGCTGCCACCATCACCGCTACCGGTTTGCAAAAACGCCAGTGGGTCTGCTTGCAGCAAGCCCAGCACGCCGCCCAGCGCCTTGAGCAAACCGCTTAACTCAGTGGATTGCGTGCGGTTAACTTCAGCGGCCAACTCAAACAATACCGCCACTGCCTCGGGCGTGCCGAAATCTTCGTCCATGGTAGCTTTGAAACGTGCAGCATGCGGCTGGCTCCAATCAATGCTGACCGGCTGCGGCGCCACCGCTTGCAGCGCGGTGTAAAGCCGTTTGAGTGAAGCGCGGGCGTCATCCAAATGCTGGTCGCTGAAATTCAAGGGACTGCGGTAATGGCTGCGCACGACAAAGAAACGCACTTCCTCGGGCCGGTATTGCTTGAACACATCGCGGATGGTAAAAAAATTTCCAAGGCTTTTGGACATCTTGACGTTGTCCACATTGATGAAGCCGTTATGCATCCAAAAGCGCGCCATGGGAACGCCAAAGGCACCTTCGCTTTGCGCGATTTCATTTTCATGGTGTGGGAACTGCAAATCGGCGCCGCCGCCATGTATGTCAAAAGATTCGCCTAACAGGCTGCATGCCATGGCCGAGCATTCGATGTGCCAGCCGGGCCGGCCGCTGCCAAAGTCGCTGTCCCATTTGACCTCGGCGGGCTCATCCGCTTTGGCGGATTTCCACAGCACAAAGTCCAGCGGGTCTTGTTTGCCGTCGAGCACGGCCACGCGTTCACCGGCGTGCAATTCGTCCAATGATTTGCCTGACAACTTGCCGTAACCATCAAATTTGCGCACTGCGTAATTCACATCGCCGTTGGCGCTGCGGTATGCCAAACCTTTGTCTTCGAGCGTGCTGATTAACTTAAGCATGCCGGACACATGGTCGGTGGCGCGCGGTTCCGCCTGTGGGCGCTCAATGCCTAAAGCGTCGGCATCCTGGTGCAAAGCATCGATCATGCGGTCGGTGAGTACGCGTATGGATTCGCCGTTTTCTGTGGCGCGACGAATGATTTTGTCGTCAATATCGGTGATGTTGCGTACATAGTGAACTTGCAAACCCGACTGTTTAAGCCAGCGCTGAACCACATCAAACGCGACCATTGAGCGGGCGTGTCCGATATGACAGAAATCGTAAACCGTCATGCCGCATACATACATGCGCACTTGACCTGGCGTGAGCGGTTGAAATTCCTGCAATGCACGCGCAAGCGTGTTGTAAATACGAAGTGCCATGTTTGTCTGAATTTAGCGTAATTACACAGCTTAGGGTGCGTAAATTCTCTCTACTACAATGCACTCAGTATATCGGGGTCCCCCGGTTCGTATCCGATATTGGATGCTTTAATTTTTACAGCCATGCCACAGATACAGCCTGCGTCCCATTGTCTGAATTCTTGCAACAGATTCATCCTGGGGATGTTTGCTTTGCTGCTCAGCCTGGGTTTGCAAGCGCAAACTTCCACCGAGCGCGATTACCGTGGTTTGCCGCATGACGAAGTGCAGAAAAAAATGGTGCAGCGCAATTGGCAGGGTGCCCTGATTGAAATCGACGAATATTTAATTGAACGCCCGCGCGACCCGCAAATGCGCTTTTGGCGGGCACGCCTGCTTGAAACCTTGCAACGTAAAAATGAAGCGCTAGAGGTTTACCAGCAACTCTCCGAGGAATACCCCGAACTGCCTGAAGTTCACAATAACCTGGGCGTGATGCTGGCCTCCAATGGCCAGTTGGATGAAGCCAAACGCGAGTTTGAACTCGCGTTGCGCAACAACCCGAGTTACGCGATCGCCCACGAAAACCTGGCCGACATACTTTTGCATCTGGCGCGACGCTCATACCTGAGTGCTGAAAAGCACGGCGGGAAATCAAATCAATTGAGCGGCAAAATGCAAGCTCTTCAACCCGTTCTTCAACTAACCCTGCCAAAACCATGATGATCACTTCACGCCGCCTGGCCTTGTGCCTGTTCATTTCTCTGGGTCTTGGTTTGAGCGCCCTGGCGCAAACCAGCCCGCAAGTCAAATTTGTCACCAGCGCCGGCGAGTTCGTCGTTGAGGTGTACCCTGACAAAACACCAAATACCGTAGAAAATTTTTTAAGCTATGTGAATGACGGGCATTACAACGGCACGATTTTTCACCGCGTGATCAACAATTTCATGATTCAAGGCGGTGGTTACGACAGCAAGTACAACGAGAAACAGACCCGCCCGCCTATCAAACACGAAGGCGTTGAAGCGGCCGCCAAAGCCGGCTTGCGCAACACCGTCGGCACACTGGCTATGGCGCGCACCAATAACCCCCACTCAGCCACCGCCCAGTTTTTTATCAACGTCAAAGACAATGAATTTCTGGATCACCGGGCACCATCCGGTCAAGGCTGGGGTTACGTGGCTTTCGGCAAAGTCATCTCAGGCATGGAGGTGGTCACCCGCATCCGGCAAATGCCGACAGGCCCCGGCGGCCCCTTCCCTACCGATGCGCCTTTGAACCAGGTCATCATCCAATCCGCAACCTTGGTGAAATAAACATGTCAAACCCGCAAGTCGAACTGCATATCCAAGACCACGGCGTGATCACGCTGGAACTCGATGCTGACAAAGCCCCGAAATCCGTGGCTAATTTCCTCGCTTATGTAGAAAAAGGCCATTACGACGACACGATTTTTCACCGCGTCATTCCCGGCTTCATGGTGCAAGGTGGCGGCATGAGCCCTGGCATGAAAGAAAAAAAAGTCGGCACCAAACTTGAAAACGAAGCTGATAACGGCTTGACTAATGATCACTACACTGTCGCCATGGCGCGCACCAGCGACCCGCATTCAGCGACTTCGCAGTTCTTTATCAACGTCAAAGACAACGACTTCCTTAACCATTCGTCGCCCACGCCTTCAGGCTGGGGTTATGCGGTGTTCGGCAAAGTGATAGCCGGTACCGACGTGGTGGACGCCATCACCAAAGTACCTACCGGGCGTAGCGGCTTTCACGACGATGTACCCAAAGACGACGTGCTGATCAGCAAAGCTGTGCTGCTTTAAAACCATTGCGCCATGGCAGTTGTTGACCACCGGTTCCCACCGCTGCCTGCGTCTCTGGATGTACGCCGACTTTCAAAGCTGGCCTTTTTATCGGATGTACATTTAGACGCCGCCAACACATCTACTTTCCGGGCCTGGGCCGACCACTTGCTTCACCTGCAAGCAGATGCTTTATTCATTCTGGGTGATTTGTTTGAAGTCTGGGTTGGCGACGATATCTTGAGCGACACGCAAGCGGCTTTTGAGCGCGATTGCCTGAGCCGCATACATGCCGTCAGCCAACGCATGCCGGTCTATTGGATGGCCGGTAACCGTGACTTTTTACTGGGCAGCGCTGCCTGTGAAGCTGGCGGCATGCAAGCCTTGCATGATCCCTGTGTGCTGCATACTTCGGAATTTACTTGCTTACTAAGTCACGGCGACGCATTGTGCTTGGCCGACACGGATTACCTGAACTTTCGCCAACGGGTGCGCTCATCCGAATGGCAACAGGCTTTTCTGTCCAAGCCTTTGCAACAGCGCATAGAAGAAGCCCGCGCTATGAGGGCGCACAGCGAAGCTCGCAAGACTGCGAACAATGTTTGGGTGGATGTTGACGCGACGGCTGCCGCCGCTTGGCTGACAGACCACAAAGCCACCTTGCTGTTGCACGGACACACGCACCGTGCCGGCGTGCATCAGCTCGGCCAGGGCTTAAAGCGTCAAGTGCTCAGTGATTGGCATGCAGACTCAGTCCCGCCACGACTGCAAGGCTTTAGCTGGCAGGCCGGGCGGGGGTTTGAAAGAACAGATTTGTCAGCCCAGGCTTAACGCTTGAGCAGCACCCGCAGCACAGTTTGTACCCGCTGCGCGGCATCCGCGTCATAACCTGACTGCAACACAGACGCCACATCCTGCGCCCAGGTTTGAGCCGGTGGCGCATCGTTGCGTTTGGTCAGCAATTGCAATTGCAAATTGCGTCGCGCTTGCTGATGGTCTGCCGGAGTGTTGACCTCGGCCGCCATTTCCAGACGCAACAAGGCGGTGGCTGCATCGCCTTTGGCGTCTGTTTGCAAAGCTTGCACCCAGGCCTGGCGTTGCGACGCATTCACACGGTTACCCAATTCTTTGGCCAGCGGCAATTGATCGGCTTGCCTTTGCTGCCAGGCGGACAACACATGCACCAAAGTTTCGCCATGCGCTTGCATGGCCAGTTTTTTCAATACGTTTTCGGCTTGTTCGATGGCGTTGCGTTGGGCACGGAAAGCAGCGTCGCCCAGACGTGGACCCCGATCTACAAACGGTTCGCGCTCGCGTCCGCGCCCCGGTGCATCCCGCTCGTTGCGTCTGCCGGGTGCGTCGCGTTCGTTGCGGCGCGCACCTGGTTTGTCGCCGAAACGGCCTGCCACCACAGGTTCGGTTTTCTTTTGACCGGGCCGGTCGTCGCCTCGCACGGCCACCACTTTTTTCGCCGGTGCCGGGGTTTTAACGGGAGCAGGTGCAGGCGCATCGGCAGCTTGTGTATCAGCCGGAGCTTCATCAGTTGCAGTTTGATCAGCAGCTGAATCCGGACTTGATGGTTCGGCTTGCGCAGTCTGTTCGGCGACGGGCGTTTCTGTCACAGGCCCATCTTCAGCAGGGCTTGACTGGCTTGCTTCGGCTTCGAGCAGCTTCATTTCCTGCGCATCTGAAACTGCAGCCACGGCCTTGCCGGTGATGACCAAATTCAAATGCTGCATGGCCTGACGAATCAGCGCAGCGTCACCTTGGGTAATGGCTTTTTCCAAGGCATTCGAGGCATCAAGCACAGCCTGGTCGTGCGCCGACAAAGCATGGGTTTGCACCGTGCGTTCCTGGGTTTTGCGCTGAAAGGCTTCGTCAAGCGGTTGACGGAATGCGTCCCAGAGCTTTTGCGCCAGCTTGCGGTCGAGCGCAATGGATTGCGATTCGGCTTGCCAGCGTTGCTGCAAGGCCTTGACCGCGTCTATGCGCAAGCTCGCCGCTGCCGCCAGTTGCTTGGCCTCTTCGATCATGGCGCGACGTCGGGAAATACTGGCGTTTTCCGCCTGTTCGAGTGCAGCATGCGCGGCCGACATGGCAGACTTCCACTGGGCTTGCATTTCAGCAAAAGCTTTTTCACTCAAGTGACCACTGGTGCGCCAGCGTTCAGAGAACTGGTGCAATTCACGCGCCTGCTTTTTCCAATCGGTGTCTCCAGCGTGGGCCACGGTCCAGGCCGCAACTTCGGCCAGCAGAGCCAGACGCTGATCACGGTGCGCCTGCGATTCGGCCTTAGCCTTTTCCAGCCATTCCTGCACAAACGGGTAAGCGCGGTTGCAGGCCTGGTCAAAACGTTTCCACAAAGCGTGGTTGGGCTGGCCGCCTTGGTCGGTTTGTTTCCAAGCTTCGCGCAGTTGGCGCAAGCTGTCTTGCAATTTGCGGCCAGTGACCACCGGCACCCACTCAGTCACTTGATGCGCTGCGGCCGGGGATTTGCCTTTGCCTTTGATCCGGACTTTGACCGGTGCTTGCGCCTCAGGGGATGTTTCAGTAGATGTTTCAGCAGTTGCTTCGGTGCCAGAAACAGGTGCCGGCGCATCGGTTGTTGCTTCAGCTTGGGGCAGAGCTTCTGGCGGTGCAGCCTCGGCTTCGGGCGCTGCAGTCACAGCGGTTTCGTCGTTGGCTTGCGACGGCTCAACAGCTGATGCAGCTTTGTCTTCTGATGTTTTGAGCGGTTTGAGCAAAGCTTCGGCTTTGGCCACCAGCTCGGTTCGGATTTGATCGGCGCGCCAGCGTTGCCAGCCTTCGAGTTCAGCGGCCTTGGTCAAAGCCTGCTGGGCCTTGGCCTCGAGTTCGTGGTCAAGTGCCTTGGCGTGTATTTTCAAAGCCTGTTTCAAAGCCGCCGCAATTGTTGTGGTGGCTTTGCTATGGCCTTGCAAAAGTTCGGCCTCGAGCTGTTGCAACAATTCCTGCACAGTTTGCTGCGCCTGTTCCCGCAAGGCCGGGTCAACAGGTGGTCGCGCGGGCACAGCAGGCGTTGCTTTGACAGCTTCGCCGCGTGACTGCCGCAACTGATCGGCCCAGGCTGGCACGGCGGGAAGAGGCAGGCTGGCGTCATGTGCAGCGGCCTGTGTTTGCGTCAAAGCTGCTGAAAAGGCATCCCATACCAGTTGAATATGCTGGGCGCTTTCATTTAGCGTTTGCGGGTATTTGGGATCCACGCTTTGCCAGTGGGCGTCGCCGCCCAAGGTTTGCCATTCCTGACGGAAGCGTTCGATATCGTGGGCCAGCGTGGCCTGTGATTCAAGCGCCTCGGTCCAGGGTTTGGTAGACAGCACTTCAATACGTTGGGCCATCAACAAGGCCGACTCGCGCAATACCTGGGCACGGTGCGCCAGTTCTTCAATGTGTTTGACACGGTCGGCCAGCGCTAGGCGCAAACCGGCCAGCGGTTCACGCGACAGCGGCGCGCCGGCCTTGGCGGTGTCGCGCGCCCAAGCCATGGCGTCGGCCACATTCAATCGGCTGGCGGCGAGCAAGGTACGCGCTTTTTCAGCCCATTCCTCAGCCAAGGTGTCCTGGGTTTTGGCGCGACGCAGTTCGTCGATTTTTTCTTTCACCGGCTTGGCTGCGCCCTTGTCGCGCGCGCTCAATTCTTTGAAAACAGTTTGCAGCACGTCAAGCGCAGGCTCGGTATTCAGCCATTCGCGCACACGCGTCAAGCGCTCGCCGGAGGTAGCGGCTGTCAATGCACCGCCGGTGATGGCGTCCAGGGCGGTCAGGTCAGGGGAACTGTGGTTAGGGGAGTTCACGGCGTTCAATTCGCTAATTTGTACCCGTTCGGGCTAAGCAGCATATTGTGACAGGGTCGAGGGGGTGAAAGCTTAAAATAACCGGATGCAAATAATTGAAACCTTTAAGCGATCGGCCAAAGTATTCATGTCCGATGTGGGCCAGGGCTTTTTTCTGATCACGCACAGCGGTCTGGCCTTGCTCGGTTTGGCAGTTTTTTGCTTTTTGTTGGTCTTCAGTTCTCAGCCTGATTTGCGCTCCAGCGTCGAGGTAGAACTGATTGACTGGTTACAAAGCCGCCACGGTCTGGATTTCGGTTTCAACGAGGACGCCAGCGCGGTTGACCGTGCCACCGCAGTTGATCCCCAGGATTTGCCGAAAGAACAGGCTGCCGTGGCCATGTGGCTGAGCCGTAAATACCGCGTCGCTCCCGAACCCGTGAGCGCGCTGGTGGCTGAGGCGTATGAACTCGGGCCGAAGAAAAAACTTGAGCCCACGCTTATTTTGGCGGTGATGGCTGTGGAATCCAGTTTCAACCCGTTTGCCCAAAGCAGCATGGGCGCCCAAGGATTGATGCAGGTACGCACCGATGTGCACATCGAAAAATACGATAACTTCGGCGGAGAATTTGCCGCTTTCGACCCGATAGCAAACTTACGCGTCGGCGCCAATGTGCTGCGCGAATCCATAGACCGTAACGGCGGCGTCGAAGCCGGTCTGCGTCAGTATGTGGGCGCGGGCAACAGCGGCGAAGACGGCGGCTATGTGCTCAAAGTACTGGCCGAACAACAAAGGCTTAAAGACATTGCCAGCGGCAAGCACGTGTCCATACTCTCCAACAAATTGCCCGCAGAAGACGGTCTGATCGAACTCTTGGACAAGGCCAGAAGTCTAAGCCCCTTTAATCCAGCCGATGACAAACCCTGATACTTTCAACGGAGAAACCATGTACTTACGCTCGCAACTGATGGCCCAAACTGACCCCGAACTGTGGGCTGCCATTCAGCATGAAAACCAACGCCAAGAGCACCATATCGAATTGATTGCGAGTGAAAACTACGCCTCGCCTGCAGTGATGCAAGCGCAAGGCACGCAGCTCACCAACAAGTACGCCGAAGGGTACCCGGGCAAGCGTTATTACGGCGGTTGTGAACACGTCGATGTGGCCGAGCAACTCGCCATCGAACGGGCCAAACAATTGTTCGGCGCAGACGCGGCCAATGTGCAGCCGCATTGCGGCGCGTCGGCCAACCAAGCGGTGTTTCTGGCGTTCTTAAAACCGGGTGAAACCATCATGGGTATGAATTTGGCCGAAGGCGGTCACTTGACCCACGGCATGCCTTTGAATTTATCCGGCAAGTGGTTCAAGGTGGAAAGCTACGGCTTGAATGCCAAAGAAGAAATTGACTACGACGCCATGGAAGCCAAGGCCTTAGCCACCCGCCCCAAGCTGATCATTGCAGGCGCATCGGCTTACAGCTTGCACATCGACTTTGCACGCTTTGCCAAAGTGGCCAAAGAAATCGGTGCCATTTTTCTGGTGGACATGGCGCATTACGCGGGTTTGATCGCGGCGGGCGTCTATCCCAACCCGGTGCCGCATGCCGATGTGGTGACATCGACCACGCACAAGAGCTTGCGTGGCCCGCGCGGCGGCATTATTCTCATGAAAGCCGAGCACGAAAAAGCCATCAACAGCGCGGTGTTCCCCGGTTTGCAAGGCGGCCCGCTGATGCATGTCATCGCGGCCAAGGCGGTGGCGTTCAAAGAAGCGCTTGAACCAAGCTTCAAGGTTTACCAACAACAGGTGCTGAAAAACGCCGACATCGTGGCGAAAACCTTGACCGAGCGAGGTCTACGCATCGTCAGCGGTGGCACCCAAAGCCATGTCATGCTGGTCGATTTGCGCGCCAAAGGCATCACTGGCAAAGCCGCAGAAGCGGCGCTGGGCAATGCGCACATGACCATCAACAAAAACGCCATTCCCAACGACCCGGAAAAGCCCATGGTCACCAGCGGTGTGCGCATTGGCACACCGGCCATGACCACGCGCGGCTTCAAAGACGAAGAAGCACGCGCTACCGCTCATTTGATTGCCGATGTGCTGGAGCACCCTAACGACGAAGCACACATCGCTGCAGTGCGCGCCAAAGTGCACGCCCTCACCAGCCGTTTTCCGGTGTATGGGTAACAGCTCATGAAATGCCCTTTTTGCAGTCATGTGGAAACCCAGGTGATGGAAACCCGCATGTCTGAAGAGGGCGACTCTATACGCCGCCGCCGCTCTTGCAGCCACTGCGAAAAGCGTTTCACCACCTATGAACGCGCCGATGTCAGCTACCCGGCGGTGGTGAAAAAAGACGGCAGACGCATAGACTACGACCGCAGCAAACTGCGCGGCTCGCTTAATTTGGCTTTGCGCAAACGCCCGGTCAGCACCGAGCAAATTGATGCGGCGATTGAGCGCATAGAAGAAAAGTTACTCACGCTGTCACAACGTGAAGTAGCGTCCACTCGCATAGGCGAACTGGTGATGCGCGAATTGAAAAAGCTGGACAAAGTCGCTTATGTGCGCTTTGCTAGCGTCTACCGCAGTTTTGAAGATGTAGACGAATTTAAAACCCTGGTCGACGAGTTCCGCCGTTAACACATCACATCATTTGAGGTAACAGCGCACAGTTTCAGTGTTTGTTTTTTTGCAAGATGGCGGGCATGTATCCGCCATTTTTTTTCACTCAATCAAACCGCACTTCAGGCACCACACAGTCAGCCAGGCAGTATGTGCGGCGTCAACACAACGGCTTTAGCCTGCCTGAACTCTGCGTGGTTGCCGCCCTGATAGGCATTGCAGCTGCCATGGCCGCCCCGGCCATCGGTCAGTGGCAATGGCGTGCGCGCGTGGAAAACACAGCGCAGGCCTGGGCCGCAGATTTGCAATCGGCGCGCTTGCATGCCTTGCGCACCGGCCAGGCCATGCAATTGCAGCGCCTGAACAATTGCACGCCGAATAAATTGCCCAATGGTGATTGGCGCTGCGGTTGGGAACTGGTCAACCCGGCTGACAACAGCCAAACCGCAGTGCTGAGCAGTGCACTTAACGGTGATCTCAGTGTGGTGCTGGCACCAGCGCAAAATCAATTACCCATCAATGCGCAAGGTGAACCTGTGGCCGGCGGTCTGCGTCTGGTCATACAACCCGCGCAGCCCGGCAGCAAGCAAGTGCGCAGCATTTGCATCAATACCGCCGGGCGCTTGCGCATGGTCAACGCAAGCAGTTGCTCATGAAAAACCTCAGGCACCGCATGCAAGGCTTTTCCATTTTGGAAGCCATGGCAGCGCTGATGGTGCTCAATCTGTTGTGCCTGGGTTTGATGGCCTGGCAACTGCAAGCCATGCAAGCACAGCGCCAGGCCCTGGCATTGCAGCAGGCCGTGGCCATGGCGCAAGACCTTTGGCAACGCATGCAAGTGCATCCCGCTGCATGGCAGTGGTACCAATTGGAACTGGATGGCGCAATGCCAGCGGGCGATTGCAAGCAAGCGGCTTGCAATGCACAGCAATGGGCCCAGGCCGATCTGGGCGAATGGCTGAATGAATGGCGTCAACGCCTGCCGCAGGCACGCGCCCGGCTGCAAACCACAGCCGGTAGCGACCCGGTAACGGATTTGCTGCTGGCCTGGCCGGGTGTCAGCGAACCGCCTAGCCCGGCAAGCGTTCCTGATTGCCCGCCCTCACACAACTGCTGGCAAACCTCATGGCGGCCATGAAGCACAAACAACCCAAGCAGCAGCAAGGCCAGGGGCTGGTGCAATGCATGGTTGGTATGAGCCTGAGCCTGCTGGTGGTCATGGCTGCATTCAGCGCGTTTGCCTGGATACAGCGCAGCCAGTTGATGCTGCAAACACAAGCAGAAACCCAGCTGCGCCTGCACACAGCCTTGCAGTTATTTCGAGAACGTGTGCAACGCGCAGGCGCACCCGAACTGTCTGTCGACGCACAAGGCATGGCGGTACTTAGTCGCTTACCGGTAACTCTGAGCGGCAGCGACAGCGCATTGCAATTGAACCAGTGGCGCAGCCTGACGCCCGCAGACTGTCAGGGCCACGAAGCCTCTACCCTGCCTTGGCTGCAAGACGACTTCAGGCGCAACAGCCAGCGCGAACTCAGCTGCAAGGACACGGCACGCAGCAACACCACCTACCAGGCGCTGGCCGAACAAATCGACGATATGCGACTGCGTTACGCCGAGCAAACCGGACCGCCAGGCGCAGCCCCCGCCGCGCAGCAACTGCAATGGCGCAGCGCATTGCAGGTCAGCGATTGGCAGCAAGTGCGTGCTGTCGGTCTGTGTCTGCAAATACGGCCGGACGGCCTCACTATCACTCCAGGGAATCTGTCGTGCAACACACAATCGCCTCTGAAAAACGGTACCAGCGCATGGCGCACCGTGTTTTTTCTCAACCATGCCGGCCCGTGAAAACTCAGAAATTTTTCCAGCAACAAGGCCTGGCGCTGCCAACCGTATTGGCGCTGTCCATGCTTTGCAGTGTGCTACTGCTTGCTTGCTGGCGCAACATCGCTTTGTCGCAAGGCTGGAGTCGCAGCAGCGTCGAGCGCTGGCAATTACGGCAAGCGGCCTTATCAGGCATATGCAAGGCAGCGACAGCCATCTCATCACCCGCAGCGCAAGCTAATAACAATACCCGCTTGTCTTACCCGGTGGATGCTGCGCAATGGGCGCAATTACAAACACGTTTGCCTGTCAACGGCTGTGTCCAAGGTATTTGCAGGCCACTGCTGCATTTGAGTAACCACCGCAGCGATTGGCTGAACCGCACATCAGGTGCCAGCAGTTTGCCGGATCAAGGTGATATCAGTCTGGCGTACTGGGTTGAAATATTGCCATCAACAAGCAATGCCAGCCAAGCCGGCGCCGTGTTCACCTACCGCATCACGGCGCTGGCGCAGGCCTCGGGTCGAAACACTCAGGCCGCCTGGCAAGCGGTGTGGCAACCCGCCTCTAATACGGTCAACGACACGGCGGTCAGGCTGGCAGATCTGCAAACTGTGCTGGAGTTGCAGCCATGAAATTCAGCCATTCGCAAACCGGATTCAGTCTGATTGAATTGATATGTGTGATGGCCATCATCGGTCTACTGACAGCTTTTGCCATGCCGATCTACCAGACCGCTCAGTCACGCAGCCAGCGTCAACTGGCCAAGGTGGCCTTGATGAAAACCGCGCAATGGCTGGAGCAAGCGGCGACCAGCCAAGGCAGTTACCCGGCCACCTTGCCCGAAAGCGTTTGGCGCACTGCAGAATTGCGCTACCGGATCAGCCTCAGCAGTCAGGGCCAAAGTTACTTGTTGACCGCGACACCGGTGGGCGCGCAAAGCACAGACACTTGCGGGGCACTCACACTCAATCAAGCCGGGCAACGGGGTTCACAAGCGGATGTCAGCAGTTGCTGGTCAAAATGAATTTAAGCTTGTTTGTTTATTGGTATTGCTAAGTATGCAAACCCAGTCGTGCAAGCACCTGTTTTGAAGTGTCGCCGTTGCGTATTTCCTGTATTGCGACACAAGCGGAAATCATCTAAAATTAGTACTTTTAAATTTAACTATTCAGGAGTTGCTTTCATGTCTCGGATCCATCGGTTTATTTCCTTTTTTCTTCTTTCTCTGGGTCTGTTATTCAGTGTGAATGCCAAAGCCGCCGGTTCGGTGGAGATGCAGGTTGAATCCATCATCCGCCAGGCGCTGACCGGTTACAACAATGCCATGGAGGCTGAAGACACTGCCGATTGGGTGAAATATTTCTCCGACAACGTCACCCGACAAAGCCCATTGACCAACCAAAGCGGCAAAAAAGATTTCACCTCATTCTTCAACGCTGAGTTCAAAGCTTTCAAAGCCAAGTACGAGGTCAAGCAAATCATTGTCCAGGGTCGCACTGCCGCCATTGTTTACACCTGGGAAGCGCAACACAAAGCCAGCGGAGACTTCTTCAAAGTTCCCATGGTCGCCATTTACGACATGGACACCAGCGGCAGATTTTCCGCTGTCACCTACTACTTTGACACCGCCAAGCTCGGCAAGTTCAGCAAGGACATGGCAGGTAACTGAAGCTCTGTTTTTTCCCTTTCCCCTAACTGGTTTTCACTCATGAACATACTCTCACACTCCGCCTGGCGGGTCACCTTGACAACGCTTGTATTGGTCATCACCTCAGTGCCTTCTGCTTATGCAGAAGAAGGCTTTGTCTGCCCACTTGAAAATGAAAAAGAATGTGCTTTCGAAAATGAAAACCTGTCTTTGTTCATCAAAGGTCGCGATGCTTATGACCGCGGTCGCGAAACAGGGAATCTATCTGAAGCCAGAGAAATCGGTTACCAATTGGCTGCGCGCAAGAACAAAAACGGTCGGGTGCTGTTGAAAATGATTTATATGGAAATCCGCATGGGCGGCCATAAAAATTATGTTCAGGCCTACGACTGGGTAGAAGAAGCCATGCAGCGCAATGAAAGCTATGCGCGCCTGGACTTTCAAACGGTGCTCGACAGCTTGAAAAAACGCATGACACCTGAACAACTCGCCGGTGTTCAGGCCAAATACCCGGCTAAATAAGCAAGTACCTGATTGTCATATCGACAGTCTAAAAAATAAAGGCCGCGTAAGCGGCCTTTTCATTTGGAGTGAAGTGAAACTTTATTCCTTGAGCTTGATCACTGTTTTGATGTAAGAGGCCACCTGACCGATTTTCTCGTCATCAACAATGCCTTTGAATGAAGGCATGCCTTTGGATTGACGACCTTTGGAGACAACGTCAGCCACTTCTTCAACGGTCAATTTGGTCACACGTAAATCGGCACCGTAACCACCTTCGTTTTGTCCGCCACGCCCGTCGGGCATGTGACAGGTTGTGCAAAACCTAGTGAAAGTCTCTTTGCCACCCCCACGAGGTACCACAATGACCGGACGGTCATCTTCTTGTGCAACTGCCGCAATCGGCAAACATGTAGCAAACACTGGCAAACACAGCACCAGATTTCGCAGCAAATTTGATATCAAGACTTTCATCACTTCAACCTTACCTTTATCTTCATAGATTAATCATTTTAAACAAAAAAGCGGTCCGGTGTGAGACACCAGACCGCATTCTTTCACGCCTGCTTAAGGCAGAGCGAAAACGTAAAGCATGTTGCTAGGAACCTGAGCTTTGAGTTCAGGTGTAGCAGCCACAAACCACTGTGGCCATGCGCCGCCGAGGCCGACTTCAATGGCAATATATTGCTTGCCGTCAGCGCTAAAAGACATGGGAGGTGCGTTGATGGCTGAGCCAGTTTCGAATCTCCACAGTTCTTCCAAGGTGTTTGCATCGTGCGCAACCACTTGGCCTTCAGCATAGCCGGAGAACACCAGGCCACCAGCGGTGGACAGCAGTCCGCCGAGTTGGGGGTGCTTGGTGTAGGCTTTCTTCACGACCTTGCCGCTGGCCACTTCGATAGCCGTGATACTGCCGCTGATACGGCCGCAGTTCGGGTCATCAAATGTAGAGAACGGTGCGCCACCGAGGAACAGCTGACGAGGCTTGAGGGCGCCCGGCTCAGTAACTTCGGCAAAAGCTTTGTTACAACCTTCAATGGTCGGGATGTAGTACATACCGGTTTGCGGGCTGTATGAAGTCGGGGGCCAGTTTTTGCCACCCATGTGTCCGGGTTCCAAAACGCCGTCAACAGTGCCGCGACCTTTGGTGGCGGTACCACGGGCAGCTGCTGTGCCCTTGACATAATTTTGGACGTCAGACTTGGCGTCGTAGGTCTTGGGCTTGCACTTGGAATCCAAGCCACCGCTCCAGTTCAACTTGTCGACGAACTGGGTTCCCCACAAGCACTCACCGGTTTTACGGTCCAGCGCATAGGCGTAGCCGTTGCGGTTGGCGTGCAGTGTGGTGCGGGCAAACTTGCCATTAACCTGTGTGTCAACGAATGTGTTTTCAGACACAGAGTCGTAGTCATACGGGTCATTGGGAGTGTGCTGAAAGCCCCACTTGATTTTGCCGGTGTCGGCGTCAAGTGCTATGGTACTATCGGTCCACAGGTTATCGCCGGGACGGTAAGCATTGTCCCAGTCAGGACCAGGATTGGCTGTACCCCAAACGATGATGTTCAACTCAGGATCATAAGAGCCGGTCACCCAAGTGGAGCCGCCGCCTGTTTTCCAAGCACCGTGTTTGTCTTTCCATGTTTCATGGCCGGCTTCGCCGGGACCAGGAATCGTGTAAGTTCTCCAACGACGCTTGCCGGTTTTGATATCCAGCGCTTCAAGCCAGCCGCGCACACCGTACTCGGCACCGGCCATACCAGTCACGACCATGTCTTTGACGATCAGGGGTGCATTGGTGATGGTTTCAGATTTGCCGGGATCAGCAACTTGAGCTTCCCAGATCTTAGAGCCGTCAGTTTTGTTCAGCGCAATGATGCGTCCGTCGATGACGGGAGAGACAACCATATTGCCAGACAACACAGCGCCACGGTTGTTGATGCCGCAACATGCCACGGTGGTGGCGTAGTCGGGATCAGCAGCGGGGTTGTATTGCCACACCATGCGCGGTGTACCGCCACGTGTGTCGAGCTTGGTGACCACGCCCCAACCCGTTGTCAGGTAAAGGAAGCCGTCTTCAGCCACAGGTGTGCCTTCCAGACCAGAGTACTGGTACTGAATGACTTCCTTGCCGCCACCTTGTGTTCCACCCATAGCCCAGGTGAAAGCAACCCGCAGGTTTTTGACGTTTTTGGCGTTGATCTGATCCAGACCGGAGAAGCGGTGGGCTTCAAGGTTGCCGTGGTGATTGAGCCAGTTGCCTGGTTCTTTTTCGCTGTTTAACAGCCTGTCGTTGGTGACATCACCAGCGCTGGCACCCAAGGACAGCATGACACTGGTCATGACTACCCCGAATGCAGCACCGAGTCGCCGTACATTTTTTTTCATTCGTTTTCCCCTGAAAAAATTGACTTACACAAAAATGGTGGTCTCTTGCAGAAATTGCAAAAGACATACCTATTCTGCATTCCGAATTCATCAAATTATCAGAGGGTTGTCCCTAGGGAAAATTTAAAATCTAACAAATTTAAGCGCTATAAGAAATATTTACATATTTTGTCAAAGTCGATTGTTTCTTCTAGCCACAATGGCACCCCCCGGCCAAGGATAATCACCGCATGCTTTTTCCCCCGACAGATTTCTCGCACATGCGCCAGGCCTTGGCGCAAGCGCAGCAGGCCTTGTTCATCACCTCCCCCAACCCCCGCGTGGGTTGTGTCATCACTTCGAGCAACGGTGAATTGATTGGACAGGGTCACACGCAGCCCGCCGGGCAAGCGCACGCAGAAATCATGGCCTTGCGTGATGCTCAATCTCGTGGGCACTGTGTCACCGGGGGGACGGCGTATGTCACCTTAGAGCCTTGCGCCCACCACGGACGCACTGGACCTTGTTGCGATGCATTGATTCAAGCCGGTATTGCGCGCGTGTTTGCCAGCGTGCAAGACCCTAATCCGCATGTCTCTGGCCAAGGGCTGGCGCGCTTGCGCGCCGCTGGTATTGAGGTGCACACCGGCTTGCTCGAAGACGAAGCGCGCGAACTCAACATCGGTTTTTTCAAACGCATGCAAAACGGGACGCCGTGGCTGCGACTGAAAACCGCGCAATCGCTAGACGGGCAGACCGCCTTGAACAATGGCACCAGCCAATGGATTACCTCACAAGCTGCCCGCGACGACGGCCACCACTGGCGGGCCCGCGCCTGCGCTGTGCTCAGCGGCATAGGCACTGTGTTGCAAGACGATCCGCTCTTAAACGTGCGTGCGGTGCATACCCCGCGCCAGCCCGATTTGCTATTGGTTGATTCGCGCCTGCAAACGCCGCTGAACGCCAAACTTTGGAACGCACAAAGGCAGGTGGTCATTTTTCATGCGGTACACGCGCCTGAAAAAGAAAAGGCATTGACAGCAAAAGGCGCCACCCTGGTTTGCCTGGGCGGCCCGGGTGACAAAGTGGATTTGCAGGCCATGGTGCAGCATCTGGGGCAACTCAATTACAACGAAGTCCATGTCGAAGCTGGGCACAAACTCAACGGCTCCTTGCTGAATTCCGGTTTGATAGACGAATTGCTGGTCTACCTGGCGCCGCTGTTAACCGGACCCGGCCAAGGCATGGCGGCCTTGCCGGAATTGACAAACCTGGCTCAAGCGCAGACTTGGCAGTTCAGCCAAACCACTCAAATCGGTGCTGATTTGAGACTGTTGCTCAGACGAACCCGCTGATCTGCGAAAATAACCGAATGTTCACCGGCATCATCACCGGCGTGGGGCGCATCGCCGCCGTTCACGACCTGGGTCGCTCTTTGGATCATGGCAAGCGCCTTGAGATCAGCACACCTGCGCATTACCTGGACGACGTCTCGCTGGGAGACAGCATTGCTCTTAACGGCGCCTGCATGACAGTCACCAGTTTCAATACCCAGCAAAACCTGTTCACCATAGACATATCCGCCGAGTCGCTGGACAAAACCGCCTTGCTCAATGTGATCGGCACCACCCTGAATCTGGAAAAAGCGCTGCGGCCCAACGACCGCCTCGGCGGCCATATCGTGTCGGGCCATGTGGACGGCGTCGGCCAGGTTGCACTTTTTGAACTGGTTGGTGAAAGCTGGTTGCTGCAAGTGCTGGCGCCTCCTTTGCTGGCCAAATACCTGGCCTACAAAGGTTCAATCACCGTCAACGGCGTGAGCCTCACGGTGAACCGGATTGAAGACAAGGCTGACGGTTGCCTGGTCTTTATCAACCTGATTCCGCACACGATTGAACACACGGCGCTTGGCAGCTTAAAGCCCGGCAGCCCGGTCAATCTTGAAATAGATACCGTGGCGCGTTATGTCGAGCGCATGCTGCAATTCGATTCGCCCCGCCCCTCTCATCAGAAAGCCGACGCATGAGCGCTTCACAGCCATCCGCTGCCATTTCCCCTCTGCAAGACATCATTGACGATATGCGTGCCGGTCGCATGGTGATTCTGGTGGACGAGGAAGACCGCGAAAACGAAGGCGACCTGGTGTTGGCCGCCGACCATGTCACGCCGGAAGCCATCAATTTCATGGCGCGTTTCGGTCGCGGTTTGATTTGCTTGACGCTGACGCGCGAGCGCTGCGAGCACTTGCATCTGCCGCCCATGGTGGCGCGCAACGGCACGGTGCACAGCACGGCGTTTACCGTGTCCATCGAGGCGGCTCAAGGCGTGACCACCGGCATCTCCGCCGCCGACCGCGCACGCACGGTTCAAGTTGCCGTGGCGCCAAACGCCAAGGCCGCCGACCTGGTGCAGCCTGGTCATATCTTTCCGCTGCAAGCGGTGGACGGCGGCGTCTTGATGCGCGCCGGTCACACCGAAGCCGGTTGCGATCTGGCCGCCATGGCGGGCTGCTCGCCGACTTCTGTGATCTGTGAAATCATGAAAGACGACGGCACCATGGCGCGTCTGCCTGACCTGATCCAATTCGCCGCCGAACACGGTTTGAAGATCGGCACGATTGCCGATTTGATTGAATACCGCAGCCGCACCGAATCGCTGGTGCAAAAAATCAGCAGCCGGCAAATGACCACGGCACACGGCACATTCACCGCGCATGCCTACAAAGATTTACCCAGCGACAGCGTGCATATTGCGCTGGTGCGCGGCAGCTGGACAGCGGCTCACGAAGTGTTGGCACGTGTACACGAACCCTTGTCTGTGCTGGATGCACTCGAGCCGCAACGCGTCATGCATTCCTGGACTCTGGACGCTGCGCTCTCGCGCATAGCCGCTGAAGACGCCGGTGTGGTGGTATTGCTCAATTGCGGTGAAAGCGGCGAAAAATTGCTGGCGCAGTTTGAAGGCGTGGCGCGTTCAGCGCAAGCGCCTGAACGCGGTCGCATGGATTTACGTACCTACGGCATTGGTGCCCAAATACTGCGAGACTGCGGCGTGCACAAAATGCGCCTCATGGGCAACCCCCGCCGCATGCCTAGCATGGCGGGTTACGGACTTGAAATCACCGGCTACCTGGCCAAGGAATAAGCATGCACCAACCTGAGCTCAGCGCAACACGCAACGACATGGAAGGCAGCGGTTTGCGCATCGGTATCGTGCAAGCACGTTTTAACCCGGCGATCACCGGCGCATTGGCACAAGCCTGCTTAGATGAATTGAAAGCCCTGCACGTCGACGCCACAGACATTGAGCACGTGCAAGTGCCCGGCGCACTCGAAGTGCCAGTAGCCTTACAGGCCATGGCGCAATCAGATCAGTTTGATGCCTTGATCGCATTGGGCTGCATCATTCGTGGCGAAACCTACCACTTCGAGCTGGTGGCCAATGAATCGGGTTCGGCCATCACGCAACTTGCACTGGACCACGGCCTGCCGATTGCCAACGCCATATTGACAACCGAAAACGAAGCGCAAGCGATTGCGCGACAACACGACAAGGGGCGGGACGCCGCACGGGTCGCCGTAGAAATGGCTTTATTGATGAAGACCTTGTCATGACCGATACACCTGTCCCAGCCGCCAAAAGCAGCAAACCTTCAGACATGCGCCGCGCCAGCGCACGCGCCGCCCGCACCCGCGCACGCGGCTTTGCCGTGCAAGCGCTTTACCAGGTGCTGGTCGGGCGCAACCCGCCCGAAGACGTAGACAGCTTCACGCGCGAACTCAGCGGATTCAACAAAGCCGACAGCGTGCATTTTGATGCCTTGCTGCACGGTTGCTCGGCTCAGGCCGCTGCGCTTGACGCGCATATCCTGCCTTTGCTAGACCGCAAGATGGCAGAGATTTCGCCGATTGAACACGCGGTGTTGTGGATTGGTGCCTACGAGATGCAGCATTGCATCGATATCCCCTGGCGCGTGGTCATTAACGAGTGCATAGAACTGGCCAAGGAATTCGGCGGCACTGACGGGCACAAATACGTGAACGCGGTGCTCAACGGTTTGGCACCTGCATTGCGCCCGTTAGAGGTCGCCGCCGACAAACCCGCGCCGGCTCCCAGCGGTGCCGACTGAAGCCATGCGCATCAGCCAACGCGCCAGCCGCATCGCACCTTTTTATGTGATGGAAATGGCCAAGGCTGCCTCGGCGCTGGCACAGCAAGCGCGTGGCAGCGACAAACCCATGGTGTTTTTGAACATAGGCGAACCCGATTTCACCGCCCCGCCGCTGGTGGAGGAAGCCGCCGTGCGTGCTGTCCACCAGGGCCGCACCCAATACACACACGCGCTGGGCTTAGACCGTTTGCGCGAGCGCATCAGCGGTTGGTACACGGCGCGCTTCGGCGTCAACGTGCCTGCACGGCGCATCGTGGTCACGGCCGGTGCGTCTGCCGCTTTGCAACTCGCTTGTCTGGCGCTGATTGAAGCAGGCGATGAGGTATTGATGCCCGACCCCTGCTACCCCTGCAACCGCCAGTTTGTGCAAGCCGCCGACGGTCGCGCGGTGCTGTTGCCCACCGATGCAGCGCAGCGGTTTCAATTGAGCGCCGCGCAGGTGGCCGCTCATTGGAACGCACACACACGTGGCGTGCTGCTGGCCTCACCATCCAACCCCACCGGCACCTCGATTGCATTTGACGAATTGAAACGCATACATCACATCGTCAGTGCCAAGGGCGGCATCACCATGGTGGATGAAATCTACCTGGGCCTGAGCTATGACGCATCTTTCGGTCAGACCGCTTTGGCGATTGACGACAACATCATCAGCATCAACAGTTTTTCCAAATACTTCAACATGACCGGCTGGCGTCTGGGCTGGCTGGTGGTGCCGGATGCACTGGTGCCGGTGATTGAGCGCCTGGCGCAAAACCTGTTTATTTGCGCCAGTACTGTCTCGCAATACGCGGCGCTGGCCTGCTTCGAGCCTGAGAGCCTGGCCATTTACGAAGAGCGCCGGGCTGCTTTCAAGCAGCGGCGCGACCATGTCATTCCTCAACTCAACGCCATGGGCCTGCCGGTCCCGGTCATGCCCGACGGCGCTTTTTATGCCTGGGCCGATTGCCGTGCAGCATGCGACAAATTGGGCTTGACCGACAGCTGGGCGTTTGCCGAACACGTCATGCAACACGCGCACGTGGCGCTGACACCGGGGCGCGATTTCGGCGAGCATGCGCCTGGCGACTTTGTGCGCCTCTCCACTGCCAGCTCGCTGTCCGACCTAGACACTGCCTCAGTCAGGCTGCGCCAACTGCTGGAGGCCGCATGAGTTTTCATTTCCCTGTGCGCGTGTATTGGGAAGACACAGATGCCGGCGGCATCGTCTTTTATGCAAACTATCTGAAGTTTTTCGAACGCGCCCGCACCGAATGGCTGCGCCACCTCGGCTTGCAGCAAAACCAGTTGAAACTGGACACTGGCGGCATGTTCGTGGTGATCGATACCCAATTGAAATACCATAGACCTGCGCAACTTGACGATTTGCTTCAAGTCAGCGCGGTCTTGCAGGACAAAGGCCGCGCCAGTCTGGTGATTGCCCAACAGGCCTGGCGGCCTGAAAGCGACGGTACGCAAACCTTGCTCTGCGAAGGCAGTATCCGCATCGGCTGGGTGAATGCAGCCAAAATGAAGTCCGAACGCATCCCTTCCTCTCTACTGGAGTTGTTGTCATGAACCAAGATATGTCGATCGTTCAACTGTTGTTGAATGCCAGCTGGGTGGTACAGGCTGTGGTGCTGATACTGATGCTGGTCTCGGTCATGAGCTGGGCCGCCATCTTCCGCAAACTGCTGTCGCTCAAAGAAGTGAAAAAACTCAATGAGGAATTCGAGCGTGAATTTTGGTCGGGCAAAAGCCTGAACGAGTTGTTTGCCGGGGCGCAGCAAAACGTCAAAATGTCCGGCCCCATGGAGCGAATATTTGCCAGCGGCATGCGCGAATACCAGAAACTGCGCGAACGGCGCATCACCGACAGCGGCTTGCTGATGGACGGCGCGCGCCGCGCCATGCGGGCCAGCCTGCAACGCGAAATGGATGCCATCGAATCCAACCTGTCCATGCTGGCCTCGGTCGGTTCGGTTTCCCCCTATGTCGGCTTGTTCGGCACGGTGTGGGGCATCATGCACGCTTTCACCGGTCTGGCCGCGCTTCAACAAGTGACGCTCGCAAAAGTGGCGCCTGGCATTGCCGAAGCCCTGGTCGCCACCGCCATCGGCTTGTTTGCAGCCATTCCTGCGGTGCTGGCTTTCAACCGTTTTTCGCGCGACATAGACCGCGTTGCCAACAAACTGGAAACCTTCATCGAAGAGTTTTCCAATATCCTGCAACGCAATGTCGGCACACCGCCGACCACCACGCGTTAAGGCCGGGGCAAGCACATGGCCGCCAACTCACCTGCACGCAGAGGCCGTCGCACCATCAGCGACATCAATATGGTGCCGTTTATCGACGTCATGCTGGTACTGCTGATCATCTTCATGGTCACCGCACCGCTGCTGTCGCCCAGCGTCATCGATGTACCCACTGTTGGCAAAGCCAGCACTGCACCGGATCAGGTGATCACGATTGAAATAGACAAACAACTTCGAATCACGGTCAAGTCCAAAACTTCTGCGCAAGGCACCGGCCAGCAAAGCCGTCAGGAAGCGAACATGGACAACGTCGCCAAAACAGTGTTGCAAATGCAGGCGGGTAAAGCCACCACACCGGTCATCATCAATGCCGACAAAGGCATTGTGTATGACAACGTGGTCAAGCTGATGGACAAGTTGCAACGCGCAGGAGTGCAACGTGTCGGCCTGGCTGTACGGCAAGGCGATTAACAGGTGTCCATGAGCCAGCACGAGCATCTAGCCTTTGCGCCACCGGCTGACCCTGGCTTCGGCCGCGCGCTGCTGCTGGCCTTGCTGGTTCACTTTTTGCTGCTGCTGGCACTGACCTGGGGCGTGACCTGGCGCAGTACGCCGCAAGACGATGCGGTAGAAGCCGAACTCTGGTCTGCCATACCCGAACCGGTTGCCCAGCGAAACGAAGAATCGGCGCCGCCTACCGAGGTCAAACCGGAAACGCCGCCAAAGCCGGTTGAACCGGTAAAGCCGCCACCGCCTTCCACGGCTCAACCGGCGCTTCCAGATAAAGCCAAAATTGAAGCTGACATTGCCATAGAAAAACAAAAGAAAAAAGATGCGCTTGAGCGCGATCGTCAGATCGAGTTAGAGAAAAAAACCGCCAAAGCCAAGGAAGAAGAAGTTCGACTGAAAGAAGCCAGCGCCAAAAAAGCTGAGGAAGAAAAAGAAAAGAAAGCCGCCCAGGAACGCGAGAACGCTAAGCGCGAGGAAGAACAAAAAAAACGCAATGAAGACGAAGCCCAGGCCAAAGAAGAGGCCAAGCGCAAGGAAGAGGACGAGGCCAAACGCCTGATAGAGGAAAGCAAGCAAAAGGAAGAATTGGTCAAGCAAAAGGAAGAATTGGCCAAGCGTAAAGAAGAGGAAGCCAAGCGCAAGGAAGAAGAAACCAAACGATTGCTGGAAGAAAAGAAAGAAAAAGAGCAACGACGCCAGGAGCAGGTCAAACGGCTTAAGGGTCTGGGTGAAGCCAGCACCGGCCCGACCGACAAAGCCAGTGCCGCCAAGGCCTCGGCACCCAGCGGCACTTACCTGGGCAGATTACGTGCAAAGGTGCGGCCCAACATCACTTTTGCTGAATCGCAGCTGCAGACCGTCAAAGGCAATCCCGAGGCGGAAGTCGAGGTCACTTGCAGCGCCACCGGCGAAATCACCGGCAAGAAACTGATCCGCTCCAGCGGCAACCCGGCCTGGGACGCAGCGGTCATGAATGCGATTGAAAAAACCGGCACACTGCCGCGCGATGAAAACGGCAATATGCCACCGAAAATATCATTCGGCTTCAGGCCGCGCGACTAAGCTCTTGCACCAGCCTTTGCCTTGGCTTGAATCAGAGGCACTGCTAATCCCATCATGCTGCCCTTGCCCTGCGCGCTTTGCATGTGCAAGGGCAAGCGCATTTGTTCAGCCAATTGACTGACGCTGTACAAACCAAGGCCTTGGTGGCCGCAACCATCAGCATCTGTCTCAAAGCGCCGGTAAGCCTGCGTGCATTGCTTTAATTGCTCAGGTGACATCCCTTTACCGTTGTCCAGACAAAAAATCCACAGTTGACCGGCACGGCTGCGGCTGCCTATCAAAACCCTCCCCCCGGGCGGTGTGTAAGCCAATGCATTGTTGATGAGGTTGCGCAATATGCGCTGCACGGCAGGCACATTAACTTGCAAAATGCTGTGGTTCTTGCGGTAGCGCAAACTGACCCGCTGCCAGTGCGCCAGCGGCAGACACTCGGTGATGAGTGGCGCCAACAATGCGTCCGCAGTCACCACCTGTAGCTTGGACAGAAATGCGCATCAGCTTTGAGTACGCCAGACAAGACTTGCATTTGTTGCATGAAATCATTGACATGACCGGCAGCCAATTGCATGCCATTGACTAAACGGGGCAATTGCTCCGGCTCAGCCTTTGACATGGCTTGTGCATAAAGCTGCACCGATTGCAAGGGCTGCCACATATCGTGCTGCACCAGCGCCAGTTTCTGCTGTAAATTTTTTCGTTGCGACATCAGTCGCCAACAGTTTGCCCAGCCCGTCAGCAAAATGGCAGACACACTCATTACGCCAGACATCAGCAAGGCGTCGGCAGGATGCAAACGCAGTTTGTCAGCCCATGCGTAAATGCTAAGCGCTAGGGTATAGAGCAACCAAACCGCAACATGACACATACTTTTTAAATTGACTTTTTGTTTCAAAAACCAAGCGCAACACAGCAGCATGAGCAGCATATGGGCTGACAGTATGTTGCCAGTCATGATGTGATCATGCAAAAACCACAACCGGCTAAATAACAAAATCAGCAAGCCGCCGCATAAGCCCCAACAAAGCAGACTTTTGCCCAGCAGATCAACCTTGTTATCAAGACACACTGCCGAACGCATATGCAAAGTACTCAATAACACCCATAGGCAGATGGCAGACTCTGCTGCCAGAACTGCGTGCGATTGCTGTAAGACGGGCAGCAGCATTCGCCCCAGCCCGCTTGTCCAGCACAAAAATACAAAATGCATAAACAACATACCAATGAACACAAACAGTGAGTGCCTGTCAAAAAATCTCATTAGACAGAACGCGTAAGCCATGACCGTCAGCAACAAAACCAGCAACACCCCGTACATCAACGCGTACTTCCATTGCAATCGCATCAAAGTCTCGGGTTTTTGCAACCACACAGGCAATTGCACGCGACCTGGGCTTTGAATTTTGAGCAACACATCAATATGTCTGAGACTGGCATCGTGTATGGCCCAGACAGGCAGTAGATGACCTTCACCCAGCTGTGCCAACCGCTGCTCATGTTCCAGCGGTTGCAACTGCCAGTCGCCCCGGTTCCAGCGCAACCACAATTGCACATCAACACAAGCCGGTAAATGAATGCCTAACCACACCGGCAACTGTTGCGTGACAGCGTCAGGCAAGCTCCAAGCGACCCACACCACCTTGGCGTCAATCGCTTGTATGGCCTGGTGCGGATGGCTTAAATGCGTGACTTCGTCTGACAGGCTGTTCTGCCACGCCTCGTTGGCTGTCCATTCCCCGTGGCTGTCTTTCATGACCCGCATGTCCTGCCAGTGCGGGTAGTTGTGCAGTTGATCTTGTGCGGTCGCAAAACCGCCTGCCAGCAAGAACGTGGATTGCAACAATAATGCCGCAAACCGCAGATAAATTTGTTCAGTTGTGGCCGAGTCCATGACCGGCTGCCCATAACCAGTAGCGTGTGCTTGCCTGTGACTTGTTGACCACTCCCAAGCGGCGGTAAATCGCATGCATATGGCTGCGCACCGTGGACTCAGTGATGTGCATTTGTCCGGCAATTTCAGCGCAGCTTTTGCCATGCGCGAGTTGCGATAACACCAGACGCTGGTGATTGCTCAGCACAGCTAACTCGTCGGTGTGTTGCCGTGTTTGCGCAAAACCGTCCAACGGTTCAACAGTGTCTTGCTGCACCGACAAGGACTGCAACAACAACGACATCAACTGCGGCAAAGGTGCTGATTTGGACAAATAAGTCACGCGGTTGGACATGCAGACTTGCGGCAGCGCAGGGTCCTGCAACGAGCTAAGCACCATCATCGGACCGTCCGCGCGCAACTGACAAAAGGCGTTCAAAGTATCGATGCCTTGCGAATCCGGCAGGTTTAAATCCAGCACCACCAGATCAATAGGTGAATGCTCAAGCAGCATCTCCAGACCGCTTGCCAAGTCATAGGCCAGCAGACACTGAGCCCTGGGTAAGAGTTGCAGCACATTCATGCGCAGGGCATCCGCCAGGATAGGGTGGTCTTCGACGATCAACAATCGTGATGCATGCATTTGTCACCTCCGTAAACGAATAATGACAAATATTCATGGGTGTAAGCAAGCAGGGAATATTCAAAATGTAAATTTATTCAGATTCAAAAGAATGAACAACCGGCTCTGAAACAGTGCGTAGCCTGAGGGCGCAGAGCAAGGCTGCTAAAGCCACCGGCATGGCCATGACAAACACCTGTTGCAAGCCAAAACGCGTGCTCAAAGCCGCGCCGCCCAGTGCCCCGATGACGCCAGTGAAACCGTAGCCGATCACCGCGTACAAAGCCTGTCCCCTGCCGCGCAAGCGCCCCGGGAAATGTTGTGACAACCAGGCAATGCTGACGGTATGTTGAATAGCAAAAGTGAATACATGCAGGCATTGCGCCACCAGCAGCACCGGCAATACAGGTGCATAAAACGCCGTCATGCCCATGCGCAACACCATCAAACCCGTACACACACACAGCCATAACGGCAAACTCAGTAAATGCAGCCATTTGCTCTGCGAGAAAAAACCCACGATTTCGACGATGACCGACACCGCCCACAACACACCGATCATGTCTTTGCCATACCCGAGCTCATCCAAGTAAAGCGAAAAGAAGGTGTAGATGGATACGTGCGATAAAACATGAAAAAACAGTGTGGCAAAAAACCAGCGGCTTTGCGCTTTACGCAACACTTGCCAGAAACCGGCTTGCCCGTGCACATGCGCGACCGACTCGCGTTTGTCCGGCAAATACCAGGTACTGATGTTGACCGCCAGCAAAGTCATTACCGCCCAATAAGGAAAGCCTGACATGCCCCAGGCTTCAAACCATGCGCCGGAAACAAACACCGTCACCAGAAAACCGACCGACCCCCACAAACGGATGCGCCCGTAGCGCCGCACGTCCAAAGTGCCCATGTGGCTGACCAGGTGCGCCATGGCGGCCTCGCTCATGGGCATCATGGCGCTGGTGTGTATGAACATGCCGAACAACACAGCCGCCAGCCACCACGGCGACGGATCAAACAATAAACCGAAAGAGCACAACAAAGCCATGCCTGAGCACCAGCGCATCAGTGGCACGCGCGCACCGTTGCGGTCGCTCAACCAACCCCAGATATACGGCGCGAACACGCGCGTCACGGCTTGCATCGAGGTGAGCAAACCGATCATCCACAAACTTAAACCCAGGTGTTTGAGCCAAAGCGGTAGATACGGATTGAAAAAACCGATGTGCGCGAAATAGCCAGCCGACAAGGCGGCAAACGGCACCAGTTGACGCCGCGTGGCGCGCGGCGCTGTGTCCATGGTCATGGCATTAACCGCCGCGGTGTGCGGGAATGGGCGACAAAGGCATAACTACATCGCCGCATTGAGCGCGATGGCGCAAAGCGTGGTCCATGACCACCAACGCCAGCAAGGCCTCGGCAATCGGTGTGGCGCGTATGCCAACGCAAGGGTCGTGTCGGCCCTTGGTTTGCACCTGTGTGGCAGCGCCGTCGCTGTTGATGGTGTCGCGCGGTGTCATGATGGAACTGGTTGGCTTGATGGCGATGCTGACTTCCAAGTCTTGACCGGTGCTGATGCCGCCAAGCACACCCCCGGCGTTGTTGCCCTCAAAGCCCTCGGGCGTGAGACTGTCGCCATGGGTAGAACCGCGCTGCGCCACGCTGGCAAAACCCGCACCCATTTCTACGCCCTTGACCGCGTTCAAGCCCATCATGGCGAATGCGATATCCGCATCCAAGCGGTCGTAAATGGGCTGCCCCAAACCAACCGGCATGTGTTGCGCCACCACGCGGATGCGCGCGCCGCAGGAGTCGCCCGCTTTGCGCAAACTGTCCATGTAATTTTCCAGATGCGACACATCGGCAACGGGTGCGTAAAACGGGTTGTGTGTCACATGCGACCAGTCTTCAAAACCGATGGGGTGTTCACCGAGCTGCGTCATGCAGCCTTTGAACGTGGTGCCGAATTTCTCCAGCAACCATTTTTTGGCGACCGCACCGGCAGCGACTGTAGGCGCGGTCAAGCGCGCGGAGGAACGCCCGCCGCCGCGTGGGTCACGCACGCCGTACTTTTGCAAATAGGTGTAATCGGCGTGGCCGGGGCGGAAGGTTTGCAAAATGTCACCGTAGTCTTGGCTGCGCTGATCGGTGTTTTGAATCAAGAGGGCGATGGGTGCGCCGGTGGTCACGCCTTGGTATACGCCGCTCAGGATTTGCACCTGATCAGGTTCCTGGCGCTGAGTGACATGCCGGCTGGTGCCCGGGCGGCGGCGGTCTAGATCGTGCTGTATGTCGGCCTCGCTCAAAGCCATGCCGGGCGGACAGCCGTCGATGACGCAGCCGATGGCCGGGCCGTGGGATTCACCGAAGTTGGTGACTGCGAATAAGGTGCCTAAGGTGTTTCCGCTCATCTGAGGGATTATCCATGAGGGGCAGGCTCAGGGAGTGAGGCTGGGCTGTGAAGGTTCGCGCATCACTTCACTCATTCACACTATTGACAATACGATGAATCGCACTAAAAATAGTGCCTTTAATCAACCAGTAGTCCACAGCATGGAAAATCTGAACGCCAACGACCTCAAAGTGCGCGGTGTCGCCGCCATTGAAGAAGCCTTGAACGGGCAGACAGAAGCCATCATCTCCGTGCGCGGCACGCAACGCTTTGTGGTGATGGAAATGGCGCATTACCACTACCTGCGCGAATGCGAACTCGACGCGGCCTTGGTACAAAGCCGTGCTGACATAGCTACAGGCAGGTTTGTACAGGAGACTGCAGCCGAACATGCGGCCAGGCTGGAAGCCTTACTATCAAGCGAACGGTCCGACAGCAGCATATAAGCCCTGCATGGCTTACATACTGATCTTTACTGAAGACTACACACGCCGCGCTTTGCGTTTTTTAAAACGCCACCCTGAATTGAAAAATCAGTACACAAAAACACTGGCTCTGCTGGAGTTGAACCCGCACCACCCTTCACTGCGATTACACGCACTGTCGGGGCGACTTCAAGGTGTTCATTACGTCTCGATCAATTTGTCTTACCGCATCACATTGGAGTTGCAGATACAAGAGCAGCAAATCATTCCGCTGAATGTCGGTGACCATGAAGCGGTTTATTAAATACCCACAAGTCATTTGACTTGGTTTAATTCGACTTACTACCCTGCTCCTCGGGCCAATCACGTATGTAGGCTTTGAGCATTTGGTGCTCGAAGTTCTGGCTGTCAACCACCGCCTTGGCCACGTCATAAAAACTGACCACGCCCATCAATTGCCGGTTACTGAGCACAGGCAAATAACGCGCATGGCGCTCGAGCATCATGCGGCGTACTTCGTCTAAGTCGGTGTCAGGAGAACAGGTGATCGGATGGTCGTCCATGGCACCGCGCACAGTGGTGTTGCCCAAACTGCCGTTGTTGCTGTTGAGCGCCAGTATCACTTCGCGAAACGTCAAAATGCCGACCAAATCGCCATGGTCCATCACCAGCATAGAACCAAGGTCATGCTCGGCCATGGTTTTCACAGCTTCAGCCAAAGGCGTCAATGGCGCGATGGTGTAGAGCGTGTTGCCTTTGGTGCGCAGAATATCGCTGACTTTCATAGGGTGTTTCCTGTTTCGCGTTTTAAGAGCAGTAAATTTAATATAGCCCAAATTGCTGGTTATTGAATCAGTGAACGCCACTAGCAAATCTTTAGAAGCTGCAGCCTTATTACAAAATCAGAGGAATATCAGCCTGATTGAGGCATGCATCACAATCACACCCTCCACCCCACCCAGAGGTTCCCATGCCCGGTTACGCCGATCCCCATTTCGACACGCTGGCCTTGCACGCTGGCAGTCAGCCCGACCCCGCCACCGGCGCTCGCGCTGTCCCCATCCACTTGACCACATCGTTTGTGTTCGAGTCCTCGGACCAAGCGGCTGCGCTGTTCAACCTCGAGCGAGCCGGTCATGTCTACAGCCGCATCAGCAACCCGACCACTGCAGTTTTTGAGCAGCGCATTGCAGCGCTGGAGGGCGGCATAGGTGCCATCGCCACGGCCAGCGGTCAAGCGGCGCTGCACTTAAGCGTGGCCACGCTCATGGGCGCGGGCTCACACATCGTTGCCAGCTCGGCCTTGTACGGCGGTTCGCACAATTTGTTGCACTACACCATGCGCCGCTTTGGTATTGAAACCACTTTTGTCCATCCGAACGACATTAACGCTTGGCGCGCCGCCATCCGCCCGAACACCAAACTGTTGTTTGGTGAAACCGTGGGCAACCCGGGCTTGGATGTGCTGGACATTCCGGTGGTCTCGCAAATCGCACACGAACACGGCGTGCCTTTGCTGGTGGACGCCACGTTGTCTACGCCGTATTTGCTGCAACCGCTGTCGCTGGGCGCAGACCTGCTTTATCACTCGGCGACCAAGTTTTTAAGCGGCCACGGCACGGTGATAGGCGGTGTGGTGGTTGACGGCGGTTCTTTCGATTGGGAAAAAAGCGGCAAATTCCCTGAACTGACCGAGCGCTACGAAGGCTTTCACAACATGGTGTTTTCCGAGGAAAGCACAGTCGGTGCATTTTTGCTGCGCGCGCGCCGCGAGGGCTTGCGCGACTTCGGCGCGTGTCTCAGCCCACACTCGGCCTGGTTGATTTTGCAAGGCATGGAAACGCTGCCATTGCGCATGGAGCGGCATTTGGCCAACACCGAAAAAATCGTCGCATTTTTAGCGGCGCATCCGCTGGTTTCGCGCGTTGGTCACCCGTTGATGGAAAACCATCCCAGCCATGCATTGGCGCAAAAACTGTTACGCGGCGGCGCGCGCGGCGCAGGCTCGGTGTTCAGCTTTGACATATCGGGCTCGCGCGAGCAAGGTCGCGCGTTCATCGAAGCGCTGAAACTGTTCAGCCATTTGGCCAATGTAGGCGACAGCAAATCGCTGGTGATTCACCCGGCCAGCACCACGCATTTCCGCATGAGCGACGAGGCCTTGGCGTCTGCCGGCATTGGTGCCGGCACCATCCGTTTGTCGGTGGGTTTGGAAGACCCTGCCGATTTGATCGATGATTTAAAGCGAGCCTTGCGTGCCGCTGAAAAAGCCGCTTAAAGGAACACGCTATGTACATCGATGTGAACGGTCACCGCAGTTACGCCTACACCGGCGGCAAGGATTTCAACCCGGCGCAACCCACGCTCGTGCTGGTGCACGGCGTGTTGTGCGACCACAGTGTGTGGTTGCTGCAAAGCCGTTATTTGGCGCACCATGGCTGGAATGTATTGGCGGTGGACTTGCCCGGTCATTGCAAAAGCGCAGGCGCGCCACCGGCCACGGTGCAAGCAGGCGCTGCGTTTGTGAAAGCTTTGTTGGATGCCATGGACATCAAGCACGCTGCCTTGGTGGGTCACAGTTTCGGCTCTCTTATTTGCTTGCAAGCTGCGGCGGATTTGGGCGAGCGCGTCACGCATTTGGCCTTGGTGGGAACCGCCTACCCCATGCAAGTTTCGCAAGCATTGTTGGATGCATCCCGCGACACACCGGCCAAAGCCTTGCAGATGACGAATGTGTTTTCACGCGCCACGCTTGCGCCGCCATCGGGGGCGGGCAGCTGGGTGTTTGGCGCGAGTCTGGCCTTGGGCCGACGCGTGCTGGCCAGCAACACCAGCGTGAATGTTTTTTTCACCGGCTTCAATGCATGCAACAGCTACGACCAAGGCTTAGAAGCCATGGCGGCGGTGAAGTGTCCGGTGTTGATGGTGTTGGGCGACGCCGATCAAATGACCACGCCCAAAGGCGCGCAGCCGCTAATCAAACAGGCCAGAGAAAGCGGTATTGCGTTGCAAGTGGTGATGATTCCCCACGGGCATCACCAGATGAGCGAGTCGCCGGATGAAACGCTTGATGCGTTGAAAGCGTTTTTAAGTGGGACGTGATTTATGTATGCGCTGACACAGCATCTCACTTGTGTCAGCACTGACGCACTAAAGCGAATTCACAAAACTTAAAAGCGATTGGCGGTCCACAGCCGGTAATCGCTTGTAACTGTCCGCCGATTTTTTGGCTTCGCCGCCGTGCCACAAGATCGCTTCCTCGACATTGCGTGCGCGTCCGTCATGCAGCAAAAACATACCGCCGTTGACGCGGTCTGCCAAACCGACGCCCCACAGCGGCGCGGTGCGCCAGTCATTACCGCCGGCCTTGAAGTCGGGCCTGCCGTCTGCCAAATCAGGGCCCATGTCGTGCAACAACAAGTCAGTGAACGCAGCAAATGTTAAGTGCTCTATGGCTGGCAAGGCCGGGTAACTGCCGGTTTTCATGGAAGGGACATGACATACGGCGCATTGCAAGTCGGCAAATAATTTTTCACCACGCTCAGTTTGCGGGTCGTTGTGCTTGCGCGCACGCGGTGCCTCGGTAGCGCGCATGAAAAAGTTAACCGCGTTCCAGGCCTGATCGTTCAACTCGGGTTTGGCGTACTTGGACACCGATTCGTAACAAGCTGTTTGAGTCAGCGTGCAATCCTGGTCCGGGTACAGCGAGGTTGTCACGCCGACATCGCCCAAATGTGCAGCAGCCACCTGCTGATTGATGGACGGCTGATTGGCTTTCCAGCCGAAGCGCCCGAGTTTGCGTTTGAAGGTGGCGTCGTCGGGCACGTAGTTCGGGCGGCCGTTAAAACCAAGCGCTTTTTGTGCAGCGGCGATAGCCAGTATGTCGGCTTCGGGTACGGCTTCCAGATAACCCAGGCCAAACAAGGCAGGACCATTTCGTACCGACTTCAATACGCTGTCATCAATAGCACCAAATTTTTCATTGGTTATTTTCAGCTCGGGCTTGCGCAGTTCGACCTCTGTGCCATCGGCCAGCTTGACTGTGTGAGGCAGCCAGCGGATATATACATCGGCTTCACCGGTACTCGGCTCAACCACCCCGCCCTCTAAAGTAAACACTTGTAACTGACTGTCATAGGCCGGGTGCGGCATGGTTTCGTCAGTGCCGGGTTTACGCACAGACAAACGCACCAGTTGTTGAAACACCGGTTTGTTGAGTTGTTGAGTGGTGATGCCGCGCCCGTTGTTGATGTGACAACCCGAACACGCGTTTGCCAGAAAAAACGGACCCATACCCCAGACGCCGTCTAGCCGTGGCGCAAACGTCCAGATGGTGTTGAAATGATTTTTCCCGGCCTCGTGTAATTGCATTTGATCCGGATCTAGCTTGGCAACCGGTTGTAAATACAACTGGGTATCTGGGGTGCATTGTTTGGTGACTGCGTTCCAAACGCACTCGTCATTGGCATTGGAATACCCGAGTCTGACGAAAAGCGCCAAACCGGCCAACACTGAGCCATAAACAACATGACGTAAACGTTTGTTCATCTAGCAATCTTAAGTTCAGATGAAAACAACTTGTATTGCGGATATCCCGCGTTTTTACATAAAAACAGGTCGCCTTTAAAGGCTGAGAAGGCTTATCTGGCGAGTGATTTATCTGCCGAATGGACTTCAGCCGCCAGAAAATCAAAACCGGTATGAATGACTTCCTGCAGCTGAGCCCTAGAGATTTTGCGACGGCTGCTGATTTGCAAACCTTCGGTGAATACGGACAGGTAATTGCCCAAACGCTTGGCCAGCGGCTGCGGGCAACCCATTTGCACAAACCATTCGATACGCCATGTGTCCATGACTTGCAATTTATCGCGCAGGATTTTGACCAATTCGTCATCCACATCCGCCAATTCAACCGCGATGTTGGCCATCATGCAGCCCATGTTCGCCCGGGGATTTTGGGTGTGCACAAAATTGGTGAGGTAAGCCTCGCGTATATTTTCTACAGAAATACCACCCTTAGAAATTCGCAGATGATCTTTATTAATGCCTTCTAGGTAAGTGTCTAAGCACTCAATAAATAAAGACTTTTTGTCTTTGAAGGTGGCGTAAAAACTACTGCGACCGATTTGCATGCGCTCGCATAACAAATCAAGTGTGGCAGCCTGATAACCCTTGCTCCAGAATAATTTGATGGCCGCTTTTTTAGCGGTTGGAATATCGAATTCAAGATGTCGTCCCATACCTATTATCTTAATACATATTTCATAAAATCAAATAATTAATTAATTTATATAAATTTACATTAATATATAGGTATTAAATAATTAAAATAATCAAAGTTTTCTTATTTCAAAGTATTTTCCTCAGATCACATCAACCAGCATCCAATCTTGCCAGAGCCGGTGCAAGTCCTCGCTGCCAGGCTCCTGCGCCAGCAGCAAAGTCGACATCAGCGGCACCAGGCGCGTGGTCTGAGTATCAATCAGCAACACATAACGCGGCGCCTGCCCGGGCGTGTCTTCGTTCAACAACCCCACCCAGTCCAGTTGCTGCAAATGCTCCAGCACCTGTTGCATTTGCAAAGGATCGGCTTGCAAACCGTCAGCCAGACTGGTCAATGTAGCGCCGTGCAGACCACCGGCTTGTGCTTTCTTCAGTTCCCGCAAGGTATCCAGCGCCAGTTGGAACGGCGCGCCGGGCGCTTGCATATCCCGCACATGGCCCATGGCAAGGCCTGGCCAACTCGCCACCAACACCGCACCCAGCAGCACAATCACCCAGGATATGTAAATCCAGACCAGCAAAATCGGCAAGGTGGCGAATGCGCCATAGACCAACGAAAAAGTCGACATATTCGCCAGGTACCAGGTCAACAAACCTCGTGCGATTTCCACCACCAGCGTAGTCAATAAACTGCCACCCAGCACCTGGCGCCAAGGTACGTGCGTGTTTGGTACAAAGCGGTACAGTGCCGAAATGCCTCCCCACAGCAACACAAACTCCAGCACATCCAGCGCTTGTTTCATGGCCGGGCTTTGGCTGCGCAGCGAACCGCCGGACCAGGTGATGACCGAGGCCATGGTCACCAGACCGACGGCCACCAGCACCGGGCCCAGGGTCAGAAACGCCCAATACAACAACAGCCGTTGTCCCCAGGGTCTGGGTTTGGTGACCCGCCAGATGGCGTTCAAACTGCGGTCTATGGTAAACACCAGCGCTAGCGCGGAAAACATCAGCGCGGCAAAACTCACCACGCCCAAGCGGCTGGCCTTGCTGGTGAACTGCGTCAAATAGCCCAGCACCTGGCGGGAAATACTGTCGGGAATCAAGCTTTCGATCAACCAGCGTTGCAACACGTTTTGAAACTGGTCAAACAGCGGGAACACAGTCACCACGGCCAGCGCCACGGTAATCAGCGGCACCAATGCAATCGTGGTGGTGAAGGTGAGCGCGCCGGCCGTCTGGCCCAGACGGCCTTCGGCAAACCGCTGGCTTAGGCGACGCGCGGTCTTGCGCCAAGGGAACTGTTGCAGCTTGCCAAGGCTTGCGGAGATATACGAGACAATCATGGTCACTATCATGCCATTGAAGACAAACCTTACCTCTGCTGCATTCAGACACGCTCAGCTCACCCGCACACTGGCGGTGGGCAGCCTGCTCGGCCTGATTGTTTTGTCCCTGGCCTGGGAACTGTGGCTGGCACCCTTGCGCCCGGGCGGCTCTTGGCTGGTGCTCAAAGCATTGCCCTTGTCCCTGCCGCTGGCAGGTTTGTTGAAAAACCGCATGTACACCTACCGCTGGGTCACGCTGGTTGTCTGGTTGTATTTCACCGAAGGCGTGATACGCCTGAACGGCGACCGCTGGCCCAGCAATTTATATGCTGGTATAGAAGTGGCGCTGTGTCTGGTGTTGTTCGCGGCCAGTGCCATGCACGTGCGCTGGCGACTGAAAGACGCTGCTTTGGCTCAGCAGCTTGCCGACGTTACTCAGCCTGTATCTGAAACACCCGTTGAAGACGTGAAACCTTGAACAGCTTGATAGAAACGCTCAAGCACATTGTCGGGCCGACACACGTGCTGACCGGTGAAGGCTTGACGGCTTATGAGCGCGACTGGCGCGGCCGTGAACACGGGCGTGCACTCTGCGTGGTGCGCCCGGGGACAACCGCCGAAGTGTCTGCCGTGGTGAAAGTGTGTGCTGCGGTCGGCACGCCCATGGTGCCGCAAGGCGGCAACACGGGTTTGGTGATGGGCTCAACGCCTGACACTTCAGGCCGCGAAGTGGTGATCAACTTGCAACGCATGAACAATGTTCGTCATTTAGACTCGGCCAACGCCACCCTCACCGCAGAAGCCGGTTGCATTCTTCAACAGGTGCAACAGACCGCCAACCAAGCCGGTTTTTTGTTTGCGCTCAGCTTGGCCTCTGAAGGCAGTTGCACGCTGGGCGGCAACCTGGCGAGCAACGCGGGCGGCACGCAAGTGCTGCGCTACGGCAATACGCGCGACCTGTGTCTGGGGCTGGAAGTGGTGACCGCGCAAGGTGATGTGTGGGCGGGCTTAAGTGGCTTGCGCAAAGACAACACCGGCTACGACTTGCGGCATTTGTTCATTGGCAGCGAAGGCACGCTGGGCATCATCACCGCGGCCACCATGAAACTGTTCCCCAAACCGGCGGCGCAACGCACGGCCTGGGCGGCTTTGCCTGGCGTGCAAGCAGCGATAGATTTGCTGGGCATGGCGCAGCAGCAACTCGGCGCGGGATTGACCGGCTTTGAGATGATGTCGCAGATGGCGCTCAGCCTGGTCGCCCGCCATTTCCCTGCATTGCAAGTGCCTCTTTGGAAAGATGCGCCCTACTGCGTGCTGCTGGAGCTCAGCGACACCGAGTCTGATGCGCATGCCGAACAACGGCTGGAACAACTGCTGGGCACGGCGCTTGAAAAACACGTGGCTAGCGACGTGGTGATCGCACAAAGCCTGGCGCAGTCGCTCGAACTCTGGCAGGTGCGCGAAAGCATTTCATCGGCGCAAGCTGCTGAAGGCCTGAACATCAAACACGATATTTCGCTGCCGGTGTCGGCCATCGCCGCGTTTGTGAAGCAAACCGACGCTGCCCTGGCGCAAGCACTGCCCGGCATACGCGTGGTGAATTTCGGGCATTTAGGCGACGGCAATTTGCACTACAACATCCAATGCCCCGAAGGCGCAGACGCCGCAGAATTTTTAAATACACATGAGCCTGCGGTGAACGACTTGGTTTACGAGGCCGTCATGTCCTTTGGCGGATCGGTCAGCGCCGAGCACGGCATAGGACGCTTGAAAGTCGACAGCTTGCCGCAGTACAAAGACCCGGTGGCGCTGCAATTGATGCGCAGCATCAAACAGGCGCTGGACCCGCAAAACCTGATGAATCCAGGGCGGGTTTTGATGCGCTGATGCGAATGCTTCAGATACAATCCCCTTATGCGTACCACTTTAGACCTCGATGAAGACATTCTGGCTGCCGCCAAATCGCTGGCCAAGGCCGGTCAAACCACGGCCGGACGCATCATCTCCGACACCATGCGGCGCGCTATTCAACTGGGTTTGGCTGATCCCGCGCAAGCCATGCCCACCAAATCTTTGGCTATGGAGCCGCAAGCGGTTTACGGTTTTGTGCCGCTGACATCTTCCGGACAGCAGATCGTCACCAGCGACATGGTGCGTGCCATTCGCGACGACATAGGCGAATGAATCTGCGCGCTTTGCTGGACACCAGTGTGCTGATCGCGCTGCTGGATGCCAACCATGTTCACCATCGCTTATGCAGCCAATGGTTGTCTACCCACACAGCGGGCTGGGCCAGTTGCCCCATCACCTTGAACGGCTGTGTACGCATCATGTCGCAATCCAGCTACCCCAACCGTTTGCCTATGCAGACCGTGGTCGCTGGATTGCAGCAAGCCATGCGTCACCCCATGCACGAATTCTGGGCGGATGACATCAACCCCCTAGATGCAAACGCCATTGATTGGCAGCAAATTCTGCGCCCTGTGGACATCACGGATGCTTACTTGCTGGCACTCGCGGTGCGTCAGCAGGCTTGTCTTGCCACCTTGGATCAGGGTATTTCAGTGAAATGGGCGACGAGCGCTGAGAACAAACATTTGATGCGATTGGCTTAAATCAATGGGCATGAGCAGATCAAGCCGGACGCCGTGATGATCGGCCTGCAGTCCGGAAAACTTTTATCCGAACCCGGTGCACGTGCAGCAATCTGCCCCTTCGTAACTTTTCAAAGGGGGCATACTGGAAAAATCAACCGACTCGAAGGGGTCGTTGATGCTGGCTATGGGTGCCGGTGTTCCAGGACCGCCTAGCCAAAGTGCCAATGCAATCATGAGAATGACAACAGCAAAGAATGCGGACGAGATAAATAAAAAATGTTTCATAAAGCATTTTTACGATTTAATATTAATAATATAGTATTTTTTCAAAACCAAGCTTGGCTTGATTACATGTAGTGAGTTACCATACTTTGCACTACAAAGTAACCGATCAGCCCCAAAACACCATGACTTCGACCACTGTACCGATGTCTATCCGCCTGGATGTGACGGCGCGGGAAAAACTCAAAGCCATCGCCTTGCGCCAAAAGCGCAGCCCTCATGCGCTTGCCACCGAGGCGATTCTTCAGCTAATCGAACAACAAGAACGCGCTCACGCATGGCATCAAAGCTGTGATGCCGCTATCAAACACTTTGACGAAACCGGTTTGCACGCCACCCAGGATGAGGTCATGGCTTGGTTAGATTCAGGGGGATCGGATAAAGAACTAACCCCGCCGGTATGCCATCCGTAAAGTACTCTGCACAAGCCATCGCAGACCTGCAACGGCTTCATGACTTTCTGGCCACACAAGACAAAGATGTCGCAAAGCGAGCCATTGCTGTCATTCGTGATGCGCTCAAAAAAATTGCAGTTACACCAGAACGATTCCGCCCCGAAGAGGGAAGGATTTACTTGCGCGAAGCCATCATTGATTTTGGCAGCAGCGGATACATAGCCCGATTCAGACACCTGCCCAACGGCGACATCTTGATTGCCCGAATCAAACACCAAAAAGAAGATGACTTCAGTTAGCCCTGTTTCTCAACCACAAGGTATGCGTCAGGTATGTGGTTCTCCTTTCTGCCTGTCACTCGTACGAAACTCCGCTTTAAACTCTCCCCATGACTTCCGCCCCCATCCCCACCCCCTACGAAGATTTCATGCGCCACGTGTACACACACGGGGTCGAAAAAGCCGATCGCACCGGTACCGGCACGCGCAGCGTGTTCGGCCACCAAATGCGTTTCGATTTGCGCCAAGGCTTCCCGCTGGTCACCACCAAAAAAGTTCACCTGAAATCCATCATCATCGAGCTGCTGTGGTTTCTCACCGGTTCGAGCAACAACAACTGGCTGAAAGAACGCGGTGTGAGCATTTGGAATGAATGGGCCCGCGCGGACGGCGACTTGGGCCCCGTGTACGGCGTGCAATGGCGCAGCTGGCCCACGCCTGACGGTCAACACATCGATCAAATCAGCGACGTGATTCAGACTTTGAAAACCAACCCGGATTCGCGCCGCATCATCGTCAGCGCGTGGAATGTCGCCGAGCTATCCAAAATGGCGCTCATGCCTTGCCATGCTTTTTTTCAGTTTTACGTCGCGCCGCCAGCTGTTGCCGGTGGCAAGGGCCAACTCAGTTGCCAGCTCTACCAGCGCAGCGCAGACATTTTTTTGGGTGTGCCTTTCAACATCGCCAGCTATGCGCTGTTAACTCACATGGTGGCGCAGCAATGCGACCTGGAAGTCGGCGACTTCATCTGGACCGGCGGCGACTGCCACATTTACAGCAACCACCATGAACAGGTGGAATTGCAGTTATCCCGCTCAGCTTTCCCCGCACCCACTTTGCACATCCGTCGCAAACCGGCCTCCATCTTCGACTACGAATTCGAAGACTTCGAGGTGAGTGACTACCAATGTCACCCGGCGATCAAAGCGCCGGTGGCAGTTTGAAAAGCCCGGGTATGACTCGGCAACAAGTGTTGGCGCTGATCGCGCTGACCTTGATGTGGGGCATCAATTGGCCGATGATGAAAGTCGCGGTGCACGAGCTGCCGCCGCTTTACTTGCGCGGTGTCACTATGTTTTTGGGTGCCTGCTGGTTGATGCTGTATTTCCGCTTTCGCGGCCTGCGCCTGTGGCCGGATTCGCCGCGCGAGTGGCGTGACATCGTGCTGCTTGGCATACCGAATATTTTCATTCTGCACTCTGCTTCCATTCTGGGCATTGTGTCGCTGCCGTCCGGACGCGCCGCCATACTGAGTTATGTGTTTCCGGTGTGGACCGTGGTGTTCGGCGTGCTGTTCATGGGCCAGCAATTGAACAAACGCGTGGTCATCGCGGTTATCGCCGCGCTGCTGGGTATAGGGCTGTTGATATCGCATGAACTGACGGCTTTGCAAGGCAAGCCCATAGGTGTGATGTGGATGGAAATCGGTGCGATCAGCTGGGCCATAGGCACGCTGTGGATGCGACGCATACGCTTTACGCTGCCGGTGCAATCTTTGTCGGTATGGATGATGATGATCAGCAGTCCTTTGATTGTGTTGCTGGCCGTGGCGACCGAGACTTGGCCGTCGTGGGATGTGTCGCCCATGGCCTGGGGCGCCTTGTTTTATTCGGTGTTTGTGAATTACGGTTTTGCGCAACTCATCTGGTTCGGTTTTGCGCGGGATCTGCCTTCATCGACCAGCGCCATGAGCATCATGGCCGTGCCTTTGATAGGCACCTTGTTCGCGACTTTCATGGTCGGCGAATGGCCGCATTGGCAGGACTATGTGGCTATGGTGTGTGTGCTGACGGCGATTGCAGCCGTGTTGTTGCCGTCGCGTTCGCAACCCCAGGTCAATGACTGAAGGTCGATGACCGACAATGTGTATTGAATTTTTTTATATGCCTGTTTTGCCATGCCACTGCATTTGATTTACGCCCGCTCGCGCAACAACGTCATCGGCGTCAACGGTGAGTTGCCTTGGCATTTGCCCGAGGACCTCGCGCATTTCAAACGCACCACGCTGGGTCAAGCGGTGATCATGGGTCGGGTCACCTGGCAATCCATACCCGGGAAATACAGGCCGCTGCCCGGCAGAAGCAATGTGGTGGTGTCGCGCCAGCCGGATTTTTCTGCACTTGGCGCGCAGGTGGTGAATTCTTTGCAAGCTGCGCTGGCTTTGTTTCCTCCTCACGAAACAGTCTGGTTGATCGGCGGCGCGCAGTTGTATGCACAGGCCATGCCGTTGGCACAGCAATTGGTGGTCACCGAGATAGACGCCGACTACCAAGGTGATGCGTTCGCCCCTGCAATCAACCCCGCTGAATGGACAGAGACACAGCGTACAGCACACACCTCGGCGCAAGCTTTGGGCTATAGCCTCGTGACCTTGCAAAGAAATAAATTGGGGTCAGATACCAATTAATTGTTGACTAACTTATCGGGAAATTAATTGGTATCTGACCCCAATTTTCCAATTTTCCTGCCATTTCACGCAACAGGTTTTTCTGCACCTTACCCATGGCATTGCGCGGCAATTCATTCACTACCCGACATTGCTTGGGTACTTTGAAATTGGCCAACTGTGCTTTGAGAGCTGCCAGCAGCTGATCCGTTTGAAGCTCAACACCCGGCTTAGCCAGCACAAACGCAAAACCCGTTTCGCCGAAATCCGCATGCGGCACGCCAACCACCGCGCTCTCGGCCACGCCGGGCAGGTTGTTCAATGCGTTTTCAATTTCGGCCGGATACACATTCAAGCCGCCGCTGATGATCAAGTCCTTGCTGCGGCCCACGATACGCACATAGCCTTGCGCGTCGACCACGCCCATGTCGCCGGTGATGAAGAAGCCATCGGAAGTGAACTCCTGCGCGTTTTTCTCCGGCATGCGCCAGTAACCGACGAACACATTCGGTCCTTTGACCTGAATGCTGCCGACCTCACCCGTGCCAAGCACCTCACCCTTGTCGCCGACGATACGCAAAACCACCCCCGGCAAGGGAAAACCGACGCTACCGCCCACACGTATTGAAGTACCGCCAAAGCAATCATCCAAAGTCCATGGATTGGATGTCAGCATCACAGTTTCGCTCATGCCATAGCGCTCAAGCACGGTGTGACCGGTGCGCTGCTGCCAGCTCTCAAAGGTGTCGACCAACATAGGCGCCGAGCCCGAGATAAACAATCGCATGCGCGAGCACACCTCAGCGTTCAAACCCGGCAAGGCCAGCAGCCGTGTGTAAAACGTGGGTACGCCCATCAACACCGTGGCGCGCGGCATGTCGGCCAGCACACGCTGCGCGTCAAACCGGCTGTGCCAAAGCATCTTGCTGCCATTGAGCAAAGCACCGTGAATTGCCACAAACAAGCCGTGCACATGAAAAACCGGCAAGGCGTGAATCAGCACATCGCCACTTTGCCAGCCCCAGTAATCTTTCAACACCTGCGCGTTGCTGAGAAGATTGGCATGACTGAGCATCGCGCCTTTGCTGCGACCCGTTGTACCGCTGGTGTAAATGATGGCTGCCAGGTCGTCCGGTTTTGCATCTATCGGCGTGTGCACATCGCTGTGGTGCGCGGCGCGCTCGAGCAAACTGCCACCGCGTTGATCGTCCAGCGTCACCACGTAACGCGAGCCTGCTTGAAACGCGATTTTGCTGACCCAGCCGAAATTGGCCGGTGTACACACCACCAGCGCCGGTTCTGCATTAGCCACGAAATAAGAAATTTCAGTTTGCTGGTAAGCCGGATTCAAAGGCAAAAACACGTGACCGCTGCGCAAACACGCGAGATAAAGCATCAGCACTTCGACCGATTTCTCAGTTTGCACAGCAATGCGCGAAGACGCTGGCAATTGCAGGCTTTGTATCCAATTGGCCAGCATAGCGCTGCCGCGTTCCAGGTCGCTCCAGCTGTAGCTCAGACCATGGTCGGTTTCAATCGCCGTCTGCGACAAGTCAGGAGGAAAGCCCTGGCGCAAGCCGACGTAAAGGTTGTGGTTCATATCAATCAGCTGAATGACGTCTGGACCAGACCATAAATCCTACCCCTGCCAACACCATGGGCACGCACAGCCATTGGCCCATGGACAAGCACAGCGTCAACAAGCCCAGGTGTGCATCTGGCTCGCGGAAATACTCGGCAATAAAACGCAGCGACCCGTAACCGATCAAAAACGCGCCGGAAATCCAGCCGGTGGGACGCGGTTTGCGTGCCAGCCACCACAAGACCGCAAACAGCAACAAACCTTCGAGCAAAAACTGGTAAATCTGCGACGGATGCCGCGGCATGGCAGACCCGCTTTGCGGGAACACCATGGCCCAGGGCAGATCGGCAGACGCCTCGCGGCCCCATAACTCGCCGTTGATGAAATTGCCGACCCGACCGGCAGCCAGGCCAGTGGGCACGCACGGTGCAATAAAGTCAGTGATTTCCAGCCAAGGGCGTTGGCGCCGCCAAGCGGCCAGCGCCATGGCGCCGATGACGCCGAGCATGCCGCCGTGAAAACTCATGCCGCCTTGCCAGATAAAAGCTATTTCCAGCGGATGCGCCGCGTAATAACCGGGTTTGTAAAACAGGCAGTAACCGATGCGACCGCCCAGCACCACGCCGAGCACGCCATAAGTCATCAAGTCGTCAATATCCTGTTGCGACCACAGGCCTTGTTGGGCCAACGTGGCATAAGGCTGGTGTTGCAGTCGCCAACGCGCCAGACAGACAAACAGCATGAAAGCTGCCAGGTAAGAAATGCCGTACCAGTGAATGGCAACAGGGCCCAGGGACAGGGCGACGGGGTCGAATTGCGGGTGAATAAGCATGCCCAGATTGTGCGTCAAACAAGTGACGCTTCGGCGATCTGAAACTGCCTGCCCTGCCTCCCTGTTTGAGGCAGCTAAACTCCGCATCTTGTATGTTATCTCTACTGGAACACCATGGCCACCTCACCCCTCAAAATCAACCGCCGTTCAGCCAACATCACCGAAGGCAAATCCCGCGCTCCTAACCGCTCCATGTACTACGCCATGGGCTACGAGGAAAGCGATTTCGTCAAGCCCATGGTCGGCGTGGCCAACGGACATTCCACCATCACACCGTGCAACAGCGGCTTGCAAAAACTGGCTGACGCAGCGGTAGCAGGCATTGAAGAAGCCGGCGGTAACGCGCAAATTTTCGGCACCCCCACTATTTCAGACGGCATGTCCATGGGCACCGAAGGCATGAAATATTCCCTGGTCAGCCGCGAAGTGATTTCTGATTGCATAGAAACCTGTGTTGGCGGCCAATGGATGGACGGCGTGCTGGTGGTTGGCGGTTGCGACAAAAACATGCCCGGCGGCATGATGGGCATTTTGCGCGCCAATGTGCCGGCCATTTACGTTTACGGCGGCACCATTCTGCCGGGTACTTTCAGGGGCAAGGACTTGAACATCGTCAGCGTGTTTGAAGCTGTGGGCGAAAACGCCGCAGGCAAATTAAGCGATGCTGATTTGCGCGAAATCGAAATGCGCGCCGTGCCCGGAACTGGCAGCTGCGGTGGCATGTATACCGCCAACACCATGTCTTCTGCGATTGAAGCCTTGGGCATGTCATTGCCGTTTTCATCGACCATGGCCAACCCGCACAGCGAAATCGAAATAGCCGCTAAAGAAGCGGCCAAGGTATTGATAGAAGCCATCAAACATGATTTGAAACCGCGCGACATCGTGACCAAGAAAGCCATCGAGAACGCGGTCTCAGTCATCATGGCGACAGGCGGTTCAACCAATGCGATTCTGCATTTTCTGGCCATTACGCATGCGGCCGAAGTGGATTGGACCATCGACGATTTCGAACGCATGCGCAAGCGTGTGCCCGTCATTTGCGACCTGAAACCCAGCGGTAAATATTTGGCTGTCGACCTGCACAAGGCTGGTGGTATTCCGCAAGTGATGAAGGTATTGCTCAAAGCCGGTTTGTTGCACGGCGACTGCATGACCATCACCGGCAAAACCGTGGCCGAGAACCTGGCCGAGATCCCGGATACACCACGCGCCGATCAAGACGTGATCCGTGCTTTCGACAAGCCCATGTACGCAGAAGGCCACCTGGCGATTTTGAAAGGCAATTTGTCGCCCGAAGGCGCTGTCGCCAAAATCTCCGGCCTGAAAAACCCGGTCATCACCGGCCCGGCCCGCGTGTTTGACGACGAGCAGTCTGCGCTCAAAGCGATTTTGGACAATAAGATCAAACCGGGAGACGTGATGGTGTTGCGTTACCTCGGCCCCAAAGGCGGCCCGGGCATGCCCGAGATGCTGGCACCGACGAGCGCGCTGATCGGCGCGGGCTTGGGTCAAAGCGTGGGCTTGATCACCGACGGCCGTTTCTCCGGCGCGACCTGGGGCATGGTGGTCGGCCACGTTGCACCAGAGGCAGCCGCTGGCGGCAATATCGCCTTGATCCATGAAGGCGACAGTGTCACCATAGACGCGCGTCAATTGTTGCTGCAACTGAATGTGCCGGACGCGGAAATTGAAAAACGTCGCGCTGCATGGAAAGCACCGGCTCCTCGTTACACGCGCGGCGTGCTGAGCAAATTTGCACACAATGCCAGTACAGCCAGCAAGGGTGCTGTACTTGATTTATTCTGATGCTTTATAGAGGGATTTGAATATGAAACGTGTGTTGTTTGCCACCCTTGCCGCTGTGTGCTTGAGCCAACCGGCTTTGGCAGATGAGAAGTTGGCAGGCGCAAAAAATTGTCTGGGTTGTCATGCAGTCGGCACGCAAGTGCTAGGCCCTTCATTCAAGGAAGTGGCCAAAAAATACACCGGTAACAAGGAGGCTGCTGCCACTTTGGCCACCAAAATCCGTCAGGGTGGTGGCGGTGTTTGGGGAGCGATTCCCATGCCTGCTAACCCTCAAGTCAACGAAGCTGAAGGCAAGAAATTGGCAGCCTGGATTCTGGGACTGAAATAAACTTTTTTTCTGCTTATTTAAAGAGCAACTGCGGTTGCTCTTTTTTTTTCAGTCGTGCCATGCCGGGACGGTTTTAAGTGAAGTGTTCACGCCACGCCGATAGTGTTTGTTCAGTGAGGCGTTCACGCCACGCCGGGTATGAACAAACTAAGGTCAAACACTCTCAGACAACTGCGTCAATATCGCCGGGTTCTCTAAAGTGGAGACGTCCTGCGTGATCGCTTCGCCCTTGGCAATCGAGCGCAGCAACCTGCGCATGATCTTGCCCGAGCGCGTCTTGGGCAAATTCTCACCAAAACGAATGTCTTTGGGCTTGGCAATCGGTCCGATTGCCTTGCCCACATGGTCACGCAACATCTTAGCGATTTGCTTGGCCTCGTCACCCGTCGGGCGCGCGCGCTTCAACACCACAAACGCGCAAATCGCCTCGCCCGTGGTGTCGTCTGGGCGACCGACCACCGCAGCCTCGGCCACCAACTCGGTGCAACTGACCAAGGCGGATTCAATTTCCATGGTGCCCATGCGGTGACCCGACACGTTCAACACGTCGTCAATCCGTCCGGTGATGGTGAAGTTACCGGTGTGGGCATCGCGAATCGCGCCGTCACCTGCCAAATAGTATTTGCCTTGAAAGTCTTCGGGAAAATAGCTTTTCTTGAAACGCTCGGGGTCGCCCCAGATATTGCGAATCATGGATGGCCAAGGTTTTTTCACGACCAAAATGCCTGCATGACCATTGGGCACGTCTTTGCCGGTCTCGTCAACGATAGCGGCTTGAATGCCGGGAAACGGCAGCGTGCATGAACCGGGTACCAAGTGCGTGGCACCCGGTAGCGGGGTGATCATGTGGCCGCCGGTTTCTGTTTGCCAGAAGGTATCCACGATGGGGCAGCGACCGCCGCCAATGTGCTGGTGGTACCACTCCCAAGCAGCAGGGTTGATGGGCTCACCCACTGAACCCAGCAAGCGCAAACTGTTCAAGTTGTAACGCGCGGGATGCACGGCTTCGTTGCTTTCAGCGGCTTTGATGAGGGAGCGAATCGCTGTCGGTGCCGTGTAAAAAATGCTGACCTTGTGGTCTTGGATCATCTTCCAGAAACGACCTGCATCGGGGAAGGTGGGTACACCTTCAAACACAATTTGTGTGCCACCCAAGGCCAGCGGGCCATAAGCGATGTACGTGTGGCCCGTGACCCAACCGATGTCGGCGGTACACCAAAATACATCGTCGGCTTTCAAATCAAAGGTCCACTCTGTCGTGAGTGCGGCGTGCATCAGGTATCCGCCGGTGCTGTGTTGCACGCCTTTGGGTTTGCCGGTGGAGCCAGAGGTGTACAACAAGAACAAGGGGTGCTCTGCTTCCACCCATTCAGGCGTGCAAGTGGCGGGCTGCTTGTCAGTCAGGTCGGACAACCACAAATCTCGTCTGGCTTGCATAGGGATATCCGCGCCAGAGCGTTTGGCCACCAATACATGTTTGATGCTGTCGCAACCGCCAAGCGTCAAGGCTTCATCCACTATCGATTTCAAAGGCAGTTGCTTGCCACCGCGCAACTGGTGGTCGGCGGTGATGACGAGTTTGGCGCCGGTGTCTTCGATGCGGTCACGCAAGCTTTGCGCCGAGAAACCGCCGAACACCACCGAATGCGTCGCGCCTATGCGTGCACAGGCTTGCATCGCTGCCACGCCGTCCACCGACATAGAGATGTAAATAATGACGCGGTCGCCTTTGGCCACGCCCAGCGACTTCATGGCATTGGCAATCTGGCAGGTGCGCGCCAGCAATTGCGCATACGTGGTGTGTGTGACTTCACCGCCGTCGGCTTCAAAAATGATGGCGGTTTTATCGCCCAGCCCGCGCTCGACATTGCGGTCCAAGCAGTTGTAAGAAGCGTTCAAGCGGCCATCTTCAAACCATGTGAAGAACGGCGCCTTGTCTTGGTTCAGTTTTTTGGTGAACGGGGTTTGCCAGTGCAACAAGCGCTTGGCCTGTGTGGCCCAAAAGTCTTCGTAGTCTTCTTCGGCGTGCTTGACCAGTGCGTGGTAAGCGTCCATGCCGGACACGGCAGCGTGTTTGACGAAGTTGGCAGGCGGTGCGAACACCGGCAATGTGTGATCTTGGCTCATGTCTTGTCTCCAGGTATTGAATGGCCGCTTTGCGGCTCTGCTTGGGCAGGACTGTCGTGCATGGCTCTTACATGCCACTGACTGGCTTGAAGCTTACGGCATGGCTCAGGTCTCATTGCCTAGAATCGCTTGTTTGAATGAATTGTCTACTCTGACGAAAGTGATGCCTATGTCTGATTCCCTCCCTGCCAAACCCACGCGTCAAAGCTCTCCCCTGTCACGATTGATTTTCTCAAGTCGTTGGCTGCAATTGCCCTTGTACCTGGGTTTGATCGCCGCGCAAGCTGTGTATGCCTTTCATTTCTGGGTAGAGCTGGTGCATTTGCTGGAAGCGGCCTTTGGCAGCCAGACCGCCCTGCAAGCGCTGGTCAGCAGCATTGGCTACAAAGCCGACCCGCCTGTGGTCAGTTTGAATGAAACCATCATCATGCTGGTGGTGCTGGCCTTGATTGACGTGGTGATGATCTCCAACCTGTTGATCATGGTCATCGTCGGCGGCTATGAAACTTTTGTTTCTCGCATGTACTTGGAGCAGCACCCCGACCAACCCGAGTGGCTCAGCCATGTGAACGCATCGGTGTTGAAAGTGAAGCTGGCCATGGCCATCATCGGCATCTCGTCCATCCATTTGCTGAAAACATTCATCAACGCCGCCAACTACGATGAAAAAGTTTTGATCTGGCAAACCATCATTCACCTCGCCTTTTTGCTCAGTGCCATTGCCATTGCCTACACCGACAAGCTGCTGAATGAAACCCGTGCCATTGACCATCGGCATTGAAACTCCCCTTGAACCACTGACACCCATGAGCCACATCACCCAAAGCGATTTGATTGAATCCGTCGCAGCCGCCCTGCAATACATCAGCTACTACCATCCGGCGGACTACATCGCGCACTTGGCGCGTGCCTACGAGCGCGAGCAAAGCGCTGCGGCCAAAGACGCGATCGCGCAAATTTTGACCAACAGCAAAATGAGCGCTACCGGTCACCGCCCTATCTGTCAAGACACGGGCATCGTGAATGTGTTTCTCAAGGTTGGCATGGGCGTGCGCTTTGAAGGTTTCTCCGGCAGTTTGGATGACGCCATCAACGAAGGCGTGCGTCGCGCCTACAACCACACCGACAACCGATTGCGCGCCAGCGTGGTGGCCGACCCGCAGTTCGCCCGCAAGAACACCGGTGACAACACACCGGCAGTTATCTTCACAGAACTGGTGCCCGGCGACACACTCGAAGTCACCGTTGCGGCCAAGGGCGGCGGCAGCGAAAACAAATCCAAGTTGGCAATGCTCAACCCCAGCGACAGTTTGGTGGACTGGGTGCTCAAAACCGTGCCGACCATGGGCGCGGGTTGGTGCCCGCCGGGCATGCTCGGTATCGGCATTGGCGGCACCGCCGAAAAAGCCATGTTGATGGCCAAAGAAAGTTTGATGGACGACTTGGACATGTACGAGTTGCAAGCCAAATCGTCCAAAGGCGAGAAGCTGACGCCAACCGAAGAACTGCGTTTGGAGCTCTATGACAAAGTGAATGCGCTGGGCATTGGCGCGCAAGGCTTGGGTGGTTTGACCACCGTGCTGGACATCAAAATCAAGATGTACCCCACGCACGCAGCCAGCAAGCCGGTGGCCATGATCCCGAATTGCGCCGCCACACGCCACGCGCATTTTGTGATGGACGGCAGCGGCCCTGTTTATCTGGACCCGCCGTCGCTCGACACTTGGCCAAAAGTCAATTGGATGCCCGACACGCAAAAAAGCCAGCGCGTCGATTTGAATAGCTTGACCCGCAAACAAGTGGCAGCTTGGAAACCGGGTCAAACTTTGCTGCTCAACGGACGCATGCTGACCGGGCGCGATGCCGCGCACAAGCGCATTCAAGACATGCTGGCCAAAGGCGAGCCGCTGCCCGTAGATTTCACCAACCGCGTGATTTACTACGTCGGACCGGTCGACCCTGTCGGCGATGAAGCGGTGGGCCCCGCAGGTCCCACCACCGCCACGCGCATGGACAAATTCACCGAGATGATGCTCTCGCAAACCGGTTTGATCGCCATGGTCGGCAAGGCCGAGCGCGGCCCCGCCGCCATTGAAGCCATACAAAAACACAAGTCGGCTTATTTGATGGCGGTCGGCGGCGCGGCCTACCTTGTGTCCAAAGCCATCAAACACGCCAAGGTGGTTGGCTTTGCAGATTTGGGCATGGAAGCGATTTATGAGTTCGATGTGGTCGACATGCCGGTCACCGTCGCCGTGGACGCGGGCGGCACCAGCGCGCACATCACCGGCCCGGCCGAATGGTCTAAGCGCATCGCCAGCGGCGAGTTCAAAGGCATCACCGTGACCAGCCATTGACTTCGCCAATGGCTGTCAACCCTGCATCCGAAAACCCTGTCGGCGTGTTTGACAGCGGCGTCGGCGGCTTGAGCATTTTGCAAGCGCTGCAGCAACAACTGCCAAACGAAGCCTTTGTCTATCTGGCAGACAGTGCGCATGCGCCTTATGGCGAACGGGATGAAGAATTTGTGTTGCAGCGAGCGCGCTGGGTGTTGCATTTGCTGCAAGAGCAACACCAGATCAAAGCCTTGGTGATCGCGTGCAACACCGCAACGGCGCTGGCCATCAGCGTGCTCAGACAGGAAAACTCCGACCTGCCTATCTTCGGCGTGGAGCCTGCGGTCAAGCCGGCAGCTGCCGACAGCCTGACTCACAAGGTCGGCGTGCTGGCCACTGCCGCAACTTTGCAAAGCGGCAAATTTCAGGAATTACTGCACAGCTTGGTGGAAACTGACACCGAATTTGTTTTGCAAGCCTGCGAAGGCCTGGCAGACGCGATTGAACAGCAATGGCAACCGGGCCGCCATCAGGCTGTGCAAGCCTTGTGCCATCAATACCTTGCACAAATGGGCGCTTTCGGAAACGCCACAGGTGAGATAGATACCTTGGTGCTGGGTTGCACCCACTACCCTTTCGCCAGCCATGAACTTCAGTCGCTGGCGGGTGGGGCTGTGCGCCTGATTGAGCCCGGGGCGCCGGTTGCCAAGCGAGTGCAGCAGGTGTTGCTAGAAAAAGGATTGACGGGCCAGGCCGATGCGGGGCAATTGCAACTGTTGGCCACCGGTGAAACACTCAATCTTCAAGAGGCGGTAAGACATTGGATGGGCTTGAGCCAGCCAGTCTTAAGAGTTTGACAACCGGTAGTTAGTGCAAATGGCGCGGACGGCGTCCGCCGTGACCGCCTGAGCCACCGCCAGAGCCTTTGGGTGGTTTGCTGATCTCCAGCGAATTCACCAGTGAATCAAAACGCTGGCTGAACAGTTTGTCAACTTCAAGCACCACGTCGCTGAGTTCAGAGACATCGAAGTGACGCTCCATCAGCGTGATCAAATCCTGCACCAGCAAATCGCGCTGAATTTGCATGATGGCCGCCGGTGTCGGACCGACAAACAGCATCAGAAAATCATCGCGTGAGTCGCGGCCCTGGGCCTCGTCTTCGTCGTCGAACTCGGCATCGTAAAAAGTGACTTCCAACGCAGCACCGGCCAGCGTCAAATCGTTCAAGCCCATGCACATATCGTCGAGTGCCTGACGGAAATCATCCTCGCCCTTGATGGTCCAGCATATTTGCAACAAATGGTCGTTGGCATCAAAGCGGATACCGGGCTCTTCCTCATAAAAACTGTCTGCGCATTCGGTCAGCGAACGCGCACCTGCATACACCCAGATCGGGCGAAGTGCATCCTGCAACTGCTCAAACGTCACCTCTTCCTGCAGAGGAACAGTGCCATGCAGATGAATCTCGAAAGTGGTGTTGAATCTGCTCATGAAAGCATGATAGCAGTGCTTGTCTCGACTTTTTACAAGCGCCTGAACAACAGGGATGGATGAACTTATCTGATGCTCATCAATGCAGCAATCAGTTTGCCTTGGTCTATGTGTGAGGTGAATGCACTGATTTCAGTGGCCACTTCTTTTTGCGACATCAGTTCCTTCAAAACGAACTGGGCCAGCAATTCCAGCGAGTCTTGCAAAGCACCCATACCTTCGTTTTCAAAAGTTGCAACCGTTTGTTTTTTGCAGTCTTCCACCAGTATTTTTTGGACATAAGCCGCAAATTCTTTATCAATACTCGATTTTTCGGTGGCTTTGATCGTCGGAAAATCGGCCAGGGCCGGGTGCGCAACCATGGCCTTGGCCATCCACTTGATCAAAGTGATGTTGTCTTTGCTGGACGAGGATTTGACAAAGCATTGTTTCAACTCATCCGCGTACGGGCCGGCGAAAGCAGTTGAGCAGAAAAAAAATATAAAAATAACAAAAAGTTTTGATCGCACGGTGCTCCCTTCGAAGTGATGAGTCGCCAAGTATTCAACCTGGTTCAAAAAGTGAGAGATATCATGCCACGACTAGGCTTGATAAGCTGACGCGAACTTTAAGAAACCATCTTTGCTGATTCCAGAATACTCGCCACCGACGCCAAGAATTTCATCAGCATCAAGGCTGGCCTCCAACGTGATAGTGAATTTAAATTTGTTGTGATTTGCAGAACTACCCAAGTGCAAGGGGATGGTAACTATGTTGACCAGACAATCCCGGCGTATGACTTTGAACTCCAAGGTTTTGTAAACGCTCATGCTTAACAGGTATTGTTTTTGATCGACATTCAAGCCGGTGTCCAGTTCGTCTGAAAAATGACCGTCTTCCAAGGCTTTGTAAAGCACATAAATATTGCCTACATCTGTTAATTCATCTTCAGAATAAGTCTCACGCAGGCCTTCTTCAATAGAGTAAAAAATCTCTTCCCACTGAGCTTGCAAATTGGATTTATCAAGAATATAGGCGGCTAAATTTCTGGCGGCAACAATATCAGTGGGTATATTTTCCATGCCCTGCCTTTAGATGTATTGCACATACATGGGTGGTGCCTGAGACCGGAATCGAACCGGTACGCCCGTTATTCACGAAAGCGGCGGATTTTAAGTCCGCTGTGTCTACCTATTTCACCACTCAGGCGAGTGCTGTTCATGCCCTATTGTGGCAAAAAATCACGGGGCTACGGGTTGTTCATTCAAAACGATGCGTTTGTCGGCCTGGGAAGGCAGCCAAACCTTGGAGCCTTGGAAGTAAATTTGCACTGATTTGAGCTCGTGGCTGGCAAGTGTCCAGGGCGGACTGCCATGGATACTGCGCCCTGTACCTGCATCCAGCTTGACCACTGATTTGTGTTTTTGTCCGTCTTCAACACAGATTTTTACGGGTTTGGTTGCCTGTAAATACACATAAGTTGCAGCTTTGTTTGGAGAAACCGAGTTGGCTGTCAGGGCCTCTGATTTGATAGTGCTGCAATCGGCAGCAACTTTATCGTCGGCATTGGTCGACTCCTGCGACAGCTTGTCGGTTTTTCTTTCTGCGGCTGCCGGTTCAGGTAAGGGCAACGCCACGGCTTTTATTTTTTCGACAGAAGCGGCCGCAGCGACAGGGGCAGGCGCAGAAGGCGCGGGCGCTGGATTGGTAGGGGTAACCGCTGCTGTTGCATTCAAACTGGCAGAAGCGGCAGCGGTGGCGGCAGGTGCAGGCGGTGTGGCCGCAGAAGTGACGACGGTGGTGGACGTGGTGCTTTGAGAGGCCGAAGCATCAGCTAGCTGACTGTTGACTGTGGCATTGACTGAAGACGGGTTAGCAGCATCGGCGCTGCGGGTAAGCGGTTCTACCCACTCGTTGTAGACAGATTGGGGAATTTCCCGGTTGGACATCCAAGACAGGTAAGCGCCGCCGCCAACAAATACCAACACCAGCAAACCAAACATCCAAGCCGTGTTGACAGGTCGCCTGACAGGCGTTGACACTATATTGCCTTTGAGGTTCTTTTCAGACAAACGGATGATGTTTTCAATCACGTTGGATGAGGTGCGCCGGGCCGCATCCGCCGGCTGAACTCTGGTCGGTTTACCACTGGGCTGAGGACTTTCTAGCATGTGAATAACGCGGCGCAATGACTGGGCTTTGATTTGCGAGGAATAAAACAAGGATTCGCCGCCGTCCTCGAGCTGGCGGATCTGCCCCGCAGACAAATTCGCGAGCGCAGCCAGCTGAGCCAAGTCCAGCCCGGCGGTTTGGCGCAAACTTTTCAGATAGGCGGCATCGTCGCGTGACTGGTCTTCCATGGGGTGTGGCTTTGTGAGAACAATACAAAAATGTACTTGAGGAATGTGTCTTAGTCTACGCTGGTTTTCGCAGAAAAACCTATACTTTTGAATACAAACCGGTGTCAATTGCCCCTTAACATTGGACAATGCAACGCTTAGAAATATCCGGTAGCCAACTTGAAGTACGCCGCATACCCGGTCCGGAGCATGCCTCCCCGCTGGTATTTCTGCATGAGGGGCTGGGCTCAGTCGCCATGTGGCAGAGCCGGGATAAGGACTGGCCCTTATCGGTTTGTCTGGCCAGCGGTCGCGCGGGTTGGGTGTATTCCAGGCTTGGTTATGGTCACTCCGACCCTGTGCCCGATGTGCGCGGCATCAACCGCCTGGGGGCTGATTACATGCATCTGGAGGCCTGGCAGGTTTTGCCGCAATTACTGCAATCTTTGGGCGTGGAAAAGCCGGTATTGATCGGTCACTCCGACGGCGGCAGCATCGCTTTGCTGCATGCGGCCAGGTTTGCGGTGGCCGGTGCCGTGGTGATGGCCCCGCATTTGTTTGTGGAAGATATCAGCCTGCGATCCATTGAAGCGGCTAAGCATGCTTTTGAAACCGGTGATTTGCGCAGTCGCCTGTCGCGCTTTCATGCCGATGTGGACTGCGCCTTCTGGCAATGGAACGATATTTGGCTGTCGCCAGCTTTTCGTTCCTTCAATATTCAAAAAGAATGCCTGAAGATTGGCGCGCCGGTACTGGCCCTGCAAGGCGTTGATGATATGTACGGCAGCCTCAAACACATAGATGAATTGCACACCCTGGGCAAGGTCAGGCGCGAAGTATTGCAAGCATGTGGGCATTCGCCACACCGTGATCAGCATGATCTGAGTTTGCAGTTAGTTGTGGATTTTTTAAAGCAACTGCCTTGAACCACAAGCAGCAAGGAATGACTCAATTACCGACTGCGATTCTCTTTATTGCTTGCGCGTCAAAGCCTGCAATTCATCTTCACTCAGCCAGCGCCACTGACCGGGTGCCAAATCAGCAGTCAATGCCATTTCGCCTATGCGCGAGCGATGCAATTGCACCACCTTGTGGCCGGTCGCCGCCAGCATGCGTTTGACCTGGTGGTATTTGCCTTCGGTCAAAGTCAATTGCAATGTGTGACTGCCAGTCAAGTGGCAAGCTGCGGCCTTGACCGGTGCCGGGTCATCGTTCAACACCACGCCTTGAAGTAATTTGGCTACAACTTTTTCTTCCAAGGCGTCTTCCGTGGTCAATTCATACACCTTGGGTACGTGGTGTTTAGGCGAACTCATGCGGTGAATAAACTGGCCGTCGTCGCTGAGCAAAAGCATGCCGGTGGTGTCCTGGTCCAAGCGGCCTACTGCCTGCACGCCTTGTAAACCGGTTTTCGCTGGTCGCTGCCTCAAAGGCGTAGGCAACAAGGAATACACGGACGGCCAGGCCGAGGGCTTGTGCGAACACTCGGTGCCGGCGGGTTTGTGCAATAAAACATAGGCCTTCTCGTGGTACGGCCAAAGTACGCCTTGCACCATGAAAATCATGCCGTTCGCCACATCTATCAACAGATCTGTCTGCGTTTGCGTTTCAAGACCAAGGCCTGTATCGATTTTCACCAGGCCTTGCTGTACCAGGCCGGCGCAAATGCGGCGGGTGCCGAAGCCTTGTGAGAAAAGCAGATCGGGAAGTATGAGTTTTTGAGCCATGTCAACAGATTGAAAACGGGTCGGTCTTGTCAATGCGGTAAGCGTTAAAGTATGCCCCATGGAAAATATCGATGTCATGGTTCTGCGCTCACTGCGCAATTGGCGGCTCGCCGGGCAACGCGCCCTGCTGGCCACGGTGGTTCGCACCTGGGGTTCATCGCCCCGCCCCATAGGCTCCATCATGGCGCTGTGCGAAACCGGCGCAGTGGTCGGCTCGGTGTCGGGCGGTTGTATTGAAGACGATTTGATTTACCGTTTCACTCAGGCTTACGCCAGCGCTCAAACCACCGGTGAAGCAGCGGTCATTCCCAGCGGCGCGCCGCACCGGGTGAAATACGGCATCACCGCGGATGAAGCGCATCGCTTCGGTCTGCCTTGCGGCGGGACACTGGAGTTGCTGCTGGAATTTGACCCGGATGCCAAGCAGTTGGACCAATTAGTGTTGTCACTTGAACAGGGCAAGCTGATGCAACGCTCGACCTTGCTGGTCGACGGCAGCGTGAACATGCAGGTCAGCGATTCGCCCACCGAACTCAGCATTGATGAGGTGCAGTTGGTGAACACCTTCGGGCCTGAGTACCGCATGCTGTTGATCGGTGCCGGTCAACTCACCGAGTACCTGGCCACCATGGCTTTATTCAACGGATTTGCCGTCACCGTGTGCGATCCGCGCGAAGAATACCGGGGCGCCTGGTCGGTACCGAATGTCACCATCACCAGCGAAATGCCGGACGATGTGGTGCAAAGCTTCAGAGCCGACCGGCGCAGCTGCGTGATTGCGCTGACGCACGACCCCAAGCTAGACGACCTGGCTTTGCTGGAAGCATTGGATACCGATGCGTTTTACGTCGGTGCCATAGGCTCACGCCGCAACAACGAAGCACGGCACGTGCGCATGATCGACCATCTGGACAAATCGGAAGAAGAGCTCAAGCGTTTGCGCGGACCGATAGGTGTTTACATCGGCAGCAAAACACCCGCAGAGATTGCGGTGAGCATCATGGCCGAGGTATTGGCCGTGAAAAACGGTGTTCCTCTGCCGCGCGACATGGACGTGGCCCATGCGAAAAACAGCCAGGACATCGCGCATAACGACCCCGGCGTGCTGGTATGCGGCATACGTTGATGCCACTTAATTTTTAATTTTATGTCTCAACCTAAACTAGATTTAATATCGCTGCAAAACGTATTAACGCGCTTGACAGAAGGCTATGCGCGCTATGTGCTGGACACCAGTGACAGCCAAATCCGCGACGGCTTGATACAGCGCTACGAATTCACCTACGAGATCAGCCACAAAATGTTGAAAAGACACTTGGCGATGACATCTGCGAATCCACAATTACTTGATGACATGCAATTTGCAGATTTGATACGCA
>CAMBSK010000014.1 GCA_945870575.1 Bordetella parapertussis | reverse complement strand
GATTTTGAATCGCTACAAGTAATTTCAAAAATTAAGGAGCATTTGAGCAAAACAGAGTGCAAGCCTGCCGGATGGAACCAGCCTACAAAAAAGGGGGGGGGATGGCGGGGGGGGTCAGGCTGGTGGGAATTTGATGGGGGTATAGAGGTGTAGCTGAAACAACGCGTAATGCCGTTTCAACCCAAGCGGTTCGGCTATTGATTACAAACAAGCAAGACAAAACACCATGCCAAATAATGATGGTGGGTTAATTGGTGGGTAGAAAACAAAAACTCCACGAAATGGCCTTATTTATTGTGGCTCTGGCGGAAAGTGAGACAAGCACTTTGTCGCCTGCCCCCCAAGCTTGACTGAACCCAGCCACTTGCAACACCCTAAGTTTTGCGTTCATACAATCGTACTCATGCAGCGATATGTTGGACTCAAACGACTGCTGCTTTAACGAGGAACCTTGGCTGAGCACCTGTATTTGGCGATAAATAGACATAGGCCCGGCCTGTTTGACCGACTGCATATCTACATAATGTTCAAGCTCTTTGACATGCTCATCAGAGATGCGCTGCCACTCGGCAAACACCGGCGTGCTGATCAGCCAAAAACAAATCACAGTAGAAATAAATGAACGCATGTGTTTCAAATGGGGTTGAACTTCTGTTTGGAGTGCTCGCAGGCAATCAAAATCACAAAATGATTTTACGCCGCACTTTGCATTACGCACAGATGCGTTTAACACATTGCGCAATAGTTCATACAACCCGCTTTAAAGCACTGCCGCAATCGCCTTACCAACATCCGTGGTCTTGGCCGTACCACCGATATCCGGGGTTTTGGGCGCGCCGCTTGTCGGGTTCAGCACCTTTTCAATCGCCGCCAGCACCGCGTCGTGCGCGTCTTTGTGGCCGAGAAATTCCAGCATCATGGCGCCGGACCAAATTTGGCCGATAGGGTTGGCAATGCCTTGGCCCGCGATATCCGGCGCCGAGCCGTGTACCGGCTCGAACAGCGACGGAAATACGCGGTCCGGGTTGAGATTGGCACTGGGCGCAATGCCAATCGTGCCAGTGCAGGCCGGGCCCAGGTCACTCAATATGTCGCCAAACAAATTGCTGGCCACCACCACGTCAAAGAAATCCGGACGCTGCACAAAATGCGCGGTGAGTATGTCGATATGGAATTTATCCAGCCGAATGTCGGGGTAGGCCTTGGCTATCTCAACGACGCGCTCGTCCCAGTAAGGCATGGTGATGGCGATGCCATTCGATTTTGTTGCGCTGGTCAGATGCTTTTTCGGGCGCGTCATGGCCAGCTCGAATGCAAACTTCAACACGCGGTCTACGCCTATGCGCGTCATCACGCTTTCTTGCATGACGATTTCGCGTGGCGTGCCTTGAAACATGCGGCCGCCAATGCTGGAGTATTCGCCCTCGGTGTTTTCGCGCACGATGTACATGTCGATCTCGCCGGGCTGGCGCGCGGTGCCGTCGCGGCGCACCACCGGCGCGATGATGCCGGGCATAAGCCGCGCCGGGCGCAAATTGATGTACTGGTCAAACTCGCGCCGGAACAACAACAACGAGCCCCAGAGCGAAATATGGTCGGGGATTTTGTCAGGCATGCCGACCGCGCCGAAGAAGATGGCGTCGTGGCCACCGATCTGCTCTTTCCAATCGTCGGGCAGCATTTGGCCGTGCTTTTCAAAATAGTTCCAGCTGGAAAAATCGAAATGGTCAAACTGCAAATCGATGCCGAACTTGCGCGCCGCCGCGTCTAACACCAGCAAGCCTTCGGGCATGACTTCGGTGCCTATGCCGTCTCCGGCGATGACTGCGATGCGGTGTTTGCGGGCCATGTGTGTTCCTTGATTCGTTGTGAAACCCGGCGGCGGTATGCGCCGGACACTGAAGTGTTGCGCATCTTCCCAGAAATTTGACCAAGCATCGGCCACAGTGTCTTCATGGTTGCAGCGCCATTCTGAAATACATGGCTTGCATCACGTGCGACAGTTCAATTTCCTCGGCCTGCGCCAGATCAGCAATGGTTTGGGCCACGCGCAACACCCGGTGCACGGCGCGCGCCGACCAGCCTTGGCGTGCGGCCTGTTGCTGAACATGCTGCTGCGCCTGCGCATGTACTTGCAATGTTTGCAACTGCGCCGCGCTCAAAGCGTGGTTGCTGATGCCACGACGGCTCAAGGCGCGATCATGCGCTTGTTGACACCTCGCTTGCACGCTGGCGCTGCTTTCCCCTGCTGGCGCCTGCATCAGCAAGTCGGCCGGCATGGCTGGCACATGCACCTGCATATCGATCCGGTCCAGCAGCGGGCCGCTGAGTTTTCCCTGGTAGCGCGCCACCTGTTCCAGTACACACCGGCAAGCCGGTTGCTTTGAACCCAGGTAGCCGCAGGGACAAGGGTTCATGGCAGCGATCAATTGGAATTGCGCCGGAAACTCAGCCTGGTGCCTGGCGCGCGACAAACTGATGCGCCCGTTTTCCAAAGGCTCGCGCAAAGCCTCTAAGGCCAGCCTCGAATATTCAGGCAATTCGTCCAGAAACAGCAGGCCGTGGTGCGCCAGAGAAATTTCACCCGGACGAGGTGGCGATCCGCCGCCGACCAGCGCCGCCATCGTGGCGCTGTGGTGCGGGTGCCGGTAGGCGCGACGCGCCCAGCGTGCAGGATGAAATTGCCCGGCTAGGCTCAACATGGCGGCGGATTCCAGCGCCTGTTGGCGACTCATGGTTGGCAGCAGACCGGCCAGCCGTTGCGCCAGCATGGATTTGCCGCTGCCGGGCGGGCCTATCAGCAATACGCTGTGACCACCGGCTGCCGCGATTTCCAGCGCCCGCTTGGGCGCAGCCTGACCGCGCACTTGTTGTAAATCAGGTTCGTTTTCAGCGCCATCTTGCTTTGGCTGATCGCCCGATAAAACTCGCGACCAGCCGCTTTCACCGTCATGCGTCTGCTGGCCGGGCAATGCAAAGGCTTGCACCACGTCGCGCAAATGCTGTGCGCGGTAAACGCGCGCATCCGGCAACAACGCCGCTTCTTCAGCGCTGCCTGGCGGCAATACCCAGGCCAGATCGGTTTTGTTTGCTTGCAAACCCAAGGCCATGGCCAAGGCACCGCGCACCGGCCGCAATTCACCCGACAACGAGAGTTCGCCGGCAAACACATGTTGCTCAACGGCTTGGGCATCCAATTGTTCGCTGGCAGCGAGTATGCCGACAGCAATCGGCAAATCGAAGCGACCGGATTCCTTGGGCAAGTCGGCCGGTGCCAGGTTGACGATGATGCGCTTGTTGCTGGGAAACTCCAGGCCGCTGTTTAAGATCGCCGAACGCACCCGCTCTCGCGCCTCGCGCACCTCGGTGTCTGCCAGCCCGACCAGGGCAAAGTTTGGCAAACCATTGGCCAGGTGCACTTCTACCGTGACAGCCGGTGCCTTCAAACCTAAAACCGTGCAAGTTTGTATTTGGGCGTATCCCATTATTTATTCTCTTTTTGCATAAGCTCACCTTTTTTGTGCATTTTTCGATGTAAGCGCGCCTTTATTTGGTGCAATTCTTGGCTTTTCCTGTGAAATAAGCCCTTGCTTCGTGCGCTTTGCCTGTGAATTCTGCTTGGCACAGAGACTGCTATGAAATACCCGCACTGCGTTTTTTTGAACGTCTTGCTTTCAACAAACGCAGACCCTTGACTTTAGGAGAACCTATGAAACTGATCACGGCCATCATCAAACCCTTCAAGCTCGACGAGGTGCGCGAAGCCTTGTCGGCCATCGGGGTACAAGGCATTACCGTCACTGAAGTCAAAGGCTTTGGGCGACAAAAAGGACACACCGAGCTGTACCGGGGTGCGGAATATGTGGTGGATTTTTTACCCAAGGTCAAGATCGAAGCAGCCGTGGCTGCCGATCTGGTCGATCAAGTGATTGAAGCCATCGAAACATCGGCGCGTACCGGCAAGATCGGTGACGGCAAGATTTTCGTCACCAGCCTGGAACAGGTTGTGCGCATCCGCACCGGCGAGACCGGCATTGCGGCTATTTGATTCACAAATAAGGACACACACACCATGAAAAAACTTTTAGCCACTCTGGCCTTAGGCCTGGGTCTGGTTTTTGCCTCCGGCGTGACCCTGGCCGAAGGCGCGCCCGCTCCAGCTACGGCGGCGGCTACCGCAGCCCCAGCGCCTGCCGCCGCACCCGCGGCTGCCGAAGCAGCGCCTGCACCTGTGCCCAACAAAGGCGATACCGCCTGGATGACAGTCGCCACCATACTCGTGATTCTGATGACCATCCCCGGTCTGGCCTTGTTCTACGGCGGCCTGGTTCGCTCGAAAAACATGTTGTCCGTGCTGATGCAGGTGTTCGTCGTCTCGTCACTGATTTATGTGCTGTGGGTGTTGTATGGCTACTCTGTGGCATTCACCTCCAGCAATCCGTTCTTTGGCACCTTCGACAAAATCATGCTCAAAGGCGTGACGGTGGAATCCTTGGCCGCCACATTCAGCAAGGGTGTTTACATTCCTGAATTGACATTTGTGGCCTTCCAAGCCACGTTCGCCGCCATCACTTGTGCCTTGATCGTGGGTGCATTCGCCGAACGCATGAAGTTCTCAGCCGTGCTGTTGTTTTGCGCGCTGTGGTTCACCTTCAGCTACTTGCCGGTCGCACACATGGTTTGGTATTGGGACGGTCCTGACGCCATCACTGACGCTGTTTCGTTGGAAAAAGTCACTGCCGCTGCCGGCTGGTTATGGGCCAAAGGCGCACTCGACTTCGCAGGCGGCACCGTGGTTCACATCAACGCAGCGGTCGCTGGTTTGGTCGGTGCTTACATGGTCGGCAAGCGCATCGGCTACGGCAAAGAGTCGATGGCGCCTCACAGCCTGACATTGACCATGGTCGGTGCCGCGCTGTTGTGGGTGGGCTGGTTCGGTTTCAACGCCGGCTCCAACTTGGAAGCCAACGGTTTGACGGCACTTGCATTCATCAACACACTGGTGGCGACGGCAGCTGCCACCTTGGCCTGGATCGCCGGTGAAGCGCTGAGCAAAGGCAAAGCCTCTATGTTGGGTGCAGCCTCCGGTGCCGTGGCAGGTCTGGTGGCCATTACGCCCGCTTGCGGCTTCGTTGGCCCCGGCGGCGCGATCATCATTGGTTTGATCGCGGGTCTGCTGTGTTTATGGGGTGTGAATGGCTTGAAGCGCATGCTCGGCGCTGACGACAGCTTGGACGTGTTCGGTGTGCACGGTGTCGGCGGTATCGTCGGCGCCTTGTTGACCGGCGTGTTCGCAGCCCCTTCATTGGGTGGCACCGGCGTCTATGACTACGTGGCCAATGCCGCTAACCCAGACTACAACATCGTCGGACAAGTCTGGATCCAAGCGCAAGCGGTTGGCACCACCATCGTTTGGTCTGCTGTGGTGTCCTTGATTGCCTACAAACTGATTGACCTCGTGATCGGTCTGCGCGTGAACGAAGAAGAAGAGCGCGAAGGTTTGGACATCAGCAGCCACGGCGAAACGGCTTATCACAGATAGCAAATCTTAGAGAATATTTAGCGCTACACAAAACCACCCGGTGAAAGCTGGGTGGTTTTTTTACGTCTGTACGAACTGACAGTCGCAATAAGTTAATTTTATTGTTTTAGTATTTTTCTGAATTTACGATTAATTTGTTGCTATATTCTCAACAATGCATGCGCTCCTGCAGTTTTTAGAACAGACGTGCGCACATCAAAACAGGTGGATGGTTTTGTGGTTAATTTGTTTTTAAGTGTTTGTCAGGCACGTACATTTGCAAGCCGGTCCGCAAGTGGTTTGCGGATGGTTGAGAGGGCGGGTGTGGTTGGTAGTTTTGGTTTTATTTCTCAGGTTTTGTGGGATGCGTTTCGTTAGGCGTGTCAATCATGGATAAAGCAACCCTCGATTCCCTCGAAGCAAAAGGCGTTGAGCAAGTAATGCTTGAAATGGCGAAAGGTATGCATGGTTACGCACCAGATTCCATACTTCGTATTGAGGTCCAAGATTGGGTGAGCGCTAAGCAGTACTCAGCCACCATGGAAGCCTCTAAACGGCGCGATAAGAGGGAGGAAGAAACGCTGGCAATTGCGCGATCAGCTTTGTCCAATTCGCGCCGAGCAAATATTATTGCTATCAGTGCTGCACTATTGGCAACCGCCGCAACAATCGTTGGTGTTATTTATGCAGCCCCTAGGTAAGCGCCCCGTCATCCATGCGATGCCTAGCTTGTGGGTGGAGTCCTGCCGTTGTCGCCCGGTTAGATCTTGCTTTAAATAACATGCAAATCAACTCAATCCTGTGCTCACGAATTATCACAAACATGCTATATTTCTAGTATGAAGTGGGAGATCAAATACCACGATAAAAAGTTACAGGCGGATGTGCTGGCACTGTCGGCAGGAATATTGGCCAGATACTTTCATTGCACCGATCGCATGCTTGAGTTCGGCCCAGATTTAGGAATGCCTCACACGCGGGCAATGAGCATGGGTCTGTTTGAGTTGCGTTTGAAATCGCATGAAGGAATTGGTCGGGTTTTTTATTGCACCTTGGTGGATCGCAAAATCGTCATGCTCCATCAGTTTGTAAAGAAAACTGATAAGACACCTCCCAAAGAATTGGCACTTGCACGCAAGCGAATGAAGGAGTGGAAAAATGTTGACGCATAAACAACTTCGCACCAAAGCACTGGCTAATGCTGAGGTAAAAGCAGAATATGAAAACCTAGCAGACGAGTTTTCTCTTTTGGACCAGTTTTTGAAAGCGCGGGCCGCCCAAGGTTTAACCCAGGCTCAGGTGGCAGAAAAAATCGGTACCACGCAATCTGCTGTAGCGCGCATGGAGTCGGGTAGTGGCAAGCATTCACCATCGCTTGCAACACTGACCAAGTATGCGGATGCGTTGGGATGCAAGTTGGAAGTTCGCTTGGTTCGCATGTCCAAGTCAGCGAAAAATTTAACAAGAAGCCCCAGCCCGACAACGCCTAAACGCATTACGGCTTGACTTTGTTAAGCCACATAGCGCAAAGCGTACGTGCCAAACATCAATCTTGGCCTATGGTGAAGTCAGCGTGTTCCATCAAGGCCGCCTACGCATGGGCGCTATCGTTTGCTTCAACCAGTTCACGTGGCACGATGCGACCCAATACGCCAGCCATTGCAACGCGGGCGTTTTCCGTGTCGTAGTGGGTTTGCACATTGACCCAGCTTTGCGCATCGTTGCCAAAGAACACGCTCAGGCGCAAGGCCGTGTCCACGGTGATGCCACGCAAGCCTTTGACAATTTCATTGATGCGCCGGGGTGACACATCAATGGCTTTGGCAAGCGCATACTGGCTGATCCCCATGGGTTTGAGCCAGTCTTCCAGCAAGATCATGCCGGGGTGAATGAGGGGAACTTCGCGGGGCATATCTGCTCCTTTAGTGGTAATCAACAATCTCAACGCGGTCGGCGTGACCGCCATCAAGCCACACAAAACACACTCGCCACTGACTGTTGATGCGTATGCTGTACTGGCCCCGGCGGTTGCCTTTCAAGGCCTCTACGCAGAACCAACTTACAAATTCGGCGCCAGCAACCTCAGCAAATCTTTGTCAGACACGCCTTGTCTGTGAGCCAAGTCTTGCACCTGGTCATCGCCAATGCGGCCCACATTGAAATAACACGCGTCCGGATGGCCAATATAAAAACCGCTGACGCTGGCCGCAGGTGTCATCGCCAAACTGTCTGTCAAGGTCATGCCAATGTCAGCACATTGCAGCAGCTCGAACATGCCGCGTTTGACGCTGTGGTCCGGGCAGGCCGGGTAGCCGGGCGCAGGGCGTATGCCCTGGTATTTTTCTTTGATCAACTCTTCATGGCTTAACTGCTCGTTGGCGGCATAGCCCCACAAATCGCGCCGCACACGCGCATGCATGCATTCGGCAAACGCTTCGGCCAAACGGTCCGCCAACGCTTTAAGCATGATGGCGCTGTAGTCGTCATGGTCGTCCATGAAGTATTTTTCTTTGGCTTCAACACCTAAACCCGAGGTGACAGCGAACAAGCCGACATAGTCTTTGAAGCCGGTGAGGTTGCCGTTTGCATCTGTGAACGGCGCGACGAAATCAGACAAACAACGGTTCGAATTTTGCACACCGTCATGCACCGGCTTTTCGGTTTGCTGGCGCAAGCCACACCAGGTCAATGCGCGTTGCGTGCGGGTTTCATCGGTCCACAACACAATGTCGTCGCCTATGCTGTTGGCCGGGTACAAACCAACCACCGCATGCGCGTTCAACCAGCGGCCTTCGACCAAACGCTTTAGCATGCGCTTGCCGTCACTGAGCACGCGTTGCGCTTCGGCGCCGACGATATCGTCTTTCAAAATCGCTGGGAACGGGCCGGCTAAATCCCAGGTCTGGAAAAACGGCCCCCAATCGATATAGGTTTCCAACTCTGCCAAATCAAAATTTTTAAACAAGCGTTTGCCTAAAAACCGCGGTGTTGCCGATGTGTATGTTGACCAGTCGATACGCGCGGCATTCGCGCGCGCTTTGGCCAGCGGCAGCAGCGGGGTTTGTTTTTTGTTCGCGTGTTGCGTGCGCACTTTGTCGTAGTCGGCGTTCAAGTCGGCAATGAATTGCGTGGCCTGATCGCTGAGCAACCCTTGCGCCACACCGACACTGCGGGACGCATCCGGCACATACACCACCGGGCCTTCGTAATGCGGCGCAATCTTCACTGCGGTGTGCACCCGGCTGCATGTGGCGCCGCCGATCAACAAGGGGATTTTGCGCACGCGAAAGTAATCGTCTTTTTGCATTTCGCTGGCGACGTACTGCATTTCTTCCAAGCTTGGTGTGATCAAGCCGGACAAGCCGATGATGTCCGCACCTTCCACCTTGGCGCGCGCGAGGATATCGTGGCAGGCCACCATCACGCCCATGTTGACCACGTCAAAGTTATTGCACTGAAGCACGACAGTGACAATGTTTTTTCCGATGTCATGCACATCGCCTTTGACCGTGGCGATCACAATCTTGCCCTTGGTTTTCACTTCTTCGCCAGCGGCTTCCTGCTGGCGTTTTTCTTCTTCGATGTAAGGAATCAAATGCGCGACCGCTTGCTTCATGACGCGCGCGCTTTTCACCACCTGCGGCAAAAACATCTTGCCCTGGCCGAATAAATCGCCCACGACGTTCATGCCGTCCATCAACGGTCCTTCGATCACATGCAGCGGTCGCCCGCCTGTTGACAGTGTGTGTTGGTAGGCCTCTTCGGTATCGGTGGTGATGAAGTCGGTGATGCCGTGCACGAGTGCGTGGCTCAAGCGCTGCGCCACTGCCACCGGTGCATCCGGCGTGCCGCGCCAGGCGAGTTTGGCGCTGTCGTCACGCGCTGCACCTTTGGCATTTTCAGCAATCTCAATCAAACGCTCGCCCGGGTTTAAATGTTCTTCGCCGTCTTTGTATTGAGGTTGACGGTTCAGCACCACGTCTTCGACACGCTCGCGCAACACAGCTTCCAAGTCATCGTAAACGCCGACCATGCCAGCGTTGACGATGCCCATGTCCATGCCGGCTTGAATGGCGTGGTACAAAAACACGGTGTGTATGGCTTCGCGCACCGGGTCGTTACCGCGAAAACTGAACGACACATTCGACACGCCGCCCGACACCTTTGCCCCGGGCAAGTTCTGTTTGATCCAGCGCGTGGCTTCAATGAAATCCACCGCGTAGTTGTCGTGTTCTTCAATGCCGGTGGCAATCGCAAAAATATTCGGGTCGAAAATAATGTCTTCCGCTGGGAAACCCACCTCGTCCACCAGCACGCGGTAAGCGAGTTCGCAAATCTCGACTTTGCGTTGGTAGGTGTCGGCTTGGCCTTTTTCATCGAAAGCCATGACCACCGCCGCGGCTCCGTAGCGTTTAATCAGTGCGGCTTGGCGTTTGAATTCATCCAAGCCTTCTTTCATGCTGATGGAGTTCACAATGCCTTTGCCTTGTATGCAACGCAAACCGGCCTCTATCACCGACCACTTGCTGCTGTCGATCATGATCGGCACGCGTGCAATATCCGGCTCGGACGCGATCAGGTTCAAAAACCGCACCATCGCCGCCTGGCTGTCGAGCATGGCCTCGTCCATGTTGATGTCGATGATTTGTGCGCCGTTCTCCACCTGTTGCCGAGCCACCGCCAAGGCCTGCTCGTACTCGCCGTTCAAAACCATGCGCGCGAATGCTTTGGAGCCGGTGACGTTGGTGCGCTCGCCGATGTTCACAAACCTGGCTTGCGGCTGCACGCTTAATTCGTCGTCGCTGTCTTGTTGAGGACTGTGTGATTGGCTGGAGCTAATCAATACAGGCTCCAAACCTGAGAGCTTCATGGGCGGGACGATGCGGGATGCGGTATTCATGGACTCACCTGGTGAATGAAAAACAGGTGAGCGTCGTTGCGAAGAAATGTCCCAAGCCTGGCTTCGTGTGAAGCTGCAACGCTCCTTGAGATTTGCCTTATTCTAGGGTCTGCGCCGCCACCCCAGGTCGGCGTAGTTTGACATTGCAAAACCATGACACATTTCATACGCCCGGAACACCGCCTGGCATGGCAACAACTGCACGCACTGGCTCAAGCAAACCAAGCGCCATTGCGTGAGTTGCTAAAAGACAAGCAACGACATGACGAGTTGCAATTCAACGCGGACGGATTGAACTTGGATGCCTCGCACCAGCGCGTCAACGCAGAGGTGATGCATGCTTTACTGGCGCTGGCCGAAGAGTCTGGCGTGATGGCCCAAGCGCAGGCCATGTTCCGTGGTGACGCCATCAATGTGACGGAAAAACGCGCAGCCTTGCATGTGGCATTGCGCGGCAGTGAACAAGCCGAGCCGCCTTGGGGCAAAGAAATTACAACTGTCGTCAGCACCGAGCTGAACAGGTATTGCAGCTTTGCCGAACAACTGCGCGCCGGGGCTTGCACCGGCTTTGGCGGCGAGCGCATCACCGACGTGGTGAATCTAGGCATTGGCGGCTCGGACCTGGGGCCGCGCATGGCTACGCAGGCTTTGTCACAGCTGGATGCTGTATGGACTCAACCGCTGGTTCGCCTGCATTACGTCTCCAATGTGGACGCTTGGAGCCTGACCACCACATTGGTGCCACTGCAAGCCGCGCGCACGCTGTTCGTGGTGCAAAGCAAATCATTCACGACGCAAGAAACCATGACATTGTTCGCGTCCGCGCGACGCTGGCTGCTAGACGCTGGTTGCCCGCAGGCTGAGTTGCACCTGCACCTGGCGGCGGTGACCGCCAAGCCCGCACTGGCGCTGGCACAAGGCATCAGCAGTGAGCGCTGTTTCAGTGTCTGGGATTGGGTAGGCGGTCGTTATTCGCTGTGGTCTGCCATTGGCTTGCCGCTGGTGGCAGCCATAGGCCGCGAGGCTTATCTGCAAATGCTGCAAGGCGCGCAAGCCATGGATCAGCATTTTTTAAATACCCCTGCCGCACACAACATGCCGCTGGCCATGGCGTTGTTCGGTATCTGGAACCGAAATTTTCTGGGTGCTTCCACCCACCATGTGGCGGCCTACCACTCGGCGCTTGGCAAGCTGGTGGCTTTTTTGCAGCAACAGGACATGGAGTCCAACGGCAAACGCGTGCATATCGATGGCAGCGTTTGCACAGTGGCGACCACGCCGGTGCTATGGGGCGGCTTGGGCAACGACGGCCAGCACGCGTATTTCCAACTGATACACCAGGGCAGTCAAATGGTGCCCATAGATTTCATCGGTGTGCGCCGCGGCCACGCCGGTCTGCCCTTGTACGCCGAACACCAGCGTGTGGTCATTCTCAATATGCAAGCCCAGGCCAAGGCACTGGCACTGGGGCGATCGCCTGAAGAAACCATGGCGGCGTTGCTGGCTGACGGTTTGACTTTGCCCGAAGCGCAACGCCTGACCCCGCACCGCAGCTTCCCAGGCAATACCCCCAGCAGCACGCTGTGGATGGACAGCCTGACACCTTACAACTTGGGAGCGTTGATCGCGCTTTACGAACACAAGGTGTTTTGTCAGGCCGCCATTTGGGGCATCAATGCGTTTGACCAATGGGGTGTGGAGTTGGGCAAATCCATGGCGCTTGGCATTGAAAGCGGTACTGACTTCACCTGATCATCAGCCGCATGCATATCGCTCAACCTGGACTCTACTGAGCACGAGCCCAGGCACTTCCTCGAATTACCCGCTTCAAGCCGCCTGTTTATAAGCGCCGCCGGGGTGTACGCCACGCGGCTTCAAAGGCGTGACCGCGTCGCTGATGGCGCGGATGTGCTCGGGCGTGGTGCCGCAACAGCCGCCGACGATATTCACCAGTCCCTCGGCGGCAAACTCGTGCAGCAAGCGGCTGGTGACGTCGGGCGTTTCATCGAAACCGGTTTCGCTCATGGGATTGGGCAAACCGGCGTTCGGGTAGCAACTGATGAAGGTGTCACCGGCAACCTTGGACAGCTCTTGTATGTAAGGGCGCATCAATGCCGCACCCAGGGCGCAATTGAGGCCAATGGCCAGCGGTTTGGCGTGGCGCACGCTGTGCCAGAAGGCCGTGACGGTTTGTCCGCTCAAAATCCGCCCGGACGCGTCGGTCACGGTGCCGCTGATGATCAAGGGCAGACGCTCGCCGCTTTCTTCAAAAAATTCATCGATGGCGAACAAGGCCGCCTTGGCGTTCAAGGTGTCGAAAATGGTTTCCACCAACAAGACGTCCACCCCGCCTTCGACCAGCGCCCGCACCTGCTCCAGATAAGCGACGCGCAACTCTTCGAAATGGATATTGCGCGCCCCGGGGTCGTTCACATCCGGGCTGATGCTGGCGGTTTTAGGCGTGGGGCCCAATGCGCCGACGGCAAAACGCGGTTTATCCGGCGTAGAGAATTTGTCGCAAGCGACACGGGCAATCCGCGCAGAAGACAGGTTCATGTCCACGGCCAGATCGGCCATGTCGTAATCCGCCTGTGCCACCGTGGTGGCGCCAAAGGTATTGGTCTCGATCAGGTCGGCACCAGCGGCGAGGTAGCCTTCGTGTATGTCGCGGATGATGTCCGGGCGGGTCAGGCTGAGCAATTCGTTGTTGCCTTTGACATCGCGGGGAAAGTCTTTGAAGCGATCATGCTGAGAGCCGGGGCCGTCATAACCCAAGCCCCGGTATTGGGCTTCATTCAGTTTAAAGCGCTGAATCATGGTGCCCATGGCGCCGTCCAGCATGGCGATGCGTTGCTGCAATATGCCGGGCAATGCCCGGGCACGGGTGAAAGCGGGAAGTTGAAAATCTGTCATGTAGGTCTTTGAAAATGGCCGGGGCAGCAAACAAACCGACGGGTCTGTAGCGCTATTTTCGCCGACAGTTTGCGGTCAGCTACTGTGTTTTAGAATAGCACTCCGTTTCCGTTCAAAGGTAATGCCATGTCTGACCATTCTCAAGACACAGATTCCACCGATGTGGTCGAATCCATTGTTCCCCTGATGCCTATCGTCTTGCCTATCGGTGGCGCTGTGCTGATTTTCCTGCTGGCTTTCATCGCTGTGTTCATGGCCTGAGCGAGTTGTACACGTCAGCCTATCTGACGTGTGTCAGGTGCAAAACGCCTTCGGGCGTTTTTTTTATTTCTTTTGTTTGATTTTTTTGACCTAAACCAGCACCATCGTGTCAGCGGTTTAGGGCTCAGACATTCATAGAATGACCGACCCGCTTCAACCAGTGGGCCAAAGGATTGAGGTCAGCGCCTCAGACACGGACGCTGACCTTAATTTTTTAGATCGAGGAGTGTTTGATGAATCCACCTGCATATGTGAAGCATGCCAGGCTCAAAACCTGGGTAGACGACATGGTCGCCTTGTGCAAACCGGATCAGGTTTACTGGTGCGACGGCAGCGAAGAGGAATACCAGCGTTTGTGCCAGCAACTGGTCGACGCTGGAACGTTCAAAAAGCTCAACCCGGCCAAACGCCCGAATTCTTTCCTTGCTTGCTCGGACCCCAGCGACGTGGCCCGGGTGGAAGACCGCACTTACATTTGCTCCGAGAAAAAAGAAGATGCCGGTCCGACCAACAACTGGATGGACCCCGCCGAGATGCGCGGCACTTTGCAGCCCTTGTTTGACGGCTGCATGAAAGGCCGCACCATGTATGTGGTGCCTTTCAGCATGGGCCCGCTGGGCTCGCCCATCGCGCACATCGGCATCGAATTGAGCGACAGCGCTTATGTCGCTGTCAACCAGCGCATCATGACCCGAATGGGCCGCGCTGTGTTTGACGTGCTTGGTGCAGATGGCAATTTCGTCCCCTGTGTACACACGGTAGGTGCGCCGCTGGCAGCCGGGCAAAAGGACGTGGCCTGGCCATGCAATAGCACCAAATACATCGTCCATTACCCCAGGACCCGGGAAATCTGGTCTTACGGATCAGGCTACGGCGGCAACGCTTTGCTGGGCAAAAAATGTTTTGCGCTGCGCATCGCCTCCAACATGGGCCGCGACCAAGGCTGGCTGGCCGAGCACATGCTCATCCTGGGTCTCACCAACCCGCAAGGCAAAAAATACCATGTCGCAGCGGCCTTCCCCAGCGCTTGCGGCAAAACCAATTTCTCCATGCTGGTGCCGCCGGCCGGTTTCGAAGGTTGGAAGGTAACGACGATTGGCGACGACATCGCCTGGATCAAACCAAGTCCCAATGGCGATTTGCGCGCCATCAACCCCGAAGCCGGTTATTTTGGCGTCGCCCCCGGCACCAACTTCCACACCAACCCAAATTGCATGGCCAGTCTGGATAAAAACGTGATCTTCACCAATGTGGCTTTGACCGACGACGGCGATGTCTGGTGGGAAGGCATGGAAAAAGACACCGGCCATTTGCCGGATCACCTGATCGACTGGCAAGGCAAAGACTGGACACCGGCGATCGCCAAAGAAACCGGCGCCAAGGCAGCGCATCCGAACGCACGTTTTACCGTGGCAGCCACCAACAACCCGGCGCTCGACAGCGCCTGGGATGACGCGGCCGGTGTGAAGATTGATGCCTTTATTTTCGGCGGCCGCCGCTCGACCACCGTGCCACTGATCACCCAGGCGCGCAACTGGACCGAAGGCGTTTACATGGCGGCCACCATGGGCTCGGAAACCACCGCAGCAGCCGCAGGTCAGCAAGGCGTGGTACGCCGCGATCCGTTCGCCATGTTGCCGTTCATGGGCTACAACATGAGCGACTATTTCCAGCACTGGCTGAACATGGGCGACACCTTGAAAAACACAGGCGCGCGTTTGCCTGCGATTTTTTGTGTCAACTGGTTCCGCAAGGGTGATGACGGCAAATTCGTCTGGCCGGGTTACGGCGAAAACATGCGCGTGCTGAAGTGGATGATCGACCGCATCGAAGGCCAGGCCAAAGGGCGTGAAAATGTTTTCGGCATCAGCCCGACCTACGAGGAAATCACCTGGGCCGGCCTGGATTTCACGCAATCACAGTTCCAAACCGTGACGCACATCGATAAAGCGGCTTGGGTGGAAGAATTGAAATTGCACGAAGTGCTGTTCACTCAACTGGCTTACCACTTGCCGGCTGAACTGACCGCGACCAAAATAGCGATTGCTTTGCGCCTGGAGGCTTGACATACGGCTGTCTTTTTGACCGTTTCTGGCATCATGGGTTTTGTTTTTTATTGCAAGGATGAAGCATGTGCGCGTTTGAGGTCAGTTGGCCGCGGCAGCAACTAGAACAACATTTTCAACCTGTGCGCGCTTTGCGCTGTTTCGCTGACAGGCCGCGCAGCCTGCACGCTTTGCTGGAAAACGCTGTCGCCGTCAATCCGCACGGCACGGCCCTGGTCTGCGACAACACGCGGCTTAGCTATTCAGAATTGAACCGGCGCGTCGCTCAATTGACGGCCAGTTGGCTACAACTGGGTATTCATCCGGGAGACCGCATTGCTTTGCTGCTGGGCAATCGTATTGAATTTGTGTTGTGCCTGCTGGCCGCCACCCGCTTGGGGGCCATCACGGTGCCGATCAGCATCCGCGAACAAACCCCCGGCCTGCATTACATGCTGGAACACTGCGCTGCCGTGATGCTGGTGCACGAGTCTTCTCTTGCTGATGTGGTGCCTTCATCTGACAGCCTACCGGGCCTGCGCTGGCGCGTGAGTTTTGACGGCTGCGCCGGGGCACTTGACTTTGATTCGCTGTTGTCTTCACAACAGTTGGAGAAAGCGGTTGCGGTTCAAGAAGAAGACCCCGTTGTTATTTTGTACACCTCAGGCACCACGGGCCGACCCAAAGGTGCCATGCTGAGTCATCTGGGTATTGTTCATTCCAGCATGCATTATCAAGCCGGTATGGCTTTGGGCATGAACGACGTGGGCCTGGCCGCCGTGCCCTTAAGCCATGTCACAGGACTGGTTGCGCTGGTCACCACCATGCTGCATGTGGCCGGCACCTTGGTCATACTGCCGAGCTTCAAAGCCGCGGCGTTTTTGCAACTGGCACAGCTGGAGAAAATGACTTACACCATCATGGTGCCTGCCATGTACAACCTGTGTTTGTTGCAGCCTGATTTCGCGCACCTGGATTTGCACCATTGGCGGGTCGGCGCCTATGGCGGCGCACCCATGCCGGTGGCCAGCATCGAAGCCATGGCCCGTACCTTGCCTGCTTTGGTGTTGATGAACTGCTACGGCGCCACCGAAACCACGTCCCCTGCCACCATGATGCCGCCAGGTATGACGCCTTTGCACAATGACACCGTCGGCCAGCCGCTGGCCTGCACAGATATCAAAGTGGTCGACGACGACGGCCTGTCGCTGCCCGCGGGTGACATGGGCGAGATCTGGATCAAAGGCCCTATGGTAGTTTGCGGTTATTGGAATAACCCTGAAGCCACCGCCAAAGAGTTTATCGACGGCTACTGGAAATCCGGCGACATGGGCAGCCTGGATGCACAAGGCTATGTCCGCATCCTAGACCGCAAAAAAGACATGCTAAACCGGGGCGGTTACAAGATTTACTGCATCGAGGTTGAAAACACTTTGTACCAGCACCCAGCGGTGGTCGAATGCGCGATTGTGGCCAAGCCTTGTCCGGTGTTGGGTGAGCGCGTGCACGCGTTCATTTCATTGCGCGATGCTGTCAGTGCTGAAGAATTAACCGTTTTTTGCAGCACACGACTGTCACGCGAAAAAGTGCCTGAAAGCTTCACACTCAGCAACCAACCCTTGCCGCGCAACGCCAACGGTAAATTGATGAAGCGCGATATGCGCGAGACGCTGTTGAAAACACTGAACACTTAAAACGCTTTGCGCAATAGCCGCTTAAGCCTGTGCTGACAAGGTCTGCGCCAGCGCTAGGTATTGCAGCACCGGCACTTCCTCGGCACGCCGCTGCACATCAAAGTCGCCGCTGAAACTACGCTCTGCCAGCCATCGTCCCAAGGTATGACGCAGCAATTTGCGCCTTTGGCTGAACGCCACCTGAACCAGCTCGCTCAACAGCTTCGCATCAACCGCCGCCCCCTTAGCATGCGGCAGCATACGCACCACCGCACTGTCTACCCGCGGCGGCGGATCAAACGCTTGAGGACCGACCAGCAATACCATTTCCATGTCATAGCGCCATTGCAACATCACACTCAAGCGGCCGTAGTTCGCGGTAGACGGCACCGCAACCATGCGTTCGACCACTTCTTTTTGAAGCATAAAGTGCTGGTCCTTGATGACGGCGACATGCTCAAGCAAATGAAAAAGTATGGGTGTAGAAATGTTGTAAGGGAGGTTGCCGACCACCCGCAATTGACCGGACTGCATGCTGGCGGCCAGGGCAGTGAAGTCCACCTTTAATACATCGGCTTGGGTGACATCCAGTTGAGCGTGCTCGCGCAAGCGGTGCGCCAGATCCCGGTCCAGCTCAATCACATGCATTTGCCCGAGCCGCTCCACCAGCGGCTGGGTCATGGCTGCCAGTCCAGGCCCGATTTCCACCATGGCGTCCCCCGGTTGAGGCGCTATGGCTTGAACAATTTGGTCAATGACTGCAACGTCGGTCAGAAAATGCTGGCCGAAGCGTTTGCGCGCCTGGTGTTGCGCCATCAGTGGCTTAAAGATTTATTGCGGCGGATCACGGTATTCCACATAAGCTCGGCCGCGGACTTCGCGCTCCCAGTTTTTCAGGGTTTCTTCAAACTTGCGTTCCCGCAAGATATTGCGCGCCAACTCCTGTTTATCACGCAGGCTCAATGGTGCATCGCGCCGCTCAAGCACCTGTATCAAATGCACACCGAAGCGAGATATCACTGGGTCTCCAATTTCACCCAACGGCAATGCATCCATGACCTTCTCAAATTCCGGCACCATCATGCCGGGATTGGCCCAGCCCAGGTCTCCGCCCTGTGTCGCACTGGCGTCTTGTGAGAATTGCCCGGCCAGTTCTTCAAAAGTAGCCTTGCCTGCCTCTATTTGAATTTTGTAGCCGGCAAGTTGTGCGCGCGCCGAGTCCTGGCTCAATTGACCGCCGGGTCTGAGCAGAATATGCCTAGCCCGGGTTTGATTGATGCTTGTGGGAAGGGCATTCGGCGACTTTCGTTCCAGCAACTTCAATATATGAAAACCCGCACCAGAGCGCAGCGGTTCGGTGGTTCCACCAACCGGCAGCGACTGAACAGCATCCACAAACAATGAAGGATATTTGTCTGGATTGCGCATGCCGAGTTGGCCGCCATTGGCGCGGTCAGGGGCGCTCGAATTCTGTGCCGCGAGTTTGCTGAAATCCTCCCCAGCCTTGATTTTTTTCAATAACTCTTCGGCCTTGTTAAAAATACGCGTTACCTCATTGGCATCGGCTTTTTCAGGCACTGCCAATAAAATATGGGCAATATGAATATCGTCATTTTTGCCCGGTTGTATCTTGCTGTTTTCTTGTAAAAAGCTTTCGATTTCATGGTCTTGAACCTTGATGCGGTTGATGACCTCGCGTTCACGAACCCTTTGCAAAAGTATTTGCCGCTTGATTTGTGCGCGGTATCTTTCCCAGCCCATGCCCTGGGCTTGCAATCGCTGTTTTAACTCTTCGATACTTAATTTATTGCGCTTTGCGGTCTGATCTATGGCTTGCTGTATTTCCTCAGTTGATACCTGAACATTCAATTGCCTGGCGACTTGTAATTGTGCCGATTCATTGATGAGATTTTCTAGTGCGTTCTGTAGCAGTGCGCTTTTACCTAGTTTGGCTGCAGCCGGGTCCGCCATGGCAGCCAGAGTATTCACTTCAATATTAGTGATTGGCTCGTTATCCACCACGGCGACAATGAAATCAAGCGCTTGCAATTGATCGGATTTCTCAATATCTGCAGCCGCGGCTGCATTGCGCAAACTCAGACCTGCGGCTGGCAGATTACCGGCCCCGGGTTTAAGAGACTGCGCACACAGGCTATGACCGTACAAGCTGATGAATGCCAAAAAGCTAAGTTTGAGGGCAAATGTAATCTTCAAATGCATGTCTTCATTCATATTGTGTGAAAGGGCTGGGGGCAAACTTGAAAGGTTCGCGCAGATTTTGATATCGCGAAATATTGTCTTTGACAGATCCCATGGAACCCAAACCCAACTTAGAAAAATCATTGAATTCCAATTGGAACATCAAACTTGAAGTGGCGGTTGTCAACGTTAATTGTGTGCGTTGAGCGGCTACACGGGCCAGCCAACACCCGCCATCGTATTCAAAGCCCAGTAAGGAATCTACCAGTCGCTCGTCAAGCTTGCTGTAGTTCAATCGGCCGACGCTGTACCATCGCCCGCTGCCCATTCCCTGGCCTTGTCTTTGGTCAATACCGATATCACGCCACAAGTCATTCAACGGCCACTGCCAGCTGACATCGACCACTTCAGACGCCTCATATTGAAAGCGGTACGCCAGGTTGATGACACGATAACCGCTGGGGTTGTAACGAAAACCATAGGATTTACGTTCAGAACGACCTTCTTCGTAGTTGTATTGCACCAAGCTGTCAAACGTCAATTTGGGCGTCAAATACAGGCTGGCGCCTCCCAAAATATCGCTGTAGCCTGAACTGACAGCGGTTGCATCCGGCGTGAGCAACACATTCTGAGCTGTAAAACGATAGCGCTGAGCCAAGCCAAAACGCGCTCCTTCTGCACCAGATTCAGGATTGATCATGCGTGAAGTACCGCCCAAGGTCAAAGTGTGTGAATCGGATATACGGTCCTGACCTGAAAAAGAGTTTTCGGTGAACACGGTTGCAAAGTTAAAGTCATTGCTACCGGTATCGTAATTCGGTAAATCACTTTGGTATCGATAAGGAGTGTAGACATAAAAACCCCGCGGCTCTAATGTCTGGCTCCAGTTGGTATCGAAGACTTGCATGGACCGCTCCATGACGGCGCCGGTGTCCAGGCTGAATGTAGGGACAACCACGCCGTCACTGTTGGAAGCAGCACTTTTGCCATATGTGCCGTTGTAAGCCTCTTCGTATTGGTAATGCCTTGCGCTTATCGATAATTTCGGCGTGATGTAACCGTAACTTGTGAGAAATGGCCTGCTCAGATAATTATTAGCAACCATTCGCAAAGCATTTTGCTGATTACAGTAGGCGCTTGACGAGTAAAAAGTGCAATAAAAAGTACGGTTCACACTGAAATGCGTCAAGTCGGTATTGACCATCCAGTCAAAGCCTTCGATATCTGCCCGCATGTAATTGACTGTCAATTGCGGCAATTTATCAAAAGGCGCAGCGATAGCCGAACTGGAATCTGTTCCTTGCTGCGTTTGCCATTGCGTGACATTCACACCCGCTGCAAGCGTGCCCCAGCCTTTTCCCAGATTTATGGTTGTGGGTAAAACACGCTGAATCAATTTACTGTTGGCACCTACATTAAGGTTGGTGAAATCGCTCCAATAGTAGTTGTCGCTGACCTGATTGATGTCAAAAGAAAATGCCAACCCCTGCTTTTCATCCGCCCAGCCATTATGTTGAAAACTCAAGCCCCAGCGCTCGCTTTCCCGCAATTCATCTACCGGCATGTATTCAAACAAAGCTGTACCTTCGAACGGTTGTTGAGGCACTTTTCTCTCAAGATACCGAAACTCGTTACTGAACAATACGCCTCTTTGGCTCATAGGCGTCGTGGTGATTGTGTAGTCCCGGTTGGGCGCTAAGTTAACGTAATAAGGTAGGCTCATCTCAATGCCGCCTAAATTGTCAATAAAAAAGGTCGGTGCCAGAAAGCCGGATTTTCTTTCGCTGCTTAGAGGAAAACTCAATACCGGCGAGGCCAATATAGGAACACCATAAAAGAGCAGTTGAGCATTTTTGGCTACTGCTTCATTCTGATCCTGATCAAAGCTGATTTGATCTGCTTTCATGAACCAGTCCGGCATCCAATCCGGGCCTAGTTTACGTTTACAACTGGTGTATTTAACCTTTTCCGCCACGGTTTTTTTATCATCAATGAATTGCATTTTTTCTGCTGATCCCTGCCCGTTTCCTTTGTTAAAAAAGAACACTGGATCTTGCATATAACCGTCCATGGCGTCCATTTTCAAGTCAAGCAGCGTTCCCGTGAAGATGTTTCCACCAAGGTTCATATACACACTGCCATTGGCTTTGGCCTGGTCGGCAGGCTGAAAATACTCTATTCTTTCTGCCTTAATAAGCGTAGATCCGCGTCTTAGTTTTACGCTTCCATCCAATGTCACTTCGAGATCGGTTCGCCCTTTCAAGCTGTCTGTATCTATATAAACCGGCTGCAGCTGGTTTTCTGTGCTGACGCGTTTGGGGTTTAGTCCTAGCGTGGGCTTAAGTTTCAGACCGCTACCTGACCATGCCTCGCTATGGGGATCAATTTCACAAAATAATTGGTTTTCTTTGTTTGACAAGTCTTTACTGCTTTGCAGTGCAGGCTGCTGTACTTGTGCGTATGCTTTACCGCTCCACAGAACGCAGCATAAAACACTCACAAAGAGTCCGGGCAAGACAAAAAGCAATCGCATATTTTAAAAAGGCGCGTTGATTCGCGCTGTTTGTAGAATTGTGATTATCCATGAGCAGAATTTACCCCGAGATCACCCCTGGTTTGAACAGCGTTCAAGCAATCAATGCTTTAGGCTGGGAGGACTCGCATCGTGCCCTTCAATTTATTGACTGGCTATCTTCACTTGTCCAGCGCCACGGTCTTTTGATCGATACGGTGAAAAGCGCCTCGGCAGATGCGAGTTTCAGGCGCTATTTCAGAATTCATTCTGATTCCCGATCTTTTATTCTCATGGATGCGCCACCGGACAAGGAAAATTGCCAGTCGTTTGCTGACATTGCACTACTTATGTTGAATGCTGGCCTTCGCGTGCCACGTGTCTTAGATTGGCATGTCACACACGGGTTCATGCTGCTTGACGACATGGGCAGTCAAACCATGATGCAATTCTTTGCTGACACAGGCACAGTGCAACGCTTGTCTTTGTTTGAACAAGCGACGGATGCGCTGGTGTCATGGCAACAATCTTCCGCTCCCGGGATACTTCCTGCTTATGATGAAGCATTGCTGCGTCGCGAGCTTACACTTTTCGAGCAGTGGTACATCAACGGATACAGCCAATTGAGCTTGAATCCGCAACAACAAACGGATTTATACAGGGTCTATGACCGGTTGGTTGAAACCAATCTGTATGCACCCCTTGTTTATGTACACAGAGATTTCATGCCCCGCAATCTCATGGTGTCTGACGATATTACAGATACTCGTTTAGGCTTACTTGATTTCCAGGACGCTGTTTACGGGCCCATTACTTATGACATCGCCAGCTTAATGCGTGACGCTTTCATGAGTTGGGATGAGGAATTCTGCCTAGATATCACTGTTCGTTATTGGCATAAAGCACGTGCTGCAGGGCTGATGGATTTTGAAGATTGGGGCACTGACTTCGGCGCCTTTTACCGTGCCGTTGAGTGGATGGGTTTACAACGCCACTTGAAAGTAGCCGGTATTTTTGCGCGCTTGAGCCTGCGTGACCATAAGCCTAAATACCTGGCGGATACACCCAGGTTTATCGGCTACATACGTTCTACCGCCAGCAGATACCGCGAGCTTTTCCCACTGCTGCGGTTGATTGACCATATTGAAGGCAGCAGCCCCGCTGTTTCTTATGCATTTGGTCGTGTGTAATGTCACGCCACCGGATTTTTTGTGATGCGGCGTTGCAAAGCGGACTTTCATTGCGTCTGAGTGAAGCTGCCGCCAGACATGTACAGGTTTTGCGCTTGCAGCCGGGGTCAATCATAGAGTTGTTCAATGGGCGTGGTGAATCCTTTACCGCACAAATTGAACTCATGGGTAAACACATCGTCGATATCACTGTGGTTCAAGCGCTTAGCTTTGTGGCTAATCCAAGCACTTACACACATATTGTGGTCGGCATGCCGGCCAATGAGCGCATGGACTGGCTGGTTGAAAAAGCCACTGAACTTGGCGTCAGCCGCATCACGCCGGTCATGTCACAGCGCACGGTGCTGCGCTTAAGCGGTGAGCGCGCTGTCAAGCGGGTCGAACACTGGCAGGGAATCGCGCAATCTGCATGCAGTCAATCTGGACGTAATCTCCTGCCGCAAATTGATGTTCCTTTGTTATTGAATGATTTCCTGATAAGCACTCTAGCTCATGAAAAAAGTTTGCAAATTCTTTTGTCTTTACAAGCTCACGCCCCTGCTTGGCGTGAGCTATGGAGGTCCCCACCGGTACACATGACTGTATTGAGCGGTCCTGAAGGCGGTTTTACGCAGGAAGAAGAGGCTGCTGCTTTGCAACATGGATTCATTTCAGCAAGCTTAGGCCCTTTTGTTTTACGCGCTGAAACTGCGGCCTTAACCGTACTTGCTCAATTATTATGACAGGTCTTTATGAAGCCGTTGAGTATTTTCAACCGTAACGCAGATCCAGCCATTCAATCAGTTTTGAAAAAACAATTGTTCTTTCAGGGTCATTGAATATCTCGTGGTACATCACATTAAAGCAATGTGTTTGAAGATATTCTTTAGAAACCGATTGTGCAAATTCAGCACTGCCTTTGGGATTGACCAGCCTGTCCTGCCCCGCATACAACAATAGAGCATGTTTGTGCCAAGCAGCAGCTTCTTTCAAGGCAAGTTTTCCTTGGTCAATGATCCACGCGGCCAAGCCTGAAGATATTTTTCTATGTACCCGTTTGTCTTGTCTGTATTCACGCACCACTTGCGCATCTCTGGACAACCAGTTCAGTTCAAGTTTGTTATCTACCCTGACATGCGCAAACCAATGTGGCAAGACACTAAGCAATAATTTATCTAATAAGGTGGTGTAGGCCGCAAGTGCTGGTGAACTCATTACCACAGCATCGGCTATGTCGGGGTGCTCTGCCACCGCTCTTGCTACGACCAGACCTCCCATGCTGTGCCCCAGCAGCACCAGTTTTGACTCGGTGTTATGCATGTATGCGATGACAGTTTTCAAATCCTCGGTTAGCCTGTTTGACTGATCTATATCGCCGCTCAGACCAGAGGACAAACCGTGCCCCATATGGTCATAAGCCATGACCTCATAACCGGCTTGATGCAGCACATACGCCAGATGGTTATACCTGCCCATATGCTCACCCAATCCATGCACCAGCATGACAGAGGCCTTGATGTGTTTACCCGGATGCGGCCACCGGTACAAAGCCAGTGTATGTGTGCCCAGTTCTAAATTTTCTATCACTGGTTTGAAGGTGTGTTGCACTGCTATGGTGCTCATGCTGTCAGTTGACTTTCGCTTGTTAATTGAAAAACCGCTGTAGCGGCCCTTGCATTCGGCCAGAAATGCACAATTTTTTCGCGCTCTAAACCGAATGCATATTTAATGTGCAACCGGTTCTTCAAAGCCAGTGCCTGAAAATCTGCAAATGTACCCACTCTGATATTAGGTGTGTCATACCACTCATAGGGCAATTGTGCGGTCACAGGCATGCGCCCGCACAACACGCTCCAACGGTTAAACCAATGACCGAAGTTCGGAAACGTAATGATTCCCATGCGAGCCACTCTCAGTGTTTCCTTCAACATGGTTTCTGCGTTTTTTAAATGCTGTAATGTATCTATTTGCAACACAACATCAAATGACTGGTCTTCAAATAAGCGCAAGCCTTGTTCCAAATTTAGTTGTATCACTTGTACTCCGCGTTTGACACAAGCTGCGACATTCGCATCATCTATTTCAACACCATAACCGGAGCACCCATGCTGAGATTGCAAAAAATCCAATAAAGCGCCGTCGCCACAACCCAGGTCAAGCACCCGGCTGCCGTAAGGCACCAATTCGGCAATGGTTTGCGCTAATAATTTGCCCGTCATGTTTTCTCGCTTACCGTATTGATACGTTCAAAGTACGCTCGAACCACATTCATATACCTGGAGTCATCAAGTAAAAAGGCATCATGCCCTTGCGGCGCATCAATTTCTGCGTAACTTAACTTTCGTTTGTTAGCCACCAGTGACTGCACCATTTCTCTGCTTCTGCCAGGGGCAAAGCGCCAATCGGTGGTGAAACTGATCAGCAGGAATTCTGCTGTTGCTCTGGCCATTGCTTGAACCAGGCTGCCATTGAATGCCTTGGCAGGGTCGAAATAATCCAAGGCCCGTGTAATCAGTAAATAAGTGTTCGCATCAAAATACTTACTAAACTTATCACCCTGATAACGCAAATAACTTTCAATCTGAAATTCAATAGCCTGGGTGCTGTATTGGTAATCATTACCTTGATGAAGCTTTCTTCCGAATTTACTGTTCATCACATCGTCACTCAAGTAAGTGATGTGCCCCAGCATACGGGCTATGCGCAAGCCGCGTTCGGGCACCACCCCATGCTCATAAAAATGTCCGCCATGAAAATCCGGGTCTGTCACGATGGCTCGTCTGGCGACTTCATTGAATGCAATGTTTTCAGCCGTTAAGTTAGGCGCACTGGCAATCACCACGGCATGCTTGACTCTGTGCGGGTATTGCAGACTCCAGCTCAAAGCCTGCATACCACCCAGACTGCCACCCATGACGGCCGCCAGCGTATCTATCCCTAATTCATCCAGTAATCTGGCTTGCGCATTCACCCAGTCTTCTACTGTGACCACCGGAAAATCCGCGCCGTAAGTCCGGCCTGTCTGCGGATTTTTGTGCATAGGCCCGGTGGAGCCGAAACAAGAGCCCAGATTATTCACGCCTATGACGAAAAATCTGTCGGTGTCCACAGGCTTGCCCGGCCCTATCATGTTGTTCCACCAGCCTTCACTTTTATCCTGTCCCCTATAGACACCTGCGACATGGTGAGAGGCGTTCAAAGCATGACAAATCAATACGGCATTGCTTTTAAATTGGTTTGGTTGTCCATAGGTTTCAAAGCTTAGGTGGTAATCGACCAATGCACCGCCTGCGCTCAGCGCCAATGGCTCGTGAAACTGCATAGACGATGGTGAAACAATGAATGACATATTTTTCCGGCATCGCCAAAAACGAGACCGGAAAGGCACGACGTCTTTAGCTGAACTTGTTAAAGCGCCCGCAATCTGTGGCAAATCGGCGCTGATGTATCAATTATAGCCTTGTGCACATGGTACCTAATGAGCTGTACTGAATGAACAGCAGCCTCTAATTTCTAAAAAAAAGTTCAATGGTCACCTAAGCGGTGCGCTTTTTGCTTTTAATTGGTGCGAGTGGTGTATTCCTTAATTTTTTGCACCAAATTAAATCATTTGTCCCCAGGAGCTCACATGGATGCACTCAAACAGGGCGCCGATGCCTTGTTCATTTTGTTAGGCGCTATCATGGTTTTGGCCATGCATGCAGGTTTTGCCTTTTTGGAATTAGGCACAGTCAGACAAAAAAACCAGGTCAACGCCTTGGTGAAAATTCTGGTTGATTTCAGCATCTCTACAGTTGTGTATTTTGCTGTTGGCTACAGCGTTGCTTACGGTACGCATTTTTTCGTTGGCGCAGATGTGCTTGCCGCGCGCAACGGCTATGACTTGGTCAAGTTTTTCTTTTTGCTGACTTTTGCTGCAGCGATCCCGGCGATTGTTTCAGGCGGTATTGCTGAAAGAGCTCGCTTTTATCCTCAACTTCTAGCAACTGCTGTTATTGTCGGCTTTATTTATCCTTTTTTCGAAGGCATTGTATGGAACCAACACTTCGGTTTCCAAGCTTGGCTGCTCGCTACGACGGGCGCTGAGTTTCATGATTTCGCGGGTTCCGTGGTGGTACATGCGGTCGGTGGCTGGATTGCCTTACCCGCTGTTATTTTTTTGGGTGCACGCAGCAACCGCTATCGCAAAGACGGAGCAATTTCTGCCCATCCTCCATCAAGTATTCCTTTTTTAGCACTTGGCGCATGGGTCTTATGTGTTGGCTGGTTCGGCTTCAACGTCATGAGCGCACAAACACTGGACAAAATCTCCGGCCTGGTCGCAGTCAATAGTCTGATGGCCATGGTCGGCGGCACGCTTGCCGCGCTATGGGTTGGGAAAAATGACCCGGGTTTTGTTCATAACGGTCCTCTTGCGGGCTTGGTCGCAGTTTGTGCCGGCTCTGACTTGATGCACCCACTGGGGGCTCTGGTTGTCGGGTGCGTAGCCGGCGCCTTGTTTGTCTACATGTTTACGCTGACTCAAAACAAGTGGAAAATTGATGATGTGCTGGGTGTTTGGCCATTGCATGGCTTATGCGGAACCTGGGGCGGTTTAGCTGCGGGTATTTTCGGCAGCACAGCATTCGGTGGGCTGGGTGGTGTGAATTTTTCAGCCCAATTGATCGGCACATTGGTCGGCGTTTTTTGGGCGCTTGTTTCTTCTGTCGCCTTATACGGCTTGATCAAGGTTTTTCTCGGCTTGCGTCTAAGTCAGGAAGATGAGTTTGAAGGCGCAGATTTGAGTATTCACAAAGTCAGCGCTACGCCGGACCGTGAGTCCAATTGGTGATATTTGTCGTTTTTTAGGGTTTTCATTCATAAATCAGGTAGAAATACTTGATTGACAAACCCTAATCTGTTTCATAATGGTAAAGGCTGTCCTACCCACGGGGTGGGTTAACAGTGCGTCGGTGATCGGTTAGTTTCGCTTCTTGGCTTTCGTGGACAGGTGCAATCGGGACTCCATCGCTTTTTTATTCGTTTTTATGGAGTCCCTGAATGGGCAACAAACTGTACGTCGGCAATCTGCCATATTCTGTTCGCGATGGCGATCTGGAACAATCCTTTGGTCAATTCGGCACCGTCTCAAGCGCCAAAGTCATGATGGAGCGTGATACCGGCCGCTCTAAAGGCTTTGGTTTTGTTGAAATGGCATCTGATGCTGAAGCACAAGCCGCCATCAGCGGCATGAACGGTCAAGCATTAGGCGGTCGCAGCCTTGTTGTTAACGAAGCTCGTCCAATGGAGCCACGTCCTCCCCGCAGCGGCGGCGGTGGTGGTGGTGGTGGTTACGGCGGCGGCGGCGGTGGTGGTTACGGCGGTGGCGGCGGTGGTGGTTACGGCGGCGGTGGCGGCGGCGGTCGCCGTGAAGGCGGCGGCGGTTACGGCGGTGGCGGCGGTCGTGAAGGCGGCGGTGGTTACGGTGGTGGTGGTGGTCGTCGCGAAGGCGGCGGCGGTCGTAACGAATACTGATTTACTACGAACTGTGAAAAAGGCCTGCTCTGCAGGCCTTTTTTTATGGTTTCTCAGACTCTGGCACCAAAGTGGCGTGAACTCGCCCTTTCAGTTGATACACCTGAGTCACGTTATCAGCGTCCAGATAATCTGCTTTGAATCGATTTTTGCCACGCACAATATTGACCGGCAAATGCGATACCAAGGTATCTGTATTGACAAAAAAATGCAAAAACTCTCCACTGATTTGCATATCGTCTTCTTCAGGATGTACGTCGTCCCTTTTTAATAATGTCTGTCCCATGAGCTGCACCTGTGAGCCGTCCTCGTTCACAAGCGCTTTTTTACCCCTTACGGAGATAACTTTATCTTTTGAATAAATCAAGACAAATGGCTGCTTGATTTCTGTGTCCATCGTATCTTGAAAATGTTGGGCAAACGCGCCATGAATGGTTGATTTCAATTTTCCATTCATTTCATAAGATTTCAGAGTGAAGTTTTGAAAATCATAATCTGCCGTGTGCGAAGGCGGTGCTGTAGGCTGATAGTTCTGCGGTCTTGGAACGCTTCTTACCAACCAGACTGAAAACAAAAACAACACGGCCAGCATAATGATAGGCAAATACGCCATGACAGTCTCGCGCAAGCTATGCAAGCGTTGTAGAACGCTGGGTTGCAATCTTACAGGCGGACGGGATATTTTATTCATGACAATATTTCGCCCAACGCAACCGCGTAGTGGCCATTGGCCATCAACAATAAATCGCAGGCTTCACGCACGGCACCTCCGCCGGCAGCAGCTGAGCACACATGGTCGACCCGGGTTAGTAACTCTGCGTGCGCCTGGGCGGGTGCAAAAGCACATGCGCTGCGCAATAAAACCGGTAAATCTGGCCAATCGTCACCCATGGCCGCAACTTGCGACCAGTCCACCCCAAAACTTTGCAAACAACTCTCGGCCATCAATAGTTTGTTGTCAACGCCATAGTGCGCGTGTTCTACCGACAACTCGGAGATACGACGACGCAAAGCCTGACTGTCGCGCCCGGTGATAACCACCGGTACGATACCCGAGCGCATCAACAGTTTGAGTCCGTGGCCGTCCAGCGAGTTGAATTTTTTAACCGCCTCGCCTTCAGCCGTGAAGTACAAACCGCCGTCGGTCATGACACCGTCAACGTCTAGAAAAAAAATACGTATGCCACGCGCTTTGTCCAGCAATGGCTTTGAAAAATGCAATGCATGTTTTGTCATGATCAAATCACTTTGGCGCGCATCAAATCGTTGGAATTCACTACCCCGCACAAAATGTTGTTTTCATCTACGACCAGCACACTGGTAATTCGCTTGAGTTCCATCAATTCCGCGGCTTCGACGGCCAACGCAGTGTCTCGCAAGGTAGTTGGGTTCGGATGCATGACATCTGCTGCTTGCATAGAACGCAGATCCAATCCTTTTTCCACCAAGCGACGCAAATCACCGTCTGTGAATATACCCAGCACTCGTCTATTTTCGTCAACAACGGCAGTGGCACCCAGACCTTTTTGTGACATTTCACGCATCAATTCTGACAAAGTGACATCCAATGAAACTTCGGGGATTTGATCTCCTGTTCTCATGATGTCAGACAGCAAGGTCAGCAATCGCCTTCCCAAACTACCGCCCGGATGTGATCTCGCGAAATCGTCCTGTTTAAAACCTCTGGCATCGAGCACGGCCACGGCTAGCGCGTCGCCTAATGCCAATTGCGCTGTGGTACTTGCGGTAGGCGCCAGATTCATAGGACATGCTTCTTTCTCCACACTGCTGTCCAGCACCCAGGTTGCATATTGGGCCAAGGTGGACTGCTTTTGACCCGTGATAGCCAACAACTTGACTCCCTGACGCTTGATTTGCGGCAGTATGGCTGAGAGCTCTTCACTTTCACCGCTGTTGGACAGGGCAATCACCAAATCATCCCGGGTAACCATGCCCAAATCCCCGTGGCTTGCTTCGGCGGGATGGACAAAAAAAGCAGGCGTGCCCGTTGACGCCAGCGTGGCTGCGATTTTGCGCCCTATGTGCCCGCTTTTGCCCATTCCCATGACCACCACACGTCCTTTTACCGCTAATACAGCTTGTACCGCTTGCACAAATTGCTCCCCCAGGTGTTGTTTCACAGCGAGAATTGCTTGCGCCTCTATGTCCAGCGTTTGGCGAGCCAAGTCGAGTATGTGCGTGTGTTGTTCTGACTTGCTTGAAATCATGGTCTACCTATTATGCTTTCTGCCAAATGGGATAAAGACAAGCTATTTCCCTATACAAAAACGACTGAATATTTCCCCCAGTAAATCATCGGCTGAAAAGTTTCCTGTCAGTAATGACAAATGGTTCTGCGCCAGTCGACATTCTTCCGCCATCAAGTCCAATGGCACAGCCGCAAATTTCATGAATTTCGTCGCCTGTTGAATATGGCTTAAAACCGCTTCAATCGCGTCTAAATGACGGGTTCTTGCCGTAAATACGCCTTCATTGTGTCCGGCTTGCCAACCAGCCATGTCCATTATGCGAACCTTGAGCCGATCCAATCCATCACCGGTTTTCGCTGAAATATTCAAGGCTTGCGAATTCAAGTCTAGGCTTGGCACCATGGCGTCACTTTTGTTATTGACGATAAGCAATTTGGTGTGCGGCGCCAAGGCTTGCTCAATATCCTGCCTTAAGCGAGTTTGTGCGCTCGCGTAATCCGATTGGTTCTCGCGACTCAAGTCATTGAGCAGCAAGACGATATCCGCATGGCCGATTTGATCCCAGGCGCGGGCCATGCCTATTTGCTCGACCTCATCTGCCAATGCGTACTCTCTCAAACCGGCAGTATCCAAAACATGCACAGGCACACCTTGTATTTGTATGCTTTGCGTCAACACATCGCGCGTGGTACCGGCAATGGCTGTCACTATGGCCACATCCGCGCCTGACAAGGCATTCAACAACGAGCTCTTGCCCGCATTCGGCTGGCCTGCAATCACAAGTTTCAAACCGTCACGCAATAATCGACCGTGCGCCGCCTGCGCCAGCAATTCCTTGGTTTTTTCTTCAAGCGCCTGCAATTGCTCATCAACATGCATTTGTTGTATGAAATCAATGTCTTCGTCCGGAAAATCCAGACAGGCTTCGATTTGCATGCGCAAATGAATCAGCAGATCTTTAAGCGTATTCACCTGTTTTGAAAACACGCCCTCTAGCGAGCGTCCCGCGCTGCGAACAGCTGCTTCGGTGTTCGCGTCTATCAAATCAGCCACTGCCTCGGCCTGCGCCAAATCGAGCTTGTGATTCAGGTAAGCACGCTCGGTAAATTCGCCTGGTCTGGCCAAGCGTAAATGCGGCAGCAGGGCCACTTCGTCTGTATTCTTTTGATGCGCTGTTTGCAAACAGTTTTGCAACAACATCTGTAACACCACCGCTCCGCCATGGCCTTGCAATTCCAGCACATCTTCACCGGTGTAACTGTGCGGAGCGGGGAAAAAAATCGCCAGAACTTGGTCTAAGCTGTCACCGAGTTGATCTTTGATGGTTACCAGTTGTGCGACTCTGGGCGTGAGTTGCCGGTGCGTGAGTTTTTGCGCAAAATTCAATAAGTGTTTGCCGCTGAGCCTCACTATGCCAACAGCACCGCGCCCCGGCGGCGTAGCCAGAGCAATGATGGGATCATTCCGCTGCGACAACATAATGATCAACAGCGTTTATAAACTCTGAGCTTATTTAATGATGCCAAGCTGTTTGTTGATCATCCATTGCTGAGCGATCGACAAAATATTATTGGATAACCAATAAAGCACCAAACCGGCAGGGAAGAAAAAGAACATGACGCTGAACGCCAGCGGCATGAACCACATCAACTTGGCTTGTATCGGGTCTGGTGGAGTTGGATTCAACCAAGTTTGAATCAATGAGGTGATGGTCATCAATATCGGCAGCAATCCAATCGGAACGCCAAACCAAGTGCCAAATGCAGTGTCCGGTGCGGCCAAATCATGCACCCAGCCGATCCAGGGGGCGTTGCGCATTTCAACGGATGAAAGAAGCACCCAATAAAGCGCAATGAAAAAAGGAATTTGTACCGCGATAGGCAAGCAACCGCCAAGGGGATTGACTTTTTCTTCACGGTAAATTTTCATCATTTCCATTTGCATTTGTTGCGGGTTGTCTTTCAGCCGCTCGCGCATTTCCATGATCTTGGGATTGATGGCTTTCATCTTGCCCATGCTCTTATACGCCTGGGAATTCAACCAGTAAAAAGCAATTTTCAATACCACCACCAAAGCCACAATAGACCAACCCCAGTTACCAATGATTCGGTAAAGTTCGTAAAGCAACCAGTACAGGGGCTTGGACAAAATGGTCAACCAGCCGTAGTCCTTGACTAACTCAAGACCCGGGTACATAGATTCAAGTATTTTTTCCTCTTGAGGGCCGACAAACAATCGCGCCGTTTGCGATAGCTGTCCACCAGGGGCTATGGCAGGTAGTGGTGCGACCATGCCGACAGCGTATAGGTTATTGTCCAGCTTGCGTGCAAACAAGTCGCGCTGCTGTGTGTCATCGAGCAACCAGGCGGAAGCAAAATAATGTTGAACCATAGCCACATAGCCTTGGCTGCTTTGCTTCTCAAAGTCGGCATTGTTTTTTTCTATGTCGCTGAACTCTATTTTCTGGTATTTTTTCTGAGTGGTGAAAACCGCCGGTCCGGTGAATGTTGAGTAAAAAGAAGACTCGCCTTCGGGTTTGTTGCCGTCACGAACCAATTGCACATACAACTGCGGACTGACTGCGGCAGATGAAGCATTGGTGATGTCATGTTTGACTTCTATGGCGTAACTGCCGCGCTTCACAATATACGTTTTGACCAGTTTCACCTCACCAACAGGCACAGACTCAAAGCGCAATTGCAATTCGTTTTCTGTCCCCTTGAGCATTGTTGAACCACTGAACACCATGGGTGTTTTATGCGTTGGCCAGCCTGATGCAGATGCGCCGCCAATCAATCCGCTTTGTGCCAGGTAAACACGTTCTTTGCTGTCGTCCATGAGCAGCACATTGCTGCCCGCGTGGTGTATGTCTTTGTGCTTGAGTAGCTCCGCGCGAACAAGACTGCCACCTTCGCTACTGAATTGCAACTTCAGCACGTCGGTTTCAACATCGATACGTTGGGCGGCGGTTCCTGTCTGCAAAACATCGCCCGCATTGTTTTGCGGCAAGCCGGTTGACGCTACGCTGTTTGCTATCGGTGTCGGCAAGGACTGCGTGTTGTTTGTTTCTACAGGGCTTGTCGGTACAGAAGACGGGAAAAACGTCGGTTTTTTGCCGTTATGGATTTGCCACTGGTCCCACAACATCACCATAGAGAAACCGAAAACAACCCAAAGAATGGTGCGGCGAATATCGTTCATGGAAGTTTTGACTCGGTCGAAGAAGATGAAGTGCGGCCAGTAAATGGCCAAAGAGAATGTGCCTGGTGTTTATCCGGCACAGGATCATGCCCGCCATTGCACCAGGGATGACATCGAGACAATCGTTTGAGTGTCAGGTAACTGCCTGCGCTGGCGCCATGTGATTCAAGCGCTTGTAATGCATAGGCCGAACATGTTGGTGTGAACCGGCAGGATGAACCCAGCCATGGGCTGAGAATCAGCCGGTAGGCTTTGACACCTGCCATCAACAGTTGCTGCATCATGGTGTTCGAAATGCCTTATCAAACAATTGCCAAAGTTCGGTGCGTACGGCTTGTTTCAACGCGACGGAAGACGCGCTAATAAAATCTTTACGCTGAAATGTTTTTCTCAGTCGCACAACCATGTCAGCCGCCTCCGTCTTGAATTGAGTTTGAGCGGCAAGTGCATAAATTTGACGTTTGATAGCATTTCTTGTCACTGCATTTTTGGCCCATCGCTTTGGTACAACGGCCCCTATGCGGTTTTGCAGCGCTGGGCGCTGAATGTGCAACGCAAAATGGGTGGTGCTTGCGCTTACCCCTGCGGCCATGACTGCATCAAAATCTTCACGTTGCGTGATTTTTGCCACGCCCGTTTTTGCCTTGTGCGCATCTGCGTGCGCAGTCAGGCTCAGACCGCCAGCCGTTTACGGCCTTTGGCGCGACGGGCATTGATGACAGCACGCCCGCCTTTGGTTTTCATGCGGACCAAAAAGCCATGGGTACGCGCACGGCGGGTTTTTGAGGGCTGGTAGGTACGTTTCATGTTGATAATCTCTGATGCAAACTAAACAGAAGATTATCTCTGTTTTTCAGCCTTTTTTAAAAAATTTCTCTTATCCGTGACAAGTTGTAAAGTATTTTGAGAGTTAAAGTTGAATTTCTGCTGTTTCTGTGGATAATTTTTTGATAAAGTACTCTGAATGCGCTTTATCCTGCTTTCTATCCACAGTTTGATCTACCGGTCTGCGGCAACATGAGTTCCTCTATGCTGCCGTCTGAGAATAATGACGCGGGCCAGGCATTATGGCAATCTTGTATCGATCTTCTTGCCCAGGAATTGCCTGAACAACAGTTCAATACCTGGATTAAGCCGCTGCAAGCAGCTGTGTCTGACGATTTTTCCAAACTCACCATTGTTGTCATCAATCGTTTCAAGCTTGACTGGATACGCGCACAGTATGCCGGTCGCATCAGTGCACTGCTGAATCAGTTATACGGGCAGCCTGTGCATATCGAGTTTTCCCTGGCCCCCAAAGAGGCCCCGGTCAGAGAACCGGTTTTACGTCCAAGCCATGAAAACGACGAGTTTTCCAACGCTGCGAACTCGACAGCATCAGACGCAGCGCTGAATGTGTTTAAAAACCGACTCAACAGCAGCCTGTGCTTTGACACTTTGATTGAAGGTACAGCCAACCGCATGGCACGCGCTGCAGCCATGCACATCGCCAATGTGCCCGGACAACTTTACAACCCTTTGTTTATTTACGGCGGGGTGGGCTTAGGCAAAACCCATTTGATGCATGCGGTTGGTAACCAATTGCTGCAAAACCGCCCGGATGCCAAGGTGCTTTACATACACGCCGAACAATTTGTGTCGGATGTGGTGAAAGCCTATCAACGCAAGACATTTGACGAGTTCAAGCACCATTACCACTCGCTGGATTTGTTGCTGATAGACGATGTACAGTTTTTTGCCAACAAAGACCGGACACAAGAAGAGTTTTTCAACGCGTTTGAAGCATTGCTTGCGAAAAAATCACATATTGTGATGACCAGCGACACCTATCCCAAGGGGTTGGCAGACATACACGAACGCTTAGTGTCCCGCTTTGATTCCGGACTGACTGTCGCCATCGAACCGCCTGAACTTGAGATGCGGGTTGCGATTTTGATCAATAAATCACGCGCTGAAGGCACTGAAATGCCGGAAGAAGTCGCGTTTTTTGTCGCCAAAAATGTCCGCTCCAACGTCCGAGAACTTGAAGGAGCATTGCGTAAAATTCTGGCATATTCAAGGTTCAACCAAAAGGAAGTGTCGATACAACTGGCACGTGATGCCTTGCGCGACCTGTTATCTATCCAAAACCGACAGATTTCTGTGGAAAATATTCAAAAAACTGTGGCTGACTATTACAAAATCAAAGTCGCTGACATGTATTCAAAAAAACGTCCTGCATCGATTGCCAGACCGCGACAGATCGCCATGTACCTGGCCAAAGAACTGACTCAAAAAAGTCTGCCTGAAATAGGTGAGTTGTTCGGCGGGCGTGACCACACCACCGTTTTACATGCTGTACGAAAAATTTCAGGTGAGCGTCAAACACTGAACGAATTGAACCAGCAATTGCATGTGCTTGAACAAACGCTGAAAGGATAAAGAATGAATTCTTCTATGCCTAACCCTGTGGATAGAATCAGCACAACTACAGGCTTATCCACAGTGGATGTGATTCCGGGAAAGTTATTCATTGTCAGCAGCATGATAAAAAGCCACTTGCAAACAGTGTTTGCTGGTAGCCAAGTGCTTGATGTCAAAGTGGAAAACCGGCTTGTCCACAGAAACAGGGCTTGCTTATCTACTACTGCTATTGATTTATAAAGAATTTAAGAAGAGGATGACATGATTGTCTTGAAAGCCACCCAAGAGCAAATTCTTGCTTCCCTGCAATCGGTTGCAGGCATTGTTGAGCGCCGTCATACCTTGCCTATTTTGGCCAATGTGATGCTTCGTAAAACAGGTAATGACGTGCAACTCACCACCAGCGATCTTGAAATTCAAATCCGTACTCAGGCATCGCTGGGCGGCGACAGTGGAAATTTCAGTACCACGGTAGGCGCACGCAAATTGATGGATATTTTGCGCTCTATGCCATCAGATCAAACCGTGACGCTGGAATCGAATCAAAATAAACTGATTTTGAAAAGCGGTAAAAGCCGTTTTTCATTGCAAACATTGCCTGCCGAAGATTTTCCCCTGGTGCAGGAATCAACAAATTTCGGCCCTGCCTTCAGCGTGCCGCAAAAAACGCTCAAAGCATTGCTTCAGCAAGTTTCTTTTTCAATGGCTGTGCACGATATCCGCTACTATCTGAACGGTATTTTGTTTGTGGCCGAAGGCAAACAACTCAGTTTGGTGGCGACTGACGGTCACCGTTTGGCCTATACCTCGTCTACATTGGAATCTGAAGTTCCCAAGCAGGAAGTGATATTGCCGCGTAAAACTGTGCTTGAGTTGTTGCGTTTGCTGAGCGATAAAGACGGCGATATTCATATGCAGTTTGCCAGCAATCAAGCCAGATTTTCTTTTGATGGCAAGGAGTTTGTCACCAAGCTTGTTGAAGGCAAGTTCCCCGATTACAACCGCGTGATACCAAAAAGCCATAAAAACAGCATCACGTTGGGAAAAAATGCATTGCTGGTGTGTTTGCAGCGTATCGCTATTTTGACCACCGATAAGTTCAAGGGCGTCCGTATCAATTTAGAACCTGGTGTGCTTCGTGTTGCTTCCAGCAATGCTGAGCAAGAAGAAGCGATTGATGAAATCGAAGTCGATTATTCTGGCGACTCTATCGAGATAGGTTTTAATGTGACTTACCTGATCGACGTTCTGGTCAACACGCACGAAGACATGGTGCGCATGGACCTTGCTGACTCTAACAGTTCAGTGCTAGTGACCATTCCTGAAAATAATTTTTTCAAATATGTCGTCATGCCCATGCGTATTTGAGCCGGTTTGTAACTAGGTTTTTTCTCTGTTTCCTGTTCGCGCCCTACAGCGCTAGATGAATTGATATATGACGATAAGCAACACCGATACTGGCTCCGATGGCCAAGCTAATATTCCCGCCGCAGATCAGGCGTATGGAGAAAGTTCGATTCAAATTCTCGAAGGCTTGGAAGCGGTACGTAAACGACCAGGCATGTATATCGGCGACACATCCGATGGAACTGGCTTGCATCATTTGGTTTTTGAGGTCGTTGATAACTCTATCGACGAAGCGCTCGCTGGCCATTGCGACGACATAGTTGTCACTATCCACTCCGACAACTCTATCAGCGTGACTGACAACGGCAGGGGCATTCCTACCGGCGTCAAAATGGACGACAAACACGAACCTAAGCGCAGCGCTTCAGAAATTGCGTTAACTGAACTACACGCGGGTGGTAAGTTCAATCAAAACAGTTATAAGGTCTCAGGTGGCTTGCACGGCGTAGGTGTCTCCTGCGTGAATGCCTTGTCCAGATGGTTGCGACTGGTGGTCAGGCGCGACGGGCAGGTTTTTACCTTGGAGTTTGCCAAGGGCTTTGTGCAAAACCGTTTACTTGAAATGGTTGACGGCGTTGAAGTGTCTCCCATGCGTGTGACGGGTGTCACCGACAAGCGCGGCACTGAAGTTCATTTTTTACCTGACACCGATATATTCACGCAAAATCATGACTTTCATTATGAAATTCTCAGTAAGCGCTTGCGTGAACTCAGCTATTTAAATAATGGCGTGCGTATTCGTTTGATAGACGAGCGAACGGGCAAGTCCGATGATTATTCAGGTGCCGGCGGCGTCAAAGGCTTTGTCGAGTTTATTAATTCCGGAAAAAAAATTCTGCACCCAAATGCTTTTTATGCCGAAGGCGAACGGCCTGCTGAAAGCTATGGCGGTATTCCCGGTACACACATAGGTGTTGAAGTCGCCATGCAGTGGAACGACGGGTATAACGAGAGCGTGCTTTGTTTTACCAATAATATTCCACAGCGCGACGGCGGTACACATTTGACCGGCTTGCGAGCCGCTATGACGCGGGTGATCAACAAATACATAGAAGAGCATGACTTTGCCAAAAAAGCTAAGGTAGAAGTCACCGGTGACGATATGCGTGAAGGCTTGTGCTGTGTGTTGTCGGTCAAAGTACCTGAGCCTAAATTCAGCAGCCAGACCAAGGACAAATTGGTGTCCAGCGAAGTTCGTGCCCCGGTAGAAGATATTGTCGGTAAAGTGTTGGGCGACTATCTCCAAGAGCGGCCGAATGATGCCAAAATCATTTGCGGCAAGATCGTAGACGCCGCTAGAGCGCGCGAAGCCGCGCGCAAGGCGCGTGAAATGACGCGACGCAAAGGTGTTTTAGACGGTATGGGCTTGCCTGGCAAATTGGCTGACTGTCAGGAGAAAGATCCGGCACTGTGTGAAATTTACATTGTCGAGGGAGACTCGGCCGGCGGTTCTGCCAAGCAGGGCAGGGACAGAAAATTTCAAGCCATACTGCCATTGCGCGGCAAAATTCTGAATGTTGAAAAAGCGCGATACGACAAACTGCTGACTAGCAATGAAATCTTGACGCTTATTACCGCGCTGGGTACAGGCATAGGTAAGGTGAGCGCTGAATCCGGCAAGTCAGGCACAGATGATTTCAACATTGACAAATTGCGTTACCACCGCATCATCATCATGACCGATGCTGACGTTGATGGCGCGCATATACGCACCTTGTTGCTCACCTTCTTTTACCGGCAGATGCCTGAGTTGGTTGAGCGCGGACACATTTACATTGCGCAACCGCCTTTGTACAAAGTCAAGGTCGGCAAGGAAGAGCAATACCTCAAGGACCAACCGGCGCTTGATATGTTTTTGATGCGCATTGCCTTGAAAGATGCCGCCTTGTTTACCGGCGGCGTCAACCCTCGCAGTTTGAGTGGTGAGACGCTGGCAGAACTGGCCAGAAAGCACCAATTGGCTGAGGCTGTGATTTCGCGCCTGAGCAACATCATGGATGCCGAAGCTTTGAGAGCCATGGCCGACGGCGTGTCTTTGAATCTTGATAACCTGGATGTCGCTCAGCTTTCTGCGATCAGCTTGCAAGACAAATTGCGCGAACTTGGCAGCGGCTCGGAAGTTGCCGCTGAATTTGACGTACGCACTGACAAACCTGTGCTGCGTATCAGCCGCCACCACCACGGCAACGTCAAAAGCAGTGTCATCACGCAAGACTTTGTGCACGGTGCGGATTACGCTGCTTTGGCGCAAGCTGCGTCTAACTTCCGTGAATTGCTGGGCGAGGGCGCGCGCGTAGAGCGCGGCGAGGGCGAGCGGCGAAAAGAAGAAAAGGTGTCTGATTTCCGCCAAGCCATGCGCTGGTTGATTGTTCAAGCTGAGCATGCCACGGCACGCCAGCGCTACAAGGGCCTGGGCGAGATGAACCCTGAACAGCTGTGGGAAACCACCATGGACCCCGCGGTGCGCCGTTTGTTGCGGGTTCAAATTGATGATGCGATTGAAGCGGACCGGGTGTTCACCATGTTGATGGGTGACGAAGTGGAACCGCGTCGTTTGTTCATCGAAGGCAATGCTTTGCGGGCTGCGAATATTGATATTTAAGTATTGCTCATATTGGTATTAGACGCACCCCTTTCTCTAGGCGGCGACCTAAAATGCTTTTTTGATTGAGGCTTATGCATGCTTTATTCAGTTCATTTTGATGCGATTGTTGTCGGCGGCGGTCACGCCGGGACAGAGGCCGCGCTGGCCAGTGCGCGCATGGGTTGCCGCACTTTGTTATTGACGCACAACATTGAAACACTGGGTCAAATGAGTTGCAATCCTTCAATTGGCGGCATTGGTAAAGGCCATCTGGTCAAAGAGGTGGATGCACTTGGCGGCGTCATGGCGCTGGCGACTGACTTGGCCGGTATTCAGTTTCGCATACTCAATCGCTCTAAGGGTCCGGCCGTGCGTGCGACCCGTGCGCAGGCAGATCGCATGCTTTACAAAGCTGCCGTTCGTCACCGGCTTGAAAACCAGCCAAACCTGTGGTTGTTTCAGCAAGCGGTCGAAGATTTGATGATTGAAGGTTCAAGGGTTGTCGGGGCAATCACGCAAGTAGGGGTTCGCTTTACCGCCCGGACCGTTGTTTTGACAGCCGGTACTTTTCTCGATGGAAAAATCCATGTGGGCTTAGATAACCATTCAGCCGGGCGCGCCGGAGACCCTCCCTCCCTGCGTTTATCTGCCCGATTGAAAGAGTTGAAATTACCGCAAGGTCGGTTGAAAACCGGCACGCCTCCGCGCATCGACGGACGCAGTATTGACTTCACACGTTGTACCGAACAAGCCGGGGACGGCATGCCAGGCGGCGAGTCTTTAGAGTTACCGGTTTTCAGCTATATGGGTCGGCGTGAAATGCATCCTGCTCAGGTGCCTTGCTGGATCACGCATACCAACGAGAAAACCCATGACATTATCCGCAGCGGGTTGGACCGCAGCCCTATGTTCACCGGAAAAATTGAAGGTGTAGGCCCGCGCTATTGCCCCAGCGTGGAAGACAAAGTCAACCGCTTCGCCGACAAGAGCAGTCACCAGATTTTTCTGGAACCGGAGGGCCTGACAACCCACGAGTATTACCCTAACGGAATTTCCACCAGCCTGCCTTTTGATATTCAATACCAGTTGGTCAGATCCATGGTCGGCTTGGAAAACGCACATATTTTGCGTCCGGGTTATGCGATTGAATATGATTACTTTGATCCGCGCGAACTTTGCAGAAGCTTTGAAACCAAGTCCATCCAAGGCTTGTTTTTTGCCGGGCAAATCAATGGAACCACCGGTTATGAAGAAGCCGCGGCCCAGGGTTTGTATGCTGGCATTAACGCGGCTTTGCAATGCCAGGACAAAGAGGCCTGGACTCCCGGGCGGGATCAAGCCTACCTAGGCGTGCTGGTTGATGACCTGATCAATCAAGGTGTGGTCGAGCCTTACCGCATGTTCACCAGTCGCGCAGAGTTTCGCCTTCAATTGCGCGAAGACAATGCCGATGCGCGTTTGACGGAAAAAGGCCGAGATCTGGGCTTGATTGATGACGTTCGTTGGGATGCTTTTTGCCGCAAACGGGAAGCTGTTTCACGTGAAACACAGCGCTTGGCTTCTACCTGGGTCAATCCCGGTAATTTGTCGCCAGCCGAGTCCGGGCGGGTTTTGGGCAAGCCCATATCGCATGAACACAGTCTGGCAGATTTGTTGCGCCGTCCGGATGTCAGCTATAAGCTGCTGATGAGTCTTGATGACGGGCGCTTTGCAAGCAGCGAGATTGCTGCGCTTGATGATGTTTCACGTGAAACAGTGGTCGAACAACTCGATATTGCGGCTAAGTATTCGGGCTACATAGACCGGCAACAGGAAGAGGTGAGGCGCGCGGCGAATTATGAACATTTGGCCTTGCCTGTTGAGCTTGACTACATGTCCATTCCAGCATTGAGCGTAGAGGTTAGGCAGAAGTTGCAAAAACACCGTCCTGAAACCTTAGGTCAGGCTTCGCGCATTTCCGGCGTTACGCCCGCGGCCATCTCGTTGTTGCTGGTTCATCTCAGGCGCGCGCGCTCAGGCGGCGTGTCTGAAAAAGCCGGGGCCATGGGTTGATGACGACTTTGGCTTTGGCGCTGGCCGAAGGGTTGCAGGCTTTGCCGCTTGAGTTATCGCAGACACAAGAAAAGGCCTTACTGGATTACATTGAATTGCTTGGCAAGTGGAACAAGGTCTACAACTTGACCGCCGTGCGCGAGCCAGAGCACATGCTAAAACAGCATGTATTGGATTGCTTGGCCGCCTTGCCTTCATTGAAACAAGGTTTCCCCGAAGCCCTGGACTTGCTGGATGTCGGGGCGGGCGGCGGCCTGCCGTCTGTGGTTTTTGCCATTGCCTGTCCGCACTGGCAGGTCACCGCGGTAGATGCCGTGGCTAAAAAAGCGGCCTTTATTCAAACCACGGCACACAGTATCAGGTTGCCTAACTTGCGGGCTGTTCATTCTCGGGTTGAGACATTGTCCGGGGGTTTTGATGTCGTGACCTGTCGCGCCTATGCCTCGTTGCGTGATTTTTGCGAGTCGTCCCGCCATTTGTTAAAGCCAGGCGGCGCGTGGATGGCCATGAAGGCAAAACTTTCGACTGAAGAGTTGGCGGATTTGCCAGCTACCGTGAGTGTCGACAAAGTGGAAGTGCTGGCGGTTCCCGGCTTGGATGTTGATAGGTGCTTGGTCTGGATGCGGCCGGTTTGAACTGTGTGAGTGAAGGTTTGTGTTGCCCAGGCTTGGGTTTCGGGACTTGTGAGCGCCCGGACAAGCGGCATTCCGATGGCCATGGCCACGTTTCACGTGAAACAATGCTCTAAGCGTTGTCGCCTGGCAGTTACACTGTCAGACCCGCACAGGCTATCCGTCTCAAGGTTCTTCCATGGTTGGTATCTCAGATTACCCGGCGTTTGCCGGTGCCGTCATCGTTTTTCTGGCAATTCCCGGCCCGGGTAATTTGGCCTTGCTGACCGCGACAGCGGCAGGCGGACGCAAGGGCGGTATCAGTGCAACCTTCGGTGTCATCGCCGGTGATCAAGTGTTGATGTGGGCTGCAGTGGCGGGATTGGCCGCCTTATTGACGGCTTCACCTGTCTGGTTTGCAGCAATGCAATGGTTGGGTGCCTTGTATCTGGCTTATTTGGGGATACAGATGTGGCGGAAAAACCCAGCAGATGCGCCGATTCTTGACATGTCGTCAGGTCACTTCTTTCGGCAGACGTTTTTCATCACCTTGCTCAACCCCAAGGCCATTGTGTTTTACATGGCGTTTTTCCCGTTATTCATAGATGTACAGCAACAACCCGGTGTGCTGACCTTTGCTGTCATGGCTACCACGGTTGCCGCGTTGACTTTTTTATACGGTTTGGGTTTGACGCTTTTGTCTTACCACCTCGCCGGTCGCATGCGGCAACACCCGTTGTTGGGGCAGTGGTTGCAAAAGGCTGCCGGCGTGGTGCTGCTAGGTTTCGGTTTGCGTTTGGTTTTACAGAAATAAACACCATGGCTCATATTTTTTGCATTGCCAATCAAAAAGGCGGGGTCGGTAAGACTACCACCACCATCAATCTGGCTGCCGCATTGGCGGCTATTGGCCAGCGGGTCTTGATGATTGATCTCGACCCTCAGGGCAATGCCACCATGGGCTCGGGTGTAGACAAACGCCAGCTGAAGTTTTCGGTGTATGACGTGTTGCTAGGCCAAACCAGCTTGGTCCAGGCGCGCACGCGCAGCCGCTGGGGCGAAGCCGCGGCGCGCCAGGACATGCCGACCTATGACGTGTTGGGCGCCAACCGTGACCTGGCCGGTGCTGAGGTTGAGCTGGTTAATTTGGAGCACCGCGAAAAGCGCCTGAAAAACGCAATTGCTGAAGTCATCGAAGAGTACGACATCGTGCTCATCGATTGCCCGCCGTCTTTGTCCTTGCTGACCCTCAATGGTTTGTGCTCAGCGCACGGCGTGATTGTCCCCATGCAATGTGAGTACTTTGCCTTAGAGGGGCTGACCGACCTGGTCAACACCATCAAACAGGTACACGCTAACTTGAACAAAGACTTAAAAATCATAGGCCTGTTGCGCGTCATGTTTGACCCGCGCATCACTTTGCAGCAACAAGTCAGTGATCAACTCAAAGCCCACTTCGGCGACAAAGTGTTCAATACCTTGATACCGCGCAACGTGCGTCTGGCAGAAGCGCCCAGCTACGGCTTGCCCGGGGTGGTGTTTGACCCGTCAGCCAAGGGCAGTCTGGCCTTTATAGATTTCGCCAAGGAATTGGTACATAGATTCGAAACCGTTTAAATAACCGCAACCGCAAAGAGAAGTAGCCATGGCGACAAAGAAAATCAAGGGATTGGGACGCGGCCTGGAGGCCTTATTGGGCCCGACCGCCAGCGAGTCCATTCAAATGGCCGCTGCCGAGGGTGCGCCAACGGTATTGAAGTTGGATGAAATGATCGCCGGTGTTTACCAGCCGCGCAAGCGCATGGACGAAGGCGCCTTGTATGAGCTGGCTGAAAGCATCAAATCACAAGGCATCATGCAGCCCATACTCGTGCGCAGAATCGATGCCGGAGGTTATGAAATCATCGCCGGAGAGCGGCGGTTTCGCGCGGCAAAGTTGGCCGGTTTGACCGAGGTGCCGGTGCTGGTGCGCGAGGTCAGCGACCAAAATGCCGCGGCCATGGCATTGATAGAAAACATGCAGCGCGAGGATTTAAACCCGCTGGAGGAGGCCCAGGGCTTGCAGCGTTTGATCCGTGAGTTCGGCTTGACCCATGAAGCCGCCGCCCAGGCGGTGGGGCGCTCGCGCAGTGCCGCCAGCAATTTGTTGCGCCTGCTGAACCTGGCCGAGCCTGTGCAAACCATGTTGATCGCCGGTGACATTGACATGGGTCATGCGCGCGCCTTGCTGTCGTTGGACAAGGCGGCGCAAATCACGGCCGCCAATCAAATCAGCGCCAAAAAAATGTCGGTGCGTGAAGCTGAAACATTGGTGAAAAAAATCGGCGCTGACTTCTCGCTGGTGACACAAAAACCGGCCAAGGAAAAATCCCGTGACATCAAAAGAATCGAGGAAGAGTTATCCGATTTGTTGACGGCTCAGGTTGAAATACGGGTGAAAAAACAAAGCAAGCGTTTTGGCAAAATTGATCAGTCCGGCGAAATCTCCATCGCCTTTGGATCACTTGACGCGTTGAACGGCTTGATTGAAAAATTACAATCTTCCTAGGGCTCACTCAATGGCGCGAACTGCATCCAGAGGTTATGCTCTATGGCTGTGTAAGTTGCTGTCCGCTTAAGTCTTTCTAATATCTGTACTGGAGTTTCACATGTCTTTTAACTCAACCCGCTTACTTCGCTTGTGCGCCGCTGCGGCCGTCGGCCTGTGCGCCATGACCGCCATGGCGCAAGAGACTTTCAAAATCGGTATCGTTAGTTTTCTCTCCGGCCAAGCAGCGGAAAGCTTTGGCATACCTGCAGTCAATGGCGCCAAGGTACTGATAAATGCGTTCAATAAAGGACAGGCGCCCGCTCCCTACAACAAGATAGGCATTGGCGGTTTGCAAATTGAAGTTGTTTATGTGGACGAGGCCGGTGGCGCCACCAAACAGGTTCAAGAATTGCGAAACCTATATGAGCGCGACAAGGTCGATGTGGTCGTGGGGTATGTGGGTTCGGGCGATTGTCTGGCGGTCGCACCTGTGGCTGAAGAGTTGAAAAAATTCTTGATTCTTTACGATTGCGGAACACCGCGTATTTTCGAAGAAAACAATTTCAAATATGTGTTTCGCACGGCATCGCATGCCGCCATGGACAACGTCTCCATGGTGCGGTATTTGAAAGCACGCAAAATCCCTGTTAACGTTTACAGCATGATCAACCAGGATTACGCCTGGGGCCAGGACTCTCGCAAAGACTTCATGTTGTCCATGGCCAATTTGTACCCGAATGCCAAACCCGCCGTTGACCAACTGCCTAAATTCGGAGCCGGCCAATACGGCACTGAAATCTCTGCGCTCATGTCTCAGCCCGCAGACCTGATTCATTCCAGCTTGTGGGGTGGCGATTTACAGGCGTTTATTTTGCAATCCGGCCCGCGCGGCATGTTCAAAAAATCGCAAGTGGTGTTAACGGCAGCCGACCATGTGTTGCCGGGCCTAGGCAATAAAGTGCCGGACGGCACCATCATCGGCGCGCGCGGCGCTTATGGACTGATGGCGCCTCCCTCGCCCTTAAACACCTGGTGGTGGGAGCTTTACAGCAAAGCCAACAATGTGTACCCGGTGCAAGCACCTTACCGCATGGCGCAGTCGCTCATGGGTTTGAAACTCGCTGCGGAAAAAGCCATGCAGGCCAACAAAGGACAAAAACCTTCTATGGACCAGATGATGACGGCTTTGCGCGGTAGCGAATGGATGTCTCCAGCCGGCAAGATTCGCATGGCTTTGGGTAACGGACAGCAGGCTATTCAGGATACGGCCATCGGACGCACCAAGTGGAGCGAAGAAAAGAAACTGGTAATGATTGAAGATATCCAATACTTTGACGCAGAGTGCGTCAATCCGCCACCTAGTGTGAAAACAGAAGACTGGCTCAAGTCCGGTTTTGCCGGCGCCAAATGCAAATAAGCGCTGCTTGCCAAGCGCCGACTACGCTGAACCGAACCGGTAACTGATTCATGCAACTTGCTTTGACCATTCTGGTCGACGGCTTGAGCTATGCCTCCTGGCTGTTCATCGTCGCCCTGGGCCTGACACTGGTGTTCGGTGTCCTCAAAATCCTGAATATTGCACACGGCAGTTTTTATGCGCTCGGCGCTTATGCCGCCGCGTCTGTGGTGGCCTGGTTCAGCGGCAGCGGGGCGGCGCCCTCCTTGTCGCTGTTGGCCATGCTGCTGGCGGCCATCGCCGTGGCCATCTTGACCGCGCCCTTGACCGAGCGCGGCCTGCTGCGGTTTTACTATGGCCGCGACGAAGTGCTGCTGGTGCTGGTGACCTATGCCATGTTTTTGATGATGGAAGACATCACCAAACTCATCTGGGGAGCCAACCCGTATTACGTGTCAGAGCCTTATGCGTTGTTTGGCAACATAGACATAGGCCGTCAAAGTTATGTCGGCTATGACTTGTTTTTGGTCGTGCTGGCTGTGGTCGTGGGCTTGGCCGTTTGGTGGGGTTTGAACCGCACACGTGCGGGCAAAATTGTCACGGCGGTCATACACAGTCCGGAAATCGCCTCCAGCATGGGCATCAAGGTGTCGCGTGTTTACATGGTGTCGTTTGCGGTGGGTATTTTCCTGGCCGCGCTGGGCGGCGCATTCACCGCCCCGATGATTTCTGTGCAACCTGGTGTGTCGGTCGGCGTCATCATCATTTCTTTTGCGGTTGTCATCATTGGCGGCCTGGGCAGTATCGAAGGCGCCGCCATCGGCGCCATCATTGTCGGTTTGGCGCGCGCCCTTGCGGTGCATATCATGCCTGTGGCTGAATTGTTTTCTGTGTATCTGGTGATGGCGCTGGTGCTGGTGTTCAGGCCCGAGGGCTTGTTTCAACGTATTCAGGCACGGAAAATTTAAACCATGATCAAGTTGTTAATCACTGCATTGCTGGTGTTTCTGGCCGCGCTGGGCGCCGGTGCGTTTGTGCCGCGCTGGTTGCAGTTCATGCTGACCATGGCGTTGGCCAACGGCCTGGTGTCCTTAGGCATTGTTTTTCTGATGCGCGGCGGCGTGGTGGCTTTCGGACAGGGTCTGATGTCGGCCATCGGCGGATACACGGCGGCGTTGGTATTCAATATGCTGGGCTGGCAGGATGCCATTCTCTTGCCTTTGCTCGGCGGCCTCATGGCTTGTTTGATCACCGCACCCTTCGCGCCTTTGTTGGCCGGTTACCGAGGTATCTTTTTCTCTATGTTGACCTTGGCCATGTCCATGGTCGGTTACGGCATATTGGTCAAGACCGACAGTCTGGGCGGATCTGACGGCTTCAATATGGGCCGCGTCACTTTGTTCGGACAAACACTGGCAGACCAGCAGGTCAGCTTCACGGTGTACGCAGTCACTTTGTTTTTTGCTGTGGCCAGCTCCTTGTTTGCGCGCATCTATTTCTCATCAACCCGCGGCCTGATCACACAAGCTATCAAGGATAACGAGCTGCGCGTGGAATACATGGGCGGCTCGGTAAGCCGCAGCATGGCGATCAATTTCTGGCTGGCGTCTTTTCTGGGCGGCCTGGGCGGTGCGCTAGCGGTGATGGCTTTGGGTCATATTGAACCGAACTTTAGCTATTGGACGGCCTCCGGTGAGTTTGTGTTTGTTGCCATCCTGGCCGGCACACAAAGCGTGGTGGCCATCATGTTGTCTTCGGTGGTGCTGGAAGTGGTTCGTTCATTCTCTAGCTCTTATTTCCCCAACACCTGGCAGTTGGCGCTGGGCTTGTTCCTGTTGCTGGTGATCCGTTTTCTGCCGCAGGGACTGGGCTCCTTGCGCCCGGGCAAAAAGGACGCGTCATGAGCTCAGAATTTTTACTGCAAGCCCAGGGCTTGAACAAAAGTTTCGGTGCCGTGGTCGCTGCCCAGGATATCAATATCCGCATTCGCAGCGGCGAACGCGTCAGCCTGATAGGTAGTAACGGCGCAGGCAAGACCACGTTTGTCAACATGATCACCGGCTACATACAGCCCGACAGCGGAGAAATACATCTGGGCGGGCAACGTATCAACACCATGACGCCGCGACAAATCACGCGACTCGGTGTGGCGCGTTCTTTTCAAATTCCACAGATTTACCCCAACCTCAGCGTGATGGAAAACATGTTGGTGGCACAGGCCTGTCACGAAGACCGCTTGTCTTTGTGGCGACCGGCCCGCACGCTTGCCTCGCAGGAGCGCGCCGAGGAAGTCTTAAAGCGTTTTCGTTTGCAGGATCAGCGCCAGCGACTGGTGGCAGAACTGCCCGGCGGCATGCGCAAACTGCTGGACATTGCGCTGGCCATGACCGGCCAACCGCGCTTGCTGTTGTTGGACGAGCCCACCAGCGGTGTTGCCGCTGAAGAAAAATTTCCCATGATGGACACGGTCATGCAAGCGCTCAGCGGGCAGCCCCTGACCACCTTGTTTGTTGAACACGACATGGACATTGTCAGCCGCTACTGCGACCGGGTGATTGCGTTTTACAGTGGCCGCATCATTGCCGACGACGTGCCATCGGTGGCGCTGGCCAATGCCGATGTGCGCCGCTACGTCACCGGAGACACAGGAGCCGTCCATGCTTGAATTGAAAAACATGCACGTGCTTATCGCTTCGGCGCAAGTCTTGCGCGGCTTCAGCCTGTCGGTGCAACAGGGACAAATGGCTGGACTGGTCGGGCGCAATGGCGCGGGCAAAACCAGCACCATGCGCAGCATCATGGGACATTTGCCTTTGCGTGAAGGCAGCATGCATTTTGACGGGCAGGACTTGTGTGCGCTGCCACCGGAAGCGCGGGCCGCTTTAGGCATTGGTTATATGCCTGAGGACCGCGGTCTGGTGCCTGAACTCACGGTCGAGGAAAACATGTTGATTCCTTTGTGGGTCAGCAAAACATTGAATGTCGATGAACGTCTGGGCTTTGTCTACCAGGTCTTGCCGGAGCTTAAAGAGATGGCACAGCGACGCGCTTTGCTGCTCTCGGGCGGCCAGCAAAAACTCGTGGCATTGGGCCGTGCGTTGGCTGTGGGTACGCGCCTGCTGTTGCTGGACGAGCCTTTTGAAGGTGTGGCGCCGGCCTTGTCTATGCGTTTGTCTGAAGTGATTTCCCGCTTAAAAGGCAGCGAGTTGTCGGTGTTGATTTCTCAATCGGACTCAAACCATTCCAGTGGACTGCTGGACATGAAAGTGGTGATAGAGCGCGGCGCGAATGCGGTAACCGCCGCTGCGTGAGCCGCGCGTAAGAGCCGTTTGCTCAACGGCCTTTTGGGCCTGACACTCCGAGGCTAAAACAGCGTTGTCTGCGCAAAAATAAATAACAGCGGCCTCAGTCTAGAAAAATCTTGCCCGGGTTCATGATGTTTTTCGGGTCTAGCGCCTGTTTGATGGTGCGCATCATGGACACCGCACCCGCACCTGTTTCGGTAACCAGGTATTCCATTTTGTGCAAGCCTATGCCGTGCTCACCGGTACAGGTACCGTCCATGGACAAGGCGCGCGCCACCAATTGGTCGTTCAAGGTTTCGGCGGTGGCGCGTTCCTGGGCATTGTTCGGGTCAATCAAATAGCCGAAATGGAAATTACCGTCGCCCACATGCCCGACCAGAAAATACGGAATGCCCGAGGCTTGTACCTCGGTCATGGAGTCCAGCAGGCAATCAGCCAGGCGTGAAATCGGCACACAGGTGTCGGTGCTGATGACGCGACAGCCCGGGCGGCTGTTCAAACCGGCGAAATACGTGTTGTGCCTGGCCGTCCATAAACGTGTGCGGTCTTCCGGTGTGGTGGCCCACTCGAATGCCTGGCCGCCGAATTCAGAAGAGATGTCCTGTACGGTTTCAGCCTGCTCCTTGACGCTGGCCGGTGAACCGTGGAATTCCATCAGCAACATGGGCTGAACCGGCAGGCTGACCTTGGAATAAGCATTCACCATGCGCACCGCGTTCTCGTCTATCAACTCCACACGCGCGATAGGAATGCCCATTTGAATGATTTGTATGGTCGTGTGCACCGCCGCTTCGATAGACGGGAAAGAGCAGGTGGCGGCAGACACGGCCTCAGGCAAAGGAAACAGCTTCAAGGTGATTTCTGTGATCACGCCCAATGTGCCTTCGCTGCCAACCATGAGACGCGTCAGGTCGTAACCGGCGGAGGATTTGCGCGCCCGCGTACCGGTGCGAATCACTTCACCGCTGGCGGTGACCACTTCGAGACCCAGCACGTTTTCGCGCATGGTGCCGTAGCGCACAGCGTTGGTACCGCTGGCGCGAGTGGCGCTCATGCCGCCAATGCTGGCATCTGCGCCCGGGTCGATGGGGAAAAACAAACCGGTGCTTTTGATTTCCTCGTTCAATTGTTTGCGGGTCACGCCCGGCTCTACGGTGACGGTCAAATCTTCAGGGTTGATGCTCAGCACTTTTTTCATGCGCGATACATCAATGCTGATGCCGCCCTGCACAGCGAGTAAATGGCCCTCCAGAGATGAGCCAATGCCAAAAGGAATGACAGGAACCGAATGCTCAGCCGCGTGTTTGACGGTGAACGCCACATCTGCCGTGCTTTCGCAAAACACCACAGCGGCCGGCGGCGGCACGGTGGTGTAAGCGGACTCGTCGCGCCCGTGGTGTTCACGCACGGCCATGGCCGTAGAGCAGCGGTCGCCGAAATGCGCCTTGAGCGTGTCGATCAAAACCTGCGGCACATCCCGCTGGGCAATGGCGGGCATCAAATGTTGGGCGGTGGTCGGTGCATTCATGGCGGTCTACTCCTATGGTCTTGCATTCTAAGCAGACCGAGGCCATGCAAGAGCGGGCGTATACCCGCCGAAAATAGGGGGTGTCTCCGTAAAAGGCTTGGCTAAAAACTTAAGCTGTTGATCAGGGCTTACCCGGCAGTGTGATGCCGGGGAATATTTTGATCACCGCGCTGTCGTCTTCCTTGGCAAATCCCGCGGTGCTGGCCTGCATGAACATTTGGTGCGCCGTGCTTGAGAGCGGCAGCGGAAATTTACTGGCGCGCGCCATGTCCAGCACCAGGCCCAGGTCTTTGACAAATATGTCTACCGCCGACAAAGGCGTGTAATCAGCCGCCAGCACGTGCGCCATGCGGTTTTCAAACATCCAGCTGTTGCCGGCACTGTGGGTGATGACCTCGTACAAAGCGGCCGGGTCCACGCCTTCGCGCAGTCCTAACGCCATGGCTTCGGCGGCGGCGGCAATATGCACACCGGCCAGCAACTGGTTGATGATTTTGACCTTGCTGCCTGCACCGGCGTGGTCGCCCAACTTGTAAACAGATGCGGCCATGGCCTTGAGCATGGGATCGCACAGAGCATAAGCCGCCGGGTCGCCGGAAGTCATCATGGTCATTTGGCCGCTGGCCGCTTTGGCGGCTCCGCCGGAGATGGGTGCATCCAAGTACAGCAAACCCAGTTCATTCAAACGCGCGCCCATGGCAATCGACCAGTTGGGGTCGACGGTGGAGCACATGATGAACACACTGCCTGTCGCCATGGCCGCTGCCGCGCCGTGCTCGCCGAACAAAACCGATTCGGTTTGAGCCGCGTTCACCACCACGCTGATCACCACCTGACAGGCGGCGGCGACTTCGGCGGGGGTGGCGCAGGAGACGCCACCGTCGGCGGCGAACTCAGTTGCGGCGCCCGGACGGGCATCGCACACATGTACCGTGTAACCGGCGCGGCGCAAACTGCCGGCCATGCCGCGCCCCATGGCGCCTAAACCGATCAAACCGACATGCTTAGCCGCAACCATGTGAATCTCCTGAAAAGCGGCTAGCGTAGCTCAAACGGCGCGGTGCTGAGACAATGTTAAAAATCATCTGGATCAAACACATGGCCAATCGACTTTCACAAATAGCCACGCGCACCGGCGACGACGGCACCACCGGTTTGGGCGATAACCGCCGTGTCAGTAAAAACAGTTTGCGCGTGCACGCCATGGGCGAGGTGGACGAACTCAATTCGCACATAGGTGTGCTGCTGTGCGAGGACATGCCAGACGTTGTGCGTGAACTGCTGGTCGAGGTGCAGCATCAACTCTTTAACCTGGGCGGCGAGCTCAGTATTCCCGGCTTTGAGTTGTTGAAGAATGAGGCGCTGCTGCTGTTAGACAACGCATTGGCAGAACACAACGCGGTTTTGCCCAAGTTACAAGAATTCATTCTCCCGGCCGGCAGCCGCGCGGCGGCGCTGGCCCATGTGTGTCGCACGGTAGCGCGTCGGGCCGAGCGTGCCGTGGTGGCGCTGGGAGCGGAAGAGGCCTTGAACCCGACGCCGCGCCAATACCTGAACCGCTTAAGCGATTTGATGTTTGTGCTGGCGCGCGTGCTCAACCGCATGCACGGCGGCGACGATGTGTATTGGAAAAGCGAACGCATGAAAGCGGCTCAGGCATGAGCTTATACAGACCCACGCGTATGTGCATCAACTGCGTGCAAAAACCGCGAGTGATTGTGGCTGCCCTGATGGTCCTGAGCCTGCTGGGTGTCAAGGCGTTTGCGGTCGACGTCTGGTTGATCGCTATGGCGAATCCAGCGGCTGTTGCTTGTAAAGAGGCCGGCGGAACTATCAGCAAAATTTACACCGACAAGGGCGAGCAAGGCATGTGTACTTTGCCTTCTGGTACGGTGTGTGAGGAATGGGCGTTTTTCAAAGGCTTGTGCGCACAAGACAAGCCTTCATCAACGCCGTCTTCAGCCGCGCCTGTGAAGCCAAGTTCGTCAGAAGTTCGGAAGTAAGCCGACGTTTGTCCACTCGACGTATTTCTCCGACCGCATTTCTGCAGTTCGATACACAAAGCCAGTACGACAACGAAACATGACTAAAGCCATCAACATCACTTCAGGCTAAATCGGAGGGGGCGTTTTTTTCGAGCGAAAGCGCAGAAAAAAATCGCACCGAATGGTTCGGCCAAAGCGTGTCTTTAAAGAATCGCAGAAAAGCCATCAAACCGCAAAAATACCAACGAGCACGTAATGCGGATCAACCCCTGGGCGCCAACACCGACAAGGTCAGCCGGGACACACAACTCGTCCGCCCTTGGTCGTCCGTCATATCGATTTGCCACACCTGCGTGCTGCGCCCAATGTGCACCGGCCTAGCGATGCCATTGACCCAGCCCTCAGCCACACCGCGAATATGGTTGGCATTGATGTCTAGGCCGACGATGCGGTACCCGATGGGCGTCGAGTAATCCGCGCCGCACGAACCCAAGGTTTCCGCAAGCACCACACTCGCGCCGCCATGTATCACGCCGTAAGGCTGGCGCGTGCGCTCATCCACCGGAATGCGCCCGCGTATGAAATCCGGGCCGATTTCCACAAACTCTATGCCCAGGCGATCAGCGGCTGTGTGGATGTGGGTGGTGGTCAATATCTCGGTGCTGATGGGTTTGGTCCAGATCGCCATGACAATACGGTTCTTTCAAAAACAAAACCGCATCTTAGTTGCCCGTCTCAAAGCGACATCTGATTTGCCCTGACAACATCTGACATATGACCCCCTCTGCCACCACTACACCGCCGTTTGTGCCGCAAATCCGATTGTTCGAGCAGTGGTTGCTAGAGCACCGGCAACTGCAGTTTGATGACTACCAGGCCATGTGGCGTTGGTCGGTGTCTGACATCGAAGCCTTCTGGCAATCGGCTTGGGACTATTTGGATTTGCAATCGCCGACGCCGCACACGGCTGTGCTGGAGCGCAACACCATGCCAGGCGCGCGCTGGTTCACGGGCGCCACGGTCAATTACGCGCAGCAGGTGTTCAGACATGTGGAAGCGGCGAACGCAGCCGGCATGCCGGCCATCATCAGCAGCAACGAACGCGGCCAGCGGCGCGAACTCAGCTGGCCCGAATTAAAGCGCCAGTCTGCGGCGCTGGCTTTGCATTTGCAGACGCTGGGCGTGCAACCCGGCGACCGGGTGGCTGCGTACATGCCGAATATTGCTGAAACCATGGTGGCGTTTCTGGCCGTGGTCAGCATCGGCGGCATTTGGAGCGTGTGCGCGCCCGACATGGGCACGAACGCCGTCGTTGACCGGTTCAAGCAAATCACACCCAAGGTATTGATCGCGGTTGACGGCGTTACCTACGCGGGCAAGGACTTGGAGCGCCATACGGTGGTGAACGAATTGCGCGCTGCATTGCCCACGGTCGAGCATGTGGTGATGTACCGCAACCTGGACAATCAGCCGCCGCTGGCCGACAGCGTCGACTGGGCGCAGATCATGCAGCGCGATGACGCCGCCGTGCATGCGTTCGAGCCCCTGTGGCTGGATTTCAGCCATCCGTTATGGATTGTGTATTCCAGCGGCACCACCGGCTTGCCCAAGCCGCTGGTACACGGCCACGGCGGCACCATGCTCAACCTGGAGATACACAAAAACCTGCATTGCGACATCGGGTGCAGTTACCAGCCTAACTCTTTGGGCGAGCGCTTTCTCTGGTATTCGTCCACCGGCTGGATCATGTGGAACATGCAAGTCAGCGGCTTGATGAGCGGCACCACCTGCGTGATTTACGACGGCAACCCCGGCGGCACCAAAGAACACCCGGATTGGAGCGTGCTGTGGCGGTTTGCCGCCGCCGAGGGCGTGACTTTCTTCGGCGGCGGCGCGGCGTTTTATGCCAACTGCATGAAGGCCGGTGTTCAACTCAGCGGCATCACGGGTTTGCAAAACCTGCGCGCTTTGGGCACCACTGGTTCGCCCTTGAGCGCCGATGTGCAGCAATGGGGCAGCGAGCAAATGCAAAAGGTGTACACCAGCGCTGGTGTGCAGCGCCCCGACATTTGGTGGTGCAATATTTCCGGTGGCACCGACGCCGGCACCTATGTGGGCGGGCTGCGCGATCTGCCCATGGTGGCCGGTGAAATGCAATGCCGCTTTCTGGGCGTCAGCGTCGAGGCCTGGAATGAACAAGGCAAGCCTGTCATAGGCGAGGTCGGCGAACTGGTGGTAACCCAGCCGCTGCCGTCCATGCCGCCGTTTTTCTGGGGCGACAAAGACAATCAGCGCTACCTGGGCAGTTATTTCGATACTTTTCCCGCTGGGCAGGGCAGAAAACCCGGTGGCGGTGATTTGTCCGCGGACGCGGGCTCGGTCTGGCGGCACGGCGATTGGCTGAAGATCACGCCAGAGGGCCGCACCATCATTTACGGACGCAGCGATGCGACCATCAACCGCTATGGTTTGCGCATGGGCACCAGCGAGTTGTACAGCGCCATCGAGGCTTTGCCCGAGGTGTTGGACAGCATGGTGGTGGACTTGGAATATTTGGGCAAAGAAAGCTATATGCCGCTGTTTGTGGTGTTGCGCCCCGGCGTGACGCTGGATGACGCATTGCGCGCCCGTTTGAACGGCGCGATACGCACAGCGCTGAGTCCGCGTTTTGTGCCTAATGACATCTTCCAAGTGGCGGAAATACCGCGCACGCTGTCAGGCAAGAAACAAGAATTGCCAATAAAGAAGCTGATGCTCGGTCAGCCAGTGGAAAAAGTGTTGAACCGGGACGCGATGGCGAACCCGGCTTGTTTGGATTGGTATATCGAGTTGGCCAAGAGGCATTTGGCGGGGGTTTGAGTGGTTGAAATTCATCCACTGAGTGGACGATATTCAACCACTTGATGGACGGATTTCAGTCACTGGGGAAACCGGGGAAATTGGGGTCAGGTTCCAATTAATTCTGCGAATTAATTGGAACCTGACCCCAATTTCCTTGGACCTGTCGAAAAGCACATCACGCCAACTATCTTCAGCCCAACTATTCTCAAAATCAGCGCAAACCGCAGCCGATTAAAATCAAGACTTCATACTGACAAAACGCGAACCGGAGTATTCATGGCCAAGACCGCATTTCATTGGGACGATCCTTTGTTGCTGGACCAGCAACTGAGCGAAGACGAACGCATGATCCGCGAAGCCGCGAGCGCGTATTGTCAAGACAAATTGCTGCCGCGCGTGACCGAAGCTTTCCGGCATGAAAAAACCGACCTTGCGATTTTTCGCGAAATGGGCGAACTCGGTTTGCTCGGCCCCACCATTCCCGCGCAATACGGCGGCCCCGAATTGAACTACGTGGCTTACGGTTTGATCGCGCGCGAAGTAGAGCGCGTGGACTCCGGCTATCGCTCCATGATGAGCGTGCAGTCCTCGTTGGTAATGTTGCCAATTTTCGAATTTGGCACCGAAGGCCAGCGCCAAAAATACTTGCCCAAGCTCGCCACCGGTGAATGGATTGGTTGCTTCGGCTTGACCGAGCCCGATCACGGCTCTGACCCGGCCAGCATGGCCAGTCGCGCACACAAGGTCAAAGGCGGCTACAAACTCAGCGGCAACAAAATGTGGATCTCCAATTCACCGGTCGCCGATGTGTTCGTGGTCTGGGCCAAAGAAGTAACCGAAGCCGGTGCGGTCGGGCCGATTCGCGGTTTTGTGTTGGAAAAAGGCATGGCGGGTTTGAGTGCACCGGCCATTCACAGCAAGGTGGGTTTGCGCGCATCGATCACTGGTGAAATCGTCATGGACGGCGTGTTCGTGCCCGAAGACAACGCTTTCCCCGAAGTGCAAGGTTTGAAAGGTCCGTTCACGTGTTTGAACAGCGCGCGTTACGGCATCGCTTGGGGTGCATTGGGCGCGGCCGAAGATTGTTTTCACCGCGCGCGCCAGTACACCTTGGACCGCCAGCAGTTCGGCAGGCCACTCGCTGCCAACCAACTGATTCAGAAAAAAATGGCCGATATGCAAACCGAAATCGCACTCGGTTTGCAAGCCTGTTTGCGTTTGGGCCGCATGAAAGACGAAGGCACGGCGTCTGTTGAAATCACGTCTATTTTGAAACGCAATTCGTGCGGCAAAGCGCTGGACATTGCGCGCATGGCGCGCGACATGATGGGCGGCAACGGCATCAGCGATGAGTTTGGGGTGGCGCGTCATTTGGTGAATTTGGAAGTGGTCAACACTTATGAAGGCACGCACGATATACACGCTTTGATTTTGGGCCGGGCGATCACAGGCATAGCGGCTTTTGCCAATTGAAAAAGCAACGGATTGTGGTGGGATTGAGTGGCGGTGTCGACTCGGCCGTGACGGCTTTGTTGTTGAAGCGCCAAGGCCACGAAGTGGTCGGCATCTTCATGAAAAACTGGGAAGACGACGATAACGATGAATACTGCTCGTCCAACCAAGACTTCATAGACGCCGCCGCTGTCGCTGATGTCATAGGCATAGAAATAGAGCACATCAATTTCGCGACGGATTACAAAGACCGCGTGTTCGCCGAGTTTTTGCGCGAGTACCAAGCCGGGCGCACACCGAACCCGGATATTTTGTGTAACGCCGAAATCAAATTCAAAGCCTTTCTAGACCATGCGTTTGCCTTGGGCGCGGACAAAATGGCGACCGGGCATTACGCCCGCGTGCGCCACAACCCGCGCACCGGTTTGCACGAGTTGCTCAAAGGCGTGGACAACAGCAAAGACCAGAGTTATTTTTTGCACCGTTTGACGCAAACGCAGTTGTCGCAGTCGCTGTTTCCGATCGGTGAATTGCAAAAAACCGAAGTGCGCCGCATGGCAGATGAAGCGGGTTTGCCGAATGCGCGCAAAAAAGATTCCACCGGTATTTGCTTCATCGGTGAGCGGCCGTTTCGTGAATTTTTAAACCGCTACATCGCCAAAACACCGGGCCCTGTCAAAACCGATCAGGGCAGAAAAATCGGTGAACACCAGGGCTTGAGTTTTTACACCTTGGGCCAGCGCCAAGGTTTGGGCATAGGCGGCATCAAAGAAAAAGGCGCGCAACGCGGCGGCGGCGACCACTCGCCTTGGTTTGTCGCGCGCAAGGACATGGACAGCAATACGCTGTGGGTGGTGCAAGGCCATGGCCACCCTTGGTTGTTGTCATCAGATTTGCAGTTTGACGATGCGAGTTGGACTGCATCAGCGTCGCCCACACTCAGCGAGTGTTTTGCCAAAACACGTTACCGACAAGCCGATGCGGCGTGTGTGTTTCAGCCCATGTCTGATGGCGGTTATGGTTTGACGTTTACCGAGCCGCAATGGGCGGTGACGCCGGGACAGTCGGCGGTGTTGTACGACGGCGAGGTGTGTTTGGGCGGTGGTGTGATCAGTTGAGTAAGCTGAAAAACGATTTATTTCCGAGAGTCAACGAGTTCTCGTCCAGATAAATAATCACGGGAAAGCCACAATATGTATCTGATATTAAATAAAAAAAGCAGCAGAAAAAGCTGATTTAAAAATGAAAGATAACTGGTTTATAAACCTATCTAATTAGCAAGCAAAGTTATTTATAAGCGCAGTGTCAAGAATACAGATGCATATTCTGTGCACTGTTTTGAGTCATATCATTTTGTATAGCTAGGCTTAAATAAGCATTCAACATATATTAATAACGCAAATAAATAAATTTTTATTACTTATAAAAAAGCAGTGAAATAAACAACATGAAATAACGCACTGCTTTTGTGCGATTTAGGAACATGAAATATAAAAAAGGGAAGTGGAATGAGTAACACAAACAAAAAAAGCATCAGTAACCGTCAGGTAAGTGTTGAATGTGGTTTCTTGTATCCAACATAAAACAAGCATATCGTTGATAGAAACAGAGCCAAGTAAATATCAGGCGGATCTGAAAAAAAATAGTCGAGAAACGTACTGAGTAGGCAGTTTGTATGGCAAATGATGATGAAGTATTCAAAAATTTTCTGATTGAAATCGCAGAGCGCTTGGCTGAATTTGAACAAGGCTTGAGCGACTTGGAGCAGGCCTACAACGTCAACCACATTAACTTGTTGTTTCGTGCCATACACACGATCAAAGGGGGTGCGGGATTTTTTGGGTTGAACAAAATCACCGAGTTAACCCATTTGCTCGAGGACTTGCTGATGAAGATTCGCGAGGGTGACGTGGCATTTGACGTCGCCATGATGCCCGCGCTTTACGCCGCCAGCGATTGCTTGAACGACATGCAGCAAGACCCGGGCTACGGCGAGCAAATGGATATCGCGGGGGTTTGTCGGGCGCTGCACTTGGACAATATCACCAGTGTCACAAACGGGGCTGCGAAGCCCAAACCTATGTTGAGCAAGCAGGCAGATCAAGAGCGAAGACCCACAGGCTCAGTCCGCGTAGATCACAAGGTCAGCGCACCAGAGTTGCTGCCACCTAAGCCTACAGAAGCGTTGGCAAGTGCCGCCTTACCCACGGTCAGTGACAAAGCATCCAGCAGTGAAGCCGTTAGAGCCGTTAAACCGCAGGTCAACAACGTACAAGGCGAGACCATTCGGGTGAAATTGGATTTGCTCGATCGATTGATGGAATTGACGGGTGAAATTGTGGTAGCTCGCAATCAGTTGTTGCGCCAGTTCGCTGAAAGCAACAACAAGATGGCGCTGACCTCCATGGCGCACATGATTTCGGACTTGCAACAGGTGGTGCTGCAAACCCAGATGCAAGCGGTGGGCGGCACATTCACCAAGTTCAACAAAATCGTGCGCGATTTGTCCAAGCAACTAGACAAGCCAATCCGCATCCTGATTAAAGGCGATGAGACCGAGCTCGACCGCAGCATCATCGAATCCTTGTCCGACCCGCTCACGCATTTGATTCGCAACTGTGCTGATCATGGCGTCGAGTCACAAGAAGATCGTTTGGCGGCGGGCAAAGACAGCGTCGCCAGCATCTGGTTGGAAGCGAAAAACGAAGGTGGACAAGTAGTTATCACTGTGGAAGACGATGGCCGTGGCATTGACGCGGTGAAGGTGAAAAACAAAGCCTTGGCTACCAATCTCATTTCGCAAACACAGGCTGAGGCCATGAGTGAGAACGAGGCCGCCAACTTGATTTTTCACCCGGGGCTGTCCACCGCTGAGCAGGTGACCAGCTTGTCGGGTCGGGGGGTGGGAATGGACGTGGTCAAGTCCACCATTGAGAAGTTGGGCGGCGCCATCGACTTGGAAACACGCTTGGGCTCGGGCACCAAGATCATCATCTATTTGCCGACCACGCTGACCATCATGTCGTCGTTGATTGTGCGTGTGGGTGAAGACCGGTTTGCCATTCCACACACAGAACTGCTCGAAGTCATCATGGTACGTCCTGAAGACGAATTTCAAATTGAAACCATTCGAGGCCAAGAGGTATACCGCTTGCGCGGCCTGCTCATCCCGGTTCTCGATATGCACTTGATTGCTTGTCACGAAGGCGCACAAGAATTTCAAGTCGGCAATGATAAAACTGAAAAATTGTTTCTGGTTCTTAAGTCGGGCAACACTCAGTTTGGTTTGCGCATTGACTCGATAGACCACACCGAAGAAATCGTCATCAAGCCATTGCCGCAGATTTTGAAAAAGCTGTTCTATTACGCGGGCAGCTCCATCTTAGGCGACAGTGATGTGGCCATGGTGCTCAGTGCCAACGGCATTTGCCAAAGCCAAAACCTTCACAAACAAGAATTGAACAAACGCTTCGGCAAGCACAAGTCTATGACCGACTTGCAGCTGATGGATTTACAAGAAAAACAAGATCTATTGGTTTTCAAATACAGCATGGACGAGCAGTTTGCCGTGCCGTTGTCCTTGGTCTACAAGGTCGAGATCATCGAGCGCAGCAACATTGAAATCATTTCCAAGAAGCAGTTCATCAATTTGGAGGGACGCAATATTTTGCTGATTTACCTGGATCAGTACTTGCAGCTCAAACCATTGCCAGAGGACATGAAGCGCTTGTATATCTTCACCACCAAGATCAAAAAATTTGAGGTGGGTATCGTTGCTTCCTCGATTGAAGAGTCGATACACACCCGCTTGAATTTGGACACGCCACCGATCAACGAAAGCATCATTCTGGGTGTGACAAAGATTCACGACAAGCTGACTTTTTTGCTTGACTTGTTCAGCCTAGCCGAAAAAGTCAGTCCGGATGTGTTTAAAACCAAGGCATTCAATGAAGCTTCAGTGAAGAAGAGATTGTTGGTGGTCGACGATACGCCGTTCTTTAGAGATTTAGAAAAAAAGTACTTTGAATCCATCGGCTGTGAAGTCTCCTTGGCCTTTAACGGTCAAGAGGCGCTGGACGTGCTGACCGCTAAGCCGCGCAGCTTTGACCTGGTGGTAACCGAC
>CAMBSK010000013.1 GCA_945870575.1 Bordetella parapertussis | reverse complement strand
TTAATTATTTAAAACTCATTAATATTAAAAAGTAAAGTCAGCAAAATAAATTTTGATACTAAGTTAGATGGCGTCGACTTTTTTATCAAAAAATGTGATCCCCTGCCCAAAATTTGTATCGGAACACCATACCTAACTCGTTCAAAGATTGATGACTCTTTTTCTAGTCCTGTCATTATCAAACTAGGTCAAGATGGGAAATGGGGTATTTAGGGCGATCAAGCACCTTTCAATATAGATTTTTACCCAATGTACACACGAAATGAATTAATCAATTCACAATCAAAACAAATAAATACAGCCACAGATAATGTCGGCGTTTATCTAGAGTTTTCAGGAGAATCCTGCGGTGGATGTAACGACAATAAATACAAGAGTGCTATTTTTGAATTCAGTCTAGATGGTGGCACCAAATATTCTTCTTTTTTAAAACTAAATACAAAAGCCAGAACTAACTCATCAACACTAACATACATAGGCTTAGACGAAGAAAATGGCAACATCACTGAAGGCACATGGATTAATGGCTTGGGTGGTTATTTCTTCAAATTTGAAGATAAAAAATTCATCGCTGACTACAACACCGCTTTGCAATCCGGTCTTTTGAAAATACAGATCAAAGCATTCACAGCTGTAAATTACGGTGGTCAATCTGTGAGTTGGGAGCCTCAAGTGCTCATACCTCTATTTGATCCACCCTCTGCTGAGTCATTACAAACTGCGGCCAATCCGATCAATACCCAGAAACTGACTATCGATCAAAAAACCTTAGGCACTGATAAGCTTGCTTTCGATGGAAAAAATATCAATATCAGTTATTTCAATGCTTCAAATACAAGTTCTCACTTGGGTTACGGATCAAATTATCTTTCCGAAGATACTCGGGCATTCAATGGTGTGGTCACTCCAACCAAAATAAAAGCAATCTGTGATAAAAATTTAGCTTCACTTACATCTGAACAAGACATAGCTAGGCAAAAGAACACATGCACTGAACTCGGTAAAGATGGATTCCTCATCAACCAAGCCTCTTTAATTTCACAAAACGCGCAAGGCGGGCGTGTTCATCTGACCAAAAAACTTCAATAAAAAAATTCAAGCAAACACCCCCGCCGTCTCCTGCATAGGCGCCGACCCTGACCTAGGATGTGCAAACTGCCAACAATTGACATGGCATTAAGTGATTACTTGGCAGGCGCAGGTTTCATGTGTTTTGTGAGTCCCTGGGTGGACTTGGCAAACACGAGAACACTTGCCAAAGCATTATTGACAGCCTCTGAATTTGGGAATGCTTTTTGTATTTCAGGCAACAAAGCCACGATATTGTTGGCGCTCTGAAAATTTTTCAAATGCTTGCCCCGGACACCTTTGCCAAGCTGTTCCCGTTTGTAAACAGGTATTTTCAAATCATCCATTGTGGTAGATATTTTCTTCATACTTTGTAGCCTTTCTGGCGCTGATGATACGAATACCATGACGTCTGTCAGTGTGGATCACAACCAATAATCTTTGCAAATTTGACACACCGAAAGTTCGGCTTCTCTCTTCTGTCTCGGAATGGTCTAGATCAGCAAACGTCAAAGCATTTGCATCCCCAAAAACACTCAATGCTTCTTCAAATGAAACACCGTGTTTTCTGTGATTGGCTTTGGCTTTTGCCTGATCCCATTCATATTTAAACATATTTTGCTTCAAGCAAAAACGCCAGCCGTCTCCTGCATCTGCGCTGACACCTGCCCCAAGTGGTGCAGGCTGTCGCCAAACGTCATTTCCATTTGCGTCAAGCGCTTGAAACAATGGCTGACGATGTATTCATCGGTCACGCCTATGCCGCCGTGTAATTGCACCGCTTCTTGTCCGACATGGCGTGTTGACCGGCCCATTTGCAACTTGGCGCGCGACATGGCCAGGCTGCGCTCATCCGCACTTGCGTTGAGTTTGAGCGTGGCGTAATAGCTCATGGAGCGGCCCAGCTCGAGTTGCATTTTCATGTCGGCGGCGCGGTGTTGCAGCGCCTGAAACGCGGCAATCGGCACACCAAACTGCTTGCGGGTGTTCATGTACTCGGCAGTGATGGCCAATGTTTTTTCCATCAAGCCCACAGATTCGGCGCACAGCGCGGCGATGCCCACATCCACCCCCAACTGCAAAGCAGCCAAGCCTTGCAATGTCAGCAACTCAGCCGGGGCGTTGTTGAGCAGCAATTCGCTCATGCGGCTGCCGTCTTGCGCGTGGTAGCTGTGGCTGGTGTCGGTGGCCGCACTGCGCGGAACCAAAAACATGGCGATTTGCCCTTGGTACTGTGCAGGCACCAAAAACGCATGCGCATGGTCACCAGCGGCGACCAGACTTTTATGACCGCTGACATGCCACACACCATTGTTCTCGCTGGCAGTGGTGTGGCAATTTTCCAAGTGATAGCGCAAACCGCGTTCCTGATGTGCCAGTACCACCAGCGCTTCACCGGCGGCAATGCGCGGCAGCCATGAATGTTTCAACTCTTCCGGCGCAAAACCTTGCAACACGGCGCTGCTGATCCAAGCGTGCGCCAAGGGTTCGAGCAACATGCCGCGCCCCAGTTCTTCCATGACCACCATGCCTTCGACCGGGCCCATGGCCATGCCGCCGTAAGCGTCTTGCACATACAAACCAGTCAGGCCCAATTCAGCCAAAGCTTGGTACACAGGCGCAGAGAAACCGCCGCTAGCCACGATGGCTTTGCGTTCGTCAAAGCTGTAAGCCTTGTCCACCCATTTACGCACCGCGTCGCGCAGTTGCTCTTGTTCGTCAGAAAAATCGAAGTCCATGTGAATCCTTGGTGTGTGTTCAGCCGAGCACGGTTTTGGCGACGATGTTGCGTTGCACTTCGTTAGAGCCGCCGTAAATCGTGGTTTTGCGCATATTGAAATAGGTAGATGCCAGCGGCGCGCAATGCGCCGCGCCCACATGGTCGCCCTGCCAACCCGCGTCCATGGCTTCATAAATGAACGGCAGGCTAAAGGGCCCGGCGGCCAACATCATGAGTTCGCTGTAACGCTGTTGAATTTCCGAACCGCGAATTTTCAGCAACCCGGCAATGTCCAGCGATTGTTTGCCGGACTTCTCGGCGCTGAGCACGCGCAACACCATCATCTCTAAAGCAATGATGTCAACTTCGAGCTTGGAGATTTCATCCCGAAAACGCATGTCATCAAACACGCCTTCTGTTTTGGCGATGCGCTTTAAGCGCTCGAGTTCGCGCTTGGCGCGGTTGACGTCGGCGATGTTGGTGCGCTCATGCGCCAGCAAATATTTGGCGTAATCCCAGCCTTTGTTTTCCTGGCCGATCAGGTTCTCGGCGGGGACTTCTACGTTGTCAAACCAGACTTCGTTGACCTCGCATTCACCGTCGAGCAACTTGATGGGCCGTACGCTGACGCCGGGCGATGTCATGTCGATCAACAAAAACGAAATACCGGTTTGCGGTTTGCCTTCGGTGCTGGTGCGCACCAGACAAAAAATCCATTCACCGAACTGGCCTAAGGTGGTCCAGGTTTTTTGGCCGTTGACAATAAATTTGTCGCCGACACGCTCGGCGCGTGTTTTCAACGAAGCCAAATCAGACCCCGAACCCGGCTCGCTGTAACCCTGGCTCCACCAGACTTTGCCGCTGGCGATGCCTGGCAAAAACCGTTGCTGCTGTTCGGCATTGCCAAAGGCCATGATGACGGGTGCCACCATCACCGGACCGAAAGGAATAACGCGCGGCGCACCGGCCAAAGCGCATTCTTCTTCGAACAAATGCTTTTGCACCGCGTTCCAGCCTGGGCCGCCGAATTCTTTTGGCCAGCCGTAACCCAGCCAGCCTTTGACGCCCAAAATCAGCGCCCAAGCCTGCATATCGTCGCGTGTGAGACGCTGGGCGTTATGTACTTTGTGTGAAAGTTGTTCGGGTAAATGGGCTTTCACCCAGGCGCGCACTTCTTCGCGAAATGCCTGTTCTTCAGGCGTGAATGCCAAATCCATGTGAATTCTCCGTGGGCGCTGGGGCGACTGTGGTTGAGCAAGAACGTGTTTTAGCACGACCGTGCGATTTTGCCTGAAAGCAAAGAACAAGCTGCCGCAGTCGTCATAATGGCTCGCATGAAAAACATCGTGATTCTGATTTCCGGCGGCGGCTCCAACATGGCGGCCATTGCCCGCGCTGCTGTTCAACAACAGTGGGAACAGACTTTGAATGCGCGAATTGCCGCTGTCATCAGCAACCGCCCGAATGCAGGCGGCTTGAAGATCGCCGCAGACATGGGTTTGACCACGCAAGTTGTGGATCACACCGCGTTTGCCGACAGAGCCGATCCGCGCACCGCGTTTGACGATGTGTTGCGCCAAACAATCGACAGTTATGAGCCAACGCTGTTGGTGCTGGCGGGTTTCATGCGCATACTCACGCCGGGTTTTGTGGTGCATTTTGAAGGGCGATTGCTGAATATTCACCCGTCGCTGTTGCCCGCGTTTCCCGGCCTGCACACGCACCAACGCGCTATAGATGCTGGTTGCCGTTTTGCGGGTGCCACCGTTCACCAAGTGACCACCGAACTCGACCACGGGCCAATACTGGCGCAAGCCGTGGTGCCGGTGTTAGCGGATGACACTGCGGACAGCTTGGCGGCGCGTGTGTTGACGCAAGAGCATGTGATCTATCCGTTGGCAGTGGCTGAATTGATGCAACACGGTTCGTTGATAAAAAATAAACACCTGCCGCATTGATATGTTTCAATATTCTCCAGCTTTACGTGGCCCGTCGGGCATGGTGCGCAGCATGAAATCATCAAACATGGGAACAGTAAACGCCGTGTCACCGTGAGCCGGACTGTAAATCATTCCCTTCTTGATAAGGCTGGAACGCAGGGGTGCGATGGTTTGCACTTTGACACCCAGCCTTTCTGCAACACCGCCCGAACGCTGATTGCCAGCGCCCATTTCCGCCAAGGCGCTGAGGTAGTCTTTTTCACGCGGGGTAAGTCGATCGAATCGCACTCGAAAAAAACTTTGGTCTAGCCTTGTGGTTGAGGCAATGGTGGTGCGTTGGATCAGCGGCAAATCTATGGGCGACTGTTGCGCCATGTTCCACGATTGGTAACCCCATTCCTGCAAAAAATAAGGATAGCCTTGGGTGACCCTGAAAATCTCCGCCAATGCCTCGGTTGTGAAGGCCACATCTTGAGTTGACACTGGTCCTTGCAAAGCCAGTGAGGCATCTTGCAGTGACAGCGCTCCCACCTCTGGATAGACAAACAATCTCTCAGCATACGATTTGGATTTGCCTGCCAAGCCGACCAACTGTGGCAAACCTGCACCGATCAGCACCAATGGCAAGTTGCGTTGCGACACCCTGTGTATGGCCATGATGAGGGCGCTCATTTCGACTTCTGTCATGTACTGAAGCTCGTCGACAATGATGGCAACGGCCGTACCACGGTCAGCAGCTGCTTCGCCAACCGCCACAAACAACTCCGCCAAGTCAGCCTCCAAATCGCCACTGTCTGCGGAGCCGGTTTCCGGATCGATGTCCAAGCCAAACTCTGCGTCACCCATTTTGACTTTGACAGCCCCAATGAAACTTCGAAGAACACGCAGTCCGCGTTTAACTTTTTGGCTGATGTTTTGCATTCGATCAAGCGCAAATAAAGCTTGCCTCAATGGGGGTAACAAAAGCAATGGCAAAGACTTGCTCTCGTGTGCCTCAATCAGCAGTGCTTGGTAGCCCTGCTCCTCGGCCATTTCGCGCACGCGGTTAAGCAACACTGTTTTCCCAACACCGCGCAAACCCACCATAAACATGCTTTGCTCACTCCGCCCAGCCTTGACCCGAGCCAGCAATACCTCCACCTTAAACAAAAGCTCACTGCGCCCTGCCAGCTCTGGTGGTTGATTGCCTGCGCCAGGGGAAAAGGGATTGGTTAGTGGGTTCATATAGCAAAGTTACCAAGGTTTACTAAATTTAAAGATAACAATGGTAACTCAATGTAAACTCAATATACACATAGTTTTAAGCCTTAGCCACCATGCAAGCGCTGACCCGCTCCTCAATGAAAGAACACAATGTCTGACACCGACCTGCCGCCCTTGCCCACATTGCCCGCCGGGCGCTACCGGCATTACAAACAACTGGATTACGAGGTGATTGGTGTGGTGCGCCACAGCGAAACGCTGGAACCCTTGGTGCTTTACAAGGCGCTTTATGGTGTGCAAGGTTTGTGGGTCAGGCCGTTTGCCATGTTCACCGAAGAGGTGGTGGTGGACGGCATCCGAAGACCCAGATTTCAAAAACTCAACAACTGAGTTATTTTTTTAAGCCGCCAACCTCGAATTGCGCGGCAAATGCGCCATCAAAAACTCCATCTGGTCATCCAGTATGCGGCGGTTGCGCAAAATAAAGTCTTCCCACAGCGTGGGCACATAAGGCGTGTACAGCAGCGGCATGCGCGCTTGCTCGGGCGTGCGGTTGGCTTTGCGGTGGTTGCAGGTCTGGCAGGCGGTGACCACGTTCATCCAAGTGTCCTGACCGTGCTGACCAAAGGGAATGATGTGTTCGCGGGTCAGGTCGGTTTCATGGAAATCGTCGCCGCAGTATGCGCACAGGTTGCGGTCGCGGGCGAACAATTTGCTGTTGGTCAAACCCGGTTTCAAATCGAAGGGGTTGATGCGCGGCACACCCTTGGTGCCGATGATGCTGTTGATGACGATTTTGGACTGTATGCCTGTGACCGCGTTGTAGCCGCCACGGTAAACCGCGACTTCCACACCCGCTTCCCAACGCACCTCATCCGCCGCGTAATGCGTGACGGCTTGTTCGAGCGATATCCAGGATTGCGGCAACCCTTGGGCAGACAACTTCAAGACCTTCAACATTCACCTCCAATGAGATAAGCGAGCACTGACGTCGATCCGTGACAATATAACCTGTTTCCAAGACACCTCTTTGACAAGACCCCAGCTCACATGCGAATTTTCAGAGGCATTCACCACCCCGGGCTGGCCCCGGCCTGCGCGCTGACCATCGGCAATTTCGATGGCGTGCACCGCGGCCACCAGGCCATGCTGGCTTTGTTGCACAACGAAGCGCGCCAGCGCGGCGTGCCGTCTTGCGTCATGACTTTTGAGCCGCACCCGCGCGATTTTTTTGCCGGTCTGCTGAACAAACCCGACATGGCCCCGGCGCGCATCGCCGGTTTGCGCGACAAGCTGGCCGAGTTGCAAGCCTGCGGCATCGCCCAATGCGTGGTGTTGCCATTCAACCAGACGCTGGCGGCATTAAGCCCTGACGATTTTGTGCGGCAGATGCTGGTGCAAGGTCTGGGCGTGCGCTATGTGCTGGTCGGCGATGACTTTTGCTACGGTACCAAACGCGCCGGTGACTACGCCTCTTTGGCACGCAGCGGCAGCGAACTGGGCTTTGAAGTCGCACGCATGAACAGTTATGAAATCTCCGGCCAACCCTTGGCTGACAAGCCCGGCGTTACCGGCGTGCGGGTGTCGAGCTCGGCGGTACGCAATGCCTTGGCGATGGGAGACATGCGGCAGGCTGCGTTGCTGCTGGGTCGTCCGTATGCGTTGTCAGGCCACGTGGTGCACGGGCGCAAACTCGGGCGCGAACTCAACTGCCCGACCTTGAATATCCGCTTTGCCCATTCCAAACCAGCCGCCAGTGGTATTTTTGTGGCACTTGTCCATGGTTTGAGCGACAAGCCGCTGCCCGGTGTGGCCAGTTTCGGCGTGCGCCCCTCGCTGAACGCCAACGATGTGAACCGCGGGCGCGTACTGCTGGAAACCCATTGCCTTGAATGGCCTGCAACCCTGGGCTCAGAAGGGGGCTACGGTAAACTCGTGCGCGTGGAACTGCTGCATAAATTACACGACGAACTCAAGTACGACAGCCTGGACGCCTTGAACCAGGGCATTCAGCGCGACTGCGACGACGCGCGCGACTGGTTGGCCGCCCGAATTTGACCGGGCCTGCATGACGCACCTTGCCCCGCGTCTCCTACATCCACTGACAGCTGCACCCGATGCCGCAGCATCAATCCCGAATCCATTCGAATACCTTGATACTGAATTGACATGACAGAAGCAAACACCACCGATTACCGCGCCACGCTGAACCTGCCGGACACGCCCTTCCCCATGCGCGGCGATCTGCCCAAGCGCGAACCGGCCTGGGCCAAAAGCTGGACAGACCAAGGCCTTTACAAACAATTGCGCGTGGCGCGCCACGGCCAGCCGCTGTTTGTGTTGCACGACGGCCCGCCGTATGCCAACGGCAAATTGCACATCGGGCATGCGCTGAACAAAGTCTTGAAAGACATGATCGTCAAATCGCGCCAATTGGCCGGTTTTGATGCGCAATACATCCCCGGCTGGGACTGCCACGGTTTGCCGATTGAAAACGCCATTGAAAAACTTCATGGACGCAAGTTGTCACGCGATGACATGCAAGCCAAGAGCCGCGCGTTTGCCACCGAGCAAATCGATCAACAGCGCGAAGACTTCAAACGCTTAGGCGTGTTGGGCGACTGGGAGCGGCCTTACCGCACCATGGACTTTGCCAACGAAGCAGGTGAAATCCGCGCTTTCAAACGGGTGATCGAGCGCGGTTTTGTGTATCGCGGTTTGAAGCCGGTGTATTGGTGTTTTGATTGCGGCTCGTCTTTAGCCGAATTTGAAATTGAGTACGCGGATAAAAAAAGCGACACCTTGGATGTGGCGTTTTTATGCGCGCAGCCTGACAAACTGGCCAAAGCCTTTGGACTGACAAATCTCGACAAAGAAGCGTTCGCCGTCATCTGGACCACCACCGCTTGGACCATCCCCGCCAACCAGGCGCTGAACCTCAACCCCGAGTTGAACTATGCATTGGTTGACACTGAGCGCGGTTATTTTGTGTGTGCTGAATCGCTGGTGGAGAAATGTTTAGAGCGCTGGCAACTCAGCGGCCAAGCCGTAGCAACTTGCCAAGGTCAGTCGCTGGATTTGATTGAGTTCCACCACCCATTGGCTCATGTGGATGCAGCCTACGCACGCAAAGCACCGGTGTATCTGGCCGATTACGCCACCGACGCTGATGGCACCGGCATTGTTCACAGCGCCCCTGCTTACGGTGTGGATGACTTCAACTCCTGCGTCGCGCATGGTCTGCCTTATGACGACATCCTCAACCCTGTGCAAGGTAATGGCGCGTATGCCGCAGACTTTGCATTGTTCGGCGGACAGCACATTTGGAAAGCCGTGCCGAACATTTTGGAGACCTTGAAAAACGCCGGACGCTTGATGGCCACACACGGCATCACGCACAGCTACCCGCATTGCTGGCGCCACAAAACCCCTGTCATCTACCGTGCGGCGGCGCAATGGTTTGTACGCATGGACGAAGGTGAGGGTGTGTTCACGAAAGACAAAGCGCCCAAGACGCTGCGTCAATCGGCGTTGGATGCGATTGAGCAAACCAAGTTTTACCCCGAGAATGGCAAAACCCGATTGCGCGACATGATTGCCAACCGGCCCGACTGGTGTATTTCGCGCCAGCGCAGTTGGGGCGTACCGGTGCCGTTTTTGCTGCACAAAGACAGTGGCGAATTGCACCCGGACACGATGGCGATTTTGGATATTGCAGCGACCATGGTCGAGCAAGGCGGCATCGAAGCCTGGAGCCGCGCCGATGTGAATGACATTCAAGCATTGCTGACAGCACAGGGCAAAGGCCAGACCGCCAGCGCTGACGATTACAGCAAGAGCACAGATATTTTGGAAGTCTGGTTTGACTCGGGTTCCACCTTCGAGCACGTGCTGCGCGGCAGCCACAAAAATGCTTATGACCGCGCGCCGTTTCACGAGACCGGCCCCGAAGCCGACTTGTACCTAGAAGGCCACGACCAACACCGGGGCTGGTTCCACAGTTCTCTGCTGCTCGGTTGCGCGCTGTACGACCGCGCGCCTTACCGTGGCTTGTTGACCCACGGCTTTGCCACCGACGGCCAAGGCCGCAAGATGAGCAAGAGCTTGGGCAACACCGTCGTACCGCAAGAGGTAACCGACAAACTCGGTGCGGAAATCGTTCGCCTGTGGGTAGCGTCTACCGACTATTCGGGCGACTTGAACATCGACGATAAAATTTTGGCTCGCGTGGTGGACACCTACCGCAGGGTGCGCAACACGCTGAAATTTTTGCTGGCCAACACCAGCGACTTCGACATAGCCAAAGACGCCGTGCCGCTAGCTGACATGCTGGAAGTTGACCGCTACGCTATCGGTCGCGCCGCGCAATTGCAAGCCGATATCGTCGGTCACTTCAACCCGCAGACCAAGGTGTTTGAAGGCGGCCATTTCGGGCGTTACGAGTTCCACCCCGTGGTCTCGAAATTGCAAATTTACTGCTCGGAAGATTTGGGCGCGTTTTATTTGGATGTGCTCAAAGACAGGCTGTATACCACTGCCGCCGGTTCGCAGGCGCGTCGCAGCGCGCAAACCGCGTTGTGGCAAATCACCCAAGCCATGCTGCGCTGGATGGCACCGTTTTTAAGTTTCACTGCCGAAGAGGCCTGGGGCGTACTGGGACTGGGCAACACGATTTTCAAAGACACCTATGTGCAACTGCCTGCACCCGATGCTGCCCTGCTGGACAAATGGTCGCGTATTCGCGAGATTCGCGAGCAAGTGAACAAAGACATCGAAGTCTTGCGCGCGCAAGGCTTGGTCGGATCGCCGTTGCAAGCCGAGGTCAAGCTAAAGGCGAATGCTGCGGACATGGCTTTGTTGCAAAGCTTGGGGTCGGATGTGAAGTTTGTTTTCATCGTCTCGTCATTGCAACTGATGGCAGGCAAGGAACTGTCGGTGAGTGTGGCGCCGTCTGCGCATACCAAGTGCGAGCGTTGCTGGCATTACAGCCCGGACGTGGGCAGCGTCGCCGCGCACCCGACCTTGTGCGTACGTTGCGACAACAACCTGCACGGCAGCGGTGAACAACGGGCGTTTGCCTGACATCGCTGGCCTATCAACATTCTTTGACTGTGAAACTCTGACCATGGCCAACTACGCACCACGTTCTATGTTTCTATGGCTGGGTATTGCCCTGGTGATTTTGATTGCAGATCAAATCACCAAGGTGATGGTCATCGGCAGTTTTCAGCTCGGTGACAGCCAGACCGTGACTTCCTATTTCAACCTGGTGCGGGTGCACAACAGCGGCGCGGCGTTTTCATTTTTATCCACAGCCTCCGGTTGGCAACGCTGGTTTTTCACTGCCATCGGTGTGGGTGCTGCGGTTTTCATCATTTGGTTGTTGCGCAGTCACCCAAGTCAAAAATTATTTTGCTTTGCATTGGCACTGGTGCTGGGTGGCGCAGTCGGCAACGTGATCGACCGAATACTGTGGGGCTATGTCATCGACTTTTTAGATTTCCATTGGGACTGGTTGTCACCGGTGTTTTACCAAGGGCATTTCCCGGCGTTTAACGTGGCCGACAGCGCCATCAGCGTGGGCACGGTGTGTTTAATACTCGATGAGTTGATCCGTGTGAGAAAAAGCAAAGCTTGAATCTGCTTTAACGCGGCGTCACTTTGTACACACTGAAACTCTCCAGCTGCGCGCGCCCAGCGGCCAATTCGATTTGCCTAGGCAGTGTTCCGGTTTTGTGGTCTACCCAATCGCCCGACAACACAGGTGACATGGCGCCGGTACGCTCCGCCAGAGCACCGGCTTGAGCAGTGCGGATCAGCAAAAAATAGCTGGCGCCGAGCGGCGGCAAATCTTCTGGCTTGTCTATGCGTAACACGGGCGCGGTTTGGCGGTAAAGACCAAGTTCATAAGCCACCGGCGGGTCCAAGCGGTAAACCACGACCGGCAGCGCCGGTTCGCTCGCCATAGTCGACAAGACGTTGTAGGGGATGCTGTAGCGCGTGTGTGCAATCAAGGTCATGCCTTCTAGCACCAGGTACAACAAGTTGATCGCCATAACGGGATAGACCAGTACGCTCAAACCATGCCAATGCTTTTTTTGCAACCAGGCATACAGCAGCCAGGCCGACAGACCAAGCCCGGTCAGCAGCAACAAGCCTGTGTGACCGATCTTGACACTCAGCCACACAGCCAGCGTCAAGGTCAACAAGCCCATAGCCAGTTGCGCCCTGCGCACACCCTTTGCAGCGGCGTCAGCGCAAGCCGCTAAAAGCCAAGGCGCAATCAACACCGCAGCAAACGGGTAAACGATGACGGTGTAGTAATCCAGCTGAAAACTGGTCAGGCTGAACATGATGAAGCTGACGAAAAAACTGCCTAACAAATACACCTGTATAGCCCTGTCTTTTTTATTTACGCCTGTGAATTGCTGGACGGTACGCCAACCGGACAGCACAAACGCAGCCACCCACGGTAAAAACGCCCATAAAAAAATCAGTACGAAAAACAGTTTGTTACCGTCTTTGTTGGTGATAGGCCCGACATTGAAAAACCGGCCGAACTGGCTGTCCCATAAAAAGAAACGTATGCCGGAAACACCGGTTTGATCGAAGACAGTTTTTTTCGGGTGCATGTCAAACTGTCGATACAAAGCCAACAACTCGGGCGTGACACAGACTACCGTCAACAGTAATGCAGCCAGCCATTTCCAACGGAATGGTTCACGCCAGCGGCCCTGGTAAGCCCACATGCACAGCAGTCCGCTGCTGATGGTGATTAAGGTGAACACGCCTTTGGTCATGACCGATATGCCGCTAAATATTGCACCGAGCAACAGGTATTTCAATCGGCTGTGTGACTCATAACGCAGCCAGTAATAACACGCCGCCATGATGCTGCCAGTCAAGAACGCCTCGGCTTTCAAGGCGGTGGTGGTGTACATCAGGTGGTAGGTGGACACATAGACCAGCAAAGCCAATAAGCTGGCGTCACGCCCGTGAAACAACCGTGCCAAACGGTAGGTGTAATAACCGCCAAGCAAATGACACAGATAACCCGGCAACATGTAGGCAAACACGCTGACCCCAATCAACTTGAACGACAAGGCACCCAACCAGAACGGGAAATGCGGTTTGTCCAGCCAATCGCGACCATCTAATATGAGGTCGTTCCAATTGCCACTCAACACCATGTGCTGCGACAAAGCGGCGTACAACACCGAGTCGCCTTCATTCAATATCGGCGTGAACAAGGGAATGGCATTGACCAGCAAAGTCAATAGCACCCATGCCAGCAGATGCGGGCGCAATGATGAATCGATCAATCCGTTTTTACTGAGATCCACAAGACAGCCTTTAGCGGACATGAAAAAGCCGCCAGCTTTCACCGGCGGCCATGGAATTGACAACTTACACGGTCAACAAAGTGCTGCCGGTGGTTTTGCGGGCTTCCAAGTCACGGTGCGCCTGTGCGGCTTCTGCCAGCGGGTAACGCTGTTCGATATAGATTTTCACTTTGCCGCTGCCGACCACGTCAAACAAATCTTCAGCCATTTGCTGGTTGGTTTCGCGAGTAGCGATGTGGGTGAACAGGGTTTGGCGGGTCACGTAAATCGAACCTTTGGCGCCCAGCGTGCCGGGGGCAAACGGGTCCACCGGACCGGAGGCATTGCCAAAGCTGGCCATCAAACCGAATGGCGACAAGCAGTTGAGCGATTTGTCCCAGGTGTCTTTACCGACCGAGTCGTAGACCACTTTGACGCCTTTGCCGTTGGTGATGTCTTTGACACGCGCTTCAAAATCTTCCGTGTTGTAGTTGATGACGTGGGTTGCGCCATTGGCTTTGGCCAGCGCGCATTTTTCATCGCTGCCTGCCGTGCCTATAAGTTGCAAACCCAAAGCCTTGGCCCACTGACAGGCGATCAAACCGACACCACCGGCGGCAGCGTGGAACAAAATCAAGTCCCCGGCGTGCAAACCGGCCTGCGGCAAGGTGCGCTTGAGCAAATACTGCACCGTCATGCCTTTGAGCATCATGCCGGCTGCTGTTTCAAACGAAATACTGTCCGGCAGTTTGCAGACGTTTTTGGCCGGCATCACTCGCGCTTCGCAATAGCTTCCGGGCGGGGCACTGGCGTAAGCCGCGCGGTCGCCTGCTTTCAAATGGCTGACGCCATCGCCGACTGCTTCAATCACGCCGGCACCTTCCATGCCCAGGCCGTGCGGCAGTGGCAGCGGGTACAAACCGGTGCGGTGGTACACATCGATGTAGTTCAGACCAACGGCCTTGTGCGCGATACGCACTTCGCCGGGGCCGGGTGCGCCGACGCTGACATCGGCCAATAGCAGTACGTCGGGACCGCCGGTTTGTTTGAATTGAATGGCTTTGCTCATGCCTTGCTCCTGTCTGGGTTGAATGAAATCCGCCGGTCATATGCCGGACAGCCTGGTCTGATTGTCCACGCAACTGGGGTAGAGTCATAAGTTATGTCTGACACTCCAACCTCCCCCGCTAAACCGGCACTTGATCTGGCGACCGCCGGTTTGTTGTTACTGCCGCCGCTGGTCTGGGCCGGTAACACCATACTCGGCAGCGTTGTCGCCAACATGGTGCCGCCGATCACGCTGAATTTTTTCCGCTGGTTGACTGCTTTTGTGCTGTTGCTGCCATGGTCTTACCCGGTGCTCAAGCCGTCTAGCCCGATGTGGAAACACTGGCGTCGTTATGGCCTCATGAGTCTCTTGGGTGTGGGTTGTTACAACAGCTTTCAATACTTGGCCTTGCACACCTCGACGCCTATCAATGTCACCCTGGTCGGCGCCAGCGTGCCGGTGTTCATGCTGGCCATGGGCGCGGTGTTTTACAAACAAAGCGTGTCTGCGCGGCAAGTGCTGGGCGCGGCCATGTCCATAGCCGGTGTGCTGTGTGTACTGGGTCGCGGCGACTGGGAAACCTTGCAAAAAGTGCAACTTGTGATTGGCGACGTTTACATACTGATCGCGGTGGTCTGCTGGGCCTGGTACAGCTGGCTGGTGGCGCAACCGGTGGACCCGCCCGAGATACGCGGCAACTGGACGTATTTTTTGACAGCGCAAATGTTCTTCGGCTTGCTGTGGAGCGGCGCTTTCACCGCCGCAGAATGGCAGTTCAGCGACAACCCGCACATCGTCTGGGGCTGGACACTGGCTGCCAGCGTGTTGTACGTGGCTTTAGGCCCAGCCTTGCTGGCCTACCGCAGCTGGGGCCTGGGTATTCAACGCGTAGGCCCGACCATCGCCGGTTTTTTCGCCAACCTCACACCGCTGTTCGCCGCGTTGCTGTCTACCGTCACATTGGGCGATGCGCCGCACGCCTACCACGCCGTGGCTTTTGTGTTGATCGTCGGCGGCATCCTGGTTTCGTCCCGCAAACGCTGACCAGTGTTGGTAAATTTTTATACCTTTAAGTTCTTATATTATTTTTAAATGTTTACCTTAAGAATCTAAATTGTTTTTATTTCTAAATTTAACAAAATTGAAATTGAATTAATCATAATTAATGAGATAACATCATTTTTTCAGTCTATTTAAACCCTTAATTACTGTGAAAAGAATGGATCAAGATGTCAAAAAGACACAGCCTTGGGGCATTCATCGCCATGGGTATCTGGTTCATGTCGCACGGTCTGCACGCCGAGTCCAAAAAACAGGCCATCAAAAGCAAAACCTTGCAATTGCTTTTGCAACCTGCGGACAAAAAGGCACCGCCGCAACTGGTGGCCGAGTTTGACCTGGCAAGTTTGAAAAAATTGCCTCAGCAAAGCTTCACTACCCACACACCGTGGTTCAAAGACCCTATGACGTTCACGGGACCCTTGATACGCGATGTGCTGGCCAGCGCCAAGCTCAAGGGCACTGCCTTGAGTGCTGTCGGGCTGGACGAGTACAAAGCCAAAATGCCGTTCAGCGATACCGAGAAATTTGACGTGATCCTGGCGCACTCGGTCAACGGCGAGCCGATGTCGGCCAAGTACAAGCGGCCGCTGTTCATCGTCTACCCTTACGACAGCAAAAAAGAATTGCAAACTGTTTTGTACTACCAGCGTTCGGTGTGGCAGCTCAAAGCTTTGATTGTTGAATAAGGCCGACCTGATGGCGTACATGCTGCTGGAACAACAAAACACCGCACTCACGGTTTTGAATGAACAACAACCAGGCAAAGCAGGAAGCCGCATTCCGCTTGCCCGTGCCTCAGAATGCGCCCGGATACGCCCCGCCGTCTATCAATATGTTTTGACCGTTGATGAAGCCAGCGTGCTGGCTGCATAAAAACGCACAGGTGTTGCCAAATTCCTCGGGCGTGCCAAAGCGGTTGGCCGGGGCACTGGCACGGCGAGCCTGCGCCAGTTCTTCCACGCTCTTGCCGGTTTTCTCGGCGGTGCCTTGCAAAATGCCTTTCAGGCGGTCAGTGTCGAACGCGCCGGGCAACAGGTTGTTGATGGTGACGTTGTGTTTGGCGATAGACGGGTTGCGCGACAAACCGGCGACGAATCCGCTCAAGCCGCTGCGCGCGCCGTTGGACAAACCCAGAATATCGATAGGCGCTTTGACTGCGCTGGAAGTGATGTTCACAATGCGACCAAAGCCGCGCGCTGCCATGCCGTCTATGGTGGCTTTCATCAACTCAATCGGTGTCAACATATTAGCGTCGACCGCTTTGATCCAAGCCTCGCGGTCCCATTCACGGAAGTCGCCGCTGGGCGGGCCGCCCGCGTTGGTCACGACGATATCAAAGTTTTTGCCCGGACCACCGGCCACCGACCAGATGGCTGCGCGTCCGGCTTCGGTGGTGATATCTTGCGCCACCGGCAACACCGTCACACCATGCTGGCGCAAACCGGCGGCTGAAGCCTCGAGTACGGCCGAGCCGCGCGACACCATCACCAGATGGACACCAGCCTGCGCCAGCGCGCTGGCACAACCCCAGCCCAAACCCTTGCTCGCGCCGCCGACCAGCGCCCATTTACCTTTAATGCCTAAGTCCATGTTTTCTCTCCTGATTGCGAAGCCATATACACACCGCTGAGCACCAGCACGGTGCCCAACACTATCCACATATTCACCGGTTCACCCAGCACCAGCACGCCCAGCGTGATGGTTGACATCGGCCCGACCATACCGACTTGCGCGGTCAGTGATGCGCCTATACGCTCTATGCCCAACATGATGAACACCACCGGCGCCACCGTGCAGACCGTGGCATTGAGCAAGGCCAGCCACAGCACCTGCGGCTGCACCAGCGCGTCCGACAAGGGTCTGAGTATGACAAATTGCAGCAGACAGCAGGCACAGGCAACGACAGATGCCAAACCGACCAGCCGCAAAGCCCCAATTCGCTTAACCATCTGGCCGCTGAACATCAGGTAAAAAGCATAGGCCAGCGCACTGGCCAGCACATAGACCGAACCCAGCACAACACCGGCTCCGCTGAAGCTGACCTCATGGGCAAACACCAGCAGCACACCGGCGTAGCTGATAGCCATGGCCCAGGCACGCCTTGGCAGTATGCGGTGCTTATAGATCAAGGCGCTGAGCAGCATGACCAGCGTCGGATTTAAATAAATGATCAATCGCTCAAGACTGGCGGTGATGGTTTGCAACCCCAAAAAATCCAGAAAGCTGGCCAGGTAATAGCCAAGAAAACCCAGACCGGTAATCGCCAGCAGATCGCGCCGGCTCAAGGGATTGGCCAGGGCATGCGGTTGGCGCGACGCCCACCAGGCCATGGCAACGAAGAAAGGCAAGGCAAACAGCATGCGGTACATGATGACCGTGACGGCATCAACACCATAAAGATAGGACAGTTTGACGATGATGGCCTTGCCGCTGAAAGCCATGGCACCGGTCAGCGCCAATGCAATACCGACGGCATGCGGCGACAAACGGCTAAGCCGTGCAAACAAACCAGTCACCGCTTAAAACCCGGCGACCAGGCCATCGCGGCGCGAATCGCTGGCAGCCACATAGCCTTGCACCTTGGGGTCACCCATGCGCCAAATGAATTGGCCTGAGCCGAAATCTTGGTAGCTGTCGTTGATGACTTCCATGGCGTGACCGCGCGCTTGCAAACCTTTGACGGTTTGTGCATCCATACCGGCTTCCACATTGATCACCAAGCCTTCGTTGTAGCGCCAGCGCGGCGCGTCGCAAGCTGCTTGCGGGTTTTGCGCATAGTCCAGCATGCGCACCAAGGTTTGCACATGGCCTTGTGGTTGCATGTTGGCGCCCATGACGCCGTAACTCATCACCGGTTGGCCGTCTTTGGTGAGAAACGCCGGGATGATGGTGTGAAACGGACGCTTGCCGGGTGCAACCAAGTTAGCCGGATTCAAACCGCCGGGGCGCACGGCAAAACCATGGCCGCGGTTTTGCAAACTGATGCCGAAATCAGGCTCGACGCAGCCCGAGCCAAAGCCCATGTAATTGCTTTGGATGAAGCTGACCATCAAGCCGTTTTCATCCGCAGCGGTCAGGTAAATCGTGCCGCCCTTGGCTGGGTTGCCCGCTTTGAAATCTTGCGCACGCTGCATGTCAATCAACTTGGCACGTTCTTTCAAATACGACTTGTCCAACATTTGCGCCGCCGTCACTTCCATGCTGCTTTCATCGGCCACATAACGGTAGACATCGGCAAACGCGAGTTTCATGGCTTCGATTTGCACATGCTGCGAATCCACGCCGTCACGTTGCAATGCGGCGAGGTCAAAGTTATCCAATATGCCCAAGGCAATCAGCGCGGCAATGCCTTGTCCGTTAGGCGGAATTTCATGCAAGGTATGGCCACGGTAATCCATGGAAATCGGCGTCACCCATTCCGGCTGGTAGGCGGCAAAGTCAGAGGCTTTCAATGCGCCGCCGTTGGCATTGGAAAAACGCTCCAAGGCCTCGGCGATTTCACCGCCATAAAACGCCTGGCCTTTGGTTTTGCCAATCGCGCGCAAGCCATTGGCCGCAGATGCAAACTGGAACAACTCGCCAACTTGCGGGGCACGACCGCGTGGCAAAAACGCCTGCGCAAAACCGGGTTGGCCTTTGAGCTCGTCCACGGGCGCTGCCCATTTTTCCTGCACCACCACACTCAGCAAAAAGCCGCGCTCAGCAATCTCTATCGCCGGTTGCATCAAATCTTCGAAAGGCAATTTTCCGAAACGCTCACTCAATGCCACCCAACTCGCGACAGCGCCGGGCACGGTAACTGAATCGATGCCGCGCTTGGGCGGCTGCATGGCGTTGTCGCCGTATTTGCGTTGGAAGTATTCGGGCGTCCAAGCTTGCGGTGCGCGTCCTGAGGCATTCAAGCCATGCAGTTGCTGGCCGTCCCACAAAATGCAAAACGCGTCTGATCCCAAGCCGCAACTGACCGGCTCGACGATGGTCAACACCGCCGCCGCTGCGATGGCTGCATCCACCGCATTGCCACCACGCCACATCATGCGCAAACCGGCTTGCGCTGCCAAGGGGTGCGAGGTTGACACGATGTTGCGGGCAAAAACCGGCAGACGCGTGCTACTGTAAGGATTGTTGAAATTGAAAGACATGGTGAACAGACGTAAAGAAAAAGGCCGCGAAGGCGGAGCGAAATAAAGGATAAATCAGGCGTCCGGTCGGAACACCTTGTAATGCATGCGCCGGGTGAGCCACCAGACCAGCAGCCCAATCACCGGCACCGAGATGGCGGTGAACATAGCGGGGCTGTGTATCCAGCCCTTGGCCGCGAGGCCTTCAGCCAAGTAATGAATCAAGCCGGCGATGTAATAAGTGATAGCCGCCACCGACAAACCTTCCACCGTGGATTGCAGTTTCAATTGCATGCCCTGGCGTTTGTTCATGGCAGCCAACAGCGCCTGGCTGCTTTGCTCCTGTTGGAAATCCACCCTGGTGCGCAACAGATTGCTCATGCGCGAAACGCGTTCGGACAAAGCTGTTTGCCGTTTAGCCACCCAGTCGCAGGTGCTGCGCGCGGGTGAAAGACGGCGATCCATGAATTCGCCTACGGATTGAAACCCGGGCAAGCGGGTTTCGCGAATATCCAGAATACGCCTGTCCACCAGTTCGAAATACGCTTTAGTGGCAGAAAACCGTGAATGCTGCGCGGCGTACAAACCTTCCATTTGTCCAGCCAGTCGGGTCAAACGCTCAAGCAACTCGGCTTCCTCGTCCTGGTGTGCGCTGCGAATCGCTTGCGCTAAATCGGCGAGTTCCTGTTCAGCCAAAGCCAGTGCAGGTGCGGCACTGCGCGCCACCGGCAAACCCAGCAAGGCCATCATGCGGTAGGTTTCAATCTCCAGCAAGCGCTGCACCAGGCGACCCAAACGCCGCTGCGATAACTGGCCGACGCGCAACAGCATGCGCGAACAACCGTCGGGGCCGATTTGAAAATCAGTGTGTAAAGTGGCTGCACCTTCAGCCAACTGGCATGCGACCAAAGAGTCTTCGCGGAACTGCTGGTGCAACTCGTCGCGGTCGGCCAGGTCCTCGGTCTGCTTGGCGCGTAAATTGATGCGGGCCAAGCATTCGCCGGGCAGATCTTTCAACCAATGATGCGGCAGTAAGCCCAGCGCCAGCCCATAGTCATCCGACTTGGGCAAGCCCGCAGGCGCATCGGCCATGAATGTCCAGGTGACAAACTCGGTATGCAGTTCCCAGCGCAGCCGCCAATTGCCCAGATCCACGCGCAAATGGTTGGCATGGGCGTCTGGCACCGGCAAATGATGGTCATTCAGCAAAGCCAGCAAATGCGCGCGGCTGGCGTCGCGGGCATCCGCATCGGCCAGCATCACCACATGGCTGATAGCCAACGGTGCGCGCATGGGTTCGGGAGGTCGCGCGTGCACCTCGTTGTGTAAGGCGCGTCTGTGGGCGTGTTCTTTCATTCAGTCAATTTCAATCTTCAACAAAGGCTTCTTTCCGCTTGGACTTGATGGCGGGCAACAGCACCAGCAACAACAAGGCCACAGCCAGTGCCAGCAACGCGGCCGACAACGGCCGGGTGATAAACACCGACCAGTCCCCTCGCGCCAGCTTCAAGGCACGTTTTAAATATTCTTCCATCATGGGCCCAAGTATGAAACCGAGCAACAACGGCGCCGGTTCGCAACCCAGCTTGGTGAACAAATAACCCGCCAAACCAAACAAGGCCACCATCCAGATGTCAAAGGTGGAATTGTTGGTGGTGTAGACGCCGATGGCGCAAAACAAGACGATGGCTGGGAACAGGTAGTGGTAGGGCACGGTCAGCAGCTTGATCCAGATACCAATCATGGGCAGGTTCAAAATGACCAGCATCAAATTGCCTATCCACATGGACACAATCAAACCCCAGAACAACTCGGGGTTGACTGTCATCACCTGCGGGCCAGGCTGTATGTTGTGTATGGTCATGGCGCCGACCATCAAGGCCATCACCGCATTGGGTGGAATGCCTAAAGTGAGCAAGGGAATGAACGAGGTTTGCGCACCTGCGTTATTGGCTGATTCGGGTGCCGCCACGCCACGGATATTGCCTTGGCCCAAGGGCACTTCACCGGCCTTGAGTTTGATTTTTTTCTCTATGGTGTACGAGGCAAAGGAAGCCAGCACCGCGCCGCCGCCGGGCAAGATACCGAGCACCGAGCCCAGCGCTGTGCCGCGCAGTACCGCAGGCATCATATTTTTGAAATCTGCACGCGTAGGAAATAAGCCTTGCACTCTGGCTGTGAACACTTCCCGCTCTAGATCACTTTTGGCCAAATTACTGATGATCTCACCGTAACCGAACACTCCCATGGCCACAGCCACAAAACCTATGCCATCGGTCAATTCGGGAGTATCAAAAGTGAACCGCGCCATGCCCGAATTCACATCGGTGCCGATAAGCCCCAACAACAAACCCAGAATAATCATGGCAATCGCTTTGAGCAGCGAGCCCGAAGCCAGCACCACGGCGCCGACCAGACCGACCACCATCAAAGCGCAGTATTCAGCCGGACCGAAAGCGAAAGCAACTTCTGTCAACGGTGCCGCAAAAGCAGCAATCAACAAGGTGCCGACGCAGCCTGCAAAAAACGAACCCAGACCGGCGGCGGCCAATGCGGGCCCAGCCCGTCCCTGACGCGCCATCTGGTAGCCATCCAGCGTGGTGACCACAGAGGAAGATTCGCCCGGCAGATTCACCAGAATGGCGGTGGTAGAGCCGCCGTATTGCGCGCCGTAGTAAATGCCCGCCAACATGATCAAGGACGACACCGGCCCAGTGGCATAAGGCAAGGCGTAAGTCGCGGGCAGCAACATGGCGATGGTGGCCACCGGGCCGATACCTGGCAACACGCCGATGAGGGTGCCCAGTAAACAACCGATCAATGCGTAAAGCAAATTGATCGGCGTACCGGCGACTGCAAATCCGGTGGCGAGATTGGCGAGCAAGTCCATGTGTATCCGATCAGTAAAGGTTGACGAATGCAGGCCAGACAGGCATTTGCAATTTCAGCAGTTGAATAAACACCAGATAACTGCCGGCCGCCAGCACGCTGCTAAGAACCAGCCAGCGACGAACCGTGAAACTTGCGGCGTCTGCCAGCAGCGCCAAACCGCACAACGCATAAATGGCGAGCATCAAACCCATGGGCGGCAAGCCGATGAGAGACAAGCCACCTAGCAGCAGGCCGAACAAGATGTTGGCACCAAGAATACAGAACAAGGGACGCCAGGCCAGTTCGCCAATGACGCCACCGTCAGGCGTCTCAACTACCAGTGAAAAAAACATGATGAATCCGCCGAGCATGACCAACACCAGTCCCAGAACCATCGGGAAATAGCCGGGGCCCATTTGGCCCGCAGTGCCCACGGTATAGCCGGTGGCCGAGTTCCACGCGAATGCCGCACCGGTGACGGTGAACATCAGGCCGGAAGCAAAATCTTTTTGACTCTTGATGGACAAGGCGGGACTCCTGAAAAGAGCAGAAGCGCGATTGTCACCTAAGCGGCCACCGGCCTGAACATGCGTAACCACTGAGGCGCGGGCAAACGCCAGCGTTTGTGTATCTCCGTTGCACGCGCCTGCAACACCTCATCTGTCGGATACTGCGGTGTGCGCTGGGCCAACACCACGGTATTGCCTTCGCGCGTGGGCTTGAACACCCAGACCGCGTCGGTGCCAAAGGCCTGGCTGATATGGCCCAGACTGCGTTCATAACTGGAGGAGCGGCCGAACAAATTGACCAGCATGCATCCGCGTTGGGTCAACAGGTTTTTGCAATGGCCATAAAAGACCGGGTCATCCAAGACAGGCGCAGCAGCTTCGTCGTCATACAAATCGACATGCAACACATCGACCTGCCCTTGCCAATGTGCGTGCGCTGCCACTTCAGCCGCATCGCCGAGCACCACGTTCAAGCGTTCATCATCTGCGCCCAGCTCAAACCAAGTGCGACAAGCCGCAATCACCTGCGGATTGAGCTCAATGGCGGTGGTGCGCATCTTCAGCACCTGGTGACAGTTTTTGGTGAGCGCAGCCGCACCCAGACCAAACTGCATGGCGTGCATGCCTTCAACCTCATCCGCCTCGTGAAACATCAACCAGGCCTGCATGCGCTGCACATAGTCCAACTCAATGTCGTTCGGTTTGTTGAGCAACATAGAGCCCTGAATCCACACCGTGCCCAGATGCAAATAGCGCACCTTGCCGTGCTCGGACACATTCACTTGCGGGAGTTTGGGGGAAGTGGCTGTCATGGGGGGATTGTCGCTAGTTATGAACTGCTGTAGGTTGGCGGCTTAGTCTCCACAACAAATATCGATTTGCGCGTGAGTACATATGAAAGTCTGTAGGTTTTGATGCTGTAGTTTTCAGTGGACACCACAACAGTGTCTTCCTCTTGGTTCGTCGCCAGCACAGTGCACAAGCCATGCCCGAGGTGAAACATAAGTGCACCATCGGTTAATGGACTGTTGACATCAGGTAGCCTCAATGTGTTCTAACCTTTGCCGCCCTCAACGCAGACTAATGTTAGGTTGAGGACATGCAAGACTACGAACTGTCATGGGTTAGTAGCTACTTTTTACGCACAAATATAAATTAAAGTGATAGTATTTGAATCAACACCGATTGAACATTGGAAAACAAATGGCTCTACTTGATGAACAACTAGTTGAAGAATGGCTAACCAGGCAGAACTTTTTCACGATGCGTGGAATAAAGTCATGAAATGATGAAATTGATCTTTTAGCAATTCGACCTACCCCTGAAGGTATGGAGTGCTGGCACGTAGAAGTTCAGATCAGTTATCGGCCTGTTGGCTACATCGGTGGCGATAGGAACGCACGTAAGCGAAACAAAAAAGAACTTCACGCAGGTCTTGAGCAATGGGTTGCTAAGAAGTTCACCAGTCCAAAGAAGGCCAAACGCAGGAACGAAATCCTTCCAGATGCTAAATGGCGATACTTTCTAGTTCACGCAGTCTTGAAGGACGAAGCTGAATTGACGATCATGGAAGAACTGGGCGTTGAACTTATTCCATACAAGCGGGTACTTGAAGACTTGCGCTCGGAGAAGAAGAGCAAAAGTTCATCTGCCGCCAGCGGTATCGTCGAGATGCTGAACTACTTGAAATAGTTCCAGCAATAAAGGGGAAATGAAATGACCGCAGACAAATACGAACAAGATCGCCTGCGAAGAGGTAAAGAGTTCGTCTATAAGCAATGGAGAAAGTTGCTGTGTATTTTTGTCGTTGGGGATGACATCAACACCAACCAATTTACGCCTCAAGAAGTCACATCGGAAAAGATTAGAACAATCTTCGATAACGGATACAAATTAGCCATGCTACAGACGAGAGCCTCGCTAAAGAAGGAGCTTTTTAGTAGACAAGAACCTAGCCAGACAAAAATGATTGAACGATTAATCAACCAGATCGAAGATAGATTAGAAACGCATAAATGTCTTGTGAGCTACAGCGGTAGTCCTGACAAGTCGTTGTATCTAGACGCTGTGAAAAGGTATGAGGAATTCAGTCGATACGCCAAAGAAGATGTCACTAAATGGACCGACAGACAGATGTGAATTTTCGAACGTAAGGCTCTGGGAATGGCGCGAGGTAGACTCAAACAGCAAGTACAACTTTGATTAACTGAAGGTGAGATGGCTTTAACGTTAGTTATTCCACTTTCTCGCATCAAAAAAATTTCTAAAAACTACTTCACGTACCCATACCCCCAATCCCAAGCCTCTGCCATTTTCGTCCGCAAGAATTCGGGCACACGCTCATCGCCAGCCGTTTTTTTCATAGTGTCGTGCATGGCTTGCGCAATACGCTCTAGAGTGAGTGCAGGTTGGGTAATACCGCAGACGCGTTGTCCAAAGTCTTCCAGTTCTTTTTTGCTGGGATATGCACGGGTTTGGTTTTTTCCCGCAAACAGTTTGAGCGCCAGCGTTCGGTCTTGCAGCTCGGGGCCGCCCGCGTATTGGGTGTAGGTGTAGATGCTGGTGGTCACCACATCAAACATGGGAGCCAGCCAAATGTTGTCAGCTGAACGGTAAAGTAAACCGAAATTTTTCAAATGCGCGTCGCCGTTACGCACCAGGACAGAAAACGCCACCTGTTCAAAAAACCGTTGCAGGTTATCGTTATGAAGTTGTAGTTGGCGCATCAGCTCTGCGATGCGTTGGTAGCTGCCTTGGTACTTACGGTCCGACAAAATATCTCGCACTCGTAAACCGGCCAGTGCTGCAATGTCCTCAAACCCCAGACGCTCGTACTTACCATCATCACTTTCGACCAAGTCAAACCGGTCTAAGACCAACATTTGTCCATCATCTGATAGCGCAAATATTGGTGTGTCAATACCCGCTTCCTTAGCAGCCGTCAGGCACAGAAACTCGTTGGCGGCTAAACCTGGATAAGCCGCGCTGGCCGCTTTGACAATAAGCGATGGAATCGGCACGGTAGGCCTGTCAGGCACCATGATTTTGGGTTGCATGCCTGCAATGCCCGCGCCAGTGCTTAAGTACGCAGCCACCAATTCGTTAAACACATCAGCCGTGTAGGCCGTTTTCAACAATTCATTTTTGCTGATTGTTCTTGGCATCGGCGTTACTGCTTGGTCTGGCAAGCTGTACCCCAATCGGCCAATGCCATTACGCCCCACCAGCGCCAGCATGTGCATGGGGGTCATACCTTGCTTGGGAAATAACTCACGAATCTTCATGAACAAGTCGCCTTCAGGCAGGTTCTGATCCATGGGCGGAAACAAATCGCCGTCTTGCCAAGTAAGCTGCTTCGCCGCAGGCATCAGCAAGGCCACAGCGGCCTGTTCAGCGTGCGGCTGCGAATAGCGAAATTCGTAAACAGATGAACGTATCAACTGACCAGCGTTGTCAGCGTCGCCAATAGACACATTCAGCTGACGAATTTTTTCAGGAAGCATCGTTGTCTTCCATGAACCTGGCCGCGACCTCGCTGGCAGTCGGCAAGCCAATATGCTCGACCCGCATCACCAAGCCCAAAGCACCCATGACGGCAAACAGTGAAGACACCGTGGACTCTTCACCTGATTCCAGCCGGTAGATGACTTCGCGAACCTTGCCGGCCTTGTCAGCCAGCGCGGACTTACTCAAGCCCAGCGCTTTGCGCCGGGCTTGCAGTTGTTGTCCCAATTCATCGGAAAGTCTGATATTGTTAGTCATAGCTTGCATAATAAGCATAAAAATAGATATTTGCAAGCTATAACTTGCAAAATAAACTGTAAACACAAAGTGAAATCAATAATCGTTACAGCCAAATACAAGCACTGTAGTCATTTAGCCCGTCAGATCACACCCCCAACACCTGCCGCACATTTTTCGTTGTCGCCTCCCGCACTTCCTCCACCGACACACCGCGTAAATCAGCCAGCACCTGCGCGATGCGCGGTACCTGCTCCGGCGTATTGCGGCCTTGCGCCACACCTGCTTCGCGCTGCGCTGCGGTCACATAGAGCCAATGCGGCGGTATGTCAGGTGAATCGGTTTCCAGCACCAGCGCACTCAGCGGCAATTCAACCGCCAAGCGGCGTAATTGCAAAGCCCGCTCATAGGAAAGCGCGCCGCCAAAACCGAGCTTGAAACCCAGGTCAACAAACATCTGCGCCTGCTGCAAACTGCCGTTGAACGCATGCGCGATGCCGCCCTTGACCGGCGTTTGCCGCAAGCCTTGCAGCAGCAAATCCGCGCTGCGCCGCACATGCAAGATGACCGGCAAATCGTGTTGTTGCGCCAGTTTGAGTTGCGACTTGTAAAACATTTGCTGGCGCGCCATGTTCAAGCCCGGCACAAATCCATCGATGCCGATTTCCCCCACGGCCACCAATCGCGGGTCGCTGCGGTGCTGTTGCAATTGCGCGTCCAGTGTCAGCAAGTCGGCCTCGGCCGCTTGCGGCGTGTACATCGGGTGTATGCCCAAGGCGTACACGTCGCCGTGTTGATGCGCCAGCAGACGCACGGTGTCAAAGTTGCTCGCCTCCACCGCCGGAATCACACAGCTTGTCACACCGGCCGCGCGTGCCGCTGCACGCACCGCATCTCGGTCGGCGGCAAATTCATGTGCATCTAAATGGCAATGGCTGTCTATCCAGTTCATAGGGGGATTGTGGCGAATACAAAGCCCATCGCAGCTCGCACCCGGTTGACGTCTTCACATTGACCTGATAGCAGTCTAAGATGACTAAAACGTTCATTCCCAAGGACTTCTTTCATGAAATTCGCTTTTGTAAGCTTAAGTCTTGCCATCACAGTCGCGGCTGTGCTTAGCGGCTGCGCCACTGAAACCTCTAAAGCCCTAGACACCCCCAAAGTGGAATCTGCCAACAGTGTTTACAACGGTCCGCGTTACGCGCTGGCGGTCGGCAAGTTTGAAAACCGCTCCGCGTTTTTGCGTGGCCTGTTTTCTGACGGCATAGACCGCCTCGGCAACCAAGCCAAAACCATACTCATCGGCCATTTGCAACAGGCCAACCGGTTTTCTGTGATGGAACGCGACAACCTCGGCGAAGCCAAATTCGAGAAAGACATTGATGGCAAAAACCAGGCCCTCAAGAGCGCCGATTTTTTGATCATCGGTGACGTGACCGAGTTCGGCCGCAAAGAGGTCGGCGATGAGCAGTTATTCGGCTTACTCGGTCGCGGTAAAACCCAGGTCGCCTACGCCAAGGTAACGCTGAACGTGGTCAACACCACGACCTCCGAAGTCATGTACTCGGTGCAAGGCGCGGGTGAATACGCTTTGTCTAACCGCGAAGTCATAGGATTCGGCGGCACCGCCAGTTATGACGCCACGTTGAATGGCAAGGTGTTGGACTTGGCCATCCGCGAAAGCGTGCAAAAACTGGTCAAAGGGGTTGACCAAGGCCAATGGAAACCCGGTTCATGACACGATTTGCAGCCCTGGCCGCGTGTCTGCTATTGACGGCCTGTGCCAGCCAAGACCATTCGCTTTACCACTGGGGCGGCTACCAGGAACAGATTTACGAAGGTTTTCAAATCGAGTCGGGCAACACATCGCCAGACAAACAGTTGCAAAAACTGCAAGAAGAGCAGCAAAAAGCCGCGGCCAAAAACAAACCCTTGCCGCCGGGTTACCAGGCCCACATGGGTTATTTGTATTTCCAGACCGGCCAGTCGGACAAGGCGGTCATGGCGTTTGAAGCCGAAAAAAAACAATTCCCTGAATCCACGGTCTACATGGACCTGGTGCTGGGCAAACTCAGGCAAAAATAAACCATGACTCTGCGCATCACGTTAGCTTTAAGCGCTGTGTGCCTGCTGTTGCTAAGCGCTTGCAGCACGCCTTCAGCCAAGCCCGATCAAAGCGCTTTCAGAAACAGCAAACTGGCATCCATATTGGTGCTGCCCCCGGTCAATCAGTCGCCTGACATACGCGGCAGTCTGACTTTTTACGCCACGGTGACACGCCCTTTGTCTGAAGCCGGTTACTACGTGTTTCCGGTGGCCATGGTGGACGCGACCTTCAAAGAAAACGGCCTGCAAATGGCCGATGACATCCATGAAGCGCCTCTCGCAAAACTGCAAAGCATCTTCGGTGCGGATGCGGTGCTCTACATCACGGTGGAGAAATACGGCAGCAGTTATGTGGTGTTAGACAGCCAGACCGTGGTCAGCGCCAAGGCCAGGCTGGTAGACGCCCGCAGCGGGGCCTTGTTGTGGCAAGGCCAGGCCAGCGCCTCAGACGCCGAAGGCCGTGACAACAACAACGGACTGGCAGGCGTATTGATCAACTCGGTCATACACCAACTGGCCAGCAACATAGGCAATCCTGGTCACCAGGTGGCCAAGCTTGCCAGTGCACGTTTGTTGTCACCGCATACCGGCGGTATCTTGTACGGGCCGCGCTCGCCGAATCACGGCAAAGACTGAATCAAGTCTGCAGTTGCCCGTTGACCAGGCGCAACTGCCGGTCGCATTGCGCGGCCAGGGTTTCATCATGCGTCACCACCACAAAGGCCGTGCCTTGCTGGCGGGCGAGTTGCAGCATCAAAGCAAACACGCTGTCAGCGGTGCTGCGGTCCAGGTTACCGGTGGGCTCATCAGCTAGCACGCAATCGGGTTGTGTAACCAGCGCACGCGCAATCGCCACCCGTTGGCGTTCGCCGCCGGATAACTCGGACGGCGTGTGCTTGATCCGCTCACCCAGGCCGACGGCTTGCAGCATGGCCTGCGCCTGCGCGGCCGCCTCAGCACGCGGCATGCGGCGTATCCACAAAGGCATGGCGACGTTATCCAGCGCATTGAACTCCGGCAGCAAATGGTGAAACTGGTAAATAAACCCCAGGTGTTCGTTGCGTAAACGACCCAAGGCTGTAGCGTCCAGACCGGCCAGCGCCCGGCCCAGCAAATGCACGCTGCCGGTGGTTGGGGTGTCCAGGCCGCCGAGCAAATGCAGCAAGGTACTTTTGCCCGAACCGGAAGCACCGACCACAGCCAAGGTTTCACCGGCATGAATGTGTAAATCCACATCTTGCAACACGGTGACGTCTAGCTCGCCCTCATGGAAACGCCGCCCCAGTCCCTGCGCTAGCAACACCGGTTTATTCATGGCGCAATGCCTCCGCCGGGTCGATACGGCTGGCACGCCAGCTCGGGTACAAGGTAGCAGCCAACGCCAGCACCAGCGCAATGATGACCACCGGCCCGATGTCAGCCCATTGCGGATCGCTCGGCATGCGGCTGATCAGGTAGATATCGCGGGGCAAAAAACTGGCGCCCAAAGCGCGTTCAATGGCCGGCACGATGCTGCCTATGTTGAACGCTACCAACAGACCCAGCAGCAATCCAGATAAGGTACCAATGACCCCGACCAGCGCACCTTGCACCACGAATATGCCCATGATGCTGGCCGGGCTGGCGCCCAGCGTGCGCAAGATGGCAATGTCGGCGCGCTTATCGGTGACCGTCATCACCAGCGTGCTGACCAGGTTGAACGCGGCCACCGCGACGATCAAGGTAAGGATGATGAACATCATGCGTTTTTCAATTTGCACCGCAGTGAACCAGGTGCGGTTGGCGCGGGTCCAATCGCGCACCAGCACATCGGCGTTGAGCAAAGGCGTGAGTTCTGCGGCGACTTCGCGCGCGCGCTGCGCGTCTTTCAATTTCACGCGTATGCCGTTCGGGCCTTCGAGCCGGAAAATGCGTTCGGCGTCTCTGATGTGCAGCATGGCCAGACTGGCGTCGTATTCGAAGTGACCGGTGTCGAGCAGACCAACCACATGAAGTTGTTTCAAGCGCGGTACCACACCGGCCGGGGTGACCTGCCCGCCGGGCGCGACCAACGTGACGCGGTCGCCCGCCTTGACGCCGAGGTTGCGCGCCATCTCCGAGCCCAGCACCACGCCGAAACCGCCAGGCGTCAATTGCGCCAGCACGCCGGGATCCATGGCGGCAACCACGTCAGTGACAGCGGCTTCCTGCGCTGGGTCTATGCCGCGCACCAAAGCGCCGCGCATGTCTTCACCTTGGGCCATCAATACCTGCGACAGCACAAACGGCGCACTCGCCATCACTTGCGGGTGTTGCTGCAACTGCTGTTGTAAAACGGCGGCGTTGTCCAACGAAGCGCTGGTATAGGCCAATACTTCAATGTGCGACAACACGCCGAGCATGCGGTCGCGCACTTCCTTTTGAAAACCGTTCATCACGCTCAGCACAATGATGAGCGCCGCCACACCCAAAGCGATACCCAGCATGGAGACAGAAGAAATAAAAGAGATGAAGCGGTTGCGACGGGCGGCCCGGCCTGCACGGGTATAGCGCCAACCAATCAGTATTTCATAAGGCCATTTGGAATCTGTCATTGTTGGAGATTGTGGCATCTTGCACAATCCCTGCATGCCGACCTCAGATTTCAAACCGGTGAACCTGTTCGCCTGCGCCTTGTGGCCGGATGCCTTGGAGGCCGCAGACACGCACAGCGCACGGCCCTGGCAAGAGGCTTTGTTCGCGCTTGAACACCACAAGGTATTGCAGCAACTGGCGCGTGCCGACCTGCAAGAGTTAACACGACTGCCAACTGACAGCGGCTGCAGCAGCCACGAATGGGCTTACGCCCGCGCCGCCAACTGGCCGCAAAGCACGCACTTGCTGCCGTTTGCCGCGCAGGCCGCGAAGCAATTGCAACTGACGTGTCCGCCGGATCACGGCTGGGCTTTTATCGATCTGGTGCATGCGCAATTCAGCCAGGGTCAGATGCCTATTGCGTTACCGGGCGCGCTTAGCGCAGCGGAGTCTGAAGGCTTTATGCAAGCCATGCTTTCGTATTTTGAAGAAGACGGTATCCACTTACAGGCGCTGGCGCCCGGACGTTTTCTGGCGCATTCAAGCGTTTTTAAATCATTGCCTTGTGTGTCGCTAGACCATGTGTTGCAGCACGGCGCGCACGCGCTGGCAGAACTCGACCCGGTGGCCACCCAAAGCCCGGCGCAACGCTTGCTGCGGCGCTTGCAAAATGAAATGCAAATGCTGTTCTATACCCACACGCTGAACGCGCAACGCGACATACCGGTCAACTCTTTCTGGCTCAGCGGCAGCGGCGATCTGCCGGCACACACACACACAGGCGTGACACTGCACACCGGTTTGCGCGACAGCTTTCTGGCAAATGACGCTGATGCATGGGCCAATGCGTGGCTGGGTCTGGCTGAAGCAAGCATGTTGCCTGCCTTAGCGCAAGGCCACACTCTGGTGTTGTGCGGGCTGCAACGTTGCCTGCAATTGCAAGCGGGTCATGGCAACTGGTTGCAAGGACTTAAACACCGGTTCTTCCAACCCTCGTTGACAGGGGTGCTGTCATGAAATTCATCACCCGCGATCTGCCCCCGCGCGCCGCCTGGGCGCTGGAACAAGCCGGGGTGCATCCGCTGCTGGCGCGTTTGTACGCCGGGCGCGGTGTTGGCGATGCCAAAGAGTTGGACCCCTCGTTGTCGCAATTGCTGCCGCCCGCAGGCATGAAAGGCATGGCGGATGCGGCGCGTCTTCTGGCAGACGCGATTGCTCAGCAACAAAAGATTTGCATCGTCGCCGATTACGACTGCGACGGCGCTACCGCCTGCGCCGTGGCTTTGCGCGGCCTGGCGCTATTGGGCGCGCAACACCTGAACTTCATCGTGCCCGACCGCGTGGTCGACGGCTACGGGCTCACGCCGTCTATCTCGCAACGCGTGCATGTCACCGGCGCGCAACTGCTGATCACGGTGGACAACGGCATTGCCAGCGTTGAAGGCGTGGCCGAGGCGCAGCGACTAGGTTTGCAAGTGCTGGTCACCGACCACCATTTGCCCGGACCTGCGATTCCCGCCGCCGAAGCGGTGGTCAACCCCAACCAACCGGGCTGCTCTTTCGAGAGTAAGTGCATTGCCGGTGTCGGCGTCATGTTTTACGTGCTGCTGGCGCTACGCGCTGAATTGCGAGCGCGTGGCGTGTTCAACAAAGACACCGAACCGCGCCTGGATGGTTTGCTGCCGCTGGTGGCCTTGGGCACGGTCGCCGACGTGGTGAAACTGGACGCGAACAACCGCCGACTGGTGGCGCAAGGCTTGCTGCGCATGCGTCGCGGCCAATTGCCTGCGGGCATGTCGGCGCTGTTTCAAGTGGCCGGGCGCGAAGCAGCGCAAGCCATCAGCCAGGACATGGGCTTTGCGCTCGGGCCCCGCATCAACGCCGCCGGGCGTTTGTCTGACATGCGCCTGGGCATTGAATGTCTGCGCACCGACGACGCCACACTGGCTTTGCAACTCGCGCAACAACTCGATGCCATCAACCGCGAACGCCGCACGCTGGAAACCGGCATGCGCGAGCAGGCCTTGTTGATCGCCGAATCGCTGATGGACGGCGAAGACGAACCGCCGCCTGCACTGTGCGTCTATGACGAAGAATTCCACGAAGGCGTGGTCGGTATCGTCGCCGGGCGTTTGAAAGATTTGCATTACCGGCCGTGTTTTGTGTTCGCCGCCAGCGAGTCCGAAGGCCAAGCGGTGTTAAAAGGCTCGGGCCGCTCCATCCCCGGTTTTCATTTGCGCGACGCCTTGGACGCGGTGGTCAAACTGCACCCGGGTTTGCTGCTGCGCTTCGGCGGCCACGCCATGGCGGCCGGTTGCACTTTGCTGGAAGACGATCTGGCCACCTTCGAGGTCGCGCTGCAACACATTGCCACGCAATGGCTGGACGCGGCCACACTGGCGCAATCGCTGGAAACAGACGGGCCGCTGGCCGCCGCGGACTTGCGCCCGGACGTAGCGATTGAATTGCAAAACCAGGTTTGGGGCCAGGGCTTTGCCGCGCCCTTGTTTCACGACAGGGTAGAGGTGATCAGCCAGCGTATCGTCGGAGAAAAGCACTTGTCGCTCAAACTCAAACTGCATGGTCAGGCGATTGACGGTATTTGGTTTGGTCATACGGAGCCGCTGCCGGCCTATGCCGAACTAGCCTACAGGCTGGTTCTCGACAGCTGGCAAGGCCAGCGCAAACTCAAGCTGCATGTGGAAAACATGCGCACCGCCTAGAATCAATCTGTGAACATACTCAACGCCGACCTGCATTGCCACTCCGTCGTATCGGATGGCACGCTCACGCCCGAGGCGCTGGCTGCGCGCGCGCATGCCAACGGTGTTGAGTTGTGGGCTTTGACCGACCATGATGAAATCGGCGGCCAGCAACGCGCTGCCGCTGCTGCCAAGGCATTGGGCATGGGCTACCTCAGCGGCACCGAAATTTCTGTTTCATTTGCCGGTCACACGGTACATATCGTTGGTCTGGGTTTTGATATCAATGACCCGCGCCTGCTGGCCGGTTTGCAAAGCACACGTGGCGGCCGGCATGATCGCGCCAAGGACATGGCCGCCGGGCTGGCCAAGGTCGGCATACACGGCAGCTTTGAAGGCGCACTTACCTATGCGGGTAACCCAGACCTGATTTCCCGCACCCACTTCGCCCGCTTTCTGGTCGAGACCGGCGTGTGCAAAGACACGCACGAAGTGTTCCGCCGTTTTCTAACCGAAGGCAAACCCGGTTTTGTGCCGCACCGCTGGGCTTCTTTGGGCGACGCGGTGCGCTGGATTCGCGAATGCAAAGGGGTGGCCGTCATTGCTCACCCGGCACGCTACGGCTTCACGCCGACCGAAGAGTTTGCCTTGTTCACCGAGTTCAAAAACCACGGCGGCCAGGCAGTCGAGGTGGTCACCGGCAGCCATTCGGCGCAAGAGGCGATTGAATACGCAGACATGGCGCGTGAGTTTGATTTGGCTGCTTCGCGCGGCAGCGATTTCCACAGTCCGGATGAAAGCCATACCGACCTTGGCACTTTGCCTTGGCTGCCGGGCGACCTGACACCGGTGTGGGAACTGCTGGCCGACCGCATCCAATAAAGCCGCCGCCGCGCTCAACGCTTTATGGCCCAATGGCTGCAAGTTCATCCTGACAATCCGCAACCGCGTTTACTGAAACAAGCCGTCGCCTTGCTCAGTCAAGGCCGGGTGCTGGCGGTGCCCACGGATTCCAGTTATGCCCTGGTCTGCCACTTGGACGACAAAACCGCTGTGGACCACATGCGGCGCATACGCGGGGTAGACGACAAACACCATCTCACCTTGTTGTGCCGCGACTTGAGCGAGTTGGCGCTTTATGCCAAGGTGGACAACCGGCAGTTCCGCTTGCTCAAAGCGGCCACCCCGGGCGCTTACACCTTCATTTTGGAAGCCACCAAGGAAGTGCCGCGCCGGGTATCCCACCCTCAACGCAAAACCATCGGTTTGCGGGTACCAGAGCATATAAGCCTGCTTAAATTACTAGAGTTACACGGCTCACCCTTGCTGGCCACGACCTTGATTGCGCCCGGTGACACCGAGCCTATGAACGATGCGCAGGAGATTCGCGAACGCTTCGAACACCAGCTCGCTGCCGTCATTGATGCAGGCGCTTGCTCCATGCAAGCCACCACCGTGGTTGACTTAACACCTATGGCTACAGGCGACAAACCCTTGCTGATTCGACCAGGCGGCGGCGATATAAACCTTTTAGGACTCTAAAAATATCGGATAAATTGCCTTTTGCACGCACCCCTATACCGGGTATACGGGAAAAAGATTACTGATAATTCTTATTTTGATCTTATTTTTAGCAAGTTTAGTGAGACAATGCAAAAGTGAGTATCAATGAAATAGTTCAAACAATCGCAACCCATGCTTTGCCGGTGTTACTGGCAATCACTTTGCATGAGGCGGCGCATGGTCTTGTTGCCAAACTTTTGGGCGACAACACGGCCTGGGCCATGGGGCGCGTCACCATCAACCCGTTTGTGCATATTGATCCGGTCGGTACGATTGCCATGCCCTTGATTTTGTATATCGCTACCGCCGGAAATTTTTTATTCGGTTACGCCAAACCAGTACCCGTAGATTTTTCGCGACTGCGCAACCCCAAGCGCGACATGGTTTGGGTGGCGCTGGCCGGACCTGTCGCCAACCTGTTGCAGGCAGTGGTCTGGGCTGTAATCATTTATGTATTGACTGCAAATAGCGCCGAAGAACGGTTTTTCTTTGAAATGGCGCAAGCCGGTCTGCTGACTAACCTGGTGATGTTTGCCTTTAATCTTTTTCCTGTGCCCCCCATGGATGGCGGGCGTATTCTGGTCGGCCTGCTGCCTTTGCGCATGGCCATCAGCTACTCGCGCGTCGAGCGTTACGGTTTTTTCATCGTCATGGGTCTGGTGGTGCTTGGCGTGGTCAATGCTTTGTGGATGCTGCCTATCATGACCGCCTCCATGTTCTCCATCCAATGGCTGTTGCAGCCTCTGGCCATTTTTTTGCAATTGCCCTCTCCATGACCGATCGCGTTCTCTCCGGCATGCGCCCGACCGGCGCACTTCATCTGGGCCACTACCACGGAGCCTTGAAAAACTGGGTGCGCCTGCAATCCGAGATGGAATGTTTTTATTTCGTCGCCGACTGGCACGCACTCACCACGCATTACCAAAGCCGTGAAGTGATTGAAAAAAATGTGTACGAGATGGTCATCGACTGGCTGGCCGCCGGTCTGGACCCGAATAAATGCACTTTGTTTTTGCAAAGCCGTATCCCCGAGCATGCCGAATTGTTCACGCTGCTGGCCATGGGCACCCCGATCAGCTGGCTGGAACGCGTGCCCACCTACAAAGACCAGCAGGAAAAACTCAAAGACAAAGACCTGACAACTTACGGTTTCCTGGGCTACCCCTTGCTGCAAGCTGCGGATATTTTGATTTACAAAGCCAAACATGTGCCGGTCGGCGAAGACCAGGCCAGCCACGTGGAACTCACCCGCGAAGCAGCGCGCCGCTTCAACCACTTGTACGGCCGTGAACCAGATTTCGATGCGTTGGTGCAAGTCTGTCTGGCCAAGCTGCCCAAAGACAGCGTCAAACGCTTTGAAAAATCGCGCAAGCAGTTTCAGGAAACCGGCGACACCAAGGCGTTAGAAGGTGCCTTGGGTTATTTGCAAACTGCGCCTGAATTGACAGACAAAGACCGTGAACGCTTGGAAGGCTATTTCAAAGGCACCGGCAAAGCCGTGCTGACCGAGCCGCACGCGCTGCTGACCGCAGCCAGCAAATTGCCCGGCTTGGACGGCGCGAAAATGAGCAAAAGCTATAACAACACGATTGCCATGCGCGAAGACAAGTCCAGCATAGAGGCCAAGGTCAAGCGCATGCCCACCGACCCGGCGCGCGTCAAAAGAACCGATGCGGGTAACCCCGATCTGTGCCCGGTCTGGCAATTTCACCTGGTGTATTCACCTGAAAACACCCGCCAATGGGTGAAAACCGAATGCACCCGCGCAGGTATTGGCTGCCTGGAGTGCAAACAACCCATCATTGAAGCCATTATTTCTGAGCAACAGCCCATGTTGGAGCGTGCCGAGCCTTTTGTTTCCAATCCCCGCCTTGTTCGTGATATCGTAGACGCTGGAACGCAGCGTGCACGTGCCACGGCGCAAGACACCATGCGCGATGTGCGCGAGGCCATGGGCCTGAACTATTGACACCCGGAGAATAACTATGAGCTTATATGTGATTGATGACCACCCGATGGTTCGCCAGATGATCGGCATGCTGCTGCGTCGCCTGCGTCCCGCTTCCAAAGTTGTGGAACTGGAAAAATACAGTGAACTGCAGGCCGCCCTCATCAAGAATGGCGAACCTGAATTGTTCGTGCTGGATTTGCTCCTTCCCGGCGTCAAAGGCGCTACCGCCATCTCTGATGTCAAAAAAATGTACCCGGAAATTCCGCTGGTAGTGTTGTCTGCCATGCCTTCGGGTGAAGCACGCGACGCTTGCCTGGAAGCGGGTGCAGACCTCTACATTGAAAAATCCACCGACACGGCAGAAATATCTGCAGCCATCCAGGATATTTTAAAATCCGATGACGACGAAGTCGACGCGGATGCAGTGGTAGTCGGTGACATCAAACTGTCCAAGCGCCAAAAGCAACTGATTCTCATGCTGGACCGCGGCTTGTCCAACCGCGACATCGCTGCCGAACTCAGCATCAGCGAACACACGGTCAAGGTTCACCTGTGGCGCTTGTTCCGCCGCCTGGGCGTGAAAAGCCGCACCCAGACCTTGCACTTTGCCCGTACCCATGGTTTGTTGATGGGTTGATGTTTTCTGGCTATCGTAAAAAAACCGGCATATGCCGGTTTTTTTATACCTGAGCTTTATGCATTTTCTCAGGGCGTCAAAGCATTGGATATCGTCAACTGTAATTTCTCAGAACTGCCCGGTGTAACCGGGCCAACGCTGGCACCGAAGTCCCCAGCTTGCGGCATGGCGTTGCCCGTCTTTGAAATACGCGCACGCACCATCACCGACTTAACTTGCGAGAGTTTCATCTGCGGGTTCATAGCCAGGCTGTCGTCCAGCACAAAGTCGTAAGGCAGTTTATCCACCGTGGTGCGGATGATGGCCAATGGCATGCGCGGCCCCTCAGCGGCGTTGGCATAAATGAACACCGTGTCCTTGGGTGAAACTTGCGCCTCTAATTCAGGGCCCAAAACGACACGGCCGCTCAGACGTTCGGTACCGTCAGACTGCGGTTTGGGCATGGCGCCGGCACTGGCCGGGGCATTGCCGGCGACGGCGGGCGACAACGGCGGCAGACCCAGGCGCTCACGCGCCTTGTCAATCGCTTCTGCCAGCGCAGGACCGTCGGGTGAAGTCGCAGGCAACAAGCCGCTCACTTTTTCCCAGTAGACCAGCGCTTCCTTGAATCGGCCTTCAGAAAACGCAGCGCTGCCCGCGAGCAACAAAGCGTTGCCGTTTTGCGGATTGGCCTTGAGCACGCTGTTGATGATGGCCCAGGCTTCGCCTTTGAAGCTGCCATTGTTCTTTTGTGCCAGCACCTCGGCGCGTTCAATCATCACATCGTCATTGCGCTCAAGAGCCAGCGCTTTTTGCAAAGCCGCATCGGCCTGTTCGTAGCGCGCCAGCGCACGCTGTATGCGCCCGAGCATGACCCAGGCCTCGGCGTTTTTCGGTTCTTTTTCCAGACGCTGGCTGAGTTGCTCAGCCATGGTTTCCAGTTTTTGCGGCGTGATTTGTTCTTCACTGTTTGCCTGAGCCAGCAAGGCGGGATCCAGGGCAATCGGCGTGCCGACATAAAAGTAAATGACAAAGGCCAGAACCGGTATGGTCAGTGTCAACGAGCTAATCAACAGTTTGGTTCTCGCAGGCGCAGCAGGTGCAGGCGCTGTGGCAGCACCCGGTGCATCTTCCATCAGGCGCTGGGTCAACTCCTGTTGCGACAGATCAAAGCCTTGCTGGTCTAGGCTGCCTTGCGCCAGTTCGCGCTCAAGTTCGGCAAGTTGCTCGCGGTAAACACTGACGTGGGACATCACGTGTTCGCGATCTCCCCCTTTTGTCGCTGCCCGAGCAGCACGCAATACCGACCAAGCCAGCACCAGCACCACCAGCAAAGACAAGGCCAGCGACAGCAGCAAAAAAAGTTGTGCGTTATTCATTCAATCCTTGTGCGTTGCCGCTTCATTCGATGCAGGGCGGGGCGAAGCGTGTGCCTGACCCAAAGCGTTTTTGCGCAAGCGCAAATAGCGCCACAAGCCCCAGACGGCTGCCAGCAGCATGAAAAACGGGCCGAACCACAAGGGCCAGGTCAGCGGTTTAACTTGGGGACGGTACAACACAAAGTCACCGTAACGCTCGACCAGATAGGTTTTGATTTGCGCATCGGTTTTGTCTTCGCGGATCAACTTGCGCACTTCGCGTCGCAAATCTTCGGCCAATTCGGCGTTCGAGGAGGCCAGCGATTCGTTCTGACACACCAGACAGCGCAATTCCTCGGATATCACCACCAGCCGCGCCTCGACCTGCGGGTTCTCGGCCATGGGGAGAGCCTCAGCTGCCCATGCGGGCGGCGCCAACAGCAGCCAGCACAACAACATCCACTTCATGAGGCTTCCAATGTTTGAATCAAGGGCAGAACGGTATCTATCAGTATTTGCGGCGTCAGCGGGCCGACACGCTTGTAACGGATGATGCCTTGCTTGTCTATGAGGTAGGTTTCGGGCACACCATACACGCCGTAATCAATGCCGACACGACCATCCAAGTCCAGCACCGACAAACTGTAAGGATCGCCCTGGCGTTGCAAAAAACGCAGGCTGCGTTCGCGCGCCATTTGCAATTTCTCGGCATCTTTGAGCGGACCGTTGGCCATGTCCTGCGGCTGTATTTCCTTGTAGCTCAAGCCCACCACCGGAATGCGGCTGCTTTTGGCAAAGTCGACCAGCAAAGGATGTTCTTCACGGCAGGCCACGCACCAGGTGGCCCAGACATTGAACATCCAGACTTTGCCCTTCAAGTCGGACGGGCTGAACGGCTTGTCACCGACCAGCACCGGGAGACTGAATTCAGGCGCCGGTTTACCCACCAGCGGCGACGGGATTTCACGCGGGTCGCGCGTGAGACCGACCGCCAGAAATACCACCAGCGCGGCAAACAAAGCCAGAGGAATAAGAAATTTTTTGTTCATTGCGGTCAAGTCGTGGAAGACAAGGCCTCACCTGCGGTTTGCAACGGCGACACGGCCGCCCGGCGGTAACGACGGTCCAATGCAGCAAGAATACCGCCGAACACCATCATCAACACACCGGCCCACAGCCATGGCACGAAAGGTTTGTAATAAACACGCATGCTCCAACTCGGGGTGTCGCCAGCAATCGGGTCACCCAAAGACACATACAAGTCGCGCAGAAAACCCGAGTCGATAGCGGCTTCGGTCATAGGCATGGCGCTGGAAAAGTAACGGCGTTTTTCCGGGTAAAGCACTTCAACCACTTTGTCGTTTTTCAACACCTCGACATGGGCTTGCATGGCTTTGTAATTCGGACCGTTCACGTCCACCATATCAACCAATCGGAAGGTATAAGGCGCAATGCTGACGGTGTCGCCCAGCGACATGCGCACATCCCGTTCGACTTCAAATGATTTGACACCGGTGATACCCAGCACCAACACCGCCATACCGAAATGCGCCAAATGCATGCCCCAGAAAGAACCGCCAATACGGCCTGGTTTGCGGATGCGCTCAAACACATGCTGTAAGCTGCCCAGCGCCACCCACATGCCGAGAAACACTCCCAGCGCCGTACCGGCAGACCATTCACCAAACACAAATGGCAGACCTATGGCTAACAGCAAAGCAGCCAAGCCAATCCACCGCAATTGCATGAACATGTCATTGAGTCTGGCCTCGCGCCAATGCGACACTGTTCCTGGCACCAGCACAAACAGCAAGGGCACCATGAGTGGTGCGAACACCAGATTGAAATACGGCGGGCCGACCGACAGCTTGCCCAGATTCAGCGCATCAATGATGAGCGGGTACAGCGTACCCAGCAACACCGCGCCGGTGGCCACCACCAGCAAGACACTGTTAAGCAGCAAAAACGATTCGCGCGACACCAAGCCCATGCTGCCGCCCAGCGTGACTGCAGGCGCGCGCCAGGCAAACAAGGTGAGCGACGCACCGATGACCACCGCTAAAAAACACAGGATGAACACACCACGCGCCGGGTCCGTGGCAAATGCGTGAACAGAGGTGAGTACGCCTGAACGAACCAAAAAGGTTCCCAGCAAAGACAAAGAGAAAGCAGCGATGGCTAACAACACGGTCCAAGCCTTGAAGCTGCCGCGCTTTTCGGTGACCATCAGCGAATGAATCAGGGCCGTGCCAACCAACCACGGCATGAGGGATGCGTTTTCCACCGGGTCCCAAAACCACCAACCGCCCCAGCCCAGTTCGTAATACGCCCACCATGAACCCAGACCAATGCCAAAAGTGAGAAATGCCCATGCAATCACCGTCCAAGGCCGCGACCAGCGCGCCCAAGCGGCATCCAGCCTGCCCGAAATCAAGGCGGCGATGGCAAATGCAAAGGCCACCGACATACCGACATAACCCATGTAGAGCATGGGCGGGTGAATGACCAAGCCCGGGTCTTGCAGCAACGGGTTCAAATCGCGCCCGTCAGCAGGAATAGGAAACAAGCGGTCAAACGGGTTGGAGGTGATCAAGATGAAAGCCATGAAGCCCACGGACACCAGACCCAGCACGCCGAGCACCCGCGCCACCATATTAAGCGGCAGGCTTTGCGAGAACAAGGCCACCGCTGCCGTCCAACCGGTCAGCATCAGTACCCACAACAGCAACGAACCTTCATGGCCGCCCCACACAGCAGCAAACTGGTAAGCGCTGGGCAGTAAACGGTTGGAATGTTCAGCCACGTACTTGACCGAAAAATCGTTGCTTAAAAAAGAAACCGTCAAACAAGCGAAAGACAGCAACACCAGCGCGAACTGTAAAAACGCTGCTGGACGAGCCATCGATTGCCACACCGTGTTTCGATTGAGCGTGCCCCACAAAGGCAGCACTCCGAGCAACACCGACAGCACAGTGGCGAGAATCAATGCAAATTGACCGAGTTCAGGAATCATTCAGAATTCGCTTTCAAGGTTTGACAGATTGGGCGGCACGCGCCTGGGCCGCTTTGTCCAGCGCGTGCTGGGCCTCGGGCGGCATGTAATTTTCGTCGTGTTTGGCCAGCACTTCGCTGGCAGTCATCACACCTAGTACATCGATTTTGCCTTGGGCGACCACGCCCTTGCCTTCTTTGAATAAATCGGGCAGCAAACCAATGTATTGAACCGTGGTGTCATTGATGGTGTCAGTGACAACGAACGACACACGGGTACCATCGCGCTGCAAGCTGCCGGTCTTGACCATGCCGCCGATGCGAAAGGTTTTGTTGCGCGGCGCTTCGCCGTTGAGCACTTGCGTGGGCGTAAAGAAGAACACGAGATTGCTATTGAATGCATTCAATACAAAAGCCGCAGCAATACACAGCACCAACACACCGCCTGCGATCAAACCAAAACGTTTTTGTCTAGGGCTCAGGTTCATGTCTTCTCCTGAATTTCTGATTTGGCCAAAGCCAAAGCGTTGATATGCGCTTGCCTGGCCTGCCATATTTCAAGCAGGATAAACACCGCAGTAACGCCCATGCTGCCCCAGACATACAAGCCGTAGCCGCCCATGTCCCAGAACTGTGACCAACTGTCCCATCTCATGCGCGTGCTCCTGACACTTCAGGCAATGCCTGCACCCAATCGGCATGGCGTTCGCGCTCGACGATGAGACTGCGCACCCGGTAACACACGATAGCCAAGGTGTAAGCCCAAAAAGACAAGGCCATGAGCAACATGCCCCACAACATCAATTGCGCCATGCTCGGTGAACGCGTCAAAGACACGGATGCGCCCTGGTGCAAGGTGTTCCACCATTTGACCGAGAAATAAATGATGGGCACGTTGATGGCGCCGACGATGGCAATCAAGGCCCCGGCGCGATCGGCGCGGCGCACATCGTCAATCGCTGAAGTCAAAGCCATGTAGCCCAGGTAAAGAAAAAACAAAATCAATTCAGAGGTGAGTCGTGCGTCCCAGACCCACCAAGTGCCCCACATGGGCTTGCCCCACAAGGCGCCGGTCCAAAGCGACAAAAAAGCAAACATGGCGCCGGTAGGCGCGAGTGCGCGGGTCATCATGCCGGACAAACGGGTGTTGAATGTCAAACCCAGCACGCTCCAGAACGCCATGGCAAGGTAAATCAACATGGACATCCAGGAAACTGGCACGTGAACAAAAATAATGCGGTAGCCCTCACCTTGTTGCGCATCGGCAGGCGCCAGAGCAAACCCTATCCATAAACCGGCAATGCCCAAAGCTGCAGCCAGCGCAGCCAACCAGGGCCACAAGCGGGCCGCCAAGCTGTAAAAGCTTTGCGGTGCAGCGTAATAAAACCAGCGAATAGCCATTCATTCATTCCAGAGCGATGCGCAAACCAGCACCGCAAGCCCAGGGGCTGAAAAACAGTGCAGGCAGCAACATGGCCAGCAAAATCGACACATGGGCTTGCGCACCCACACCTGATTCAAGGGCTTGCACTGCACCGGAGCCAAAAATGAGCACCGGCACAAACAAGGGCAATACCACCAAAGAGATCAAGATACCGCCACCACGCACGCCAATCGTGAGAGCCGCGCCTATGGCGCCGATACAGGACAACACAGGCGTACCTAGCAACAGCGTCAAACACAACATGGACAGCGCATCCGCGCTCAAATCGAACTGCAAACCCAATGCAGGTGCCAATATTACCAAGGGCACCCCGCACAGCAGCCAATGCGCTGTGATTTTCCCAAGCACCATAAGCCCTAAAGAATGCGGGGACAACAACATGTGTTCCAAACTGCCGTCGCGGTAATCGCTCTCAAACATGCGCGGCAAACCCAGCATGGTAGCCAGCAATGCACCCACCCACAACACCCCGGGGCCGATTTGCCGCAGCATGGCAGGTTCAGGACCTATGGCCAATGGGAACAAAGTCGCCACCACTGCAAAGAAAAACACGCTATTTAAAACTTCAGATTTGCGCCGCATGGCCAGGCGAACATCGCGCAGCACCACAGTGAAAAAAATATTCATGCCTGCAACCTCAGCGACTGCGCAGCACCGCCCAGATCCAATGATTGATGGCTGGTGAACAACAACATGCCGCCACCACTGATATGCGTTTGCAGCAACACAGTGAGGGCTTGTTGTGCGGCAGCATCCAGCGCCACCAGCGGTTCATCCAGCAACCACAAGCGCGCTGCAGACACCTGCAAACGCGCCAATGCCACCCGGCGCTTTTGCCCTTGCGACAAAACGCGCAAAGGCAAATGCATGCGGCTGGCCAAGTCTTGAGCGGTCAAGGCCTCAGTGGCTTGCTGCATGCTCACAGGCCGCCCGGCAATGGCTTGTGCTGCCTGTAAGTTCTCCAGCGCACTGAGTTCATCTTTCAAACCCAGCGCATGGCCGAGAAAAAAAACATCGCTCAAAAAAGTTTCCCTCGCTTGAACTACCGGTAATCCGCACCAGCGAACCAGACCTTGCGACAACGGCGACAAGCCGCACAGGCCGCGCAATAAACTGGTTTTACCGGCGCCGTTATCGCCGCGTATATGCATGGCCTGACCGGCCAGCAAATCAAAACTCACAGGCGCAAACAGTTGACGCCCGCCGCGATCACAAGCGGCATCCGACACCTGTAAAGTGATGTTGCTCATAAAAAGTAACTGCCGGCCAGTTGTCTGACCGTGCCGCCGGTGGCCATTTTGAATCGCGCCACACCGGCGCTGCGCTGGGTATTGACGCCACCCAGGTCCAGACTGCGCACGCCGCGTTCGCGTAATTCTTCGATGGCACGCCACAGCATCAGGTTGTGTGCATGCAAATCGCGCCCGGCGTCCGAGGTCCAGCCGACCTGGTAAGTGGCTGCCGCGCCGTGAATCAAAAACATCATGCCTGCAACCCGTTCACGTCCGACATCGGCACGCAATGACAACAAGTTGCGCGATGGCTGCTTGCGCGATTCGGCATACCGCTCAAACCAGACCAAGGGCATACCCTCCAGGCCACGGTCTACACGTTGCTGCATTTCCGCATCCAGCAACCAGCGGTATTGGCCCGGGTTGGTGCCCATGCGCTGCACATTCAATTCAGATTTTTCTGCTCTGTGCAACGGTTGGCGCCAGCGTCCATCTAAATTGGCGCGCAAAACATCCAACGGCCGCGAAATATCTAGCATCACCGTGCTGTAGCCCGACATGATGCGCCGCACCGCTGGCAAGCCGGGTTGCTGCTCCAGCGTTTCGTTGGGCGTGACCATCATGAAACGCAACCCGGGCAAGGGCAGGGTTTTGCGCATTTCTTTGTATGCGGCGGCTTTGTCTTTGGCACTCAGGTCTTGCAACCACAAGGGGCCGCGTGTGCACAAAGCTAATGAGACGTACTTTGCAAATTTGCGCACAATGAACTGCGCCTGCGCCACCGGCACACCGTCAGCATGCACGCGTGCGCGCAAGACACGCGCTCCCACCGACACCATGGTCGAGCCGTAAGCCCAGTCTTGCTGCAAGGGTGCAGCAGCAGCAGCATGCGCCTGGTCCCAGGCCGCCATGTCTTGCGTGCCCCAGTCGACCTTCATATGGCAGGCCTTGTTTTGGTTACCATGCGGCTATGTGGAAAAAATTCTTCAAACGCCGCCCGGTGCAAACCGTGATGGGCTATCGCATACCGGAACCTCGCTTGACCGGCATGGCGGTCTTGTGGGCGCTGATTTACCTGGGCTTGCCGGTGCTGGCCGTCGGCATGCTGATCGACGGCCTGATACAGCTGGCAACCGGTGTATGTACCGGTTTGTGGTGTTATTTCTAAAACGTTGACATTCATGGTTTAAGCATCTTAGCGATTGGTATATGAGCCTCTGTCAAACTGAAGTTTGGCTATTAACAAACTCGTGGTTCATCGTTGGGCACATCTTTTTACTGTGCCAACGCCGTTGACAGATCAGGAACGGCGCAAGCGCATTTCGGCAGCCCGCGCATGGGCCTGCAAGCCTTCACCATGCGCCAGCACCGATGCGGTCTGACCCAGAATTTGCGCACCGGCTTCGGACACTTCAATCAAGCTGCTGCGCTTTTGAAAATCGTACACGCCTAGCGGCGAAGAAAAACGCGCGGTGCCGGAGGTGGGCAACACGTGATTCGGTCCGGCGCAATAGTCGCCCAGGCTTTCGCTGGTGAATGCACCCAGAAAAATCGCGCCTGCGTGAATCAACAAAGGTTCCCATTGATGCGGGTTGTTACTGCTCACCTCCAAATGCTCGGGCGCGATACGGTTGCTGATAGCGCAAGCCTCTTGCATGCTGCGGGTGTGTATCAACGCGCCACGGCCATTGAGCGACGCGGCGATGATGTCGCGCCGGGGCATCTCCGGCAGCAATTTGTCGATGGACGCTTGCACCGCGTCTATGTAGGCCGCGTCTGGGCAGAGCAAAATGCTTTGCGCGAGTTCGTCATGCTCGGCCTGGCTGAACAAATCCATGGCCACCCAATCGGGCGGCGTACTGCCGTCGGCGAGCACCAAAATTTCAGACGGCCCGGCAATCATGTCTATGCCGACCGTGCCAAACACGCGCCGCTTGGCAGCCGCCACATAAGCGTTGCCTGGGCCGGTGATTTTGTCCACGCGCGGGACGGTGGCCGTGCCGTAGGCCATGGCCGCGACGGCTTGTGCGCCGCCGATGGTGAATGCGCGGCTGACACCGGCCACATAAGCTGCGGCCAAGACCAATTCGTTGCGCTCGCCGCGAGTGGCGGTCGTGCCGCTACCGGCTGCGCCACCGGTCGCCACACTGCCGCGCACCGGCGTGGGCACCACCATGATGATTTCACCCACACCGGCCACATGCGCGGGGATGGCGTTCATCAACAAACTCGAGGGGTAAGCGGCTTTGCCGCCGGGCACATAAATACCGGCGCGGTCCAGCGGCGTGACTTTCTGGCCGAGCAAACTGCCATCGGCATCCCGGTATTGCCAGCTTTCGCCACAGGCTTTTTTCTGCGCTTCATGGTAGCTGCGTATGCGGGCCGCGGCGTCTTGCAAGGCGCGTTTTTGCGCCTCGGGCAGGCCATCGAACGCGGCTTTGAAATCAGACTGCTGCAACTCCAAATCGGCCATGCTCGCGGCTTGCAAACCGTCAAAGCGTGCGGTGTAGTCGAGCACGGCGGCGTCGCCACGCGCTTTCACATCGGAAAGAATATCTGCCACGCGTTGCTCGATAGCGGCGTCGGTATCGGCCGACCAGTGCAGGCGCTGTTGAAACACCGTTTCAAAATCAGCTTGAGCAGTGGACAGACGAAGTGGACGGGCGTTCATGAGGCTCAAGCTTTGGCACGTGCCGCGGTAGCGCGGTCAAAGCTGTCTATCAATTGACGGATGGCAGCGGTTTTGAGTTTCAGCGACGCTTGGTTGACCACCAAGCGCGAGCTGATGTCCATGATGCGTTCGACCTCGATCAAATGGTTCGCCTTGAGCGTGCTGCCGGTGGACACCAGATCGACGATGGCGTCTGCCATGCCGGTCAGCGGCGCAAGCTCCATACTGCCATACAGCTTCACCAGATCCACATGCACACCTTTGGCGGCGAAAAAGTCCCGCGCGATCGCCACGTACTTGGTGGCCACGCGCAAACGCGCGCCTTGCTTGACGGCGGCGGCGTAATCAAAACCCTGGGGCACGGCCACGCTCATGCGGCAACGCGCGATTTGCAGATCCAGCGGCTGGTACAAACCGGCGCTGCCGTGTTCGATCAAAGTGTCCAGACCAGCCACGCCCATGTCAGCGCCACCGTATTCCACGTAGGTCGGCACGTCAGACGCACGCACCAGCACCACGCGCAACTGTTCGTTGTTGGTCGGCAAAATCAGCTTGCGCGATTTCTCCGGGTCTTCCAACACAGTGATGCCTGCGGCTTGCAGCAGCGGCAGTGTTTCGTCAAATATGCGTCCCTTGGACAGCGCCAGCGTGATGCTCATCGGATTCTTTCGATGTCTGCGCCCAGGGCGCGCAGTTTGTCTTCCATGCGGTCGTAACCGCGGTCTAAATGGTAAATCCTGTCCACCACCGTGTCGCCTGAGGCCACCAGTCCGGCAATCACCAGACTGGCCGAGGCGCGCAAATCGGTGGCCATGACGGTCGCGCCCGACAACTGCGGCACGCCTTCGACCATGGCGATCTTGCCGTCAATATTGATGTGTGCGCCTAAGCGCAGCAACTCATTCACATGCATGAAGCGGTTTTCAAAAATAGTTTCGGTCACTTTGGCGTTGCCTTGCGCCACGGTGTTGAGCACCATGAATTGCGCTTGCATGTCGGTGGGGAAACCGGGGTATTCGGTGGTGCGAAAACTTTGCGCTTTCAAATACTGGTGCGCCGGTGCAGTTGCACGCACACGCAAACCGCCAGCCACTGCCTCGATGTGAACACCGGCATCGCGCAGTTTGTCGATGACAGCTTCCAAATGGTCACCGCGTGCATGACGCAACACCGCGTCGCCACCGGTGGCCGCGACCGCACACAAAAACGTACCGGCTTCGATGCGGTCCGCCACCACTTGGTGACGCGCACCGTGCAAAGCCTCCACGCCTTGAATGTGGATACGGCTGCTGCCGTGGCCGCTGATGCGCGCGCCCATGGCGATCAGCAACTCGGCCAAGTCCGGAATCTCGGGTTCTTGCGCGGCGTTTTCCAACACGGTTTCGCCGTCGGCCAAACAAGCCGCCATCAGAAAGTTTTCGGTGCCAGTCACCGTCACCATGTCGGTGGCAATGCGCGCGCCTTTGAGTTGCTGAAGCCCGGGCTTGAGGCGCGCCACCATGTAGCCATGTTCCACATCAATCACTGCGCCCATGGCTTGCAAGCCTTTGATGTGTTGATCGACCGGTCGTGTGCCGATGGCGCAACCGCCGGGCAATGACACTTTGGCGTGACCGAAACGCGCCAGCAAGGGGCCAAGCGCCAGCACCGATGCGCGCATGGTTTTCACCAGTTCGTAAGGGGCTTCGGGGGTGTGCAAAACACCGGCATTCAACACCATGTCGCCCGCCTCATTGCGCTCGGCACTCACGCCCATATGGCGAATCAACTTGAGCATGGTGTTGACGTCTTGCAATTGCGGCACGTTGCTCAAGGTGACCGTGTCAGCGCTGAGCAGTGCGGCACACAGCTCAGGCAGAGCTGCGTTTTTGGCGCCGGCAATCGACACCTCGCCTTTTAATTGGCGGCCACCGCGAATCAGTAATTTATCCATGCGCGAGCGACAGCGGCCCTCAGGCCTGCGCCTTCCACTCGGACGGTGTAAAAGTTTTCATCGACAGCGCGTGCACTTCGTCGTTCGCCATCTTGTCACCCAAGGTGCCATACACCATTTGGTGACGCTGAATCAACCGCAAACCTTCGAATTGCGCCGACACGATCGTGCCGAACCAATGGCGGCCATCGCCTTCGATATGCACATGCTCACACGGCAGACCGGCGGCAATCATGTCTTGGATTTGTTCAGCATTCATACATCACCCCCGGATTTTGTAACCTGTGCGCAGCAAATGCAGCGCAATGCCAACGACGATTAAATTGGCACCGCCGACCAACGCCAAACTGATCCAAGGCGACACATCGCTGACGCCGAAAAAACCATAACGAAAGCCGTCGATCATGTAGAAAAACGGATTGAAATGGCTGACCTGCTGCCAGAACGGCGGCAACGAATGGATGGAATAAAACACGCCGCTTAAAAACGTCATGGGCGTGATCAGAAAATTTTGAAACGAAGACATTTGGTCGAATTTGTCGGCCCACAAACCGGCGATCAAACCCAAAGTGCCGAGCATGGAAGCACCCAGCAGTGCAAACACCACAATCCACAGCGGCGCGACGGCTGACAACGGCGCAAACCACATGGTGACCAGCAACACGCCCAGGCCAACCGCAAAACCGCGCACCACCGCCGCCAGCACATAAGCCGCGAACCAGCTCCAGTGGCCCAAGGGCGTGAGCAAAATAAACACCAAATTGCCCATCATCTTGCTTTGCACCATGGAGGACGAGCTGTTGGCGAATGCGTTTTGTAAAACGCTCATCATCACCAGACCCGGCACCAGAAACGAGGTGTAGCCGACGCTCTCATACACCGTGACTTTGCCTTCGAGCAAATGGCCGAAGATCAACATGTAAAGCAAGGCCGTCAGCACAGGCGCTGCAATGGTTTGCGCGCTGACTTTCCAAAAGCGCAGCACTTCTTTGTAAAACAGGGCGCGCCAGCCGGTCATGCGTTCGCTCCCATGACATCCAAAAACACGTCTTCCAAATCGGCTTTGCGAATTTCCACGTCTTCGGCGACTAAACCGGCGCTGCGCACTGCGGCCAGGTAATGTTCGATTTGCGCCGCGTCATTTGCGGGGAATTGCACGATACGACCGGTGACCCGCGCTTGCGCAGCGAGATCTGGCGGCAGTTGCGCATCGAGTTTGAAGCGCAAGACATTGCTGGACGCGTTTTTCAACAAGGTACTGGTGTCGTCCAAAGCCACCACTTTGCCGAGTTTCAACATGGCGATGCGCGAACACAGGGCTTCGGCTTCTTCCAGATAGTGCGTGGTCAGCAAGACGGTATGGCCTTCGCGGTTGAGGCGGGCGATAAATTGCCACAGCGTTTGGCGCAATTCCACATCGACACCGGCGGTAGGTTCGTCCAGCACGATGACAGGTGGTTTGTGCACCAGCGCTTGTGCGACCAGCACCCGCCGCTTCATGCCGCCGGAGAGTTGGCGCATATTGTGGTTGGCCTTGTCTGCAAGCCCCAAGTTATCGAGCAATTCATCAATCCAAGCGTCGTTACCGGTCACACCGAAATAGCCGGATTGAAACTTCAGGGCTTCGCGCACCGAGAAGAACGGGTCGAACACCAGTTCTTGCGGCACCACGCCCAGCAGTTTGCGTACTTGCTGCGATTGGGTTTGCACGTCCAAGTCGTGCACACGTATGGCACCGCTGCTGGACTTTAAAAGGCCAGCCAATATGCTGATGAGGGTGGTTTTACCGGCGCCGTTGGGGCCGAGCAGGCCGAAAAATTCACCGGCCTGAATGTCGAAAGACACCTGATCCAATGCGGTGAACGTGCCACGGGCATTGGTGAATGTTTTGGAAACAGATTGAAAAGAGATGGCAGCCATAGCAAGCTGACTATTCTAAGGCTATGGCTTAGACGCGGCCGCGCGCCGGTGCTCAGGGGCTCTGAAGCGCTGGCGCCGGAGTTTGCAGCAAGTCTGATAATCCGTAAACCTGCGCGAGTTGCTGGGCCCGGGCTGGCAAGCCGCGTACCTGCAAGCTGATGCCTTTGGCTGCGGCCGCACGAAAACCGGTGAGCAAAACGGACAGCGCGGATGAATCGAATTGCAGCAAAGCGCTGGCGTCAAGCACAAAGCTACCAGTTTGCATGCCGATGGCGCGCTGTAATTGAGCTGCTACCCCTGTGGCTTGAGCTTGGGTCAGCACAGCGGGCAGCGCCATGTCAGCAGACCTTGTCATTTGCGATTATTGGATTTGTTGCGTTCGCTCAGGGTGGCGATCAAACCATCAATGCCTTTGGCTTTGATTTCCTCAGAAAACTGGCTGCGGTAGTTGTCCACCATCCAAATGCCAAGAATATTGAAGTTGTAAATACGCCAGCCGGCATTGGAATCTGCGCTTTTTTCCAGACGGTAGTCCAGCGGCACCGGTTCTGAACCGCCACGGATTTCGGTTCGAACCACGACTTCGTTTTCAGTGACCGCGCCGCGCAAGGGCTTGACGGCAATGATGTAGTTGTCTTTGAGTTGCGATAAAGCGCCTGAATAACTGCGCATCAAAAGCATTTTGAATTCTTCCTGCAAACGCTTTTGTTGTTCTGGGGTGGCTTGGCGCCATGCCGGACCGACAGCGGAAGCCGTCATGCGCTGGAAATTCACATGCGTCAACAGCTTGGTATCGACCAGCACGCTTATTTTTTGCAAATCTCCGGCCTTGAGCGCCGGATCTTTTCGCACGATATCCAGGATTTCATTGGACATGGTTTGAATGAACTGGTCTGGCCCCTGTTCGGCACGAACGACGGACATCATGCTTGTCAAAAGCAGTAAGCCAGCGAGCAAAGAGCTTAGAAAAACACGGGAAGAAATCAAGCGTGAAGTCATGAGGTAGCCACCGGGATTAAAAATACATTAGGCCTATTATTGGGTATTTTCCGGTTTGTCTGCTTGGATAAGTTCTTTCAGGTCTGAACGCTCATACGCCACGGGAGGGCCTTCAATGACCACCGGCACTTCAGGCGCAGCATCGGCACCGCTTGCCACCGGTTCGGCCTGGGGGCTGGCACTGCCTGAGAGGCTCTGGTCGTCAAAGCGGTCTGAGCCATCCGAGCCATCAGAACCATCGATCTGCTGCATATCGAAAGGCAGATTGCTTTTCCAGCCCTTGGGATTGCGGCGTTGCAAATAGGCGTCGCGCACAAAGCTGTACTTGTCCAGCGCCACTTCATTCAAACTGGTGTCCATACCAAGGTAACCGGCGCGTGTGTGCACTAGCCGCAAGGCTGTGCCGCTGTTGCGTAACCCCGTAGGTTCTACCCCGCTCCATAGGTTGTAATAGCTATCAAAGGTCCAGCCTACTGTGTCACGCGCGGTCGAGGGGCCCAGCAAAGGCAATACCAGATATGGGCCGGAAGGCACGCCCCAGACGCCCAGGGTCTGGCCGAAATCGGCGCTGCGACGCTGCAAACCGGCCCAGGTGGCGACATCAAACAGACCGAAAACGCCGAAAACCGTGTTGACCGCGACCCGCAGACCGGTTTCGGCCGTGTCCATGGGCCTGGCCTGCAAGGCGTTATTCACGGTCGACCAGATGTCTTTCAAGTTACCAAAAAAGTTACCCACGCCAATTTGTACAGGCTCAGGGACATTTTTTTGGTAAACCACCGCCACCGGCCTGGCCAGGTTGGTATCTACCTTCTCATTGAACTCACTGATCCGTCTGTTGGTGGATTCGTAAGGGTCTTGCGGATTGGCGGCAGGGCCAGATGCGCAAGCAGCCAGCATGGCGGCGACTAGCAGCGCCGCATAGCAGCCACTGACGCTTTTCGATTTGTCTAAAGAGATCACTGGCTGCCTGAAGGGGCCGGGCCATCGGCCGCCTTGTTAAAGAGAAAGCGGCTGATCAGGTTTTCCAGCACCACAGCGGACTGGGTGGATTGCACCTTGTCGCCCGCCGCCAAATTGGCAGCATCCGAACCGGCTTCTATGCCTATGTATTGTTCGCCCAGCAAGCCGCTGGTGAGGATTTTCAAGGAGCTGTCCTTGGGAAACTGGTATTGCACATCCAAAGCGAGTTCGACCTTGGCTTGGTAGTTTTTGTCGTCAAAACGAATGTCTTGCACCCGCCCGACAACCACTCCGGCGCTTTTGATGGCAGCCTGCTTTTTCAAGCCGCCGATATTGTCAAAGTAAGCGTACACAGAATAGGTTTTATGCCAGCTGATGGATAGCAGATTGGCGGATTGCATAGCCAGGAACAGCAGCGCGGCAGCGCCCAGCAAAACCAGCATTCCCACCCAGACATCGGTATTCGAGCGTTGCATTTTCATGAATCCTTATTCAAAGCTTGAACATCAAAGCAGTCAGCACAAAATCGAGCGCCAGCACTGACAGCGACGCCATCACCACGGTGCGAGTGGTGGCGCGCGCCACCCCCTCCGGCGTGGCCTGGGCCTCAAAACCCTGGCGCAAGGCGATAAAGCTGACGGTGAAGCCGAACACCACGGTTTTGATGAAACCATTGCCGACATCCGACCAGACATCCACACCATCCTGCATTTGACCCCAAAACGAACCGCCGTCGACGCCGATCATGACGACACCGACCAGCCAGCCGCCCAGAATACCGACCGCGCTGAAAATCGCGCCCAGAATGGGCATGACCAGCACCCCGGCCCAAAAGCGTGGCGCCAATATACGGCGAACCGGGTCTATGGCCATCATTTCCATGGCGCTGAGTTGCTCACCGGCTTTCATCAGGCCGATTTCAGCGGTCAACGAGGTACCGGCGCGCCCGGTGAACAACAAAGCAGACACCACCGGTCCGAGTTCTCGCACCAGACTGAGCGCGACCAGTAAGCCCAGCGCCGAGGCTGAACCGAAGCGCTGCAAGGTGTTGTAGCCCTGCAAAGCCAGCACAAAGCCGACAAACAGGCCGGAAATAGAAATAATGGCCAGCGAGTAATTGCCCAGGAAATGCATGTGGTCACGCACCAGACCGAAGCGGCGCAGACAGGCCGGTGCCAGCAACACCAGGCGCACAAACAAAACCGTGGCCTGGCCGATATCTGCAATCCGCTCGCGCATCCACGCGCCTATGCTGGCCAAAAAATTCCTCATGTCCGTACCCCACGGATGCCAAAATCGGTAACCGCTTCCGTCGCCGGGTAATGGAACCTGACCGGGCCATCGGGTGCGGCGCTGACAAACTGGTGCACCAGCGGGTCGGTGCTGTGTCGCACTTCTTCCGGCGTGCCCTGGGCCACGATGCGCCCGTTGGCCAGGATGATGACCTGGTCGGCAATGCGAAAGGTTTCTTCCAGATCGTGTGACACCACGATGGTGGTCAGCGCCAGCGTGTCATTCAACTGACGGATCAAACGCGCGGCCGTGCCCAACGAAATCGGGTCAAGACCGGCAAACGGCTCGTCGTACATCATCAATTCGGGGTCTAGCGCCATGGCACGCGCCAGCGCCACCCGCCTGGCCATGCCGCCGGAAATCTCAGAAGGAAACAAATCGCGTGCGCCGCGCAAACCGACGGCTTGCAATTTCATCAGCACAATATCGCGCACCATGGCCGGCGGCAAGGTAGTGTGTTCGCGCAAGGGAAAAGCCACGTTGTCAAACACACTCATGTCGGTGAACAAAGCGCCGAACTGAAACAACATACCCATGCGACGGCGCGCCCGGTACAAGCCGTTGCGATCCAGGGCGGACACATTTTGTCCATCAAACAATAATTGTCCGGATTGCGCCTTGTACTGACCGCCGATCAAACGCAGCACCGTGGTTTTGCCGCCGCCGGAAGCGCCCATCAGAGCCGTCACCTTACCGCGCGGGACTTGCAGGCTGACGCCTTCGAGCACAGCCCGTTCGCCATAACTGAAATGGATATCTTTCAAAACTACAAGCGGTGCGTCAACTGAAGTCATTAAAAAAATTACCTTGATGTGAACTCACATATTAAAACGTATTCTATGAGCCCCAAACCTTCAGCGACACCGGTTTACCTCTCCAGCGCAAAACCCCTAAGGGTTAACGCGGCAATTCACTCTCGCCCATCAAAAACTGATCGATGGTGCGTGCCGCTTGGCGACCTTCGCGGATGGCCCAGACCACCAGCGATTGGCCGCGGCGCATGTCACCGGCGGCAAACACCTTGGGCACATTGGTGATGTAGCCGCTGCCCTCTTCGGTATGGGCTTTGGCGTTGCCGCGTGCGTCTTTGTCGACACCGAAAGCGTCCAACACCGTGGCCACCGGATTGACAAAGCCCATGGCCAGCAACACCATATCAGCCTTGTGTATGTATTCGGTACCGAGCACTTCCGTGAGCTTGCCGTCTTTCATTTCCACGTGAACAGTTTTCAAGCCGGTGAGCTTGCCTTTTTCACCTATGAATTCTTTGGTGGAAATGGCGAACTCGCGGTCGCAGCCTTCTTCATGGCTGGAGCTGGTGCGCAACTTGAGCGGCCAGTAAGGCCAGACCAAAGGTTTTTCTTCGTGCTCGGGCGGTTGCGGCATGACTTCAAACTGGGTCACGTGCGCGGCGCCATGGCGGTTGGAGGTGCCGACACAGTCTGAACCGGTGTCGCCGCCGCCAATGACGATGACGTGTTTGCCGTCAGCGCGCAACTGGCCTTTGTAGCTGTCACCTGCGTTCACCTTATTTTGCTGGGGCAAAAACTCCATAGCGAAATGCACGCCGTCGAGCTCACGCCCGGGCACCGGCAAGTCGCGCGACTGCTCGGAGCCGCCGGTCAGCAACACAGCGTCAAATTCTTTTTTCAATTGCTCGGCGGTGACCGTGTCTTTGGCCCAGTTGGTGACCTTGCTGTCTTTGGGCCAGGCACCCACCAACACGCCGGTTTTGAACACCACACCTTCGGCTTGCATTTGCTCGACGCGGCGGTCGATGTGTGTTTTTTCCATTTTGAAATCAGGGATGCCGTAACGCAGCAAACCGCCGACACGGTCGTTCTTTTCAAACACGGTGACCGCGTGACCGGCGCGCGCGAGTTGCTGGGCAGCCGCCATTCCAGCGGGACCGGAGCCGATCACCGCGACTTTTTTGTCCGTCTTCTTGGACGCGGGCATGGGCTTGACCCAGCCCTCGGCCCAACCGCGGTCAATGATGGCGTGTTCAATCGATTTGATGCCGACCGCGTCGTCGTTCACATTCAAGGTGCAAGCGGCTTCGCAAGGTGCGGGGCAAATGCGGCCGGTGAACTCGGGGAAATTGTTGGTGCTGTGCAAAACCGTCAAAGCGTTTTGCCAGTCGTTGTTGAACACCAAATCGTTAAAGTCCGGAATGATGTTGTTGACTGGGCAACCGCTGTTGCAAAAAGGCGTGCCGCAATCCATGCAACGCGCGCTTTGCGTTTTCGCTTGCTCGGGGCTTAGGCCGATGACAAATTCTTTGTAATGTTTGACACGTTCGGTCACGGGCTTGTAGCCCTCTTCGACGCGCTCAAATTCCATGAAGCCGGTGATTTTTCCCATAACCTGATCCTGTTTTTATCTGTATTTAAACGGGCGCGTATTTGCGCACACCAATCTCAATGCCATCATGCACAGATTGCTCTGCCATGCCCAGCAATTTCGCACTGATCTCTTCATCTACATAAGCCTCACCACAATTGGTGCAGACTTGCGCCGGTACTTCTTTGAAAGCCACCACGGCACCCCCGCGCTCAAGCGTCATGGTGGTAGTAGACAACTCGGTTTCACCGTGTTTGCAAATCACACACTTCATGGCTTTCTCCTCAAAAAATCTGGTGTCCACAATGCAGGGTCAGGCTGGTACACCGTGATGATGATCGTCTCACCAGCACTTGTTTCTGCCGCCAAAACATGCAACGGCTTTTCCTCAACCAATGCGTAATACAAGGCACTTGCATAAGGTTTGTCATCCACATACTCTGCAACAACTTGGGCATTGTCCAGCACAGCACGTACTGATTCCGTGCTGATTCCTCGCTGGAACATGCGCTTCAAGGCATGTGATGAAAAAACCAGTTTCATGCATCAAGACTTGACGACCGCTTTTTGGGATTTGGCCGCTGCCGGTTTGGTGTCCGCTGCAGCCATGTCGCCCAATGCGCGTTTGTATTCGTTAGGGAACACTTTAACGAACTTAGCGCGTGCCTCGTTCCAGTTATCCAGCAACGCACGGGCGCGCTTAGAGCCAGTCCAGCGGTGGTGGTCTTCCAGCAGTTTCTTCAACTGCGCTTCATCGGTTTGACCGCGGTGCCACAGAGCCTGCGCCACGTTGTCGGTTTGCTCTTTGTCGCTCAGCACTTTGTCCATGCTGACCATGGCGGTGTTGCAACGCTCGTCAAACAAACCGTCTTCGTTGTACACATAAGCGATGCCACCGCTCATGCCGGCAGCGAAATTGCGACCGGTGTTGCCCAGCACAGCGACGGTGCCGCCGGTCATGTATTCGCAACCGTGGTCGCCGGTGCCTTCCACCACAGCAGTGGCACCGGACAAACGCACCGCAAATCGTTCACCGGCCACGCCGCTGAAAAACGCTTCGCCGCTGGTCGCGCCGTACAACACGGTGTTGCCCACAATGGTGTTGCTGATGGCTTCGCCTCTGAAATCGATGCTGGGTCGCACCACCACACGGCCGCCGGACAAACCTTTGCCGGTGTAGTCGTTGGCGTCGCCGATCAAATACAAGGTGATGCCTTTGGCCAGGAATGCACCAAAGGATTGACCACCGGTACCTTCGAGTTGAATGCGCAAAGTGTCGTCAGGCAAACCTTCGGGACGCACCTTGGTGAGTGCGCCGGACAGCATGGCGCCGACCGAGCGGTTGACGTTGCGCGCGACTTCCATGAACTGCACTTTTTCGCCCTTGTCGATGGCGGCGCGGCTTTTCTCAATCAGTATTTTGTCCAGCGCTTTGTCTAGGCCGTGTTCTTGTGTCGCCACATGGAACAGCGGCGTGCCAAGCGGCACTGGCGGCATGGCCAGCAAGCGACCGAAATCCAAACCCTTGGCTTTCCAGTGCTCTACACCTTTTTTCATGTCCAGCAAATCGGCGCGGCCGATCATGTCATCGAACTTGGCGATGCCGAGTTGCGCCATGATGTGACGCACTTCCTCGGCGATAAAGAAGAAGTAATTCACCACATGCTCGGGCTTGCCGGAGAATTTTTTGCGCAACACTGGGTCTTGTGTGGCCACGCCGACAGGACAGGTGTTGAGGTGGCATTTGCGCATCATGATGCAGCCTTCAACCACCAACGGCGCAGTGGCAAAACCGAATTCATCCGCGCCCAGCAATGCGCCGATCGCCACATCACGACCGGTTTTCATTTGGCCGTCGGTTTGCACGCGTATGCGTCCGCGCAAACCGTTCAACACCAAGGTTTGCTGTGTTTCGGCCAAACCGATTTCCCAGGGGCTGCCTGCGTGTTTGATGGACGACCAAGGAGACGCACCGGTGCCTCCGTCATGGCCGGCGATCACCACGTGATCCGCCTTGCACTTGGCCACACCTGCGGCAATGGTTCCCACGCCAACTTCAGACACGAGCTTGACGCTGACATCTGCATGCGGTGCCACGTTTTTCAAGTCGTGTATGAGTTGCGCCAAATCTTCGATGGAGTAAATGTCATGGTGCGGCGGCGGTGAAATGAGGCCGACACCGGGCACGGAATAACGCAAAAAGCCGATGTACTCAGACACTTTGCCGCCGGGCAGTTGACCGCCTTCCCCGGGCTTGGCGCCTTGCGCCATCTTGATTTGAATTTGGTCGGCGCTGCTCAGGTATTCAGCGGTCACACCGAAACGCCCGGAAGCCACTTGCTTGATTTTCGAGCGCAGTGAATCACCAGCCAGCAATGGCATGTCGACTTCTACTTGCTTGTCGCCAATCACGCTTTTCAAAGACTCGCCTTGTTTGACCGGTATGCCTTTGAGTTCGTTGCGGTAACGCGCCGGGTCTTCGCCACCTTCGCCGGTATTGCTTTTACCGCCGATGCGGTTCATGGCCACAGCCAGCGTGGCGTGTGCTTCGGTGGAAATAGAACCCAGCGACATGGCGCCGGTGGCGAAACGTTTGACGATCTCGGCAGCGGACTCCACCTGCTCCAAGGGAATGGCTTTGGCAGGATCGATTTTGAATTCGAACAAACCGCGCAGCGTCATGTGACGGCGGCTTTGGTCGTTGATGATTTGTGCGTACTCTTTGTACGTGGTCCAATTGTTGGCGCGGGTGCTGTGCTGCAACTTGGCAATCGCGTCCGGCGTCCACATGTGGTCTTCGCCGCGTGTGCGCCAAGCGTATTCGCCACCGGTGTCCAACATGGTGGCCAGCAACGGGTCGTTGCTGAACGCGCTGGCATGCATGCGGATGGCTTCTTCGGCAATTTCAAAAATGCCAATGCCTTGCACGCGGCTGGGTGTGCCGGTGAAATACTTGTCAATCGTTTCGCTGTTGACGCCGATGGCTTCAAACAATTGCGCGCCGCAGTACGACATGTAGGTGGACACGCCCATCTTGGACATGATTTTCGACAAACCTTTGCCGATGGCTTTGACGTAGTTGTAAATCGCCTTGTCGGCAGACAAATCGCCGGGCAGGCTTTTGTGCAATTCGGCCAAAGATTCCATCGCCAAATACGGATGCACCGCTTCTGCGCCGTAACCGGCCAGCACTGCAAAGTGGTGCACTTCGCGCGCGCTGCCGGTTTCCACCACCAAGCCTGCGCTGGTGCGCAAACCTTCTTTCACCAAATGCTGGTGAATCGCTGACAAAGCCAGCAACGCAGGAATGGCCACTTGTGTGGCGTTCAAACCTCGGTCGCTGATGATGAGAATGTTGTGGCCGCCTTTGATCTGGTCAACCGCTTGTGCACACAGCGAAGCAAGCTTGGCTTCCACACCTTCATGGCCCCAACTCAAGGGGTAAGTGATGTCCAAGGTGGCGCTTTTGAATTTGCCATTGGTCATGCTGTCGATATGGCGCAGCTTGGCCATGTCCTGGAAGTCCAGCACCGGTTGGCTGACCTCCAAACGCATGGGCGGGTTCACTTGGTTGATATCGAGCAGATTGGGTTTGGGTCCGACAAACGACACCAGTGACATGACGATGGCCTCGCGGATCGGGTCGATCGGCGGGTTGGTCACTTGCGCGAACAATTGTTTGAAGTAGTTGTAGAGCGATTTGTTTTTGTTGGACAACACGGCCAACGGACTGTCATTGCCCATGGAACCCAGGGCTTCTTCGCCGTTGGCGGCCATGGGCGCCATGAGGAATTTGAAATCTTCCTGCGTGTAACCAAAGGCTTGCTGACGATCCAGCAAAGACAAATCGGTGTGCTCGGGAGAGCCGACGGGATGCTCTTCCACATCATCCAAACGGATGCGCAGGTTTTCAATCCATTGTTTGTAAGGCTTGCTGTTGGCCAGACCCGATTTCAACTCTTCGTCGTTGATCATGCGACCTTGTTCCAAGTCGATCAAGAACATCTTGCCCGGCTGCAAACGCCATTTGCGAATGATCTTGCTCTCGGGCACAGGCAACACGCCGGACTCTGAACCCATGATGACCAAATCGTCATCGGTGATGCAATAGCGCGATGGACGCAGGCCGTTGCGGTCCAGCGTGGCGCCAATTTGTCTGCCATCGGTGAACACGATGGAGGCCGGGCCGTCCCAAGGTTCCATCATGGCGGCGTGGTATTCGTAGAACGCGCGGCGACGCGGGTCCATGTGGCTGTGGTTTTCCCAAGGCTCGGGAATCATCATCATCATGGCTTGACTGATCGGGTAACCGGCCATGGTTAAGAGTTCTAAACAGTTGTCAAACGTGGCGGTGTCGGATTGGTCAGCAAAACTGATGGGGTAGAGTTTTTTCAGATCGGCGCCAAGCACAGCGGAAGACATGACGCCTTCGCGTGCTTTCATCCAGTTGTAATTGCCTTTGACGGTGTTGATCTCGCCGTTGTGCGCCACATAGCGGTAAGGGTGAGCCAGCGGCCATTCGGGGAACGTATTGGTGGAGAAACGCTGGTGCACCAGGCCCAGCGCAGACACGCAGCGTGCGTCTTTCAAATCATTGAAATAGGTACCGACTTGATCGGCGAGCAACAAGCCTTTGTAGATGACAGTGCGGCTGGACATGCTGGGCACGTAATATTCTTTGCCGTGCTTAAGGTTCAAATGAGAAATGGCGGCGCTGGCGGTTTTGCGGATCACATACAGCTTGCGCTCGAGCGCGTCTTGCACGATGACGTCGTTGCCGCGACCGATGAACACTTGGCGGATCAGCGGTTCTTTGGCGCGCACTGTCGGAGACATGGGCATGTCTTTATTCACCGGCACATCGCGCCAGCCCAACAACACTTGACCTTCGGCGCGGATGGCGCGCTCGAGTTCTTGTTCACACGCCAAACGTGACGCGCTTTCTTTGGGTAAGAACACCATGCCAACACCGTATTCGCCAAATGCCGGCAAATTCACGCCTTGTTTGGCCATGTCTTCGCGGTAGAGCGCGTCCGGCAGTTGAATCAGGATACCGGCACCGTCACCCATTAATTTGTCGGCACCGACCGCGCCACGGTGGTCCAGGTTTTCCAGAATTTTCAAAGCCTGAGAAACAATCTCGTGACTTTTCTGCCCTTTGATATGAGCGACAAAACCCACACCGCAAGCATCATGCTCTTGGTTGGACTGGTACAAACCCTCGGTAAACGCGTGCTGCATCTCGCCATCCTCTGTGTATATCTTGGAAGAGGCGTAAGCATAGTCCAGCAAATGCTGAATTCCAAACAATTTCAAACAATTTAATTGGGGTCAGGTTCCAATTAATTGTTGATTATTGAATTCAAGTATTTAATTGGGGACAGATCAAATCTCATTGTTGGGCTTGAACGGACGCCCGGCTTTGCTCTTGCTGACCCTTCTTTTGGACAAAGGTTGCAGGTTTTGGGTGAAAGTGTCCTCGCCCAAAGCCCATCCACCCAAAACAGATGATGTGAGTGCGTGCTTCTTGCTTTCTTCAATACCATATTGAACCAGCTCGGCATACGCCTTTTCTCTGGCGAACGGCGTGTTGCCCAAAGCCCAGTAGACATCGTGCGGCACCAGCCAGCTATCCTGTCGCGCCCCGACGTAATGCGCGTGGCTGGACCAGGGGTGGTCCAAGGCCTGCGCCACCATGCCAGCGCGCACCGGGTTCAGGTCTATGTAGACCATACAGGCCAGAAAATACCTGTCGGTTTGAATCAAAGCGCTGCGAAACCGCCCTTCCCACAAGGTGCCGGTACGGGTGTGTTTTTTATTGAAATAACGCACATAGTCGCGGCCCAAATCCTGCATCATTTTTGACAAGGCCTTGTCAAACTGCGGCGTCACCAGCAAATGCAAGTGGTTGTCCATCAGCACAAACGCATGCAAATTCACCCCATGCTTTTGACAATACCCAACCAAAAGCCCCAACAGGGCTTGCCGGTCACTGTTGTCTTTGAAGATCAACTGACGGTTGTTGCCGCGCAATATCACGTGGTGCGGGTAACCGGGCAATGAGAGACGGGGCAGTCGGGCCATGCGGGGATGGTAATGCGTGCGGAGGTCTGCTGTTGGTGAAGGATGCACCGTTATCATGCGACACATGAACAAGCCGCCGTTATCGCAGCCCGCCCATGTGCATGCCATGCATGTGTTTTGCCTGTGCGCGCAATGGTGTGGTACTTGTCGTGAATACCAGCCTATCTTTGCACAATTGGCATCGCAATTGCCCGAAGTGCGGTTTGTGTGGGTGGATATTGAGACACAAGATGACTTGCTTGGCGATTTGGATATAGAAAATTTTCCAACGCTCTTGATCGCCGATGGCCTAGGCCAAGCAAGGTTTGCGGGCACGGTGTTGCCGCACGCAGAGACTTTGCAGCGCATGTGCCAGGCGGCTTTGGCCGGGGATTTTCAATTGATGAATGACCCTGTTTGGCAAAGCATCACACCAGAGTTGATGCGGTTGGCGTAATTGGGGTTAGCGGGGAAATTGGGGTCAGGTTCCAATTAATTCTGCGAATTAAT